>MHAY01000071.1 GCA_001804705.1 Ignavibacteria bacterium RIFOXYC2_FULL_35_21
ATTGTCAGTTTTAACGAACCGCCGTATGCCGAACGGCACGTACGGTGGTGTGAGAGGACGGTAAGGGAAATAATCCCTTACCTCCTACTCGATTGTTTGTAAATTGCCGTGAAATAGATTTTATTTAAATTGCATTCTTTATAGTTACTATTTATTAAAATTGAGTATGATTTATGTTTGAAATTCAACCTGCCCGCAGAACACTTGATATTCACTATGCCATCAGAGATATTGTTGTTATTGCAAATGAAGTAGCGAAAACGGGAAAAAAGATGCTTTACCTTAATATTGGAGACCCGAATGTTTATGGCCACAGGACTCCACAGCATATCATCGAAGCCATTTACAAGGCGATGAATGATAATCAGAACGGTTATGCACCATCTTCGGGTATCAAGGGAGCTATTGATGCAATTGAGAGAGATGCCAACCGAAAAGGTATAAATGATATACTCGATATTTTTATTACTACAGGTGCAAGTGAAGCAATTGAAATATGCCTGACTGCATTACTTAATTCCGGTGAGAATTTCCTTATGCCGACACCGGGCTATCCGCTTTATACCGCAATTCAAAGCAAACTTGAACTCGTGCCAAATCCATACTATCTTGACGAAAACAACGGCTGGCAGCCTGATGTAGAAGATATAAAATCGAAAATAAATGATAAAACGAGGGCAATAGTCCTGATTAACCCGAATAACCCGACAGGTTCTGTTTGCCAAAAAGAGACATTATTAAAGATTATTGATATTGCTTTGGAACATAATCTTTTAATAATGAGCGATGAGATTTATGACAAACTATTGTTCGATGATAATGAACATGTATCAATCGCATCATTAAACAAAGATGTTTCGTGTGTTACTTTTTCAGGACTTTCAAAAAATTATGTAGCACCCGGATTCCGCCTCGGATGGGGTATTGCAAGCGGCAGAAAGAATGTTATGTATGAATATCTTGAAGCTGTAAACAGAATTCTAAGGGCAAGGCTCTGTGCCAATCATCCTATACAATATGCCGTGATTCCGGCATTGGATGGCAGTCAGGCTCATATTGCAGAAATGAATAAAATTCTACAAAAGCGAAGGGATATTGTTATGAATATGCTCCCTCAGATTCCAGGAATAACCTGTGTTAAACCCGGCGGTGCATTTTATATGTTTCCTTCGATTGATGTAAAAGATGACAAACATTTCACGATTGAATTAATCAAACAAACAGGAGTTGTAGTAGTTCACGGCGAAGGTTTCGGGCAGAAACCCGGCTCACATCATTTCAGGATTGTTATTCTTCCTCCGGAAGAAGTATTGACACAGGCATTTGAAATGATAGGTGAATTTTATGAAAAATATAAAAAGATGAATTAATAAATTTCGATTTGAATAGTCCCTATCTTCAGATAGGGGAATAGATCCTAATCACATCATAAGACTTTAGTCACTTAATTTGATTAGGGGATAAATCCCTTTGTAACATTTCTTAATAACACCACTACTTGAAAGTAGTGGCTATTCATTATGAGGATTTTTCAGTTGTAGTTTCTGGTTTCTTTGGGGTTTCAATTTTCGTTTCTTTTGCTGTACCATTGTCCTTTTTAGGTTTTGAACTGCTGAAATTATTGTTTTTATGTACGTAATCAGTTAGATAAAAACCGCTGCCATTAAATACTAAGCCAACGTTCTTGCTTATTTTACGAAACACCTCACCATCACAGCCGTCAAATTTGCATTTTTTTAATGGCTCTTCTGTAATTCGTTGAGTAATCTCAAATTCTCTTTTGCATTTCCTGCATTTGTATTCATAAACAGGCATTTTTATTATTCCTAAGGAATATTTATAAAATCATTATGCTATAACGTATGAATTTTTTTTATATTTTTAGCTGTAACGCTTTTCTTAAATCAACGTCAATGCTGATGAATGGAACTAAATGAATTTAAAATAAAGATTTCCGAAATCAAGAATTTACTATTCCGCTTTGCAAAAAGGCTTCTCGGAAGCAGGGAAGATGCGGAAGATGTCGTGCAGGAAGTATTCATTAAGTTATGGAAGAATATTGGAAATCTTGATGAAAAGAAAAATTTTAATGCTTTTGCAATGACTGTAACAAAGAATTTGTGTATTGACAAGTTGAGAGCAAAGAGAGGAAAACTCATAGAATTTGATGAGGAGATTTTTCAGGGAAGGGAAGAGAATTTAATTAGAAGCATTGAAAATGCTGATTCGATGGAAATTGCTAAATCGTTGATTGATTCACTTCCACTCAAACAAAAAATGGTTATGCACCTTCGGGACATCGAAGGACTTGAATATGATGAGATTGCTGATTTGCTCGGCTTTGAGAAAAATGATATAAAGGTTACATTATGCCGGGCAAGAAAAAAAATCAAAGAACAATTGATGGAGTTATATGAGTACGAAAGAATCGAAAATAGATGAACTTATAATTAAATATTTTGATGGTGAAACATCGCTCGAAGAGGAAAATGAGCTGAAAGAATTTTTCAATCAATCTGAAATACCTGAAAGGTACGAGAAATTTGTCAGTCATTTTAAGTTCATCGATACAGAATCAAAAGAATTTTTAAGTGATGATTTTGATGATGTTGTATCTAAGAGGATAACACAAACAAAAATTCACAAAACAAATTTTATTTATAAGATTGGTTATGGAATAGCAGCAGTTGCGGCTGTCATAGCTATTCTGATGATGGCTTATGTGCAATATTCAAGCCTGCCATTTAAAAGCCTGAGACTTGATTACCTGTCGCAGGATACTTATAAAGACCCGAACCTGGCTTATGCCGAAACAAAAAAGACTTTGCTTTATGTTTCTTCGGAAATGAATAAAGGAATGGCTCAACTTGAAAAACTTTCAAAGTTTGACAAAAGCATTAATGAGTTGGAAAAATTATCAGATTTTAATAAGTATCAATCAATGATTTTCAAAGGAGATAAGAACAATGAAAACTAAGAGCTTAATAACAACAGTGATTTTACTTGCATTTGTATTAACATTTGCATATTCAGCAGATAATCCTATCAATCAAATTTTCGAGAAATACGCCGGCAAAGAGGGTTTCACATCTGTAAATATATCAAAAGATATGTTTGATATGTTCAAGGATTTATCCGAAGAAGGGAAAGATAATAAATCAATTGGGGAGGCAGTTGATGGATTAGAAGGAATCAAGATTCTCACTTACTCTCCCGAAAAAACGAAATCGAAAAATAAGTTTGATTTTTATAATGAAATCATAAAAAATATCCCCTTGAGCGGATACTCCAGTCTAATGGATGTAAATGAAGGAAATACTATTGTTAAATTTCTAATCCGCAAAGAAACAAAAGGAAAAATTTCCGAGTTTCTTATGCTTGTCAGCGAAGATAATGGTGGGACACTTATCTGGATTACAGGTGACCTCGACCTTAATAAGATAAAAAGACTGTCAAAGGATTTGAATTTCAAAGAATTTGAAAAGCTTGAAAAAGGTGGAGAAAAGTAAAATAATTCTGAATTATGAATGTTGAAAAAGATAACATAAAAATGTTTCAATTTTATTTCATAAGGATTCATTAAGGAAATATATTTTCACTTAATAATATGTAGAGAAATGAATTTAGAACTTTTTTAAACTTGTAAAATTATTACATTAAAAATATTTTTCTTAATTTTACCTAAATAACATTTCTGTTTTATAAATCAAGGGGAAGATTATGAAAAATTTTAAACGATATATTTATTTGCTTCTGCTGTCTTTAGCAGTTATTGGTGTAATTGTTAATTCGGGATGCTCCTCGTCAGACAACCCATCCGGACCAAATTTAAGCAATGATTCGATTTATGTGAATATTGTATATGATGATGCGACAAAGGTATTTAAGGACAGTGATTTATCCAGCTTAAACAGGATAGACACTGCTAACCAGGTCTATTATTTCGATGCAAGCAACAGTTTGGCGGCATCATTACAGGAAGGCGATAATGTTGTGGTTGGCACATATTCTTATTTCAAAGTGAAGTCTATTACAAACACAGGTAGTGAAATTGAAGTTGAAGGAGAGTTTGCTCCATTGACGGATGTTGTGAAGGATGCGGAAATTGACTGGGACTACACTGTTTCTTTTGAAAGAGAAAAGTTCATGGAGGCATTCATTTCTAAAGGAGCAACATTGCAAACAGCAACAAGCGACAGCCTTGGATTCAGTTTTAAGTTTCCTCCTTTTGAATACAGCATTGGAATTAAATTCAGTAATGAAAAGGTGAATCTGACAATCATTGCTGAAAAGGTTATTGCCGACACAAAAGTAGCTAAACTGACAGTCACCGGTGAATTGAGGAAGTTTAAGACAACAGGAAAGATAAAAATACAGGACCATGTTTTGCAGGATTTCAATGCAGGGAATAATTTTCAGGAAGTGGAATTTGGGTTGAAAGTATCTGCCGCAGGCTCAGGAAATGATATTGGAATTTCTGTACCTTTACCACTTTTAAAATTTCCAATTGCCGGAATACCTTTTATTTGGTTTGAAATTAAATGTCTTGTTGTAATGAATGCCATGGTTCCACCACCGGAATCATCTACTCTTCTTGATTATAAGTTCAAGTACAATGCTGATATGGGCTTACAATATGATAAGTCAAGTAATAGTTGTAATTATTCAACGAATCTTAAAAGTGATGAATCTCAGGAAATGTCTAAACCACATGCTGCATCTGCTTCTATAATGACAATGAATTGGGGAATTGCTGTTCCTAGGTTTGAAATTAATGTCGGTGTACCAGAATTCCTGAATACAACAGTTGGATGGTTTAGCACTGCTTATTTAGTGAATGGATTTTTCCAATTCAATCCTGCATGCCAGGAAGCCAAGGTTGGATTCTATGGTGATTATGGATGGGAGCTTGGTGCTTTTGGGATGAGTTTTGCAAGTGGAGGAGATAGATTATGGTCGAAGGAGAAAGTTTATCTCAAAGCTGGGAATTGCGATTGATAGTTAGTAAGGTGTTACGAGTAACACTTGGCTTGATTATAAAAAAATTAATTGTAAAAGCAATACCCCAATCATCTGATTGGGGTTTATTTTTTTTTATAAATTATTCGTTTAACAATTTTTCAATATCAGTTGTTAAGCTGTCCGGTGTGGTTTTTGTCCAGTATCTGTCAACAACAGTTCCATTTCTGTCAATTAGAAATTTTGTGAAGTTCCATTTGATGTTAGAATTAAGAAATCCCTGTTTAGCTGTTTTCAAATATTTATAAAGTGGATGAGCATTATCTCCATTTACTTCAATTTTATCAAAAAGAGGGAAAGTCACACTATAGTTTGCTGAGCAAAATTGCTTGATTTCTTCATTTGTGCCTGGTTCCTGAGCACCAAATTGATTGCAGGGGAAACCGAGGATTTCAAATCCTTTCTCATGATATTTAGTATAGAGTTCCTGTAATCCTTTATATTGCTTAGTGAAACCACAATAGCTGGCTACATTGACTATTAATAACACTTTATCTCTGTACTGGTTTAAAGTAACTTCTTTTCCATCTATTGTTTTAACTTTGAAATCGTAGATAGATTGATTCATTTGAGTTCCATCTTCTTTTTTACTATATGAAAGGATGGTTCCTACTGCAATAAGAAACACACTGAAAAAAAATAATTTGAAATACATTGTTCACTCCGAATAAAAAAAAACCGCTCAGTTAGTAACGCTGAACGGTTTTGAATATTTTAGGCTAACCTAATTTTACTTTTTAAATATTATAGGCTGGCATTTGCATTGCACCTGAACAATTTTCCTTGCCTGCTCGGCTGATTCTTTGGATGAGTATTCACCAACGACAACAGCATACATTTGAGTACCGTCAATATCTTTGTTCATTACATAAGAGATTAATCTTTGCTGCTTGAATTTTGCAACTTCATTATCAGCGGCATCCTTAGTGCTATAAACTCCAACCTGCAGGCCGTATTTTTCGTTTTCCTGCACTTCTGCCTGGATTTCTTTTTTCACTTCTTGTATGGTTTTTGTATCGGCAGGTTTAATTTCTTCTTTTTTTGCAATATCAACTTTTGGCTTTGTATCTACCTTTTTAACTTCTGGCTTTATATCTTCTTTTTTAACGGTTTCCTGTTTAGGTTTTGTTCCAGTTATTTTAGTCTCTTCTTTTTTGACAGGCTCCTGTTTTGGTATAGCAGTTGTTACTGATTTTGTAACTGTTGGAGGAATTTCTTTTTTAACAGGTTCTGTTTTTGGTTTAGGTTCCTGTTCAAGAGGTTTCATATCTTTTGAAACAGAGGAATGAGGAGCGTTTTTAGGATTCTTATCACTCTTGGCATAATTTATCGAATAGCGTACAACATCGGTTGCAGCAATAAGAAATTCGGAGGCAGGATATTTTTTTCTGTAATTTTCAAGTTCTGATTTAGCAGATGATGTGTCTCCGATAACAGCATAAAACTGGACAATACGCCAGTAAGCATCATCAGCCCATTCGCTTTCGGGAAAGCTTTTAACTATGTTTTTATATTTTTCGACTGCGAGAAATGCATCGTCAATGACGACTGCAAGCAGGAGCTGTACGCCCGGGTCATTAGGAAATTCGGCAAGCAGGTCAGGTATTTGTTTCTTGACATCGGCTACTTTTCCCATAGCGACCATTTTCAGGTAATCTCTGACTTTTTGTGTCTGTGCTTGTGAATTATATGAGCAAAAGATGAACATCATCATTGCTAATGTGATGATGAGTTTGGTTTTCATTTGTCCCCCAACAAATAATGTATATTATGCTCTATTACAATCGGTAAATATAAACAAAAAATGGGTGATTTGTACATTAATTAATGAAATTAGGATTCAGATTTATGTAATTCTTTTATTATGAAATTTATGCTAAAATGTTCATTTATGATTGAATTTAGGTTAATTTTGCAGACATTTTATTATTGTAATACTTTAATTAAAAATTAATTGGCTCGAGAAAAAGAATTCAGATTGTTAGTCGCCGCCGGTGGGACGGGCGGACATCTTTATCCTGCACTTGCTGTACTCGAACATATTGAAAATGTTTCGGGCAAGAAATTAAAAGCAATTTTTGTAGGAACTTCAAACAGGATTGAATCAAGGGTAGTTCCCCAATTGGGATATGAATTTTATGATATTCCGATTTCTGGATTCAAGGGATTGTTTTCATTAGATACACTTATACTGCCATTTAAAATTGCCCGCTCGATTGGTATTTGCAGGAAAGTAATAAAAAGTTTTGAACCCGATGTAGTTCTCTGCACGGGAGCCTATATAAGCTATCCTGCCGGAGCGGCTGCCTATCATGAAAACATACCGCTTGTGCTTATGGAATCTAATGTTGCTCCGGGTAAAGCTATAAATATGCTCTCACAAAAAGCAGATTTAATTATTACATCTTTTGAAGAGTCGGAAAATTTTTATAACGAAAATCTGAGTGGAAGAATAGTAAGCCTTGGAAATCCTGTTAGAAAAAATATCTGCTCCCTCCCGCCGAAGGAAGAAGCAAGACAGGCTCTCGGTTTAGAAACTCATAAAAAGACTATACTCGTCTTTGGAGGCAGCCTTGGTGCTAAATCAATTAATCATTCAGTGAATAATATCCTGTTTGCAATTGAAAAAGAAGGCTGGCAATTAATCTGGCAGACAGGTGAGAATTATGTTGTAAAAGGGCAGGTAAGCGAAAATATTAAAGTGTTTAAGTATATTGATAATATGTCCCTCGTTTATTCTGCTTCGGACCTTGTGGTTTCACGTTCGGGAGCAACGACAATTGCCGAAATATGTACGGCAGGAAAACCGTCAATATTAGTACCGCTTCCGTCAGCATCAAATAATGAGCAGGCAATTAATGCAAATGTGATGGAAGCGAATGGTGCTTCAATTATAATGCCGGATGAAGAAGTTGAGTCGAATCTTTATGAATATATTTGTAAGCTGATTGATGACGGAAATACATTAAAGTCAATGAGCAACTCGGCAAAATCACTTGCAAAGCCTGATGCTGCAGAGAATTCAGCAAAGAAAATTGTTGAACTTGTAGAACTGATGAAAGGAAAAGCAAAGTCATTTTAGTTAAGTTATAAAATTGTGAATGATATTTTGGTATATTTTTGTGGAATAACATAAATTTATTTGTTAATAAGAAATGGAATCAGAATTAAAAGAAATAAAAAAAGATGCCGAAGTGAAAACATTCACTCAAAGGCTTGATTTTTACTGGCAGTTTATTTCTGTTTACGCTATAGCCTTATTTATTTATTTCTTTTTGAAAGGACTTCTTTTTGATGCAACTTTTACAAAGATTGCAAAAGACCCTGTTGTGATTTTACTTGCATTATTTATCATTGGTTCCGGTTTTGCCCTGTTGTATAACATTTTCAGAAAAAGGGCAATAATTGTTGGCAAAGATTTTCTTATTTTCAGAAACAGGTTCAGTGAAAAACTCTTCCATATTAATGATATAATTAGTATAAATATTGTAAAAGAAAGAATTCCGAGAAGCAGAAGGAAAGGCGTAATTAAAATCATCAGAATTAAAATTAAAAATAGAAAACGGTTTATCAGAATTAGAATGTCCTCATTCTGGAATGCAAAAGAGTTTGTAACTGCATTACTTGAACTGCGTAAGGGTGTCGAGGAAAAGTACAATTATGAATTTTTATATTGATAATGAAATATTTAAAATATATATTATTAATTTTAATTATATCCTTTATTATTAAAGGTAATTTCTTATTGGCAGTTGACAGCATTTCTCCCAAAACAAATTTTGAAATAATTGATTCTCTTTTAAATAATTATACGGATAAATTTTGTAATAATCAATTTCTCCAAAAAGGTGAAATAATCAGATTAGAAATCACATCTCACCCCGCAAGGTGGCTTCTAATGGATAAACTGCTCCGTGAATTAGCTCACGATAGCTGTGCGATTTCAAATGATTCTACTAAAAATGTTAGCTGTTCTTATGAAATCAACATCAATAATATTTTAGTAAAATATTTGAAAAATAACTTGTCCCAGGATTCATTAGACAGGGAAATTGTAGTTCATATTTCCGCTTCGAGGCTTAATAATGATAAAATTGTTCCGTTGGAAGAGTTTAAGAGTTCATTCACGGATAGAATTGCAAGAGATAATGTTGTATCGGTTGATAGCAAACAATATGACTTTGCATCATCACCTGTACCCTTACGGGAAAAAACTTTTTTTGAGGAGATTGTTCAGCCTGTTATATTGATAGCATCAACAGTTGTTGCGGTAGTATTGCTTTTTACGGTAAGGTCAAATTGAATTATTTGATTTTTAATATTCCATTTTGAACATTAATATGTTCTGTTTTGCTCTTATCGGAACCAAAAAAGTTAAATGAACCATTTATGGTCAATCCGTTCAATTCTGAAATAATAACGGTTCCTGAATCCGATAAAAATACTTTTTCGTCTTTCCCTTTGCCGACAATAAAACTACCGACTGCATATTCCTTGCCGCTGATGAAATCGCGCATAAAATTGAAAGTACCTGCTTTTAGATTTGTATCAAGATAAAAAATTGATATAACCATACTATGATGTTTACTGCTTATATCTGAATAACTGCTAAATTGGAGCTGGTGGCCAGGTTTATTTATAATTACCATAACAACAGCTTCGTAATGAAGGCTGTCATATCCGGAAATATCGGCAAAGATTTCGGGTTCAGGCGGAGGTGGTTTAATAGTATCGCCGTCACATCCGGGAATAATAAATAGTATTATAACCATAAATACAACGGCGATATATTCAATTTTTCTTTTCAATTCAGTATTCAGATAAAAATTACAAATACTAAAATATGATTTACCTGGGCACCATCATTTCTGTATTAGGGTTTTGTTTTGCTGCTGCCGGATTAGGCGGAGTTACAGTCAATAATTCTATTTCAAAAATCATGAGACCAAAAGGGCCAACTTCGGGAGGCCCGGGAGCTTCTCCATAACCTAAATTAGAAGGGATAAATAATTTGTATTTTGCCCCCTCCTTCATTAGAAGTAAGCCTTCAACCCAACCTTTTATGAAATTTGTGTCAAGGGCAATTTTAAAGGGCTCTTTTCTGTCATAAGAACTATCGAAAATTTTTCCTTTATAGTTAGAACCCTTATAATGTACGGTTACAGTATCACTCATTTTTGGTTGTTTGCCGGTACCTTCTTTTAAGACCTGGTATTGCAGTCCGCTTGGCAAAGTTATAACACCAGGTTTTTTCTTGTTTTCTTCAAGAAATGCAGTACCTTCTTTTTTGTTTAAATCTCCTAGTTCATTTTGTCTTCTTTGCTGGTTTTTCATCATATCTTCCTGGAAAGACATCATAAGCTTCCTGCCTTGTTCTTCAGAAACCAAAACGGTGTCGCCATACAAGGCATCATATAAGCCTTTTGCAAGGATGGTGGGGTCAACCATGACAGAATCTTTTCTCATTAGTTTACCAAGATTAAAGGCACCAACGAAATATGCAATGGAATCCATTTTTGTTTTCAATTCTACTTTTTTGTCTTTCCAATTATCTGCTTCACCGGAACACGCATTGAAAGTAAAAACAAAAACAAATAGTACAAGAATTATTGAAATTCGATGAATCATAAAAAAACTCCGAAAAATTTTGAATAATAAAGTTTACCAAATTACGAAAAATCTTTTCAATTATTTTAATATAATAAGTATTGAAAAATGCAATTACAAAACAAAAAACCTTTATACCCGTCAAAAGATATTATTATTTTTATATACAATATCTTAAATTTGTGAAATTTACAAATTTAATAGAACACAGAGGTTATAATGGCAAAAGTTGTCGAAGGAGTTTACGATGCAAAAGGAAAAACATTTGCAATAGTCGTTACTCGCTGGAATCAATTTGTTGTGAGCAAACTTTTAGAAGGTGCATTGGATGCTTTGAGGCGCCATAATGCCACAGAAGAAAATTTGACTGTTGTTTATTGCCCCGGTGCTTATGAAATACCTGTCGTTGCTCAAAAACTTGCGAAAACAAAAAAATATGATGCTGTGATTTGCCTTGGTGCTGTCATCAGGGGAGCAACTCCTCATTTTGACTATATTGCAGCGGAGGTTACCAAAGGTATATCAAGAATTAACCTTGAAACAGGTGTTCCGTGTATTCTTGGAGTTTTAACGACAGATACAATCGAACAGGCTATTGAAAGGGCAGGGAGTAAAAGCGGTAATAAAGGTTTCGAGGCAGCACAGACTGCTCTCGAAATGGTTTCACTTTTACGGGCAATCAAATGATTATTTGATACTCATTATTTTTTTTCATTACACAGGAGTATCAAATGGACTCAATAAAAATCAATTCGTTAAAATTGGTGCTTATTCTTATCGGAATTTCACTCTTTAATTGTTATTCATTCTCACAATTCAAAATTGACAGTTGGAAGATTTACTCGTCTTTGCTTGATGTAAGGGTTGCTGCTATTGATTCGAAAGGAAGAATCTGGGCAGGCACAACTGGTGGATTGTTCGTTTACGATTCTTTGAATCAGCAGCCATTTCGCGAGTTCCGGAATACCGAAGGTTTCCTCAGCATGGAGTTTACCGCAATGAATGCCGATACGATTAACAAACTTGTGTATATGGGTACTTTTGACGGTTATATAGAGATCGCAGATGAAAATTTCAACATCACTCATATTACGGATATAGTGAGTGCAGGATTTCCGAATCCAATAATTAATGATATTTATCTTTATGATACACTGGCTTATATCGGAGGTGGTTTTGGATTAACGGTATTTGACCTCAAGCGCCAGGTGTTTGTCGAGACAGTTACTAAATTCGGCTCCTTTCAGCCGAAAACACCCGTGAAACAAATTTTGATTAAAGACAATAAAATATGGCTGGCGACCGAAGCAGGTATAGCTATGGCAGATTTGAATACACAAATAATTGACCCGCAAGCCTGGAAAAACTATACTTCCTCAAACGGATTATTAGCCCAACAGCCGATAGTCGGTATTTGTTTTCATAATGATACTTTATATGCTGCCGTTAACAAAATATTATATAAGATGGATAATGACACCTTTTTTGTAAAGAAAACTTTAGATGCTTGGGATAATTTTACGAAACTAAGTTCAAAAGACAATATGCTTCTTTATACTACTAATTATTACATTGCAACTTTGGAAGGTGGTAATATATATATAATCATTCCATCTACAATTAATAATCATATTCATTCTAAAGATGGATTTGTTTTGATGTTTAAGGAATCAGGATTAGGAATATATGAGAATGACTCTTTAATAAATATCAAACCAAACACACCTGCATCTAATCTGTTTTTGAGTATGGACCTTGATGAAAAAGGAAATTTGTGGTCGGCTACCGATTATGATGGCAGAGGCAGGGGCTTTATGAAATTATCAAATGGTGAATGGACAAACTATACATCTGATGCATATCCTGAAATATTGAATAATAGTTACTATAAAATTTATTCGGATAAAAACGGGAAGATATTCGCAAGCAACTGGGGGACAGGAATGTGTATTCTCGAAGAACGCGACACCGGTAATGTTTTCACTATTATTAATAATAAAAATTCTCCGATGATAGGTATTGCAGAGGATATTAACTGGGTGATAGCCGGAGAATGTATTGCGGATAATCAGGGGGCCGTATGGTTTTCGAATTGGGGAAGGATAAGTCCCGGGCCATCAATGCTTGCTTATAAGAAAGACGGAACTTTTGTAGAATTTGAGAATTGCAGTTCTCCTACCAAGAGAAGTTTTATTTCAATTGCAATTGATTTATCAGGCACAAAATGGTGTGGCTCGAGTCCGTTTGAATCATGGGGACTGATGTATTTGAATGAGAGAAATACAATTGATGATAAAAGCGATGATATCTGTGGAGTGATGACAAATTCTTCAACGGGTGGAAAACTACTGGATAATGCTCAGACTGCCCTTGCAATTGACCAATTTGGTGCGTTGTGGATTGGGTATGATTCAGGATTGTCTGTTATTTTTAATCCATCGGGTGTGTTGGGCGGCGGACAGCAAGGGGTAAGCATAAGGAAGGTGAGTATGCTGAGTACGCAGAGGGTGAATGATATTTTTGTTGATGCTTTGAATTATAAATGGATTGCTACGAATAACGGTGTATGGGTGCTGAATCCTGATGGGACAGAAACAATTGCAATTATTAATAAAAGTAATAGCCCTTTGATTGGCGATGATGTCTATTCTGTTGTGGTTGACGGAGAGACCGGGACAGCATATTTCGGGACTAAAAGGGGTTTGTGTACGGCAAGGAGTCTGGCGGTGAAACCGTTGGAGAATTATAATATAAGCTGTTACCCGCAGCCTTATATGCCTGATAGGGACGGATACGTGACCATTGAGGGTTTGACTGCAGATTCTGAAATTAAAATACTTACTATTGACGGCGGATTGGTGAAAGCGATGACGGTGAGCGGAAGGAAGGGGATATGGGACGGAAGGGACAGCAAGGGTAATTATGTTTCGAGCGGGATTTATATGATAGTGGCATCATCAACGACAACTGGGACAGCTTCAGTGGGAAAGATGGTGGTGATAAGGAAATAAATAAGATTAACTTAGTAACTCATGTTACACATAAATTATTATTTCTGGAAGCAATAATTTTTAGTTTTCAATTCTGTAATTTTCTATGTTAAAAAAGAAATAGGCTTTACGTCATTTGGCCTATTTAAAACTTTGAAGTCATAAAATTATTTAATTACTCATGTTACGCAATATTGAAAACTTTATTCTACACCTTTGTAATTTTAAAAACCTTATCAAATACGTTTAACCTTAGTAAAAAGTAAAGTAACCGGCTATATTAACTTGTTGTCCCAATTTTTGGGTACACTTCAGACTAAGGTTTGTAAAATTTATGCGTAAGGTGACTTAATTAATTAAATATTTTGAAAATTTGCTCATTAAAAATTCAATGAAAATTAAAAAATTGTTAATTGAAAATTCTATTCCTATGAAAATAATATCATGTTGCGTAACATGAGTTAGTAAGCTTTCCCATAAAATTTTCCGATAGCGTACATATCAGAGGCGTTTACGAGGAGGTCAACTAATTTTCTGAGGTTGAGGGCGTCATCATGGGTGAATCTGGCGAGTGAGTGACTGTCGAGGTCGAGGACGCCGTAAATTAAGCCATTTTTTATTAATGGTATAACAATTTCGGAATTTGCTTCGGCATCGCATACTACATGCGTCGGAAACTCATGTACATTATCAACATTGACTACTTCTCTTTTATTGACGGAAGCCCAGCAGACACCTTTATTCTTATGAAGGCGGACGCAAGCGGGCTTACCCTGGTAGGGACCGATGAGCAATGAATCTTCGGATAAAAGATAGAAACCTATCCAACTGACATCGGGCATTTTTGAGAATAGATGTGCAACGAAATTGGAAGCATTGACAACAAAGTTCCTTTCGTCAATAACCAAACTTTGGATTTCATCGAGTAAATCCTTGTACATAAAATAATATTACCCCTTTTGGTAAGAACCAGATTTCAAAATATAAATAATTAATTTGAGAAGCAAAATAAAATTGTATAAAATTGAAAGATGTAGAATGTAAAATGCAGGGACAAATTCTAAATCTACCAATGTGATGCCATATTTAAAAATAATTCTGAATTATAAAACCTGAATTCTGAATTGATGTGGGAAAATGATAATTTTGAATAGGAACTATTAGTAATAATTTAAAATTTGGAATATAAAATGGATAATATAAATAATAAAACGGATTCATATTACGAAGGCGAAAGAAGAGAAATGCTGGAGTTTATTCCTGCAGAATGCCGAAGAATATTGGAGGTTGGGTGTGGTGCTGGTAAATTCGGATATTCACTGAAGCTTAGGTCGAAATCTGAGGTTTGGGGAATTGAAATGAACGAGAAACAGGCTGATAAAGCTAAACAATTGTTAGATAAAGTGATTTGCAGGGGATTAGAAACCAATTTGAAAGATTTGGAAGATGGTTATTTTGATTGTATTGTATTTAATGATGTTTTGGAACATATTGCTTATCCTAATGACGTGTTAATTGACTTAAAAGCAAAACTCACCGAGAAAGGATTTATTGTAGCCTCGATTCCTAATGTGAGGTATATAATTAATCTTAAAGAATTACTATGGAACAGGGATTGGAGGTATCGCAATGAAGGAATACTTGATAATACTCATCTTAGATTTTTTACAAAAAAAAGTATTATTAGAATATTTGATGAATGCGGCTATGAGATAGTGAAAATCAAAGGGATTAATCCTTATGGCAGAAAGTTGTTTTTTGGAATTTTTAACATACTGACTTTGGGTTTTTTTTCTGATTCGAAATATCTTCAATACGGATGCCTTGTTCGTAAGAAGTTATTTATTTTTTAGATTTCATTTTGTTCTGTACATATTTTAATTCAGACAGGTCGTGGGCTAAATCAAGGAGATTGAGGTAAGCACCCTGTGTATTCTGCAAATAAACATTTTTTATTCTTTGGTTCGTACCATCATCAGAGAAACTAATAAAAGTATTTATTTGGGATTGAAATTTAATTAAATTATCTTTTAATTCTACATCAAGCTTATTGAATCCTTCTTCGCCTTGTTTGGTTTTTTTTAAGGCTTCAAAAAGATACCAGATAGAAGCACCATTAAAAATGAAATCATTTATCAAATTTTCCTGCCCAAAGGTAGCCCCAATCTCAAGGAAAATCTCGAGGTCATTTGGTTTTCTAAGGTTACCTCCTGATGAATCCTGGAGAAATTTGACTACTTCCTTTGTATCTTGTGAGATAATCATTGATGTTATCAATACTGAATTGTCGCTACAATTGAATTAAAGATTTTATCAATTTCTATCTGGGATGGTAAAGACTTACCTGTTATATTCATAGGAATCAGTGCAAATTCATAGTATTGGTTGATAGATGATTTAAAGACCGCAGTTTGGGAAACAAGGGCGCCGGATGAGTTGGAATAATTATATTTGGCAAATGACATAGTACCTAATTGCATTAATGAATATTTACCAACCTGTTTGACTGCCCCTGCAGTTTTATTTTCATGATAGCTTAAGCTTGTCCTTGCTAACCCGAGAAGTCCTTCCTTACTTACGATACTGTCTGTAATATCATTTTTTCTTATGGCTGAGAAGACAGCACTGAGTGTATAGTCGGGATTGACAGCGACCGCAAATACATCGGCTGAAGCTTTTTCTTCAACATTTACAAAAAACCAGTCCTGTGGAAGAAAAGCAATTATGTCTCCTTTTTTAGAGCGTACAAGTTTGTCGGACATAGGTATTTCAGGTTTAGGGCTTAGGTTTATCATTGTAACTTCATCTTCGACAGTATTGTGTTTGACAACAATACAGCCGCTGATGAGAACAAGGGTTAAAATGAGAATTATGCTTTTTATATTTATCATCATGACAATATTAATATTCCTCAATGTGTAAAGCACCCGGATTTTTTTTGGAATGACGAGTGTAATTACGTTTAATTAGAAAATCAGAAACCGAAGCAATCATCTTTGGATTACCACAGAGAAAGAAATGGGTTTTTTCCGGATTTATTTCAATCCCGATATTTTCTAAAATTTTGTTATTAAGATGTATTTCTATGTAACCTCTTAAGCCTTTCCAAGAATCGTCAGCCTGAAGCAGAGTGGGATAATAATAAAAATTTTCAAAATTATAATCAATAAATTCAAGTTCGCTTCGGTAACCGAGGTCCCACAAATAAGCGGCACCATGTATGACGACTAACTTAGTATCTTTATGTTCCTTAAGGTGTGAACGCAGGAAGGATATATATGGTGCAAGCCCCGTTCCTGTTGCAATCATAACAATATTACATCCGGGCGGTGTAAGGTCGAGATTGAAAAAGCCGAGAATCCTTTTATCAACCCAAATCCTGTTCCCTTGGGTGAGATTAAACAATCTCGGTGTTAGAGTACCCGATTTAACCTGGCTTATATAAAACTCAAAGTCCTGGGTTTCATGGTTAGCAGAGGCTATCGAGTAGGGGCGCTTAATAAGTGATTCAGGCTTTAAATTCTCCTCTTGTATGACGGAATTAGGCGAACGCTGTTCGCTGGCAAGTAATCCTATTGCAGTAAATTGCCCAGCCCTGAAAGTTGTTCTCGGTTCGTCGGTTCTGATTCTTAGCACCATTAAATCAGGAGTGATAAGTATTTTTCCGGTAACGGTTGCATTGTATGGTGAATTTTCCATAAATACCAATAAAAATCAAATAAAACTAAATCCTTTCCATCGATTTTTAATCAACTGAAAAAGAAAATACGGATTTTATAAATAAAATAAACGTTAAAAATATGAAATAATTGAAAAAATTAAAATTTGTTTTTTAAGAAAAATCAAATAACTAAAAATGGCTTGATGAAAAAATCGGACTACAATGGAAAGCAAAAATTTCATATTATTTTTAAAAACATATTGGTTATATTAATAATTTTTCTTAATTTTGTTGTCCTTTTAACTGGGTAGGTACCGAAGCGGTTAAACGGGGCAGACTGTAAATCTGCTGGGCACAGCCCTACGGAGGTTCGAATCCTTCCCTGCCCACAGATGAAATTGTATCGGAAAGATATGATGCGGGAGTAGCTCAGTTGGTAGAGCATCAGCCTTCCAAGCTGAGGGTCGCGGGTTCGAACCTCGTCTCCCGCTCAAAATTTTAAAGTGAATGTTCGTTGATATTTTTACTGCTGAGTAGGATAAATCTCGTTTTTAGAAATTAAAATGAATTGCGGGAATAGCTCAGTTGGTAGAGCATCAGCTTCCCAAGCTGAGGGCCGCGGGTTCGAATCCCGTTTCCCGCTCGTGTGAAGTAAGGCTGATGTAGCTCAGTTGGTAGAGCACATCCTTGGTAAGGATGAGGTCACCGGTTCAATCCCGGTCATCAGCTCCAAGGGATTGATTAGGGGTGTAGCTCAATTGGCAGAGCGACGGTCTCCAAAACCGTAGGCTGCGGGTTCGATTCCTGCCGCCCCTGCTGTGAAACAAAAAGGATTTTTTTATGATTGGAAAAATTAAAGAATTTGCAAATGATGTAGTCAAGGAAATGAAAAAAGTTTCCTGGCCCTCAAAAGAACAATTGAAGGAATCAACAATCGTTGTGATTATTACCACGATTATTATTACTCTTATTGTCCTTGCGATTGACAAAATTATGGATTTGTTAATCAAGGGTATTTTCGCTTAATATTACTAACGCTTCTATCCCGACATGGACGAAATTGAAAATATGGAAGAAATAGATAACATTCAAACAGATGATACAGAAATTGATTCTGACTTAGCTGATACTGAAATTATTTCGGAAGAAGCCGGTTCGGATTCAATTGAAGCTGATGTTGAAAATGTTGAAGAAGAGATTGAAGCAATCGAATCAGTTTCTGATATTCCTGAAACAGATGCCGAAGTTGTGGAAGCTAAGGCAGAAGTGGATTCAGAGGCTGATACTCTTGTGACGGAAGCCTTTGTTAATGAATCCGAAAATGTAATTTCAGAAGCTATACCTGTTGTGGATACCAATAAACCTGACGGGAAGTGGTATGCCATCCGTACATTTACCGGTCATGAAACTAAAGTAAAACTCTCGATTGAAGCTGAAGTAAAAAGATTGAAACTTAACGAAAGAATACTTGAGGTTATTATTCCCCAGGAAACTGTTTTTGAAGTCAGGGGAGGAAAGCGAAGAACCAAGATTAAAAACTTTCTACCGGGTTATATTTTAGTCAAAGCTGTTATGGACAAGAAGATAATCGAGATTATTACTAATGTTCCTTCGGTGGTGAGTTTTGTAGGGAATAGGGCACAACCTTCACCATTGCAGCCGCATGAAATTGATAGGATAATCGGCAGGGTTGAGGAAAGAAGAAGCATAGCAACGATAGTAACACGTTTTGAAATCGGAGACCCGGTTAAAGTCATTGAAGGGCCATTTACGAATTTCAATGGCACCGTTAAAGAAGTAAATCATGAAAAACAAAAACTAAAAGTTGAAGTCGGAATACTTGGAAGAAAAACTCCGGTTGAACTTGATTTCAGTCAGGTCGAACTTGAAAATCATTGATTATAATAATAAGATTTTGTAATATTTTTTTTAGTTGAGAAATGGCAAAGAAATTAGCGGGAACGTTCAAATTGCAGTTAAATGCCGGCGAAGCCACAATGGCTCCGCCTGTGGGGCCTGCATTCGGACAAAGAGGCCTAAACGGAATGGAATTTGTGAAACAATTCAATGCTAAAACAGCAAAACAAAAAGGAACAATATTACCTGTTCTTGTAACCTTTTTTACTGATAAATCTTTCACGTTTATTGTAAAATCACCACCTGCATCAATTTTGTTGTTACAGGCTGCCGGAATCAAAAAAGGTTCTGCGGAATCCAATAAAACAAAAGTCGGCAACGTAACAGTAAAGCAATGTGAAGAAATCGCAAAAATAAAAATGGAAGATTTGAACTGCGATACTGTCGAAAGCGGTATCGAAATGGTAAAAGGCACTGCAAGAAGTGTAGGTATTGTAGTCGAAGGATAATAAAATTTGTAAAATATAATTTAAATCAACAATGAGTGATTCGGGAAAAAGATATAAGTCATTAACAAAAAGCTATGATTCGTCTCAAATGTATCCGTTTCAGGATGCCATAGCAATAGTAAAAAAGAATGCGACGGCAAAGTTTGACGAATCGTTTGAAGTTGCCATCAGGCTTGGCGTTGACCCAAGGAAAGCCGACCAGCTTGTTCGCGGTACGGTTTCCCTGCCGCATGGCACCGGCAAAACAGTCAGGGTGCTTGTTCTGGCTAAGGCTCCAAAGGACAAGGAAGCTTTGGATGCGGGAGCAGACTATGCAGGACTGGATGAATATGTAGAGAAAATCAAAAACGGCTGGACCGAAATAGATGTAATAATTGCAACACCTGACGTTATGGGTGAAGTCGGCAAGCTCGGAAGAATTCTTGGCCCAAGGGGTTTAATGCCAAATCCAAAGAGTGGAACGGTAACTTTTGACCTCGACAAAGCCGTTAAGGATGTCAAGGGAGGAAAGATTGAATACAGGGTTGACAAAACCGGTAACATCCAGGCAGCAATAGGTAAATGCTCTTTTGAACAAAATAAGCTTATTGATAATGTGGCGACTTTTTATTCAAGCATTATGCGTTCAAAACCAAGCACGGCAAAAGGGAAGTATATTAAAGCTATATATTTTAGCTCTACAATGGGCCCAAGTGTTGTCGTGAACGAGCAGTCATTACAGACAAAAGAATAAACAGGACTATTACGCGCTCTTAACAAAGGCGTAGCTTCTCTGCCCCTCGGGGTTTGTGCCTTAGTTAAGAATAATATAAATGGTAAAATATGATTACAAAACAAAGAAAACAGGAAATAGTTTCTGAGCTTGCAGAAAAGTTCAGGAAAGCAAATGGATTCTATCTTGTTGACTTTGTCGGTATGAATGTCGGTGATTCAATCAGAATCCGCCGGGTATTCAAAAAAATGAACGTGGATTACAGGGTTGCTAAGAATACCTTGATTCTGCGTGCTTTGAAAGAAGTCGGCGATTATCAGTTACCCACTGAAATTTTCAGCGGCCAGACAGCTATTATTTTTGGCTATGATGACCCTGTATCGCCTGCGAAAACGTTGAAGGAAAATATTGATAAGTTCAATAAACCCTTATTCAAGGGTGCTTATATTGACGGACAGTTCTTCGATGCAAAGCAGCTTAAAACGGTTGCTTCATTACCGACCAAACAGGATTTGATGGCATCTATTGTTGGAAGCCTGCACGCACCAATCACCGGAATTGTCGGTTCAATCAATGCCGTGATGCGTGATTTGGCAAGTGTTATAGAAGAGGTTGCCAAAAAACAGGCGGCTTAATTTTTTTTTGAAAAAATAATTTAGGAGAAAAACAATGTCAGCTATAGTAGAAGAATTAGTTGAGAAAATTTCCGGTCTAACGTTACTTGAAGCAGCGGAATTAAAAAAAGAATTAGAGGATAAATTTGGTGTATCTGCAGCGGCACCGGTTATGGTTGCCGGCATGGGGGCACCGGCAGCAACTGAAGCTCCAAAAGAGGAAGAACAAACCGAATTTGCAGTGGAATTAACCGATATGGGCGATAAAAAACTCAACGTTATCAAGGTGATTCGCGAGATTACCGGACTTGGATTGAAAGAAGCCAAGGACATGGTCGAGGGTGCGCCAAGCGTCGTAAAAGAAAGTGCTTCAAAAGATGAAGCTAATGAAATCAAGAAGAAGCTCGAAGAACAGGGTGCAAAGGTTACATTAAAGTAAAAACGTATAATTTGGAAATATGATATTGGGAGTTTGCGGCTCGATACCGCAACTCCCAACACTACTTTAATTTGATGGTAATATTTAGTGAATTTTTGGTTACAAGTTTCCGTTAAAGGAAAATTTTAAATAGTATGCCGATTAATGAAAATGTCTTAGAATTTTTTGAAGTGTTTTCCATGTGGAAATGCTTCAAAAAATCCTAATTTTTGAGAACAAAAATTTTAAAGAATTGGAGGTTCCCTGTGAGCACCACAAAATCAAATGAGCCGAAATTTTATATAGGTAAAGACCATATAGTCAGGCTTAGAGATAGGGTTGATTTTTCGACAACCAAAAAAATAACGGATTATCCTGACTTGCTGGATGTCCAGAATAAATCTTACAGTGATTTCCTGCAGGATAACCTTACTCCTGCAGACAGGAGAAACATAGGGCTTCAGCTTGCATTTAAAAATAATTTTCCTATCGAAGATTCCTCAGGCGTTTTTCAGCTTGAATTTCTTCACTATTCGGTTGAGATGCCAAAATACAGCGAAGACGAGTGCAGAGAAAGAGAGCTTACTTTTGCAAAACCCCTGAAGGCTAAACTCAGATTATCCAGCAAAGCCGAAAAAAATTCCGAGGACTATATCGAATCGGTTGAACAGGAAGTATATTTAGGCAATATACCTTCAATGACATCAAGGGGAACATTTATTATAAATGGAGCAGAACGAGTGATTGTATCACAGCTCCACCGTTCACCGGGGGTGTTTTTTGATGACACTTTACATCCCAACGGTACCAGAATTTATACAGCCCGGATTATTCCTTTCAGAGGCTCATGGATAGAATTTGCAACTGATATTCATGATGTGATGTTTGCATATATTGACAGGAAGAAGAAATTTCCTGTAACAACATTGCTGAGAGCACTTGGTTATTCTTCTGACGAGGAATTGCTAAATCTTTTTGATTTAGCTGAATTTCTTGATATTGAAGAAATAGATGAGACTTTAGTAGGTAAGCGGATAGCATCCGATTTGATTGATATGGCAACCGGAGAAATTATAGCAATCCGTGATACTGTGATTACAGAAGAACTTCTCGAAAATATGAAAAATGCCGAGCTTAGTTCATTGAAGGTTTATAAATACTCTGACCCGAATGATGAGCCTATAATTGCCAGAACTTTGGCAAAAGATACTTCGAGAACGAGAGAAGATGCATTAGAGGCAATTTACAGGCAACTTCGTTCAAGCGAACCGCCTGATATTGCAACTGCTGAGGCTTTACTTGAAAAGTTATTTTTCAATCCCAAAAGATATGATTTGGGTGTTGTCGGAAGGTTCAGAATTAATCAAAAACTGAAACTAAAGGTTGACCTGGCAATAACAACCCTTGAAAAGGATGATATCGTTGCGATTATAAAACACCTTATCAAACTTCATGATGACAAGCAAAGCGGTGATGATATTGACCATCTCGGTAACCGCCGTGTCAGAACTGTAGGTGAACAACTTACAGCCCAATTTAATGTTGGTTTGGCTCGTATGGCAAGGACAATAAAAGAAAGAATGGGCATTCATGATGGTGAGCAGTTAGCTCCCGCAGAACTTGTAAATGCAAGAACCATAAGTTCAGTAATTAATCAGTTCTTCGGAACTAACCAATTATCACAATTTATGGACCAGACAAATCCCCTTGCAGAGTTAACTCATAAGAGGAGAACTTCAGCATTAGGCCCGGGTGGATTAACACGAGAAAGAGCAGGGTTTGAGGTGCGTGACGTACATTATACACATTATGGAAGGTTATGTCCAATCGAAACTCCTGAAGGCCCGAACATAGGTTTAATTTCATCTCTTGCTATTCATGCAAGAATAAATGACCTTGGGTTTATTGAGACTCCATACAGAAAAGTTGTAAAAGGCAAGATAATTGACGAGATTATTTATCTGACCGCAGAGAAAGAAGACGGATATATTATTGCACCAGCTTCGTCGCCTTTCAATGATAAAGGAATGTTGACCGGAGATAAGATTAAAGCAAGAAAATCGGGTGATTTCGTTGTTGTATCTACTCATGATGTAGAATTTGTTGATATATCAACTGACCAAATAACAAGTGCAGCGTCATCACTTATTCCGTTTCTCGAACATGACGATGCCAACCGTGCCCTCATGGGTTCTAATATGCAGCGTCAGGCAGTACCACTCGTCAAACCTACTGCACCAATTGTTGGTACTGGTATGGAAGCAAAAGTTGCAAAAGATTCACGGACATTACTGCTCGCAGAAGGAGACGGAGAAGTTGAGTATGTATGCTCCGATTATATCCGTGTCAGGTATGACGACAAACGAACTGATAAAGAGAAACTGACAAGTTTTGATTTTAGGAAAATGGTAACCTATCCTATATTGAAGTTTTTTAGAACAAATCAGGATACCTGTATAAACCAAAGGCCTATTGTAAAACAGGGCCAAAAAGTAGTAAAAGGCATGCCGCTCGCAGATGGTGCTTCGACCGACAGAGGTGAGCTTGCATTAGGCCAAAATGTAATGGTTGCATTCATGCCCTGGAGAGGTTATAACTTTGAAGATGCTATAATAGTATCCGAAAGACTTGTTGCCGAAGATATTTTTACATCAATTCATATTGAAGAATTTACTTTACAGGTTCGCGATACCAAACGCGGCGAAGAGGAATTCACCAGAGAAATTCCAAATGTCAGCGAAGAAGCTACAAAGGATTTGGATGAAGACGGTATCATCAGAACCGGTGCTAAGGTACAGGAAGGCGATATACTGATTGGTAAAATCACTCCCAAAGGCGAAACCGACCCGACACCGGAAGAAAAACTTTTAAGGGCAATTTTCGGTGATAAAGCAGGTGATGTGAAAGATGTTTCGCTCAAAGCAACACCCGGATTAAAGGGTGTCGTTATTAATACAAAACTTTTCACCAGGAGAGTAATTGTCAGTGAGAAAGATGGTAAAACAGAAGAAAAGAAAAGGCAGGAAAATCTCAATAAAAGAGAAAAGGATACATTAAAAGACCTGGACGATGACTTTATTAAAAGGTTAATATCAGTTCTGACCGGAAAAACCATTCTCGGTATCAGACACGATAATGGTTCCGTTGCTATCAGGAGTGGAGTTAAGATAACAGGCAAAGAAATAGATAATCATTATAAAAACGAAGCTTTGAAGCCTGAACTAATAGATGTCGAGCATGAAATTATTTCCGGGAAAGAAGATTCCAAGTTGGTAAAGACTATGATAAAGAATTATCATGCAAAAAGGAATCATGTTATTGCCATTTTCAAAGCCGAACGAAGTAAAATAGCCGCTGGCGATGAACTTCAACCCGGTATTCTTCAAATGTCTAAAGTATATATAGCAAAGAAAAGAAAACTCCAGATTGGTGATAAAATGGCAGGCAGGCATGGAAATAAGGGTATAGTTTCGAAGATTGTACCACAGGAAGATATGCCGTTCTTACCGGATGGTTCACCTGTGGACATTGTACTTAATCCATTAGGCGTACCTTCAAGAATGAACCTCGGTCAGCTTTTCGAAACAGCACTTGGCTGGGCAGGGGTAAAGCTTGGATTACAGTTTGCAACACCGATTTTCGACGGTGCCAGTTGGGAGGATGTAAGTAATTATCTGGAAAAAGCAGGACTTCCTGCAGGGGGAAAGACAATCCTTTACGATGGCAGGACCGGTGAAACTTTTGATGAAAAAATCACTGTCGGTGTAATTTATATGCTAAAGCTTTCTCACTTGGTTGAAGATAAAATTCATGCAAGGTCAATTGGCCCATACTCACTTATTACTCAGCAGCCATTGGGAGGAAAAGCCCAGTTCGGCGGTCAGAGACTTGGTGAGATGGAAGTCTGGGCACTTGAAGCATATGGAGCCGCCCATACTTTGCAGGAGATGATTACACTAAAATCGGATGATGTTCAGGGCAGGGCGAAAATGTATGAAGCTATTGTAAAGGGCGATAATATGCCAACTCCGAATATACCTGAGTCGTTCAATGTTCTTATTCGTGAGCTTCAGGGCTTGTGCCTTGATTTAAATATTGATTAATATAAAGAAAAATAAATTTAATAAGAGGAGCAAAAATGCAATCGAAATCAATTCCCAGAAAGGGATTTTCGCGCATATCAATTAAAATTGCTTCACCTGACGATATACTCAACAGGTCAAATGGCGAAGTAACAAAACCGGAGACAATCAACTACAGGTCTTTCAGGCCTGAAAAGGACGGATTGTTCTGTGAGAAAATTTTCGGTCCGATTAGAGACTGGGAATGCGCCTGTGGTAAATATAAACGAATAAGGTATAAGGGTATCGTTTGCGACAGATGCGGAGTTGAAGTTACACAGAAATCTGTCAGGCGTGAACGTATGGGGCATATTATGCTTGCTGTCCCGGTTGTTCATATTTGGTTCCTGAGAACTCTCCCAAGTAAAATCAGTGCAATTCTCGGGATGCCTACAAAGGATATTGAAAGGATTGTCTATTATGAATCATATATTGTTGTTCAACCCGGAAAAACAGGTTTACAACAAAAAGACTTATTAACAGAAGACCAATATCTGGATATATTGAGTAATCTGTCCGAAGAAGAATTAAATATGGATGATGATGACCCTAATAAATTCATTGCCCACATTGGCGGCGAAGCAATTAAAGAATTACTAAAGAGGGTTGAACCGGAGACATTATATGGTGAATTAAAAGCATTGCTCAAGGAAGAGACTTCACAGCAGAAAAAAACAGATTTACTTAAGAGGCTTCGTACTCTCGATTCCTTCAGGCAGGCACAGAGAAATAATCTGAATAACCGTCCCGAGTGGATGGTCCTTGATGTTGTGCCGGTAACTCCTCCCGACCTCAGACCCCTCGTGCCTCTCGAAGGAGGCAGGTTTGCAACTTCCGACCTGAATGATTTATATCGCAGAGTTATTATCAGAAATAACAGGCTTAAGAGACTGATTGATATTAAGGCTCCTGAAGTTATCTTAAGAAATGAAAAGCGAATGCTTCAGGAATCGGTTGATGCACTTTTTGACAACAGCCGCCGTGCTGTCAGAAGCGAATCGCAGCGTGCTTTGAAATCACTTGCAGACACATTGAAAGGTAAAACAGGAAGGTTCAGGCAGAATCTACTCGGTAAGAGAGTTGACTATTCAGGCCGTTCGGTAATTGTTGTAGGTCCTGAACTGAGGCTTCATGAATGTGGCCTTCCTAAAGACATGGCTGTTGAATTATTCAAACCTTTTATTATCAGGAAACTGATAGAAAGGGGACATGTTAAAACAGTCAAGAGTGCAAAGAAAATGGTTGAGAGAAAGACTAACGAAGTTTGGGATATTCTTGAAAAAGTGATTGAAGGGCATCCCGTTCTGCTCAACCGTGCGCCGACATTACACAGGCTTGGTATTCAGGCATTCCAGCCAAGACTGATTGAAGGTAAAGCCATTCAGCTGCATCCATTGGTCTGTACTGCTTTCAACGCTGACTTCGACGGTGACCAGATGGCGGTTCACATACCTATAAGTTATGAAGCTCAGCTTGAAGCTTTACTTCTGATTTTAGCTCCTCATAATATCATGCACACTCAGAATGGCGACCCAATTGCCGTACCTTCGCAGGATATGGTGCTTGGTGTATATTATCTAACAAAAGTAAGGCATGAAGCACAGGGCGAGGGCAAGATGTTTTCTTCTTCAGACGAAGTTATTATTGCTTATAATTCTGGTATAATAAATTTACATGCCAAAATTAAAGTCAGGATTAACGGCGAGCTAATTGAAACAACAACAGGCAGAGTATTATTCAACAAAATAGTACCTGAAGAATTAGGATTCCTAAACGAACTTCTTGCAAAGAAAAGATTGAGGCAAATTATTGGTATTTGTTTTAGGAAAGCTGGGCTTGCAAAGACTGTTGAATTTCTCGATGCTCTGAAAGATATAGGATTTAAGTTTGCTACAAAGGGTGGTATGTCGGTTAGTATTAACGATGTTCTTGTACCAATTGATAAGTTGGTTATCATTGGCCAGGCACAGAAGAAAATAGATGAAATTGAATTTGCTTACCAAAACGGCGTGATAAGTAGTGGTGAGAGATATAATAAAATTATAGACACATGGTCAACTGCAACAAACAGGGTGGCGGATAAGTTATACTCAGAATTATCCAAGGCTCAACAGGGATTCAATACATTTTGGATGATGCTCGATTCACAGGCAAGAGGTTCTAAAGAACAGATACGTCAGCTTGCCGGTATGCGAGGCTTAATGGCAAAACCAAAAAAATCTCTTTCAGGCTCGACCGGTGAATTAATTGAAAATCCGATTATTGCAAACTTTAAGGAAGGTTTGTCAATACTTGAATATTTTATATCTACACACGGTGCGAGAAAAGGTCTTGCCGATACGGCTTTGAAAACAGCTGATGCAGGTTATTTGACAAGAAGGCTTCATGACGTTGCACAGGATGTTATTATATCTGATAATGACTGTGGGACAATCCGTGGTGTCGATATGACAGCCCTTAAGGATGGAGAAGAAATAAAAGAACCGTTGTTTGAACGAATTCTCGGCAGAGTTACACTCAAAGATATTGAGAATCCATTAACCGGAGAAATCATTGCTCGTGCCACTGATGTGATTGACGAGGAAATAGCGAACAGGATTGAGCAGACCTCAATCGAATCGGTTACTATTCGTTCCGTTCTAACATGCGAGTCGAGGCAGGGTGTTTGTGCCAAATGCTATGGACGTAACCTTGCAACCGGACAGCTTGTTGACACAGGCGAAGCAGTCGGTACGATAGCTTCCCAGTCAATCGGAGAGCCTGGGACACAGTTAACGCTAAGAACCTTCCATACGGGTGGTACGGCTTTGCTGGTTGCTTCGCAGTCCTCTGTCGTAGCTAAGTTCGACGGACAGATTCAATTTGAAAATGTAAGGATTGTCAGCTATGAAGGAGATGAAGGTGAGACCCAACTTGTTGTCAGCCGCAGCGGTGTCATAAATATCGTTGACCCCGATAGTAATAGAACATTGACTAAATATGATGCAACTTATGGGGCAATTCTTCATGTCAAGAATGGATTTTTAATAAAGAAGGGCCAGATGATTTACGAATGGGACCCCTATAACGCTTCAATAATTACCGAAGTCGAAGGAAGAATCCGTTACAGGGACCTTGTCCATAACGTTACTTACCGTGAAATCAATGATGAACAGACAGGCCATATAACAAAGGTTGTTGTCGAATCACGCGACAGGACAAAATCACCGACAATTGATTTAATTGATGACTCCGGTAAAGTTCTGAAATCGTATAGTATTCCGACAAAAGCTCAGCTTAGAGTTGAAGATGATGATGTTGTCGGAGTGGGTACACCACTTGTCAAAATTCCGAGAGACCTCGGCAGAATGCGTGATATTACAGGTGGTTTGCCCAGGGTTACCGAACTATTTGAAGCAAGAGCTCCGCAAAATCCGGCAATCGTTTCGGAAATTGACGGTATTGTTTCATTTGAAAAGATGAAGAGAGGACAAAGAATAATAATCGTAACAAGCAGCGACGAAAAAACGAAGCTTGAATACAGCGTACCGATTGGTAAATACATTCTCGTTCAGGAAGAAGATTTCGTTCGTGCAGGTGACAGGCTTACCGAAGGTTCGATTAATCCTCATGATATATTACGTATCAAGGGAGCTAATGCGGTTCAGGAATACCTTGTGAACGAGATTCAGGAAGTTTACCGTATGCAGGGTGTCAAGATTAATGATAAGCATATTGAAGTCATAGTAAGGCAGATGCTACAGAAGGTAAAAATAGTTGATTCAGGTGATTCTTCGATGCTTGAAAACGAGAACATTGATAAAATCAAGTTCCTGGATGAAAATATGGAATTGAAGAATCAGGTAGCTGTCATTGAACCCGCTGATTCCAAGATGAAGGTTATGCAGCTTGTTGACAAGAGAGTAATGAGAAGCATTAACCAGGAATTGAAGAAGAAAACGAAGAAAACTGCAACAACCCGTAATGCCGAACCTGCTATTGCAGAGCCTATTTTACTCGGTATTACTCAGGCATCGTTGACAACTGAAAGCTGGCTCTCTGCTGCATCATTCCAGGAAACCACAAGAGTGCTTTCGGACGCTTCCGTTTCAGCGAAAATTGACCACCTGATTGGCTTGAAAGAAAATATTATCCTTGGCCAGCTTATACCTGCAGGTACAGGTTTAAGGACTTACCAGGATATGATGATTGACAGCCAGGTTGGTAATATCTTCGGAACAAAGAAAGTAGAACCCGAAGAAGAAGAAATAGACGAAGATGATATTCCTGTAGCTAAGGGAGTTAAGTTTATTTACAAATAATAACATCTGAATGTTTTAATAAAAGCCGCTTGATATGAGCGGCTTTTTGTTAAAAAATGACTTATGGATAGTGAAATTATTGAATTAGAATCTTCGACTAAGATTAGAGTCAGGTATGCAGAAACAGATAAGATGGGTTTTGTTTATAATGGCATGTATTTCACCTATTTTGAAGTAGGTAGAACTGAAATGATGAGAAAAGCCGGGCTTCCTTATTCGGAATTAGAGAAATTAGGCTACCAGCTCCCATTAGTTTCTGCTCATGTTGATTTTAAAAGCCCTGCATTCTACGATGATGAACTTGAAATAGTTGCTCATCTTAAATTTGAGAAAAAAGCCACAATGAAGATAAATTATAATATTTTTCGTGATAATTCGACAATTGCAGAAGGTTATACTGTACATAGTTTTATTAATGCAGTTACAAAGAAGCCCGTTAGGCCACCGAAAGTTTTTATCGAGGCTCTTGAGTCTGCAAGTAAACAAAAATGATAAGGAGTGATTATTAAGCTTTCGCTTACTAAATTTCACAATTGAAGGAAAATAAGAAATGAATTTACATAAGTTTATTTTAATTGCTTTGTATTTTTCTGCTTCGTCAGTTTTGTATTCAAGCACAACTACTCCTTTCCAATTTTTAAGATTTAACGAAAGCGCCCGTGCGGCGGCTCTGGCTGGTTGTTTTGTTGCTATGCCCGAAGATGCAGGTGCTGTGTTCTTTAATCCTGCAACAATTTCAACCGTAACAGAGAAGCACTTTTCCACTACATTTCTAAAGCACATACTCGATATAAATTCCGGAAATGTTACATACATTAAAAAGTATGATGATGTAGGTACATTTGCAGGAGCAGTCAGCTTTACAAGCTATGGCTCGTTTGATTATGCAGACCAGTATGCAAACCGTAACGGCACCACTTTCGGTGCAGTGGACATGATGCTCTCAGGCACCTACTCAAATGAACTTGATTCTAATCTTTATTATGGGGTAAGTGCCAAATTTTTTATGGTAACTCTTGAAAAGTACAGTACCACTGGCTTTGCAGTTGATGCAGGATTGATTTACCTGATGCCTGAGAAAAGAACAAACATTGGTATTTCAATTCTTCATGCAGGAACGGAAATAACAACAATTGGCGGCGAGAGCGTAGGTATTCCCTTAGATATAAGAGCAGGTTTCAATCACAGGCTTCGCGGATTACCACTGCTAATTAACTTCTCGTTCAATCACCTTGCCGACAGAACAGATAATTTCTTTGATAAATTTATGAATTTCTCGATTGCAGGGGAATTATATGTTGGCAAATATGTACAGGCAAGAGTAGGATATAATAACCAGATAAGGAAGGAAACATCACCCTCTACTGACAGAGGTTTATCGGGTTTTTCCGGTGGTGTGGGTGTGAAAACAAACGATTTCAATATTGACTATGGTGCGGCACAAATCGGCAAATCGGCTTTGCTACATAGATTCAGTATCAGCCTTGACTTATAATTATGTTTTATAAATTAATAATCGGAATAGTTATGAAGAAAATTTTAATATCATTATTTCTCTTTGTGCTGGCTTCTGCATCGGCATATTCTCAGTTACAGCAGCAACAGCCGCCGCCAAAGTTAAAACCTACTTTTCATGTGGAAGACCTTGTGTTTGTCTATCAGACACTTGAAACAGTTGACATATCAGGCGGTGAAGTTGACGTATTTCTCGAAGTGAGAAACTTTTTACAGGCAACAATCAAGAGTATTCAGGAAGCAAAAAAGCAAGCCGGTGATACTTACCAGACGGAAATTCCACTGCCTTTAGCACAAAACATGCTTTCATTCCTCTCGAGGGCAAAATTCAGCGGAAGAAATGCCGAACTATACAAAAGATTTGTTGATTCATTAGTGGAATCATCAAAAGCATTACAACCGCAACAGGGAAATAAATAGAAATTGAATTATTTTTTTTTTGTTATAACCACACCTTTAAAGGTGTGGTTATTTAATTTCAGCAATACTTCGCATCAAATTCCTTATAAAGCGGGAAGCGTGATGTCAATTCCTTAACTTCATTCTTTACCTGCTTAATTACATCTTCTTTGTCGAAATTCATCACGACTTTATCGAGCATATCTGCTATTTGCCTCATCTCATCTTCTTTCATGCCGCGTGTGGTCATTGCGGGTGTGCCAAGCCTTATGCCTGATGTAACGAGAGGCGGTTTCTGGTCGTAAGGTACAGCATTTTTGTTGCAGGTAATTCCTGCGGCATCCAAAGATTCTTCTGCCTGCTTGCCTGTCAGGTTCTTATTAGTCAGGTCAACGAGCATCAGGTGATTGTCAGTCCCTCCGCTGACAAGATTGTATCCTTTCTTGGTTAATGCCTCTGCAAATGCTTTTGCATTTTTCATTACCTGTATAATATATTGATTAAATTCCTCTGTCAGGCACTCGCCGAAAGCCACAGCCTTAGCGGCTATAACGTGCATCAAAGGACCACCCTGTATACCGGGCATGACCCATGAATCAATGATTTCACCCATCTTTTTTGTTCTTCCTGATTTCGGAGCTACCAAGCCGAATGGATTGTCATAATCCTTACCAAGGAGGATTACTCCTCCTCTGGGGCCTCTCAATGTTTTATGAGTCGTACTCGCTACAACATGGCAGTATGGCAGGGGATTATTCAAATGTCCCTTTGCTATCAGTCCTGCGGGATGTGCTATATCGGCAAATAAAAATGCACCGTATCTATCTGCAATTTCCCTGAATGTCTTGAAGTCAATGTCTCTCGGATAAGCAGAAGCACCGACTGTAATCATTTTGGGTTTGTGCAGTTTTGCCAAATCTTCCACCATGTTGAAGTCAATTCTTCCTGTTTCTCTGGCTAATTCATAAGGAATAAATTTAAAAAACCTGCCTGAAAAATTAACTGGTGAGCCGTGTGTGAGATGTCCTCCGTGAGCAAGGCTCAATCCCATAACTGTGTCGCCATGCTGAAGGTAGGAAAAGTAAACTGCCATGTTCGCCTGGCTTCCGCTGTGGGGCTGAACATTTGCATATTCCGCACCGAATAACTTTTTAATCCTGTCGCGTGCAAGATTTTCTGAAACATCAACCCATTCACAGCCGCCATAGTAGCGTTTTCCCGGGTATCCTTCGGCATATTTGTTTGTTAGCACAGAACCTTGTGCCTGCATTACCGAAGGTGATGTAAAATTTTCACTTGCGATTAATTCGATTTTTTCTTTTTGACGTCTGTATTCACCTACAACTGCATCGTACAATTCATTATCTGTTTGCTTGACAATATCGTACATAATTTACCTTCAAATTTTAGTTTTGTTAATTATATTCATGCAATCTAAAACATAAGAAATTAATTCGCAAAATAGGAATCGGGAAATGGGAGTTGGGAAATGGGAATTGGAATTTGAATTAAACAGGTTTATCACGTAGTGATTATATATTAGTAGCTAATGAATTACCAGGACGACGCTTATCCCGTAGGGATTATATTGGTGATATATAACCCCTACGAGGTAACTTGTGCTAATGACATATCCTAATCTATTAATGTTCATTCCCTAAAGGATTGGTACTTGATTAATAAAAATATTTTTTGGAAATAATTACATTTGTTTGTAATATTCCATACTATAATAATAGAAGAAAGAATAAAATTTAATATTAAGTATAAAAAAGGAATAAACTCATGCTCGAAAAGATTAAAGAATTGCTTGGTAAAGACGCACAAAATTTACTTGAATTCAACTCATCGAAAATCAAAAAGGAACAGCTTGAACTGCCGGGACCTGACTTCGTGGACAGGGTGTTTGCCCATTCGGACAGAAACAACCGTGTGCTGGGAAATTTACAATGGTTTTACATGCATGGCAGGCTTGCCGGAACAGGATACATGTCAATTTTACCTGTTGACCAGGGGATTGAACATTCAGCAGGTGCGAGTTTTGCAAAAAATCCGATTTACTTTGACCCGGCAAAGATTATTGAATTAGCAATCGAAGGCGGATGCAATGCAGTTGCTTCGACTTTTGGTGTGCTGGGGATTTGTGCGAGAAAATACGCTCACAAAATTCCGTTTCTTGTTAAGGTTAATCATAATGAACTTCTCACTTACCCGAATAAGTTCGACCAGATTATGTTTGGAAATATTCAGCAGGCTTATGACATGGGTGCCGCCGCTGTGGGAGCGACTATTTACTTCGGCTCACCCGAAAGCGGAAGGCAGATTGTGGAAGTTGCCGAGGCATTTGCCTTTGCCCATGAGTTGGGTATGGCAACTGTGCTATGGTGCTATCTGCGTAATCCGGAGTTTAAAAAAGATAAGGATTATCATGTATCTGCCGACCTGACCGGACAGGCAAATCATCTTGGTGTTACTATTCAGGCGGACATCATCAAACAGAAACTGCCCGAAAACAATGGCGGCTACACTGCGATGAATGCAGGTGGTGTAAGCTACGGAAAGATTGACAATAAGGTTTATACAGATTTAACTTCAGACCATCCCATTGACCTTTGCCGTTACCAGGTAGCGAACTGCTACATGGGAAAAATCGGCTTAATCAACAGCGGTGGAGCTTCGGGTGCAAACGACTTCGCCGAAGCCACAGCCACAGCCGTGATTAACAAACGTGCCGGTGGAATGGGCTTGATTTCAGGCAGGAAGGCATTCCAGCGTCCCATGGTTGATGGAGTGAAACTACTGAACACAATACAGGATGTGTATCTGTGTAAGGATGTTGGGGTGGCGTAGAGTAGAATTTGTGAATATTAAAACCGTTTGTGTAAGGTAATGTCACCCTGAGCGAAGTCGAAGGGTGTCATTCTGAGCGAAGTCGAAGGGTGTCATTCTGAGCGAAGTCGAAGAATCTCCTTGTGTCATTCTGAATATATTTCTGAATCTATGTTTATCACAATAATAAAATTTGTAAATTTGGAAAAAATATTTTCTTATTTAAGTAATGAAACCTTGGAGTATATCTACTACAGTTAGAAACCCTGAAAGAATAAGAGACTTTCTTGGTGTTTTAAAGCATTTGGAGGGAAAACCTTTCAATACAGATAATCAAGAGAAGTATCAAATCTTATTAATACAGAACAAATTTTATAAGCCATTAAATATTCCAATTAAATTCCAAAAATATTATGACAATCCAGAATTAGAAATACCTTTTAAAATTGCATCAGAAATTTTTTATCATCAAGATTATGAAGACCCTGCTATGCGCGGAAGACAATCTGTGAATCCATTAAATAAATTGGGTTTTTCAATAGCTCGAGAACGGGAAGGAAACATTATTATCACAGAACTTGGTAATCATTATATCTCAGGAGAATATGATATTGGTTATATTTTTTTTAAATCATTATTAAAACTTCAATTTCCTAATCCTTGGAGTAGTGATTTCTCTACGAAAGATGGCTTTGATGTACAACCATTAATTTCAACAATGCACTTGATAAATAATGTCAATAAAAAAAGTGATAAAAAAGGTTTGACCCAAATTGAGTTTTGTTTGTTTGTACCAACATTAATAAATAATAATCTTATTGATTATTATGTAGAAATGATATTTAAATACCGCAAAGAAAGAAACAAAGACAAATTCATAAAAGATTTTGCAAAGGAATTTTATCAAACAAATAATCTCATTGATAAACAAATTAAAAATTTCTATGAGTATGGTGATAACATAATGCGGTATTTCCGCTTGACAAAATATTTTAAGGTAGCAACAGATAAATTCGGATCCGATTGGAGAATTGATTTTGAACCGTCAAGGAAATTAGAGATTGAATTAATACTGAATAAATTTAATGGACAATCTTTAAAATTTAAAAACAAAGATGAATTTCTTAATTATATTTCTGATATAACACTGCCCAAACTCCCGTCTGAAGATTTAGTAAACTTAAAAGCTATTGCACATTCACTTGTTATTAATATTTTAAAATTTGCAAAAGATAATAATGTCTTACTTTCAAATCATGAGAAAAATATTATTGAATCAAGAATAGATGATGCTTCAAAAAAAGAAGTTGAAGAATTGATTAGTAATGTTCGAAAAATCAATCTTGCATTAATCGAAAGGCAAAATAAAAGTTATTTATTATATAATGTTGATAAACTTAAAAGTATAATATCCGATTTAAAAAATTCCAAAATATTAAAAAAATATGCACCCGAGCAATTTGAAAAAATTATCGCAGAAGCATTAAAAATTATCAATGATGAAATACGAATCCAACCAAATTACCCTGTTGATGATCAAGGAGAACCTATCGATCATGCATCGGGTGGTAAACCAGATATTGAGTGTTATTATAATTCATACAATGCTATTTGTGAAGTTACTCTAGATTCTTCCAGAAATCAATGGATGAGGGAATCTCAGCCAGTAATGAGACATCTTTGGGAATTTGAAAAGAGTAGTTCAAATACATTAAATTATTGTCTTTTTATCGCTCCAAAAATCCATATCGACACTGTTTTTTATTTTTGGACATCAATAAAACATGGTTATGCCAGTCCTTCGGATAATATAATAACTCAAAAAATTGTTCCAATTTCATCCGAACAATTTGCCATGATTTTAGAGACATGTTTAAAACTTATCGAAAAAGGAAAAAGATTTTCACACAATGAAATCGGTGAACTATATAATGGAGTTATCAGTTTGAAAGATAGTGTAAATAGCCATACTGAATGGTATAAAAATATTCCACAAATAATTGAAGAATGGAAAAGAAAAATTGTTGCATAATGGAAACAAACAAAATATATAAAGGTGATTGTGTTAATATTCTAGAAACAGAAATTGATAAAAATTCAATTCCATTGATTTTTGCCGATCCACCTTATAATCTTTCTGGTAAGTCATTAGATTTAGCAAATAATACAACTGGTGGCGCATATTACAAGGTAAATGAGAAATGGGATACTTATAATTATGAGGATTATCTTAATTTTACTGAAAAATGGATTTCATCTTGTAAGTCCGTTTTATTTCCTAATGGAAGTTTATATGTATCTTGTACACAACATAATATTGCCGAAATCATTATTATCTCAAAAAAGTTAGAATTGAAATTAAATAATATAATTACTTGGTATAAAGTTAATGCCATGCCTAACATAACTAAAAGAACTTTCACACATGCTACAGAATTTGTTTGTTGGTTCGTTAAGGGTAAAAATTGGATTTTTAATTACGATGCTGTTAAACAATTCAATCCGCAAAAAACAAAAGAAGGACAGAGTAAACAGTTGAGAGATTTTTTAAACTTTATAGAGTTACCAATTGTTCAGGGTAAAGAGAGGATTAGAGGAGAAAACGGTAGAGCATTGCATCCTACACAAAAACCAGAAAAACTTTTAGAGTTAGTTATTTTAGCATCATCAAATGAGAATGATATAGTCCTAGACCCGTTTTTTGGTATGGGAACAACCGGTGTTGTTGCTCAAAAATTAAAAAGAAATTGGATAGGTATTGAAGAAAAAGATGATTATACAGCCTTAGCACAGGAAAGATTAAATTCAAATAAAATTATATTAAATGAGTAAAATAGAATTATATCATGGCGATTGTATTGAATTAATGCAATCATTAAAACCAAAAAGCATTGATTTAATCTTTGCTGATCCCCCCTATAACCTTTCTGGTAATGGTTTTTTGACAACACAAAATGGCAAAGTTGCAAAATTACATAAAGGTGATTGGGATATTATTGAGGATATTCATTTATTTAACGAAAATTGGATTAGTCAATGTATACGGGTTTTAGCTGACACAGGTACACTTTGGATTAGTGGTACATTACATAACCACCCTTCTGTGGGTGTAATCCTAAAAAAATTAGGTTTATGGATTATTAATGATGTGATTTGGTTCAAACCAAATGCCACTCCGTTATTATCAACAAATCGGTTAGCACCATCAACCGAATTAATTTGGGTAGCCAGTAAATCAAAAAAATATTATTTTGATTATACAATGGCAAAAATTATTAATGATGGCAAACAGATGAAAAATATGTGGGTAATTAATGCTGAGAAACACAAAACTATTCATCCCACAGAAAAACCAGAGAAACTTTTAGAAAGAATTTTATTAATTGCAAGTAAAGAAGGTGATGCAATTTTAGATCCGTTTATGGGAAGTGGAACAACAGGAGTTGTTGCAAAACGATTAAATAGAAATTTTATCGGTTACGAGATTAGTAAAGAATATTTTGATATAGCAAATGTAAGAATTGGTATCGTACAACCGATAAAAGAATTGATTACCGCAATTGAAAAAGAACAAAATCGAAATGACAAACAATATGCTTTAGTAATGGAAAAGAAAGGTAAATATAAAAGCCCAAAAAAAAAGGTTTCATAAAATAATAATTATTAAATTTTTAAAACCATTTTAAAATCATTTTAAAACCGTTTTCTTGACATATCCTCCCCACAATCTTATCTTTGCACCGCATGTTCTTTGCAAAACAATGTCGGGCTGTATCAGCCGAAGCCGGTTGTTGTGTAACGTAAATCCCAATTCATCGGGAGGGTTTTCTTTCTAAAGCTGAAGTTATAATTCATTGAAATTCTAAATTTAAAAAAAGAAAATTAAGCATGTAGTTAGTCTTTTGGGCATAAATTTTAATATATTTAAGCACATTCAATCACTTATAATTAAAAGAATTAAATAATAATTTTGAGCAAAAGAAAAATCATGTCAAACATGCTCAAATTGCCCAAATCTGCCCAATTTTGTCTCTCAATAACCAAAAAACTCTGTGAAACTCCGTGCAAAACTCTGTGAAACTCTGTGGTAAAATTTGCTTTATCCTCAATTCTGCATTTTAAATTTAGAATTGAAAATTTATTTAAAATTGAAAATTGGAAATTGAAAATTTTGAAAAACCTGCTCCGGATGCACAAAATGCACGTTTTGGCTCTATATATCCAAATTCTCTAAGAAAATTTAACCACCATTCGTAATTCGTAATTCGTAATTCGTAATTATTTTTTGGCTACCACTCAAACAAGACGTAGTTGAGGTTTGCCATTATTGAAATTAATGATTTTGAGGTTTCGGCTATGTTATAAAACTTTACTTCGGCTCCGATACCAAATTTTTTACCAAGCTTCAAGTCGTATTGTCCTGAGAGCATATATCCGAATTCAAAGCTGTTGCTTTTGGATTCACCTGTATTATCAGAGATTTTTGAGCTTATATAATAATATCCGATACCTGTATTAATTCTAAATGGCGTCGAACCATAAGAGAAAACAACTAATATGGGATAGGCATCCAAGTCTGCGTTAATGTCTTCTGTTTTCAAACTTGCAATTCCGAGGAAACCTGATTCAATACCAACGCTAAGTATGTGTTCGGTTAACCATTGCGCCCTGAAGGACAAAGCAATTTTATTTTTCTGAATATCATCCGAATAATCCGTATAGAATTTTGATAAGCCGAAAGAATACCCGCAGGAAGCGGTAAGAAGCACCTTGTAGGATGAATCGGTTTTCACATAAGACATTGCTTCTTGATATAGCAGTGCAGACAATAATAATATTATAAAAACTTTGTATTTCACTTTAAATTACTTTGTATAAAATTCGAAAGCAAGGATAGAAGGGTAGTTTGTAACGATACCGTCAAACTCACCTTCAGCATAATAACTCTTCATAAATTTCACATCATCAATTGTCCAGACAAATACTTTTACTCCTTCGTAGTGCATCTGCCTTACCTCATTGAGCTGTGTGCCAAGCGTCCAGGAGGCTCCCCAGTATTCTGATTTTGTTTTTCTGACATCATCAACACTTATTTCGCAAAGTGAATTGACATTATTGAAATAATTATTATCAATAAATTCATTTTTTATTGTTTCATTTGTAATGCCAACCACAATATCAATATTTCGGTTGACAGCCACTGCTTTTAATTTATTAGCTTCAATAATCGGGATGATGTATTTTAGAGAATTAAATGATTTAATATCCAGCCACACAAGACGAATTCCGGTTTTATTAATAACAAGGTCCAAAGTTTCTTCTAATGAAGGAAGTTCTTCTCCATGTTTCAACTTGCACAGCTTTTTCAAATGAGAGTAATTGTAATTCTCGATAGGACCGGTCAGAAAATCTCCGTTAACCAGTCTCGAGCTTATAAAATCATCATGGAATAATACAGGTACATTATCTTTAGTAATTCTAACATCAATTTCAATTGCATTTGCTCCTAATGATTCAGCTAGCTCAATCATTTCGAGACTGTTTTCGGATGCAGGAAGTTTATCGGAATTTCTGCCTCCTCCGCGATGGGCAATGATATAAAATGTGCTGTCAGGTTTGAGTTTTTCTTTAAAAGAAATTACAAAGCTTTTCTTATTATTACCCACATTAAAAATACCTCTCATTGTTATTTTATCAGATTGTAAACCGCTTAGAATTTCTTTTGCGCCTTCATTATAATCTATGACAAACCTCGAAAGCCCGGTTACCTGGTTAGGAAGTGCTCTGTAGTATCCTTCCAATACAATGTTATTATTGACGATTCCTGTTTCAAAAATGAAAAAATTAATTGACTTCCCACAGTACATTGATAAACTTGATTTATTCGATTTAATCACACATAAGTCACCCAATATATTATTACCTTCAATTACAGTATAAACACCATTAAGATTCGATTGATAATCCTGATTCATCGGCAATGAACCTATAAGTTGGCTTTCATCACCGTAACCCGGATAACTCAGGTCAATAATATTCTGACAGCTCTGGTAAAGAAGGAAAATTATTAAGAAAATAAATATTCTCATATTATGAATCCTACTAGAAACTCAGGGATGAATAGCCACACCTGGTTTGTTGTGTAAGCAAGCCAGCTTTGGTAATAATATCTTGTATAATTTAATTTAACACCTAACATGAATACATTTTCGTTCCATAAAGGTTGTTCCAGTATCAATGATGACGAAACATTGACAATCTGGTCTTTTTGGGTAAGCACTTCAATGTCACCGATGCTTTTAGACAAATGAAACATCAAGGCGGCTTCGTTTTTCAAAGTTGCCCGAAGTTCACCAAAATCATACCCAATTGCAATTGTCGGGTAATTAATCCAACCATATATTGAAGAATTAAAGTAATCAAAGTAAGCAAAACCAAACCAATAAGCCATGTTGTCGCCAACAGAGAATGAAAACTTATCAATGCTAAAATGCCAGCTCGCACCTGCAGAAATGTGATTTGTAAGCACATTTGTATGAATTATTCCATTAATTGAAAAGTTAAATGGAAGTCCGAATCTGCCGTGATAAAATAACATTGGTACTTGATTGATTTGGTCATCAACTATAAATTTCGGTAATTTCCCGATTGTTATACCAACGCTATTTACATATTTCCAGTTATTAAATGGTTCTGGATAATACAGGTATTTATCTGTATCGGCAACCTCCTGAGAAAGCAAACTGAAATTCGCAATAATTATTAAAAAAAATGTTGATAAAAATATTTTCATTATAAATATACCAAATGTATTATATCTAAAGTAAAAATTTTGAGGATTTAATCAATCCAAATTTTCAAAGAAAATTTAAACGCCATTCGTATCATGTCACCCTGAGCGTAGTCGAAGGGTCGTAATTCGTAATTAAACTACTGCCCAGTATCCACAGTCAGGAAGATTGAACATTCTTCGGTTTTACCGCCGCACTGAGTTTTTTCGACAATGCAGATTTTATATTTCCCTTTTTTTGTAAAATTATACTTTAGGTTTTTCAGATTCTTTCCTTTTTTAATTGTCTTTTTTGCGTTTGGGTCAACGATTTGCCATTCAATATACTTGTCGGCACTGCAATTGGCAAAGCACCGGCTTTCGTATATGAAATTAACCTTTTGCGGTTTACCGAGATATAAAAAGTTGTTAATTATGCTTGCTTTTATTTTGTTGTTCATGTAATACAAATTAATACAGCCACAGCTTGGGCAGTCGGGAGCAGCTCTCATGCTTGCATCTGAGCTTTGCTCGAGATTAGTAATCGTGCATTTCGACTCTGCGTAAAATTTATCATTTCCGCTGACACTATCTGAGCAAAGTGTTGTCCCATAAATTGTGTATTTCCCGCAATAAGGGAAATCATATATTAATACAGGGCTGTAAACCAAAATAGGTACTGTGGGTAGAGTAATAGCTGCAAAATACACATCCGGATTAATGACCCTTATTATTTTTTCCAATTCGATGCAATCACCCTGGCATTTACCGTCAATTGCGATTTCTGCCGGAACTCCCATCAGCACACCTCTTTTCTGATTCAGTGGAGGCACGCCAATCCTATTGAACAGGAGCCTCATTACGCAGTTACAGTTTTTGACAGGATTGGTTTTTTCTTCGATTTTCATCAAGCTATCAGTTTTAGGTAATGGTTTCGTATAAATCTCTCTCCCCGTTATCGCAGATACAAGGAAATTATCCTGATAGGTTTCAATCTCCCACTTACCGTTTGGATGTTGGGCAAACATATTTTTGATTGTTTTTCTATCGGTTTCGTTTATCGGAAAACATTTGGTTTTTTCATTTCCATCTTCTGTCAGAATGCCAATTGTTTCTTTCACATCAAATTTCAGATAACAATCGGGGAGCTTGTGTTTTTCAGGCCCCTTCCATGTCCAGACAACATTATTAGTGTTACAATCGTAAGTTATGTTTATATGCAAATAGCAAAGCCTGTCTCCTAAATACTTATTGAGTGCCGAATTAAAAATTTTGTAACAGGAATTAATGTCATCATAAGGAGGAAAAACTAAATTGATTTCATTTGAATTAGGAGGACAGCACTCGGCTTTGATTCTAATATGCCCTATTGCTTCCCACGCAGCAAGCCCGATATCGGAATCAATTTTTATACTGTCGTTTTTCCACTGCAATTCAACTGCATTCTTTAGCTTTACGAGGTCATTTTTGTATTGATTGCATTCTGTTTTCAGTTCATCAATAGAATTTTTTACAAAATCATTACATTTGGTTAATTCATAAAGTTGTTTTTGATTTTGAACAAGGCAATTAACAATCGAATATGCTGTCTGCAATGCATCACTTTCGCTCTCTTTGAGTTTGCCATCGCATAATACGCTTATGAAGTTTACGAAGTTATCATATATGCCGAAATCTATTGCACGGTTTTCAGTATTAATCCAATTTTTCTGCTGTTTTGAGTAAGTAGTCAAAAGGCTTTGAATATCCATGTTTTCGGAATGAATTTTGTCAATAAGGCATTTATACCTGGTTTTGAAAAGTTCCCTGTGATAATATTCTTTGGGTTTTAACCTATCGCAAACAGGCTCGGATTCACATGAATCAGGCAGTTCGCATGAAGTTTTTGTTAATGAAATTCCTGACGTTTTGGCTCTTTTCACAAGTTTAGATTTTAATGCTGAAAATTTGTCATTATATGTTTTAATATTTCCTGCATTATCTTCCAACTTTTTTAGTAGTAAACCCCAAAAGCCGATTTCAACCGAATCAATAGTGTAGATGAGACTATCGAGAGTTTTCTTCTCCTGGGTTAATATCAGGTAGTCAAATGGTCCCGCCTGGATTTTATGGATATTTGTGTCTTTCTCCTCATAAATAAAATTCAGGTGATATTGGATGCCTTTGTCTCCGCCCTTCCAGCAAAATTTCACATTATCGGGATTCACAACTGCACCATCCTCAGGCTCGATTAATTCAGTAACAAATACATCGGGAGGCGCCGCTATTTTATTCCAAAGAAATATGTTTATGGAACTCGATGCAATCAACTTTTTGTCTTTATAAGCTTCAACCTGCCATGCATAAAATTCCATGGGGGATTCATGAATATTAGTTATTCCTTCTTTTTTCTTGTCATTATCTTTCTTCCCTTTGGAAGGTTTATCATTTAAAAAATTGGTTATATCATCAATTTTATATGTGTTGCCTTGCATCAGTTCCTGAAAAATTTTTGAACCTTTCTGAAAGTATGATTTTGGAGCTTCTTCGAGCCGGGGATAGTTCTTTACATTCATTCCCGTATCAACTAATCTGGCGATGAAAAGTTTGTATTTGATGTCTTTCTCCTTGAGAGGCACCCACTGAAAATCAACAATAACAGCAGATAAGCTCTCCATATCTGACGGAGAAACGATTTGAATTTCTAATTTTGCTTGTGATTGTAAATATGAAAATGATAATAGAAAAATAATAAATATTAAAATCTTATTAACCTTTTTAATATCTTGATTAATTACCTGCATACTTGACTCCATTATTTTGCAATTGTATAAATTAAAATAATAATAAACGTCTAAATTATAATTTTTATTTTCTTTAACAATAATTCATTTGTTAAAGCGATTCTATAAAGTCAATTTTACAATAGCTTATGAAAGAATTAATAAGATTACTGCCTTATCTGGCAAGATACAGAACCAAACTTGTTTGGGGAGGTATTTTTGTAACAATTTCGAATATATGCTCATCAATTATTCCAAGAATTGTCGGCAATACTATAGACCTGATTAAAGGCTCGAATTTTTCGACAAATGATGTATTGATTTCAATTGGTATCATACTTGGTTTGACAGCAGGAAGCGGACTGTTCATGTTTCTTACGAGACAGACAATAATAGTTGCGTCGAGGCTGATCGAATATGATTTGAGGCAGGATTTCCTGCTTTCAATTGAAAAACAATCATCTTCTTTTTTTCAGAAAAACTCAACAGGCTCACTGATGGCTCACGCTTCGAATGACATTGGTGCGGCACGCGAATTTCTTGGCCCTGCGATTATGTATTCGGCAAATACAATCACGGCATTTACATTTGTAATGTATTTTATGCTCAGCCTCGATGTAAATCTGACACTTCTTGCACTTGTACCCTTACCAATTATAGCATACTCGGTTTATCAAATCGGTAAGAAGGTTCATGTGGCTTTCAGGGATGTTCAGGAGCAGTTTTCTCATTTAACATCACATTCTCAGGAGACTTTTTCAGGTGCAAAGATTGTTCGTTCTTATGGCAGAGAGGAATATGAAAGCAAAAAATTTGAATTTCTGAGCATTGACTATCTGAAGAAAAATGTTCGTCTTGCTAAGTACCAATCTTACTTTGTCCCGATAATTATTACATTAATCGGCTTGTCAAATCTGATTGTTCTTGCTTATGGCGGCTATGAAGTGCTGAACGGCAGGGCTACACTCGGTAAGCTTACTCAGTTTTTCATATATATAAACATGCTCATCTGGCCCATAGCCGCAATTGGCTGGGTAACAAACCTCGTGCAGAGAGCCGCTGCATCAACAGTAAGACTTGGAAAAATCTTCGATATAGTTCCCGAAATTAAAGATAATGAGCAAACCGATAATTCAATTAATAATATTCAAGGTGATGTTGAATTCAACAATGTTTCATTAATTTATAATTCAAATAATTATCCTGCTGTCGAAAATCTCAATCTTAAAATTCCGAAAGGAACTTCTCTTGGGATTGCAGGTGGAATCGGCTCAGGTAAAAGCTCATTGATTAATCTTATTCCCAGATATTATGATGTAAGCGAAGGGAACATTTTAATTGACAGTAAAAACATTAAACAAATTCCACTCGATACATTAAGAAAAAATATAGGACTTGTCCCTCAGGAACCATTCCTTTTCTCGTTGAGCATAGCTGAAAATATAAGATTCGGGAATCCTTCTGCATCTAATGAAGAAGTAGAATATTTCAGTAAAATAGCTCAACTTCACGAGGATGTACTGACATTTCCCGAAAAGTACGATACTCTCCTCGGAGAGCGTGGTATCACCTTATCGGGAGGACAGAAGCAAAGACTCGCAATTGCGAGGGCATTAATAAAAAATCCTTCCGTAATAATTCTTGATGATGCTTTATCTGCTATTGATACTCAGACAGAAGAAAAGCTCATAAAGGAACTCAACAATGTGATGGAATTCAGAACTACGATAATTATCTCTCACAGAATTTCCACCGTTATGAGATGTGATAACATCATTGTGCTTGATTCAGGCAAGATTATTGAATCCGGCAATCATAATAAGCTTCTTCAATTGAATGGCAAATATGCCGAGATGTTTGCCTTACAGCAGTTGGAGGAAGAGATCGAAATGATGTAACAAGTTTGTATTGTTTAATGTAAATTAAGAATTTGATTTACTTTTCATTATATTTAATTTTGAACCCATGATTATGGGTTTTTGATATTCTTTCTTTTTAATTTAATTCAAAACTCTTTTTAAGGAAATAAAAGTTTTATGGAAAATTATGCTTGAAGCGATTGTAAGTTTTCTTTCAACAGTACCATGGTATTGGGTACTGATTGTTGCTTTGTTAATCACGGCACTCGAAAACATATTTCCTCCTGCACCATGCGACACAGTTCTTGTGTTCACCGGAACGCTCGTCGGACTTAATGTTGTCGGTTCTATCCCTTTGGTTTTGGTAGCAACACTTGGCTCTACAATTGGTTTTGCAATTATGTTCAGGCTCGGAAGCACACTTGGTGTCAAAATTGTAAAATCACCGAAATTTACATTTATCAGCGAAGAATCAATGAAGAAGCCTGAACAGTGGCTGAGAAAGTATGGGTATTTTCTAATTGTTGCCAATAGGTTCTTGTCCGGCACAAGAGCGATTATTTCTTTTGTAGCAGGTATGTACAAAATGCGTTTGGACTGGACAATTATTTTATCTGCTGTCAGTGCTTTGATTTGGAATTCAATTCTCATTTATTCAGGTTATCTGCTTGGTGAGAACTGGCGCCGGGCAGAATATTACATGACATTATACGGAAGAATCATAATACCAACGATAGGTGGAATTATACTGATTATTATATTGATTAGATGTTATTTGAAAAGAAGAAAAGCAAAAGAAACTGTTTCAAAGATGGAAGCATAACATTTTATTTTTTCAATAATACTTCCATTATTCCCTGAGTTATTTGGTCAACATCAAATTGCATATCTATTGCCCTGTATTCTGCGGCTTTATTTATCGAATCTGCGAAACAACTGGAAGGTAAATCCTGGGCGATTGTAATAGCCCCTGAGCTTTTCATCGCTTTTAAGCCTAAAGCACCATCCTCTGTGTTTCCGCCAAGCAGTACAGCGATTGCATTTGAGCCTAAATACTCTGCGGCAGAAAACATGAGAACGTCAATCGAAGGCCTTTGGTTATTTACCCTCTCACCGCTTTCAATCGAAACTTCTGCCCTGCCACCTGTTCTTACGATTTTCATGTGGAAATCACCTGGAGCTATCAGCACCAACCCGGGTTGTACCCTATCTCCAATTTCGGCTTCCTTAACATTCATAGCTGAAATCTCATCCTGCCTGTAAGCCAATGTTTTGGAATAACCCTGGTGTATGTGCTGAACAACAAGAACAGCAGGCATGTTTTGAGGAAACCGTGATATTATTTTCCTTAGTCCCTCGACTCCCCCGACAGAACCTCCGATGATAATTACTTTATCCTGTATTGATGCGGCGATTTCAGGCTCTAAGTTTGGCGTCCTTCTTATAAAACCGAAATTTTTATCTTTCCAGTGAGAAACGTTTGCTGAAGCTGCTAATTTGATTTTTGAAGACAAGTCCTGAATAAAATCATTCAATGCCCTGAGTATTGTGTTAATTGGTTTTGGTACGAAATCAACTGCACCGGATTCGAGTGCCTGCAAGGTTATGTGTTTCCCTTTTAATGTCGTGTAACTGACAGCAACAACAGGTATGGGATTATTGGGCATAAGTTGCCTTAGAAATTCAATACCGTCCATCTGTGTTGTCTCTATATCGAGTGTTATTACATCAGGTTTCAGTTTCAATATCATATCCTGTACCGAATCTGTATCCGGTGCAGAGCCGACAACCTCTATTTCCGGGTCCTTCGACAATTCCTGAGTAATCGTGTTCCTGTTATGGGGAGAACCGTCAATTAAAATTACCCTGATTTTCCTGTCTTCTTCCATTCAATCTAAATATTGCATCCTACAATCAAAAGATTATATCCTGAGAAACGAAACTGTTTTTCAGTAAATATAATCAAGCAAATTATACAATATCAGAATTATTTAAAAGAAATATTTGCTTTTAATAATGATAAATGCAAATTGCTTCCTTTAAACACAAATCTTATGAAATAATAATTTGTTGTTATCAAATTTAATGAGAAAATATTTAGCTTTATATAAAAAAATATTTTATATTAAATGACTAATTTACATCAAGAATATTTTTTTATGTTTTCTAATTATTGTAAGATTGGTTAAAAAAACAATATTTCAAATTTAGTGATTAATACTAATGAAAAGAATTAACATTTATATATTTTTATTATTCATTTTTTTTTCATTTTCCGGACTTAAATCATATTCATTTATTCCTCAAGATACACTTGGAAGACACTTATGGTATATCGAATTGATAGGTGTTAATTATGGCATATCATTTAATTATGAATATATTTTTTCAAAAGATACAATATTAAAAATCAGCTTAAGAACAGGTATAGGTGGAACATTTTTTTTTATTAGCCGCTATGGTATTCCAATTATGATTAATTTCATTATAGGCAGAGTAGATTGTGTAGATATTGGTTTAGGTTTATTGTTTGATAAAGTGAAATATCTTGGAATTGAAGATTATCCTACACAGGCAATAAAATTTATAGGAAATATTGGTTATAGGTATATCGGAGATAGTGGATTCTTATTCAAAATTGGCTTAACGCCAATTTATCATGCAGATAGGGGATTTTTACCAATTATAGGAATTGGTTTAGGGCATTATTTTTAAGAAAATAAGCCATAATTATTTATTAAAGAAAAAACAATAGAAATAAATTCAAGTATGAAAAAAATAGTATATTTTGGTTTATTATTTATTCTTTTTTCATTTTCAGAATTAAAATCCGATTCTTCAACTCATCAGGATTCTTTGGGGAATCATTTGTGGTATATTGAAATGAGCGGGAAAAATATTTTTTTAGCTTCTTTTAATTATGAATATATATTTGCAAAAAATGAATTTTTATTTGATGATGTGAGTTTAAAAGCTGGTATTGGTGGTCTTTTTATTGTTGCTTTTTTACGTTTTGAGTTCCCGGTTACGATAAACTTCATAATTGGTAAAAAACATTGCTTTGAAACCGGCATAGGTGTTTCCTTTGATTATGTACCTGAAAGTTTTAAGTATGAATATCCTTCACAGGTTGTTAAATTCAGAGGTAGTATTGGATATAGGTTTATAAATGATAAGGGATTAATATTTAGAGCTGACATAATTCCAATTTATTTTGCAGGTTCAGGTTTAAATGTTTTTTATGGCATAAGTTTTGGCCATTACTTTTAAGATTTATATATACAATGTTCAATAACAAAACTTTTATAAATTTCTTTTTAAGCATCTCTCAAACCATACCTATCCAAAGTAAAAGTTTCACCAAGATATAACCTCTTAACTTCCTCGTTTGAGGCTATTTCTTCGGCACTGCCTGCAGTATAGATTTGCCCGTCAATCAATATATAAGCCCTGTCTGTTATTGATAATGTTTCGTGGACATTATGGTCTGTTATTAGGACACCGATTCCCTGGTTTTTCAGTTTGCGTACCATACGCATAATATCTTCGACTGCAAGCGGGTCAATACCTGCAAAGGGTTCGTCGAGAAGAATGAATTTGGGATTGGAAGCAAGCGTCCGGGAGATTTCACATCTGCGGCGTTCCCCACCCGAAAGTGTATAGCCCTTGCTTTTTCTTATATGCTGAATACCGAATGTTTCCAAAAGGTACTCAAGTTTTTCTTTTCTTTCTTTGCGTGTCAGAGGTTGTAATTGCAAAACGGATTTAATATTATTTTCGACTGATAATTTTCTGAAAATTGATGCCTCCTGGGGCAGGTAGCTGATACCGAGATGAGAACGTTTGTACATTGCTTTATTTGTTATGTGTTCATTGTCAAGTTCAACATTCCCCGAATTTGGCTTTATCATTCCGACAATCATATAAAAAGTTGTTGTTTTTCCTGCTCCGTTCGGACCCAATAAACCTACTACTTCTCCCTGCTGAAGGCTTAGGGACACTTCTTTTACTACAGTTCTTTGTTTGAACCTTTTTACAAGATTATGTGCTTTCAGTTCGCTTAGCTTTTCTTGTTCCAATACTATCGTCCTATTGATTTCAATGTTAATGTTTTTGTAATTTTTTTATCGTCTCTGAGTAAAGTGAAATTCAGCTTTTCACCTACGGTGCAGTCTTTGACTATTACGTTATAATCTTCAACTTTATTAATTGGTTGATTGTCAATTTCTAAAATTATATCTCCGGGTTCAATTCCTGCTTCCTCTGCAGAAGATTTTCTTATTATGCTGTAAACCACAACACCTTCTTTAACACTTGAAGATATATAGGGCGCCAAAGATTCATCAACTTCCCGCACATCCATTCCAACATTAAAGTTTCTGTTTATTTTCTTATTATTCTTGATTATGTCAACAACTTTTTTTACTCTGTTAATAGGAATAGCAAACCCAATTCCGATACTGCCTGCACCCCTAGAACTTTGAGAAGTTGAGAATATAACGGTATTGATGCCGATTACTTCACCGAGTGAATTAACGAGAGGTCCGCCTGAATTTCCTGAACTGATTGCCGCATCGGTTTGAATCATGCCTCTATAAACTCTGTCATCCTGAGTAAAGTTGATATTTTTATTTGAAACAACTCCTACTGTGATTGTCGGTTTTGTGTTAATATCAAATAAACCGAAGGGATTGCCGAAGGCAATTGTCCATTCTCCGATTATTACATCTTCAGAATTTGCCAATTTGAGGTAAGGGAAATTATCCCCTTTAATTTTGAGCAAAGCAACATCGCTTGTCTTGTCTGCTCCGATAATTTCGGCATCAAATTTCTTTCCGTCAGTAGTTGTAATTATTATTTTCGAAGCATTGCCTGCAACATGATGATTGGTTAGTATATACCCATCGGATGAAATCAGGAAGCCTGAACCCAAACCCTGAACAGAGTATTGTCTTGTCCTGCTTCTTCTTTGATTGCCGAAAAAGTGCTGGAAAAACGGGTCGTCAAAGAACATGTTGTATGGGTCACGGTATTCAACCTGATATACTTCCGTAACATTGATACCAACAATCGCAGGACTGCATTCCTCCACAGCTTTTGTTATGGCATTTTGCCTTGAATTCGATATATCATCGGATGAGCCGTTACTATAAACAGAATAACTGTTCTTTGCTTCTGTATATAATTCATTTTCTGAACTGCCCGGTTCCCTGCTTTCTGAATTACAATTTTGAAATGTAAAAAGTATAAAAAGGCTGACAATGAATAGTTTGATATTCCTTAAAAACATATTTATCCCATTAAAATTATCAATAAAGATTAAGCGAGTTTAGTTCATCCATTAAATTATCCACAGTATCGCTCAAAGATTCACTCTTACCTTTAATTACCCTGCAAAGGTGGTGCAATCTGTTGTAATAATCTTCATCGGGTTTGCGTATGACTTCCTGCTCGAGGTCGCCGTTATTTTGATAAATTTCGAACCTGATTGGAAAATCATTTGTCTTTGCAAGGTTTCTCGGGAATGTCAGAATAACATAATGCTCCTTAAGGTTAAGTCTGAAAATACCTTCGTCATCGGTTGCATCCCATTTGATTAACTTATTTGTTGTTCTTTCGACTACAACACTCAGAAAAGTTTCGAATTTGTCCTTCAATGCCTTCTCCCGTAATTATTATTAATATATCAATGTTATATACTGTGCAAAATTAACGGCTCATTAAAAACAATAAACGTTATAAATCGAAATCTATTATTATTAAATTTGTGTTTTAAATTAATGGAATTGCTGAATTGAATAAAACTCTGTCATTCTGAGTTCCTGGCCACCGCCGATGCGATGGTTAAACAAACATAGGACAAGTTAGAAACGGGCTTTATATCTAATTTGAATAGCCACTATCTTTAGATAGTGGAAGTTGGCCACCTGATTCCGACTTCAGTCACTTGTTTTTATTAGTGGATAAATCCCGTACGTGGTGGTCATTTATTCCCACTATTTAAAAATAGTGGCTATTCATCCGACATAAAATGAAAGATGTCTTTAATAGGATTAAGAATGACAAATTATAAATTGGCTTCCATATTATTTAACCTGATTAATCCTTTATGCAGTCAATAGTAAATATAGCAATACCTATTCCGGGAAATCAATTGTTTTCATACAGGATTTCTCACGGCTCCGATGAAAGCACCTTAGTTGGCAGAAGAGCTCTTGTTCCCTTTGGTAAGAGGACTTTGACAGGGTACATAGTTGAAATGTGTAAGGATAATAAAAAAGAAGGCTTGAAATCGGTTTATGAACTATTGGATTCCGAACCTGTTTTCTCTAACGAAATGCTTGAACTGACTAACTGGATTGCAGATTATTATTTCTGCTCTTGGGGTATAGTGCTGAAATCTGCTATTCCTTCAGGTATGTCACCAAAAAGCGTGATCAAGGTACAGCTTGTCTATTCTCCAACTGAAAATGAATTAAATGAAATCCAAAAAAAATCACCAAAGAAAGCGGCTTTAATTCGGTTTTTGTCAGGGCATAATGATTTTCTTACGATTAATTATCTTGAAGAAAATCTGAAATCAGGCTCTGTGGCGGCTCATCTCGAAGCACTCGAGCAAATTAACTGGGTTAAAATAAACAGAATGATTGAAGATGATATTGCTCCCAAAACTCAAAAAGCAGTCATTCTTTCACAGGAATTAGTAGATGATTATGACAAATTCAAAAATGCTTTGATTGAATTAGACAAGAAATCAATCAGGCAGTCACTATTATTAAATTATATCAATCAACATTTCTTAGAATCACATAAACCGGTATTAATAACGGATGCTATAAAAGCAACGAAATCAAATTATCAATCTATAAATTCATTAGCATCAAAAAATTTGATTGAAATACTTGAAGTCGAGGTTGACCGCTCTGCTCCTATTGAAATAAAAGAATCTCTATCACAAAGAGACGAGAGCAAGCTTCTACTTAATGAAGAACAGTCTCATGCTTTAAATGAGATAATTACAGGATATAATAATTCTAATTTCAATGTTTTTCTTCTGCATGGAGTTACGGGAAGTGGTAAAACACTAGTGTATATTCATGCAATCAGGCAAGTCATAACAACAGGGAAAACAGCCCTTATACTTGTCCCTGAAATATCATTAACACCTCAGTTGATTGACCGTTTCAAATCCGTTTTCCATGAGAAAATCGCAGTGCTTCACTCACGTATGTCCGAAGGGGAGAGATATGACACATGGAGAGCAATAAAAAAAGGGGATGCTAAAATCGTCATTGGAGCACGTTCTGCAATATTTGCTCCTTTGAATAATATTGGATTAGTCATTGTTGATGAAGAACACGAGCCATCTTTCAAGCAGAATGAACCTGACCCCAAATACAATGCAAGGGATGTCGCACTTGTTCGCGGAAAAATTGTTCATGCGGTTGTCGTTCTTGGCTCGGCAACACCTTCAATCGAGAGTATGTACAATGCAAACACTGGCAAATACAGACTTCTTAACATTACCCAAAGAGCAGACGGAGCCAATCTTCCAAAAATTGAAATTGTGAATATAATTGAATCTAAAAGAAAAAATGAAGTTACAGGTATCCTGACGAAGACTCTTCTTCAGGAAATTGAAAAACGTGTCATAAAAAAAGAAGGTGTGATTTTATTCCAGAACAGGCGTGGCTTTGCCGTCTATCTCGAATGTCCCGAATGTGCCCATATTCCCATGTGTAAAAATTGCTCTGTTACTTTAACATACCACAAAGCTAAAGGACAGCTACGCTGTCATTACTGCGGCTATACTGTAAATGCTTCAAAGAAATGCCAGGCTTGTTCGCATTCTCCGATGAAGGAGGTTGGCTTTGGCACTCAGAGAATCGAGGATGACCTCAATGAATGGTTTAAGGAAAAAGAGATTAAGCCTGTAATTGCAAGAATGGACTTGGATACTACTTCGAGAAAAGATGCTCATAGAAAAATACTCCAGGCGTTTTCAAACGGGCAAACAGATATCCTTATCGGTACACAAATGGTCGCTAAGGGTTTGGATTTTGACAGGGTAACATTGGTAGGCGTCGTTAATGCTGATTTACAACTTTATCTTCCCGATTTTCGTGCTTCCGAAAGAACATTCCAGCTTCTGACACAAGTATCAGGCAGGGCAGGGCGTACAAGTGAAAAAGAGGGAGAAGTAATTATTCAGTCATCTCACCCCGAACATCCTGCTATTCAATCTGCTTTAAACGGTTCTTATACTGAATTTTATGAAAATGAAATAAAAGCACGAAAGGATGCCCTATACCCGCCTTACACAAGATTCAATGTTATTCTTTTTTCCGGGAAAAATGCAAAAAAGGTGGATGAATGTTCCGAGAATTTTAAAAGCTTACTTCCTCATGATAGAAAATATATATTGGCTCTGGGTCCTGTCGAACCTGTTATCCCCAAGGTTAGAAACAATTTTAGGAGATTAATAGTTATAAAAAATAATAAGAAAACTGACCCATCCGGAAAGCAATTGAGACACATCTTTGCAGAAGCATATGATGTATATAATGAAAAATATGCATCTTCATCAGTTAAAGTTGTATTTGATATTGATTCCTATTCGGGATTATAAATTAAAAAAATCATAACTTTTCAAAAAAAACTCCGTATAATTATAGAGAAGATTAGAACACAAAGTGAAAAATATAATTAACAAGTTATTATATAGGGAAACATTAAAAAAATATTTCGAACCGGAATTGTTATTCTGGATTGTAGCCCTTTTATATCTTTCATTAATAAATGTAGAAGCTCATACACATTTCAGCTTTTGCCCATTGCATAATCTTGGAATTGAATGGTGCCCCGGATGCGGCTTAGGCAGGTCAATATCTTATCTACTTCACGGGAATATTTTGCAATCATTCGAAGCTCATTGGCTGGGCCCTATTGCTTTTTTAATCATATTATTCAGAATATATCAATTAATAAGAAATTTAGTTTTAAGAAATAAAATTATTTATCAATAAGGAGGAATTATGGCAGATGTTTTTAACTACTTACCGATGCTCGAGGGCGAAGAACTAATGTACGTTCAGCATTTAATCAAGGATTTGTCCGACGACCAGGCTAAGCAGTTTGCAATGATATATTCGGCTCGTCGCAAAGACCCTCAGATAATTTTGATTACATGCCTCGTAGGTTTTCTAGGCATTGCAGGAATCCATAGGTTTTTGCTCGAACAAATCGGTATGGGTATTTTGTATATTCTGACCGGAGGCTTGTGTTGGATTGGTACAATCGTTGACCTTGTAAATTACAAGAAATTGACTTATGAATACAATCTGAAAATTGCAAATGATGTTTCAATGATAATCAAAAGCAGAAATTAATTTTATATAATTGGTTATGGCGTCAGGAGTAACTCCTGACGCTGTTTTTTTTATTTCAATTTACTGAACAAGTTAGTAAATACTTCATCCAGGTTCCGAAAAACATAGTCGGCATTTGGGAAATCACCATTCTTAGCAGGTTTCAGTAAAACTGTTTTTAAGCCTGCTCTTTTTCCAGCCGTAACATCTGATTTTCTATCTCCTATCATCCACGAATTTTCAATATCTATATCCCATTTTTCAATTGCTTCCAGGAGCATTCCGGGATTTGGCTTCCGCCTGAAACTGTTGTTTTCGGCAAGTTCGGTGGAGTAGTAAATATCATCGAAATTACTTCCCGTCAATTCCTTTAATTTGCTTTGCATATATCCATGAACTATCTCCAGCTCTTTTTCTGTCATTAATCCTTTGCCTATTCCCTGCTGGTTTGTTGTCAGTATTGTCAGATAAGCTGCCGATTTAATATTCTTAAAAAATTTAATAAAATCGGGCACAAACCTAAAATCTTCTGCTGATTTGATATATTTCCCAACTATTCGGAAATTAACAACACCGTCTCTATCAAAAAAAATTGCTTTGCGTTTCATTAGTGAGCGCTATCCATTACTTCATACATAATTTTATCTAAAGCTTCAAAAACAGATTCCCATGAATGAGTCTCAACTATCAATTTTCTTGCATTCTCAGAAATCACTTTTGTATAATTATCATCCTTCAACAATCTTATTGTATAATATGATAATTCTTCGTTTGAAATTCCAATAAGTACATCTTTGCCGTGTGTTGCCGGAATTCCCTGAATGCCTGTTATTGTGGTAACCACAGGGCAGCCGCAAGCCATCGCTTCAATAAGCTTATTTTGAATACCTGAACCTCCTGAGTGAGGATGTAAAAAAACTCTTGCATTTTGTAAGTATGGAACCATATCGGGTACATTCGGATATATTTTGATTGAATCAGATGCGAGAGATTGAATTTCGCTTGAAGGATTCGCTCCGACAATGTTCAGCCTGCAATCAGGAATTTCTGATTTTACCTTTGGTAAAATATTATTCACAATATCTCTAATCATAAGTACATTTGCCCATATATCGAGCTTACCTGCAAAAAGAATATTCTTGCGATTGGCGAATCGCTTAGGCATTCTGAATTTATTTATATCAGTTCCATTCGTAAGCAATCTGTATTTTGGTTTCGGATTTTGAACTTGAATTGATGAAATATCCTGTTCGGTTACAAGAGTTGTTATATCAAAATAATTCACTATTTCAGGTTCGTATTTGACAAGCCGCTTGTATTCCCACCATCGTGTTAATTTCTGGATTATATTTTTTGTGCTTTGGTATGACCTTTTCTGATAAACAACCCTGCAATCCTCAGCCATCAGGATTTTATTAATCTTATAATTCTTAAGATATTCTGCTGTCCTCATGAAAAAAGCAAAAGTCATATCGAATTGTTTTTCTTTAATTAAATCATCAACTACTCTTTTAAATTCAGGTTGTGTGTAATATCCGATTTCAAGCGGGAATCTAAAGAATGTTTTAAACAAATGCCTGATAGAAGCCATAGCCGGACTCAATGGAATAACATGTAGTTTAAGTCCGAGCTTTTTCATTTCATTTACATATTCATCAGGTACATTTTTTCCTTGATAAAAAGAAACAAGCGTCACATCATTATTTTTTGCAAGGTAAGATAAAATATTATAAGGTTTCAGCCTGTCACCGCCAATCACAGGAAATGGCAGTCTTGCTGTCAGGAAAAGAATTTTCAGTTTCTTATTATTTATGTTTTCGTGAACCATTATTATTTAATCTTCGATATAAAATCTTTCAGAGCCGATACCAGCCTTTTATAATCATCAATCTCATTATAAACCTGGGCTGAAATTCTGAAAAACACTTTATTATTTAATGTATGGAATGGCAGTTCAATCCTATATTCCTTCATAAAATGATTTCTCAGTTCCATAGTTGTTTTCTCATCAATAGTTATTTTTATCGGTAGTTCGATTGATGACATAAATCCCAGCATATCATATTTAGCATGTTCAGTCACATTAAGCTCTCTGCATATTAAATCTGTCGCATCACATATAAGTTTGTGATTATATTCTCTCAATTTTTCAAAACCTAATGAATTGTAAAAATCAATCGCAGGGGATAAAGAAAACCATGGTGAAGGGTTTTTAGTGCCTGTCCATGCAAATTCTTCCTGGAAACCATTCCCATGAAACAGAGAAATAGCAAGTGGATTTATTCTGTTTTGCCACTCTTTTGAAACCCACAATAATGCACATCCTTTAGGAGTGAACATCCATTTATGACAATTACCTGTATAAAAATCTGCACCAAGTGATTCAAGATTCAACTCTAACATACCCGGTGCATGAGCCCCATCAATTATTGTTATTATTCCTTTTGACTTACAAATCCTGATTATTCCTTCTATTGGAAAAATTAGAGCAGTAGGCGATGCAATATGGTCAAGAATAATAATTTTTGTTTTTGAGTTTATTTGTTGAGTGATTATCTCAACGATTTTATCATTATCAATAACAGGAAAAGGAATATCAAACTCGATTGCTTTCGCACCGGTTCTCTCTGCAATGAACTTCATTGTATTTCTGATACCGGGATAAACATGATTTGGAGTGATAATTTCATCACCCGGCTTTAGCTCTTTTTCCAATGACCTGAGAATTGTGTTAATGCCTGTTGTTGCATTTTCTACTAACACTAAATTTTCTTCATTAGCATTTACAAATTTTGCAAGCCTGCTTATAGATTCTTTGAGTAAGACAGGAAATTCGTCTGCAAAAAATGAAAGAGGTTCTCTTTCGAGTCTTCTTTCAATTTCTTCTTTTGCCTGTAAAACCTTTAGTGGAGTAGCTCCGAATGAACCGTGATTCAGGAATGTAACCTCGTCATCCAGCAACCATTCATTCTTTATTTTATATCCAAATTCCATTTTTCTTACTTTAATAATTCATAATTTACAATTTTTAATTTTCAATTTTCTATCAATTTAAAATTTTCAATATCTAATCAAAACTCATATTATAACTTTTTGTATTTTTTATCTTGTATAAAATAATAATTCAATCTTTATAAATTTAAATTTTGAAAATTCAATGAAAATTGAAAATTTATCTTATATTTTACACCTTAACATATGTATTCAGTTCTCACTTTCTTCAAAATCCTGAAGCACAAACCTTTCTGCAAAGCCTTCATTAATTCCATCGAGAAACCTCGTTGGTTTCGATAGCACTATCCCTTGTTCCCTGTCATAAATATTAGTAGGATATGTCAGGTATAAATAATCCTTCGCTCTTGTACATGCCACATAGAACAGTCTTCGTTCTTCTTCAATTGAATCAATCGAATCAGCCGCTTTAGATGAAGGGAATCTGCCATCCAAAATCCAAATCAGAAACACAGCTTTCCATTCTAATCCTTTTGCAGAATGAATTGTTGTCAGTGTAAGATATTCATCCTCTTTCGATTCTTCCTCGATATCAATCACCGATTCAATCGGCGGCTTGATTGCCATATCATTCAGAAATTCATTTGTTGATTTATATCTTTCAGCGATTGTAATGAACATTTCAATATCTTTCCATCGCTTCTGCCAGTCATCATATTTATTTTGTAGCAATGGCTTATAAAACTCTGCAATCAGATTTGCTCTTTCCCCGATATTAATTTTTCCTGTACTAATTTCATTAATAAATATAAACATGCTATTTATTGAATCCCTTCCTTTCGGAATCCAGGTTAAGTCAGGTGATTTTGTAATATCAACACCTTTCTCAGCGATTTGTTCGATTATTCTCGTTGATGTCCTTGGCCCGACTCCGTCCAGCAGGAGCAATGCTCTGTTCCAGCTTACGGCATCTCTCGGATTTGATAGTATCTTAAAAAATGAAGTCATATCTTTTATATGTGCAGTCTCGACAAATTTCATCCCGCCGAATTTTTTGTATGGTATATTTGCCTTGTTCAGTTCAATCTCAAGGTCGAATGATAAAAAGGCGGAACGGAAAAGGATAGCCATTTCTTCAAGAGGTATTTGTTGTTCTCTCAGTTCAAGAATTTCCTGGACAAGGAAGAGAGATTGCTGCCGCTCATTCTCTGAGGTAATAATTTTCGGTTTTTCAATTGCAGATTTTCTTGAAAATAGTTCCTTCTGATATTGAAAAGGAGCAGACTTTATTATTTCATTTGTCAAAGTTAATATTTCTTGAGTGCTTCTGTAATTCTCTTCTATCTTGTATATCTTGCAATCCTTGAAGGAAAAAGGAAAATCGATTATATTCTTAAATTCTGCTCCGCGGAATGAATAAATACTTTGTGCATCATCGCCGACAGCCATGACGTTTTCATTTGGTCCTGCCAGATGTTTCACAATTTCATGCTGAAGCTTGTTTGTATCCTGATACTCATCAACCATCAGGTATGTATATTTTCTGTTGATTTCCTTTTTTGTATCGTGAAATTCATTCAGCAGTTTGTATAAGTACAAGAGCAGGTCATCATAATCGAGAATGTTATATTTTAGTTTGTAACTTTTGTAAGCCTGAAAGATTTGATTGATGTTATCAAGTTCCTCAAAAAAGAATGGAAAATCTTTCAGGATAACATCTTCTATATTCAGGCATCTGTTAACTGATAAATTGAAAATTTTAAGCAATGTCTCCTTCTTTGGAAATCTTTTCTTACTCTTATCAAACCGCATTTGAGTACGAAGGAGATTGATTGTGTCTTCGCTGTCCCCCTGGTCTAAAACATTGAAATTACCATCCATTCCGAGAATTTTGGAATATCTCCTGAGAATGTTGAGAGAAAATGAGTGAAAAGTACCACCGGATACTCTTTCACATCTACCGTCGAGTAGGGTAGATGCTCGTCTCAGCATTTCTGCCGAGGCTTTTCTTGTGAATGTCAAAAGCAGAATTGAATCAGGTTGAACACCATCTTCAACCAATCTGGAAAGCCTGTAAACGAGAGTTCTGGTTTTGCCAGTCCCGGCTCCGGCAATAACGAGAGCGGCTCCGTTATTGTGCATGACGGCATCATATTGGGCAGGATTAAGTTCATTATTATATGCGATTTTATAGCCAATCCTTTTTCTTGGCTCGACATCTGTAACCCTTTTTAATTGTATTTTTTTCAATCTTATTGGCTATAATAAAATAACAAATAGCAAAGTTAATTAATTGCTTTGAGACAAATAAATCAAATAATAAATTTCCATTTTACTTTATAATTATTTATTTTAATAAAATAAGTTAGTATCTATTTAATTTTATGGGGTTTGTTATGCTGAAAAAATTACCTTCTTTTGTTTTATTAATTATATTTACAGTTTCATTGTGTTTTTCTCAGAACTTTAAAGTTAGAGAAGGATTAACAACCGCAATAAATAGCTCAGGAATTTCTAATCCGGAATTATTAATGTGTGCAGCTATGAATGGAACAATTGCAGGCTCACCTATATCCTTGGAATTTAATATTAACATAGGAGTAGCTAATGCCTGGCTTTACTTTTTTAGGTCTGCTGATGACCACAATACAAAGAAGTCAGTAGCCGTTTCAAGACAAATGAATATTTTTATACCTATCCCCCTTCCGAATAATCAGTATTTTGATAGTCTTGATAATGAATTCGATTTAGCTTTTAGTCTTAATGATGTACCTTGGATGGATAGCGATTCAATAATTGTGTATCTAAGAAATTATCAGGTGTATTTAGATTTCATAAATAATCATTCAAATTCTTCTGTTAGTTATGTATATCTCATGAAACCAGACCACGATCCTGGCAAGCCTGATAATACTTACTGGCTTATTATGATTAATGCAAGTGACACTTCTCTTGGATGTTTTGTAAATGCGTTAACCGGCGAGGTTATGTGTCAGGAAATACCAATTTCCTCAGTTGAAGAAAACGAAATAGGAAATTATGAGTTGAGCATTTATCCCAATCCCGCAAAGGATAATCTTTTTATCACTCTTCCTGATAGGCTCTCAACAATAAATAACGAATTGCAAATATTCGATTCTGAAGGGAAATTGATTTATAGTTTTGCAGTAAAACCTGTTGATGGTGTCAACTTAATTTCAATACCTGTGAAACTATTCTCGGCAGGTCATTACTTTGTCAATATTACATCAGCAAAAGGAATATTATCCGGGAAATTTATCATAGAGAAGTAAGAAAAGTTATTATTAAAAAATTGTCAGGTATCTCGTGAAGAAGATTTTATTAGTTATATCATATTTTATTTTATTTTTATTAACAGCAACGTCTCTCTTAGCTGATAAATGCAAAGACTATCTTGCCTTTTCATCACCGGAGGAAATCACTACATTCGGGATTGATACTACCGGGCATTGGTTTGCCATCGCTTCTAATATTTCAGGAAATTACCGGCTTGTAATTGACGGGAAAGAAACAGGTATTTTCAGGGATGTTAAAAAGATTGTTTTTTCAAATGATGGTACAAGATGGGCATGTTTTGCTAAAGATAATGTTCGATGGTATGTCATAACCAACGATACAACATTGGAAATTCCAACAAGTGACGTTGGAGAACTCGCTTACAGCCCCGATTCAAGGGCTTTGGTTTATTCTTACTTTGAAGGTGAGAATGAGGTAATTGTTTTACCAAACAGAAAAATAAATGTGATTAATAGAATAGGAAATTTTTACCCCGGTTTTGGTGGTAATACTATATCATTTCTGGGTATCAGGGGAGAGGATACTGTGATTAATATAAACGGAACCGAGTCCCAGCCTTTTGAAGCTATAATACCTATGGGTTACTGGCAGGACGGCCAGATGGTCTATGCGGCTAAGAACGGCGGTGTTTGGGAAGTATATAAAAACTTTACTTCCATTTCCGAACCTTATCAGGAAATCACAGATGCGAAAATAAATATTTATGGGACTGTTGCAGCCATTCTCGCAAGGCAAATGAGCGGTAATTATATAAGTGTGATTTTTTCGGATGAATATTATGACCCGTTGGTTAGCAAACCTTATGATTATGCCAATGCTCTTGTCTTGCATCCATCATTGCCTATGGCAGCTTTCAGAGCTACCATAAATACAAATAACTTTATAGTTTTAAGCAATACTGATTTTTATGGCGGGCAGACAGCCGGCTATCCTTTTTTTAGTTATGATGGCTCCGAACTGTATTTCTTCGGATGCGATATTGATTGTTTTGCCAATATTAACGGGAAGAAGTATCCGATCAATTCACAGATTGACCTCCTGTCAATTTATGCTATGAAGCCCGAAAGCAGGAGTATTGCATATGCTACAAGCACCTCGTTGGTAGTCAGAGATTTGGAAAAGGATATGCTTTACTCAGGTATGATGGTTGACCAGGTATCAGCTCCAATATACAATTGGCGTAATAAACGATATGAAGCCTTAGGAAAAATTAATCAAAGGCTTTATTTATTGACTTGTGAGTGGTGAAATATTTCATACATTTTTTCTATTAATTAAGGAGATGAAAAATGAAAATCTTGTTATTTATTTTTGTTATAGCATTCTTTGTGTTTTTAACTGGATGCTCAGAGACAACTGATTCGGGGAATTATGCAATAGTGAACATCCGCTCGGAAATGACACAAGGTACTGTTAGTCTGGCGGAATTATTAAACAAAGGAATTTCAATTCAAAAATCAGAAGTTGATTCTATAAGAATTAAAAGAGTAAGGATTTTGTTATCACGTATCAATTTCCATCTTGAATCAGAGAACGACAGCCTTGATAAAGAATTTAAAGCTGGTCCATCCCTTTTTGTCGGTGATTCTACCGAAACATATTTTGAATTAGCTAATAGCGTGTTAACTGCCGGAGTTTATGAAAAAATTAAGTTTGAAATCCATAGGTTCAGCACAAGTGATTTACCTCAATATGTTAAGGATACAATATTCAAAGATTTTGCTACAAGTGATAGATTTTCAGTCATTATTGAAGGTGTAGCTTACAAAAACGGAACTGCTTATGATTTTAATTATAATGGTACACCGACTGCAAATCTGTCCTTGAAATTTGAACCTTCTATTGTTCTTCAGGAAAATGTTACAACAAACATTTATCTTCAGGTCAGTCCTGTTGACTTGTTGAAAAGCGGGACTTCAGTGCTTGACCCGCGTGATTCAAGCAACGTGAATGACATTGATAATTTAATCAAAGCGGCAATAAAAGCTGTAAAAAAGCAATAAATTTATAAAAGAATTATCATGGGTAGTCATTCTAATCAATTGGCAAGTTATCTTATAGCATGGATAATAATAACTTTTATTGGTGTTATATTATTTTTGCTTCCGGTTGTTTATGATGTTCAAGCTGCATTTACAGGGTTCGCTCTCTTTGGCATTGGTGTCTTATTTGCAGGAACAGGCTTTGGAATGACGATTAATTATTCCGTGAGAATCCTGAAACAAAAGTTTAGCGAACCAAAAGCTTTACCAATTGTCGAATGGATATTATCGGATGAGGAGTGGAAACAATACTGCATTCAAAGACTAAAATATAACTTAAAATCATACTTAAATTTATATTATCTTGTTATAGCTTCTGGTTTAATTATTTATGTGGTATTATTATTTGTTTTGGAAGAACAAACGACAATAATTGACATTTTGTTATATGATTTCATTCTTATTATTCTTTCTGTTATTATTTTCACGTTTTTCAATTATTTGTCTTATATTTTGGGTAGTGGAGAAGTCAAGATTTACAACTCATCCGTTATGCTTAGCGGTGTTTTATATAATTGGGGAATCCCACAAGGGAAATTGATTAATGTTGAGCTTGTTGAGGATAATCCTACAATAATCAGTTTTGAATACTCTACCCCATACAGAAGAATGAGCCCGTTGTTAGCAAATGTGAAAAGAAATTTTGTAAGAGTGCCTGTTCCTTTATTCGAAATGAGCAGGGCTACTTATATTGTCAATGAATTTCAAAAGCGAATAAATAATACAGTATAAGTTTAAAAAACAAGAAAATTCTTTATCCTGAATTTATTTAACTTGTGATTTCTATTGTATGATTTATCCCTAAAAGGTTATAATAAAAAATGATATTATTGTGATAAAAATGACTTATAAAATCTAATCAAATTATCTATAATTATATCATTGTTAAATCTCTCCTGGGCGAATTTTCTGGCATTATTAGATATATTTTTACATAAATCAGGTTCTCTCAGGCATCTACTTATAGAATCAGCAAACGTTAGGGGTGTATCAGCAATCATTATATTTTCTGAATGTACTGCTTCAATCCCTTCGACTCCCACACTTGTTGTGATTATTAACTTCCCGAGAGCCAAGGCTTCTATTATTTTGACTCTTGTTCCGCTTGCATATCTCAGAGGTACGAGCATTATTTCCTTTGAACTGATATAATCGTAAGCATCCTCAACTTCACCCAGCACAATTACATTAGGATAATCGAGCTTTGCTGCTATTTTTTCATAGTGCCTTCCTGCAATATAGAATTTTACATTGGGAAATCTTTCATGTACAATGTGCCAGACATCATTCAGAAACCATAGTAAACCGTCAACATTGGGCATCCAATCCAATATTCCGATAAAAAACAAGGTTTGTGGTTCAGGTTCAGGAAATTTACGGTTAAGAAAATTGAAGTCAATACCGATTGGAACCGTATCAATAGGGAGTTTGCAGCCCATTTCAATCAGGTATTTCTTATCAATGTCAGATATTGCGGCTATCCCGTCAAATTGATTGATAATCTTCCCTTCATATTTTCTTAGTCTTTCGGACAATAGTTTTAAATACCATTTTCTTATTGGATTCTTTTCTTGTGTGGTTCTTCTGTCCCAGATTAGATTTTCTACATTATGGGCTCTTAATATTGCTTTTGCTTTTGAATATTTTCTGACTGTTTCAAGATATGGAGTTGTAAATAAAGAATCAAACTGCACAATGTCAAAGTTCTCATTACTCAGCAATTCGAAGAGTTCTTCCTTGAAGTTTTTCGAAATGAATCTCACAACATTATATGATTTATTTGAAAAGATATTTAAAAAAGCAGGCACAGGCCTAACAAAAGTATCAATATCAACCAAGATTGGTTTAAATTCATTAATATAATCCTGCGGCAGGTCATCATAGTTGACATGATGCTGCAAAGTGTTCAAGGACATAATTCGCACTTCATGACCTGCTTTGTCCAAACCTTTAGATATGGCATTAACAGCAATACTGTACCCATCTTTATGTGGGTAAGGAACCCTCGAACATAATTGTAGTATTTTCATTATTACCGTTTCAGCTTCATTCTTTGATAATCAATTTGTATAATCCAAAAACGAAAAATAATGAAAATATTCCAGATGAGGTAATTTTGATTTTTAATTTTTAATTTAACATTTATTAAATGGATCATCTGAAGGGAAATAATTTCCAAATCATTATTCTTTACATTCTTCAATAAACAGATATTAATATTAGCGTATAAGCTGATTATCATCTTTTGTTGTACAGAACTATTAATAAACTATTATATCTTATACAAATAATTTATACCAAAAGCCGTTTATTAAATTAATACTATCTTACACTTATTTAATTCTAATTGTTAAAATGCTGAAAGAAAAAATCGCAAAAGCACTAAGAGAAATATACTTTATATCTCCTTTCCGAAGATATTTCTTTTATCGCTATCCATATATGTTCAATCCCGTCCAATTAATGTTCTTATGTCAATGTATTGAAAAGACATTGATGATAGAAGGTGATAGGCTCGAAATTGGTTGTGGCTACGGTCATACGACTGTTTTTCTAAATAAATTCCTCGAAAGTTCAAACGCTTTAAAACCTTACTATTGCATTGACACTTTTTGTGGGTTTACAATTAAAGACATGCAATACGAAGAGAGTTACAGGGATAATAGTCCAAATAGGTATAAGGAAAAATTCATAATTAACAAAAAAAAGTGGGTTGATTTTACCATTAGAAGTAATGGCCTTACTAATGTTAAGACATTTGAAGCAGATATCAATTCTTTTAATTTCGAGCAGAATAATATAAAAAAATTATCTTTTTGCCTGCTTGATGTTGATCTTTATTTACCTATGAAAGCTGCTCTTGAAAAAGTGTATCCTTTAATGGAAACAGGTGGTATAATTATAGTTGATGATTGTATGCCACATGAGTATTTTGACGGTGCATTGCAAGCTTATAATGAATTTATTGAGAAACATAATCTTCCCAAGAAAATTGTTCATGAGCGAATAGGAGTGATAGAAAAATTATAGGTAAGTAAATCATTAGGTAATGAATCGTGGAAAAATACATATTATTCTATCAAAAACTTTTAATAAAAACTGATTTTATATGCTAAAATCATGTATCTAATTTGAATGGTTTGCGTCTAAAAGTTTCCAAAACTCAATTCTTATTGTGTCATCATTAAAAAATTTCTAACTTCAATTATTTATATAAAAATAAATTCGAGGGATGTTATTCATAGAGATATTGTTATTACAATAATAAAATATTTATATTGAAAATATCTTTCTATAATATAGGCTGTAAAGTCAATTTTGCCGAGATGTCCGAGCTTCAGGAGCAATTCGAGAAGTTGGGTCATACAATTACTCCATTTGGCGAAGTATCTGATGCAGTGTTAATAAACACCTGCACGGTTACGAGAGAAGCCGATGCCGACTGCCGTAAGATTATCCGCCGTGCCCAAAGAATTTCACCTGAAGCTTTCATAGGCGTAATGGGATGCTATGCTCAGCTCAGAAGCGATGAAATTTCCGCAATCGAAGGTGTGGATGCCATTTTCGGCAACGAAGAAAAGTTCCACATACCCGAGTTAATCGGTAATTTCCAAAAAAGAAACCAACTTGGATTATATGTCGGAAAGCTCGAACATATCGAGTTTCATGGTGCCTGCTCTTCGGACAATGCCAACCATACAAGGGTGGTTCTTAAGATTCAGGATGGATGTGATTATGTTTGTACATACTGTACAATTCCTGCCGCACGCGGTGGAAGCAGAAGCATGAAATTTGATGATTTACGGAATAAACTTTTGGAATTGAATAATACAGCCTTTTATGAAATAATTCTTTCCGGTGTCAACCTTGGCGAATACAAAGCTCCAACAGGTGAAAATTTCACCGATGTCATAAAGCTAATCGAATCTCTTGATTTGAAGCTTAGGTTCAGGATTTCATCAATTGAACCTAATCTTGTAAAACCCGAAATATTGGATATGGTTACTCATTCAAAAAAAATGTGTCCTCATTTTCATATTCCTCTTCAGAGTGGCTCACCCGATATACTGAGACTAATGAAAAGGAGATACAATGTGGACACTTTCATAAATCTTGTTCATAATATCAAAGAAAAAATACCTGATTGCTGTATTGGTGTCGATGTAATCACAGGTTTCCCGGGTGAAACTGACGCACATTTTCAGGAAACTTACAATTTGCTCGATTCATTACCTGTTTCCTATCTTCATGCTTTCACTTACTCAAAAAGAGATGGCACTGCCGCTTCAGAATATCCCAATGAAGTACCTCATCCAATTAAGAAAGAGAGAACACACCAGCTTAGATTGTTATCTGAAATTAAGAAGAAAGAATTTTATCTTTCACAAATCGGAAATACGAAAACCGTGATTCCTGAAGAGTATGACGAATCAACAGGAATGTGGCAGGGCTGGACAGAGAATTATGTGAGAGTAGCTTTTAAAGGTAACAACTTAAATGGAAATATTCCTTGTCAAATCAAAATAGTATCAGTTGAAAATAATACAACAAATGGAATAGTAATATTATAAAGCTATCTTGCCAATATGTCTGGATAATTTATTTAAATGTCGCATAATAATTTTTTCATCCTTTTTTTGTAGGATGCTTTCTTTAATAGAATCAATCATAAGTTCCATCTGTAGTTTTTCCTTAGCAAGTATATACATGGCTTTGAATTCGGGGTTATCTAGCATTTTATCTCTATACTCTTCATAATTTGTTTTACGAAGATTTCTATTATTTTTTGGGGGTGTTGTAATTGTTCTCATTATCGCCATCTCGAACAAACTTTAAAGTGTTTTCACTGGTGTAAACAACATGAGAATTAATCGTTTTTGCAGCTCGTTCGGGTGCTGACCTGAAGTATTCGATTAATTCATTTTCATCCATGCCAACTGTATCTAAATACACCTGTTTTTTCCATTCTCTGACTTCGTTCAATGATATTGAAGAATCAATATCATTCGTTTTTGGATTATCACTTTCCATTATCTTTTTCTCCAATTAAATTCGATGGATTTAGTAAAGTTATTGGATAAAAATATCCTTCTTTTTCATTAACGAGTCTGACTTGAATTTGTTTTTTAAAATTAGCAATATGTTTAATGTTCCATGATAATAAGATATCAATTTTATTTATTGTTACAACTGCTATATGTCTTGCATCATTGATTGATTGAGGTGGAAGAATTTTATCTTCGATATATTTATTTGCTAATCTATATACTTCATCATCTATTTGTAATCTGAAAAATTTTCTTTCATTAATTGCAATTAGAAGTTTTTCCTTTTTTATTAAATCTTTTGTTTTATTGATTTCTTCAAAAACTATATTTGAAATATAAATATCATAGTCATCAATGTAGTCATTAAAAAACTGTATTGTAATATCACGATAAGCTGGAGAATCGTCAGCATAAAGAAAATTTATTATTGATGTATCCAAATATACTGATGGTTTCTTCATTATTTAATTGCCCATTTTCAAATAATAATGCTTATTAGCTTCTTCCTTTGTCAAATCATCAATCAGCTTCAAAAATTGTTCTTCTCCCATAACATTCATATAATTTATTGCTGAATACATTCTCTCCTGCATCGTACCTTCAGGAAAAAAGTAATTTGATGCTTGTTTGTATTTGTCATATATTATCTGGTTGACTCTTTTCTGGGCGGAGTTTATTTTTTTCTCTAACCAAACAAGGTTTGCGAGGCTTTTATGGCAGGCTGATGCTCCTGTCCTGATTAATGTTGCATCAATCTTTGACGTTACTGTCATTATCTCTTCATAATTATCTTTGATTTGCTCCCTTGCTTTCTCAAATACTTTTTCAATCTCTTTGTCAAATAAAATATTTTTCAGGCTTTTTTCTATTTCATTAAATTTCCTTGTAAAGTAGTTTGGTTCAAGTTTTTGCTTTTCGAGAAATCTCAACATGTGATTATCAATTAATGTCGCTGAATGTCTCGGTAGAAAAGCAGGCATTGGCACATCAAAATATTCATACAGTTCTTTTATCTGTCCCGAATATCCGATTTCACTCGGCCCTCCTATGTATGAGGCTGTTGGGAGAATATAATCCTGAAAAACAGGGCGAAGCAAAACGGCGGGTGAAAATAGATGCGGTTCATTATCAGCTATTTTGCGAAGTTCTTCTATGCTGAATAGATTTGAGCCACACTCGAATTTATTATTATCATCTTTTGATTTAACAATTTTATATCTCTGATTGCTTTCATGTAAAAAAACATTTATTTCAAATGATTTTGCCTGTATATGATATCCATTATTTTCAATTTTTCCATTTACTTCCTGAATGATTTGTTGTGTTTGTCCAACATTTTCCAGTTCTTTCAAGATTAATTCTTTGAATAAACCGCTCTTCCTTGCTTCAGAAGCTTTAATGAATAGTAATCCTTTATCTCCAAACCAGCTATTAAGAAGCTTGATAAAGGCATCATTCCAATTTTTGTCCGGCTTATATTTGCCTTTAATTTTTTCGATAATTTCTTGTTTAAATTTCTCATCTGGCAGTATTAATGACAGTTCATCAAGTGTTTTTAAAATGGATTTATCTAATTTTCGTTCGGAAATACAAGTCCTGTCCTGCTTTGATATGCCTTCCATACAGGACAAATGTCTTAAATCATAATCGGCATTATAAACCGTAGCATGTGATGCTTCCAAATTATCATGGTCATTGTCTTCAATCCAGAATACAGGTACAAACCTGAAACCAGTAAATATTTTATTTAATTTTTCAGCAAGATTAATCGCTGTTGAAATTTTAATCAGGGTGTATAATGGACCTCCCAGAAACCCAACTTGCTGCCCTGTAACTATTGCAAGAGTTTTCTCATTGGTTAAAAGTTCAAGATTTTGCTTCTGGCTCATGTTTAACTCAATAGAATGAGTTGAATTTTCAATTATAGATTTTATTTGCTTTCTATTTTTATATTTTCCAGTGATTGTTTTAAAATATGAACCATCTTCAAATATTTTTGTATTACCTGGAAATCTTTCATCAAAGAAATGATTGTGGTTAATAAAATCACAAAAAAGCTTGGAAAAGCCCGGCAGTTTATTGAATTCGTATGAATACAAAATCATATTAAATAACGTAGTGAAATTAAATAACAAAAATAAAAAAAAGGCGGATAATATTTTACCCGCCTTTTTTAAAAATTAAATAAATTATTATCTGACAACAGTTAATACTTTTGATAAAGTAGTTGTACCTGCTTGTAATGTGTATATATATGAACCTTGCGGTAGTGTGCTTGTATTTAGAGTAGCACTATATGTTCCCGGGTTCAGAGTTTTATTAATCAATTCAGCAACTAATTCTCCTGTTAAGTTATAAACACTTAAATTTACAAACTCAGGATTATAGGTAGAAAATTTAATATCTGTGTTATCATCAGCAGGATTTGGTGCATTTTGTTCAAGATTAAATTGAGCAGGTATATTCGATTCCTCAGCAACATTATCAGGAGCATCGTAAACGCCAAAGAATGTTATATTATAATCCTGCATTAAAGGCATACCGGCAAGACCTGGCCATTTTATCCTGTACTCACCTCCAGGTCCCCATGGATCTCCAACATCTCCAAAATACCCATACCGATATGGGAGCCATACTGAATCTTCATCACTTCCGGTTTTTCTTGTTATGCAATAACCATAAGTATAATAACGGGATGGAATCCCAAATTCTAAATGAGCAGGAAATATGACTGAATCTTTGTTAACATTTACTTCGGGATTAAATATTAATAAACCAAAACTCTGTCCTTGAGGAATATGAAGTGGGGGACTAAAAAAAAGTTGAAGATATCTATATCTGTCAGTGTTATTTCCATTTGCATCTTTTTCCCATCGATTATTAATAGAATCAGTTGATATAGTAACAACTTGTCCTTCAAGCATTGTAGTGTATGATTTATCATCATTTAAGTCAAATAACATAGCAGTTCTATTCTCTACTTGCCTCAAAGCATTCGTATCATTCAAATCAATTTTGTTATATAGAATTGGCATACAGTATAGTTCACTTGTTCTTGGTCTCCATTCTTTCCTGACAAATAAGTCTATCCAAATAGTGTCAATATCAAAATAACCTGGCAATGGAGGAATAAATTGAGCAATTCCATGAATAACTCCTGGACTTGTAGGAGCTGGAGCAAATGTAGTTGGGAAATAGGATAATGCTGCTAAAGTTCTTTCTTTGTTAGGATTAGCAGGGTCATAAGCTGGATATCCATAACTTGAATCATCATCTTGATGAAAACTACCCGTTCTGACAAGATTAAAGGATACCCTCTGAGGACTTAATACTAAAAATTCAGGCAATGTTGATTTTGATTCACCCGAAATTCCATAATCAACTGGTGTTTTAGAAATATCCGTCGTGCTGATATTATTTATGACCGAAGATGAGACTGTTTTTATTTCCTTTTGAATTGTATTGAAATAAATTCTATTTTGCTTCGCTAATCCCGTACTTGAAAAAAGTACCATTATTGCTAAAAGTGCGTAAATTAATCTTTTCATTTGAATCTCCTTAAAATTAATAAATATGATTTTCTTTTAATTAAATATAAAGACGCATTAAATACAAAAAAAGTTACTACGTGTAATTTTTTATTATTTACCAAAAAACAAAAATAACAAAAAAATTATTATTTTTAATAATAACAATGATTTGTGTCCAGATTCGTTGAATTGGTTTTATTTTTGAAAATTTATATTAGGATTGTGATGAGCGATTTAATTACAGAAGATATTTTAAAACAGGAACTTGGCGGTATTTCCGACCCTGACTTGGGGCTGACCTTATACGACCTCGATGCTATAAAAAAAATCAAAATTGACAATAATTTAATTGAAGTTTTCCTTGAACTTATTCAACCGATTCAATGGTCTGTTCAAAAAATCAATGATGCATGTGTCAATGTTCTCGGCAGTATAGCCCCAGGATATGAGAGTGAAATTTCCTTTTCCGAAAAACCTGTAAATAATTCAGACAGGCAAATTCTGAAAAACGTTAAGAATATTATTGCTGTTGCATCTGGTAAAGGTGGTGTTGGCAAGTCTGCAGTAACCTCAAACCTTGCCGGTGCCTTATCCCTTATGGGAGCTAAGGTTGGTGTCCTGGATGGAGATGTCTATGGTCCCAGTCAGCCGACAATGTTTGGATTGGAAAAACAACCCATCAATGCTGTTGAGTCTCCTGATGGGAAAATCATAGCTTATCCAAACGAAAAATACGATATAAAAGTAGCTTCGATGGGATTTATATTGGACAGGGATGAAGCGGCAATTGTGCGAGGACCAATGCTGGCAGGCTATTTCTCGATGCTGTTCGAGCAGATTGAATGGGGACCTTTGGATTTCCTTTTGTTCGACCTTCCTCCCGGCACCGGTGATATTCAATTAACACTGACACAGAAAATTCCATTGACAGGAGCAGTGATTGTTACTACACCACAGGAAATATCACTTGCCGATGTCCGCAGAAGTATTGCAATGTTCCGCAGGGTTAATGTTGATATACTCGGCATAATTGAAAATATGAGCTATTTCACTCCTCCCGATATGCCCGATAAAAAGTATCATATTTTCGGACAAGGCGGGGGCAAAACTGTTGCAAAGGAGAATGAAATTAATTTTCTCGGCGAAGTGCCTCTCGACATACGGATGAGAGAAGGCAACGACAGCGGCAAACCTATTGTGTTTGAAAACAATGCACAAGCCGGGGTTTTCAAAAATATAACATCTCAGCTTGTTACTGAAGTTCGCCGCCTTAATTATTCCAAATTGGAATTGGTTGAGACACAAATATCAATTTAATTTTTATTATGCAAAGCCTCGAAAATAGGGTTATTGAGCTTATGCAAACCTTACGTCCTTACCTTCAGGAAGACGAAGGCGATATCGAATTTGTCAGATTTGAAGATGAAACATCAGTTCTTGAAGTTAGATTTCTTGGTAATTGCAAAACCTGCCCATTATCGGCAATGACACTGAGAGCCGGCATCGAAAGATACCTCCTTGCCCGAATTCCTGAGATAAGAAGAGTGGAATCAGTCCCCTGAAATTTTTATTTAAGTCATTCTGTACAACAGGTCAACGACGTTTTGTAAAACGATCATATGATAGAACAAATTATGTGATTTAATTCTTTAATGAATAGCCACTATCTTTAGATAGTGGAGGTTGATTACCTCCGAATCCCGACTTTAGTCACTAATTTTTTTTATGTGATAAATCACGATATATGGTGCAATTTATTCCCACTATTTAAAAATAGTGGCTATTCATCTTGCATACAATAATTGTGTCATAAAAAAAGAACAAAACTACTCAAATTTTTTTAACTGCCATCTTTATCTTAATTTTGTAATTCTATTCCGGGCAGATAGTTCAGCTGGTATAGAACGCCTGCCTTACAAGCAGGAGGTCGGGGGTTCGACTCCCTCTCTGCCCACACGAAGTAATTACGAATTACGAATTAGGAATTACGAATTAGGAATTACGAGTTAAGGAAGTGAAGCAAAATAATATAATACAAGAGAAGAGTTTTAAATTTGCTTTGAGGATTATCAAACTCACTAATTTCCTGAGAGAAAAGAAAAATGAGTTCGTTCTTTCAAAACAACTTTTTAGATGTGGTACTTCAATTGGAGCAAATGTTGAAGAAGCTATCGGTGCATTTAGTACTCCTGATTTTATATCAAAAATGACAATCGCATACAAAGAAGCAAGAGAAACAAATTATTGGATAAGACTACTAAAGGAATCAGGTTTGCTTACCGAGAAACAAGCTGATTCTCTTTTAGCTGATTGTGAAGAAATCCTGAAAATCATAGGTTCTATCCAAAAAACAGTAAAGGGAAAATTAAATTCGTAATTCGTAAATCGTAATTCGTAATTGAATTTGCAGAAGTGGCGGAACTGGCAGACGCGCTGGACTCAAAATCCAGTGGGCTTCAAAACCCGTGTGGGTTCGACTCCCACCTTCTGTACGACATATAATTAAGTATTTATTTGTAATATCAACAACTAATGAATACTTTTTTTTTACGGTTTTGACAATTTTTTTGACAATTTTCATATTCTATTGAATAAATAGCTTAAAATATTTTTCCTCAAATATTTTAATCAATCTTCCGAAATTCAAATCCTATATCAATAACATATTATGAAAAATGTCTGATGGTGTTGACTTTAAAAGGTATTTCCAAACAATACCTTTCTGAATCTTTTTATCAAAGAAATCCACCGTCTAAGGAGGTGTGGGTTTAATAGCGCATCCCTTCCTGAATTTTATCAAATCTCCACTCGCATAATTGTTTGAATCTGTTCATTATATTCTCTGTTACCCGGTTATGTATGCTTTCCCATATTCTGTTAATTACATTTTTTCTTTTCCCGACTTCTTTCCCATAGAAATTAAAACCGACTCCCATGAACAATTGTGTTAGCTCCTTTTCGTTTTGAGAATCAATCGAAGACCTTACATAAAGGTAATACACCCCAATTGGATAGCCTCCACTGCTATTATATAACAGGTATCGGGCATTGTCAAAATCCGAAGGTTCCGGTACAAGCTGAAAAGCTTTTTTAATCAGTCTAAACAACGAAAAGAAATTAAATCCGAATAAAGTAACATTTATATTATCCAGGCGGTCTTCAACTCTTTCAACTCTTGCAATATTGTTAGGCCAACAGGTTGAATCACCATTCCATTTTAATAATTCTTCAAAAACGTATTTTAAAGGGGCGTCTATACCGATTTGGTGTATATTCAGGATTTTATATTTTTCAACATTTATTCCAAGACGCTGCATTAACCTTTGACTGTAGTTCTGTCTTTCCGATTCCGAGTCGAATTTAATTAGTGTAGGTATTCTCGGTTTATTAATGAAAAAGTAATTTATATCTGAAAGAATCCCTTTACTTCGCGATGGAGGGCTTTTTGTAATTGCCCTTAAAAGTGATTCTTTATAGCCTAAAGGCTCAAATTGAATTATCTTTCTGATATCATCACTTTTACATACAGCATCATTTTTGCAGCTCTCCATCAAGCTCATCACAATTAGTGGTGATATCGGTGTTAAAAAACTTACGATATAAGAGTAAAATTTAATAGGTATGAAAAAGGAAGGCAGGAACAATCTTCTTTTATTTACGATATCAGACTGTACCTTCAACATCATTTCATAATTAATTATGTCACTACCTCCTATGTCATAAGATTTCCCGGAGGTTTCGCTCGTTTCTAATGTTCCTACCAGATATTTTATTAAATCCCGAATGGCAATCGGTTGGCAATTTGCTTTAGCGTGTTTAGGTATTAGAAAAACAGGACAATTCTTGACCAAATGCTTTATCATTTCGTAAGATGCGCTGCCTGAGCCTATTACTATTGCGGCTCGGAGGTAAGTAACAGGGACTTTCCCTTTTTGTAGTTCCTGCGCAACCAGCATTCTGTTTTTAAGATGTGCTGATAATGAAGATTTTGGATCGCCAAGTCCTCCTAGGTATATTATCCTCTTCAAATTTTTTTCTTCTGCTGCTTTCCTGAAATTAGCTGCTGCAAGGATATCTGCAGTTTGAAATTTCTTTTTACCGAGAAGTAACGAATGTATTAAATAATATGCTGTATTAATTCCTTCTAATGCTTTCCCTAAACTGTCTGAATCGAAAACATCTCCAACAATAATCTCTGCTTCGGGCCAATTGTCATACATTTCCGGAAAATAACTTCTTACCATGACTCTAATCTTGTAACCTCTTGCAAGTAATTCCGGAATTAGTCTGCCACCGATATAACCGGTACCGCCCGTTACCAATATTCTACCCATGCTTGGCTGTGGCTCTGTTGGTAAGCCGCGACATAGTAAATCGTTTTTACTCCATTTCATAGTGTATATCCGGTAATATTTTCGCCTGCTATTTTCTTTTTGAACAAACTGGCTAATACACAATCTTATTAATGAATATTAGTAAATCACGTTACGCATAAATTATTATTCCTATATTCAATAATTATTAATTTTCAATTTTTCAATTTTCAATCATTTTATCAATATTTAATGTTAAAATAGAAATGAGTTTTATAACATTTTGTCAATTTATATATTTAGAAATATAGAATTATTAAATTTAAGAAGTATTTTAAAAATTTGCTCATTGAAAATTCAATGAAAATTCAAAAATTGAAAATTGAAAATTTTCTGCCCCTACTCTTGTATAGTGTTTAACTTCCGTATATAAGAGATAATGTTTTCAATTTCGGTTTCATCAAGAAGGAATTTATAATACGGCATTTGCGAAGACCTGTTTACACCACTGCCTCCGGAAGAAATTATTTGATTTAAAAATACATCTGACACCTTATTAATATAGAGGCTATCCTGCAAATTTTGTGGTTTTGGATTAAGGTTATAAGAATTAAATCCATCACCCTCCCCTTTAATGCCATGGCAAACAGTACAATACTTATCGAATAGATATTTACCCTGGCGTTCTGAATAATTTAATGTCTTCCAAATGTCAATGGTATTCCCATTTAATTCATCAGATACTTCAGCTTTGAATGTCACCCTGAGCGTAGTCGAAGGGTCCTTTTCTCTTTTGCTATTGCATCCGATAAAAAATATCAGACCAAGGCCAAAAATTGAAATAATATTTTTTATCTTTTTCATTTACCAACTTCGTTTGTGAAATAAATAAGATGTTATTAAAAGTAAATCCTCCTCATTCATTCCGGTTTTTGGGTCAATAGTATTGGCTTTATATTTTTGAGGATTTTTTATCCATGAGTAAATCCATGTCGGCTTTAGTCTTTCCCCAACATTATCAAGAGGAGGTCCTACATAACCGCCGGAACCATCAATTATATGACAACTTTGGCATCCGTATTTTTCTTTGAACAACATTTTGCCTTTTTCGAGTTCTTCAGGTTTCTCCGTCAGATTTAACTTAAAGTCAAGATTATCATCTATGAAAACCGATTCAAAATAGTCTAATAACATTTCTACTTCTTCTGTGCTGATAAATAGCTTTGGCATTCTTTCTTCAACTATGGCACGTAATGAATAAGGAATATTGAAATATTTTCGTATCCAATCCCGGTTTAACTGACTGCCAACTTTTGCTAAGTCAGGAGCTATTTTACCGCCATAATCATTGACAGAATGACATTTGAGACAACTGTATTTTTCAAAAGTTTTCCCAATCACACCCTGAGGTTTGAAGGGTTGAACTTTGTTTTTTCTAACTAAATAATTTTGCGGGACTTCATTATTCCTTTGGGCTAATAAATATGCTGTAATTGCTGTTATTTCTTCTTTATAAAATTTATACTCAGGCATCCTTGTATTTTCACCAAATGCTCTGGGAGTCTCCAATTTATTTTCTAAATATTCATAGAGAGAATGTTTTAAATTTGATTTACCCCATTCTATTTGATACAACTTTTTATTGGAGATGGTTGTTAGTTCAGGACCTTTGTTTTCTTTAATTTCTTTTATATCGAGTTTATGACATCCTCCGCAATTATATTTGTTATAAATTTCAATCCCTTTTTCATAATACCCTGTTACCGGTTTTATATTCTGTATCTCATCTTCGTTGATATTCCAATCAACAAATTCTGATTCAATGTATGCTGTGATTGCAGCTGCCTCTTTATCGGAGAAACCAAATTGTGTCATTTCAACACCAGGCATAATGGCTTTTGGATTCTTTATGCAGCTATAGATCCATTTTTCGGATGCTTTCGAGGCAACTTTAATCAGGTCAATAGCAAGTTTTCCGCCTTTCCCTTCTATTGAATGGCAACTAATGCAACGTGCTTCGCTGAAACTGACTTTGCCTAATTTTATAAAATCCTCATCTTTCTTTAAAGTATTATAATATTCTGGCAAAGGATATAAAGATTGCGAATTTCTTCTTTCTTTAAAGCTAAAGAGAAAATCTGAAAGAATTGTTACTTCGGTTTCACTCAATTTAAAATTTGGCATCCTTGCATTCGTTGCATATAATGAAGGATTTTTAAGCCAGTCAATCAACCATTGTTTATTTTTAATTTTTGTTCCTACACCATTCAAGTCCGGAGTATATTGTTTGGGAATTCCCGGCAAATCATGACATGATACACAGTTGTATTTCTCAATCAATTCTTTACCTTTATTATGCAATGGAGTGAATTTATCGCTTAAATCATCATGACATCTATAACAGGCTGATTCAATATACTTTCTGGGTAGAAGCGGTTTATCCCAAAATTCGGTCGGTAAATGTGCATCTTCGTATTTAGTGGATAATCCTTGACCGTCATGACAAACAGTGCATCCATATTTTTCATTATCATGATAGATTTTGGGATGTGATGTAAAAGGCTGAGGTGCATTACTCAATTTATTTTCATTCAAACCAACATGGCAAGTTATACACCTATCAATTATTCCAAGATTTTTGTTCCATATTTGTTTAAGGCCATTATCAACCTTGGCAACTTTAAATGGAAAACTATCAGTGTAACTATTAAAACTATTCTGAAAATTGCGCCAGTCCTTAAATATTTCCTTTAATGGTGAAACAGCTAATAGCAGCAAGAATAAAATGCTTGTTACAGCGTAAATTATTTTAATTTTACTCATTATTTTTACTAATAATATTTATCCTATTTAGTAGAGACAAGTCCCAGACTTGTCTTTTACCTCATAATAAAAAATCACCATGGCAAAACCCATCCCCATCCCGGCCCTCTAAAAAATGTTCCGATGATAGTAAGAACTACAGCCATAAATATGAACCAACCCACAATCCACTCAGACAAAGACATTTTATAAAACCATCCGATAATACCCTTTCTGTGGGGTACAAAAAAAGGAACTAACATCATCAAGTATATTATCAAAGATGGGAAAAATATTCCGTATGCTTTATATAATATTGAAATGATTGAAACAATAGTGAAACTAAAGCTTAAGTAAATAAGAGTTCTCGTTCTATCTTTTGCCCATAAACCGTAGCGTTTGATATTAATATCGAAATAAGGAATTATTATTAATGCTATAACCACTAATATTGGAATTAAAACACCTGCAACAAGTGGAGGAAAACTGTGTAATAGTTCTTGCAAGCCCAGAAAATACCAGGGTGCCTTAGCCGGATTTGGAGTGTTCATCGGATTGGCAAGCTCTTCAAGAGGAGCATCAACAAACAAAGAAATAAAAGTTACAACAATTACAACCAATTGAAAGCAGATAACCTCACGAATAATCAAATTCGGAAACGATTGGACAAGCTTTTCTTCAATAATTTCTTTTTGAAATTTTACTGGTGTTTCTTTAGGAAAGATAGCTATCCTTCTTGGTACTTTTAAAGGTTCTGTTGAAACTTCAGTTTTATTTTCAATTATATTATTCATAATAATTATTTATTAAAGTTAGTGTAATCCCCCGTCTTTTCTTATTCGCCAAAAATGAAATGCTATTAAAAGCACCATTACCAAAGGTAGAATTACACAATGAAGCACATAAAATCTAACTAAAGTGTATTCTCCGATTTCATGACCCCCAAGAAATAGAAACTTTGTCTTTTCACCAATCACCGGGATATACTGTATTAAATTAACTCCTACAGTAACTGCCCAATAAGATAGCTGGTCGAATGGCAATAAATAACCGGTATAGCTGAGCAAAAGCGTTAATACAAGAAGAACAACGCCTACCACCCAGTTGAATTCGCGCGGTGGTTTATAAGCCCCGGCATAAAAAACTCTAATCATATGCAGAAACACAGATATGACCATTAAGTGGGCTGCCCAGCGATGAAGATTACGCAAAAACATTCCGTTAGAAACAACATATTGCAAATCTTTCATGTTTTCGTATGCGTTTGGAATTGCAGGTTGATAATAGAGCATTAACAAAACACCAGTAACAATTAGTATAATAAAAAGAAAGAAACTTATCATACCTAGATAGAAAGTATAGCTGAATTTGATTGCTTTCTCTCGGACCTTCACAGGATGTATGTGCAATGTTAAGCTATTAAAAATTACCAAGGATCTATCTAAATTAGTGTTAATTGGTAGTTTTGACCTGAAAATGGAATCCCAGACTTTACTGTGCATTATTTTTACGAACAAATTTTTCATTTTTTTATCTTTAATTAAACCTTTAAATACATTTCTTCTTCCGAAACAATATCAGAAGTATCTACTATTAAATCATCATCACTTAATTTTATACGAAACCTTTGTAGTCCTTTGGGGGCAGGACCTTCAATTACTTCTCCCTTTCTGTTAAATTTGCTGCCATGGCATGGACAAGCGATTGCCACTGATGAGTCATTCCTGATATTGCTGTCAATCCATTTAACATTACACCCTAAGTGAGTACAAATTGCAGAAATCGCATAAAAGGCACCATTTCCATCCCGAACCACAAATACCCTGTATTCCGGTTCGTAAATAAATGTGTCGGGCTGTATATTTTGAATAGGTCCAACTTTAAATTTGGGTGGTCTTTCTTTTATAACATTGGGTGATAAAAAATCAATTGTTACGGCTAATGCGCCAAAAGTTACCAATCCTGTTGCTGAATTACCTACAATTGACAAGAACTTTCGTCTTTTAATTTTATTTTCATTATTTGATTCGGTTTTATAACTACACATAATTAACACCTATTATATTGTTATAAGATACTATCAGCTATAAGAGTATTGGAAACCCTGCATGGTTATGGTGCCAACCGGACAACGCTTTGCGCATAGTCCACACCTTATACAAACTTCTTCATTTTTGATTAGCACAATGCCGTAACGGCCGTTGTTTTCAATTGAAAGCTTAAATGAATTTTTTGGGTTCTTCGAACCGGAAACCAAAGTGTTACTTGGATGTATTTCAATGCAGTTCTCAGGACAAACATCAGAACATCCTCCGCATAATATACATTCAGTGCCTTCACTCTCATTTCCTTCAAATATAGTATTATCCCAGCATTTCAGGCATCTGCCTGCTTCTAACTGAGCTTGATATTCATCGTATCCTAATTCAACCTGCGATATACCTACCCGTCTATTAATCTCTAAATTTGGAATTGGCTGACGTTGAATTTTTGTATAACCTAATATCGGTTTAAAAGTATAAGTGTTATGACAGGTGATTTCAATCTTTTTCTTTTCTTGTTCGGCATCACTTAAATAAGTATCAATCGAATTTGCTGCTTTTTTTCCGTCGGCAATTGCTGATATTGCTATTCTGGGACCAAAAGCAGCATCGCCGCCGCAATAGATACCTTCTGCCGATGTAGCCAGTGTATCAGGATTGATTTTAATTGTTCCTCTCAAGGTAATTTCTATATTATCCGATGGTTCTATAAAATTGAGTTCGGATGATTGTCCAATCGCAATAATTATTGAATCTGCATTAATTATTTTTTCCGTTCCTTCAATGTAAGTTGGATTAAAATTACCTGAATTATCGAATAAGCTCTTTACCCTGATTATCTCAATACCTATGACTTTACCGTTTTCACTTATTATTCTTTTAGGTCCATAAGAATTGTGAATAATAATTTTTTCTTGTTTTGCCTGTTCAATTTCTTCAATGTCTGCCAGCATTTCGTTTTCTGATTCCATCACCACCATTTCGACATTGTTGACTCCAAATCTGACTGCCGACCTGGCAACATCAAGAGCTGCAATTATGTCCGAAGATGTTACAGCTTCGGGTTTTTCCTTACGAACGGCAGTCCTGGCAACGTCAAAAGCAACATTACCACCGCCAATAACGACAATTTTTTTTCCGATTTCAATTTTATATCCCAGATTCACATTTAACAAATAGTCAATTGCATATAATATACCATCGCTCTCCTGCCCGGGCAGATTAAGAATACGGCTCTTATGTGCACCAATCCCAATAAATATTGCTTCGTAACCATTATTTCTGAGGTCCTTGATTGTAAAATCAACACCCAATTCCTTTCCAAGCTTAAGCTCGACACCAAGTTGAAGAATAGCGTTTATTTCCAAACGGATTAATTCCCTCGGTAACCTGTATTCCGGTATTCCTAAACGAAGCATACCTCCGGGAACCTCGTGCTTTTCAAAAATAGTTACGTTATACCCTTTTAACGCTAAGTCGTGGGCGCATGCCAAACCCGCAGGACCGGAACCAATTACAGCAACAGATTTGTTCTTTGGTATAATTGAATGTTCAAGAATGTCACGCATTTTAATTACGTCGAGCATGCTTTCTACACCAAATTTTTCGGTAACAAACCTTTTCAATGCTCTGATTGCAATTGGTTGGTCAAGTTTACCCCTTCGGCAGACAGACTCGCATGGAGCTGCACAAATTCTTCCGCAAATTGACGCCAGGGGATTTGGCTTACGGGCTACTTTATAGGCTTCCTGATATTTTTTCTGAGCAATAAGATTTACATACCTCCCTGCTTCTGTATGAACCGGACATCCTTTCATACAAAGGAAGTTGTTTTCCAACCATTCTTCATTGACATTTATTGTAACATCGCAAGTTGCTTGTTCAGCAGTTTTCATAATATTCAGTATTATAAAAAAACTACTTCTTTATCAAAAAGTCTTGCGTTACGTTTCCTTTATCCGGCACTGTCACTTTAACATTATCAGCCTTCAGTTTTTCATTCCACACCCTTAATGTATACGTGCCTGCCGGAACATCATTAATAGTGTAATTCCCATTTTTGTCTGTAACTGTGTAGTAAGGTGTTTCTACAGCTAAAACCCAGGCTTCCATTTCAGGATGGACATTACATAACATTACGGCAACACATGGTTTGTTAAATGTAAAATTTCTTTTTTGACCCTTTGGCCAGCTTCCAAGATTAAATTTGCCTGTACATTCATCCGGTGAAAAAACATTATGCAATACATTATCACTGTTCAAAAATTCAACTTTTGTACCGACAAGAACCGGAAGTACATGAGGGTAGAAAGTTAAATCTTTTTGGTCCATAAGAAGAGCTTTAGCAGGAGGTTTAAAAGTTTTACCTTCTATCTTGTCAATATATATTACTGTATTACCGGCATTAGGGGCACCCTTTGCCTTAATCTTTCCGACAATATCTCCGCCGAAGGCAGCAAATCTTACGAAGCAGGACAATAATAATATGATTATTATATAGTTTTTCATAATTCCTCAAATAAAATGTGTCAAATTTTTTTTTGTTTAAAAGGCGCATTGCAATGCGTCACTACTTTATTCTCGATTTCAATTTCAATTCTCGATTTCAATTTCAATTCTCGATTTCAATTTCAATTCTCGATTTCAATTTCAATTCTCGATTTCAATTTCAATTCTCGATTTCAATTTCAATAAAGGCAGATTTGGAATCTGCCCCTACATTTTCTTTTTCTTCCTCTAGACCTATGCAAATCTAAAATAATTTAGAAAGCGAAATTAAATTGGAATGTAAATCTACCTTTATTCGCATCCTTACTTGCTTTATCCAAAGGAACTAAATATTCGATAGAACACTTTACATTTGCTCTCACCATAAAAATTATTGCCGGAATTAAGCTGGAAGTCGGATCCTTCGTATCATCATCGGTGTCCTTATCAGTAACTTCATAACGGGCATGTGTGATAAGCCAAGGGTAAACTACATAATTACCTTCAGCAAAATATGCTAATGATTTACGTTCTTTTCCACCAAAATCAGAATTCATAGTCATTACCATCACAACTACATTTAATCTATCGAACCACCAATCAATATCACCGCCCATAATAGTGTACTTATCATTCAAAGTATCAACCAACGCAGTACCTTTATGGAAAAATCCACCAACACGTAATGAGTTATCTTCGTAAAAAGCAGAATTTGCTCCTTCCTGGCCAACCGTGCCTCCGATTTCACTTAAACCGCCAAACTTTAACGTCGCCCTTCCATAAATATCTTTTTCATTATTCAAATCAAAATTATCTCCGTCATTCTGCCCGTTTCCAATACCTAAAGCATAAGTAAAGCCGCCTCCGTCTCCGAATCCATTCCCGGCACCCCAGATTTCAACACCGGCACCGGCACCTTCCCTAAGTCGAAATTTTCCGGATTGAGATTGAAGTTCTACAACATTATAGTGTTCACGAGTCATCCTTAGATGTTCAGGTGATGCATGTATGCCAACAGAGCCGAACTTCATGTGCAATTCGGGTTCAAAATCATATTGAACTGCGAATTCATAAGCAAATTCAGATTCATGTTCCCACTCCATTTCTCCAATGTAAGAGATATTATCACCAAAAGTTCCCCCGAATAAAATCTCAAACTCGTGAGGTATTTCAAATGTAAGTAATTTATCTTCTTCAACAGTTGCAGTTGTAGGATCGTCAAAATTTCCTCCATAATGGATTCGCCCAATTGCGTGAGCCGAAAAAGGTAAATTTCCTGCTATATCCGAAGGCCAGATAGCATCGGGCCAAACTCTTTTATAAGATTCTACGCCGAGTTTCACGGGCTCTTCCTTTGTCATTTCAGGGTCTTGTCCTTGAGGATAACGATATCCGTTATTTTTAAACGCTTTTCCAAAAGCGTTAAGTTTAGGATAAGCATAATGACAAGTGACACAACTGGTTTTGTACTTCCGTGCAAATGACGGAATGGCTGTGGATATTGAATATGATGCGAAAAAGAACACTATCATAATTAAAGCAGTAAATATACCTCTTTTCATAAATATGCCCTCAAATAATAAAAAAAAGATGTTTCAATCTGGTTCTATAAATATAATGCCAAATCATAAATGCTGATGTAATACTACCTTAATGTATAATAATATCTTGAGATACGTAATTGATGATGTTTTGGACTTTGATAGTAAGTATTAAAGAAACGACATAATATGTCGCTTATCTGCGTCATTAGATGTCACAAATCCATAGATTTGAATAAGTTTTTGGATATGTCATATTTCTTGATGAGTCTTTGAATTGTGCGTTTATCAACATCAGCCATTTTTGCGGCTTTTACGACATTACCTTCGGATGCATTCAAGAGTTCTTTTATATATTGTTCCTCAAATTTATCATTGAAAATTTTCCGGGCATCATTCAAATGTAGGGGCAGAATATTTTCTGCCCAAATAAATTGAGGAGTATCGAAAGATAATACTGAATGCTTTAAATTTTCAGGCAACAATGACTGCGTTAACACATCGCCCATGCACATCAATATTACTCGTTCTACTATATTTTCTAATTCCCTGACATTACCGGGGTAATTGTGTTGATTAAGAATATTAATTAAATCGGGTGAAATTGCACGAATTTCCTTTTTGAAACGCATAGAATATTTATGAACAAAATGATGAAAAAGCAATAAAATATCCTCTCCTCTTTCTCTTAATGGAGGAATTGATATATGCATAACATTTAGTCTGTAAAAAAGATCCTGCCTGAACTTTTCTTTCTTAATCTGATTTTCTAAATTTTTGTTTGTTGCTGTAATGAATCTTGCCTTAACCGGAATTAAACTATTGCTACCAACTCTGTAAAACTCTCTTTCCTGAAGGACACGCAACAATTTTTTCTGCATATCTAACGACATATCACCAATTTCATCAAGGAAAATCACACCGTTTCCGGCAGCTTCGAATTTGCCATCCTTATTATCAATAGCACCTGTAAAGGCTCCTTTTTCATGCCCAAACAATTCACTTTCTATTAAATTTTCCGGCATAACGGCACAATTGATTGCAATAAACGGTATATCTTTGTCAGGACTATTTGCATGAATAGCTCTTGCAACAAGCTCTTTTCCCGTACCACTTTCACCTGTTATAAGAATGTTTGTAAAATTTGGAGTTGTACTAACTGCACCGATTTTTTTATATACTTCCTGCATACTTTCGTGATTACCGATTATTTCATAATCCGAACTTGGTTCTGCAAGCTTTGCTCTAAGCCCTATGATTTCTTCCCTCAAACTCACCATTTCCAAAGCTCTTTGAGTTACAACATAAATCTTATCAATATCGAGTGGTTTGGTAATATATTCATAAGCACCTAATTGTATAGCGCTGACAGCAGTTTTCATAGTACCAATACCTGTTATGATGACAACAGGAATGTCACTTCCTTTCTGCTTTAAAATTTCTAATGCGGCTAATCCGTTCATTTTTGGCATGGAGATATCCATGAAAATAAGAGATGGATTTTCTTTTTCGGTGAGCCGTATGACTTCAATGCCATTGTTAGCGGTGAACACAGAGTAACCTTTGCTCTCAAAAGCTCTTTGAAAAGCAAATTGAATATTCTTATCATCATCAGCTATTAATATTTTAACTTTATTCATCTAACTTCGTTGTTTATTAAAATTAAAAAGTGTTTGGTATATAAATTGAAAACTTACACCCATTGCCAACCTGACTGTCAACGGTAATAATACCTCTATGCTGATTGATTACTCTCTTAACAAGTGAAAGTCCCAAACCCGTACCGTTAACCTTAGTTGTGAAAAAAGGGTCGAAAATTCTTTCTTTATTCTCATGCGATATTCCGCATCCGTTGTCAGAAATATCAATTCTTAAGACAGGGCTTCCTTTCCTCAAAATAATTTTCTGTAAATTTACCTTGGGTGAATCACCATCAATAATAATTTCACCAAGGTCATGCAAATCTTTATCCAATTTAACCATTTTTGAAGAAATTGAAATTTTCCCAAATTCTTCTATAGCCTGTGATGCATTTAAAATCAAATTGATAAATGCTTCTTTGAGCCGAACAGGATCTAATAGTATTTCAGGAATTTCTTTATCCGAATCAACTATAATTACGATTTCTTTACTTAGAATCTGGTGTTCAGCTAATTTAAGGCTTTCAACAAAGACATCATTGATTTTAGTGGGCTTTTTTTCAAGTTTGGCTGGCCTTGCTATTTTCAGTAAATCTTCCACAACGTTTTCCATTCTTGCGATAGAATTAAGAGCAACATCATAAGACTCTTTGTCTGCAATCGTCAAAGTACCTGAACGGGAAAGCAATTGAAGAATCATCCTTACTGAAGTCAGAGAATTTCTGATTTCATGTGCAACGATAGCCGACATTTCACCTGTTGTTGCTAATTTCTCAGAACGAATTAGATGGTCCTGCAATCGTTTGCTTTCGGTTATATCAGTGATAATCTCCAAAATTGAATCAATATTTCCTTCTTTTTTAATCGGTACAAGTGTATGCTCGAAAACACTATCCTCTGTCTCGGAAAAAAACTTCTTAAGTGAACTCTTAAATACTCCTTTTTGAAAAAGCTCCTTAGCACGGCATTTACCATATTTTTTACAGCAAGAAAGAATGTCGAAGCAAGATTGACCAATCAATTCAGATGTTTTTTTTCCTGATATGACTTTCATATAAGCACTCGTTGATTTAATCTTTCCGGATTTATCTAATTGGATAAAACCACTTGGCAAATTGTCGAAAATGATCTGAAGTTTATTTTTCTCAGATTCAAGGTCTTTCGTTCTATCCTGAACTTTAAATTCTAACAATTTTTGCTGCTGAGCTTTTTCAGCTTCATTTTGTTCTAAGGATTCAGCCATCTTATTAAACTGATGTGCCAGTTCTTCAATTTCATCATAAGTTTTGATATTGACTCTCGATGCGTAACGTCCATCTGCAATTACTTCGACTTCATTTCTTAATTTTTTGATAGGGATAATAAATTGTTGAGTTGCTTTGAAAGCAAGATAAATTGGTAAAATTGTAAATAATGCGAGTAGCCCCCAAAATAATAAATTGAAATTTTCAACCGGCTCGAAAATATCAGATTTTGCCACAGTTTTCAGGATTGTAAACTTATTCCCAAGACCAATTCCCGAGGTAAACACGTCTGCACGGGCAATAATAACACTATCAATTTCAAAAACTTCTTTCGTTGATTTATTAAGAATTTTATTTGCAGTTTCATTACCAAAATCATTAATTAGATTTCTGCTATCCCTCGTAGCTGATAATTTATTCCAATCGGATTGCCTGTCCGAACGATAAGTATAATAACCATCGGAATTAACAAGCATTACTTTGCCTTTAGAAATTACAGGGTTCTTTTTGTTAACAATCTTAAAGAAACTTTGAGCATATATCTGGAAAACAAGAATACCTGAGAAATTATTTGTTTCGATACGATAAACACAACTTATTGCAGGAATAAGTGACTTTTGGTCATGTGCTATTATTTCAATAGGTATGAATACGGCACTGTTTGGCGGAATATTTTTGGTAATATAAAGATAAAATTTTGAGCGGGATTTATTAAGTTGTTCTTCCGGCAAGAGTTGATACTCATCATTCCTCTTTTCCAAAATAAACACTTCATCTCCATTATTCTTAATAAACTTTATTTGGTAGAAAATTTCCTTTTTCCTTGTGAAGGCTTTGATTTCCTGAAGTATTTCCTGGATTGAGTTATCAGATTTATTTTTATCATCTTCATTGATAGCTTCTGTTAAATGTTGAAAAGACAACGATGAAATAAGAAAGAAAATCTTATCTTCAATGCCATAGAAGAATAAATCTAAATCTTTTTTTATTTCCATCAGGTCATGGTCTAAATTATTTATTGAGATTTGGCGGAGCGATTTGATATTTGTTGTTATACCAATAGAACCAACTATTAATACAGGTAATAGAGATAAAGCTGTAAATGCAATTACTAACTTACTTCGGATTTTTAATTTTAATAATTTATTAATATTAAATTTCATATTTTAATTTAAGCATTTATAGAATTATTTTCGACTTTATTTTTGTTTCGGGTTAATTAAAAAATGATTTTAGAATATATAAACATTTCTTCAACTTGAACAAAGGCATTCATTAGTAATAATAATTATACATAGTTATAGAATTTGTATGATATGATTTTTTTCAAAATACATAAGACAACCCTCTAAAAAGTTATCCTTGCATTATATATTAATTTTCAGTATGCTGCATTCAAATGATATTTTCTTATAAGGTAAATTCTTTATCTGGTATATTTGATATGAAATCCGATGCTAATTTACTGGCATCAATACATTCGATTTAGGAATATTTACAATAGTATTGATTTATTACTCTTGTGCTTGTCAAAATTATTAATAATGTCTTTCTGGGTACAAGATTTATCATGTCTTCAAAAATCACTTTCCATGCTTCACTCATTTCTTTGACTCAACCTAATGAATTGTCCTGAGATAAATTCATATTATAATATCTACTAAATTTAGATTATTATTAATACAAGGAATTACAAACTATTGGTTTTATTTCGTTTCATTTAGATTAATTTAGTTTTACTAAATTCGACTCCCACCTTCTGTACATTAATTCACTTGTTCTTTTCAACATCCAATACCCATACCCACTCATCACCACAGTTACAACAATCTGTGGCACAATCGGATGCTCTACCATTGTCGGGTCAATCCATGCGGCTCTGATAAACAAGTACTGTACAGCATAGAAAAACATCTTGCTTAAAGTAAATAATTATTAGAAAATAATCTATTCCTGAAAAATCTCAAATTAATTTTTCGAGATTTTCACTTTTACTCCATTCTTATTTCTGAATACAACAGGCAATGCTTCGCTTATATGTTTGACGGGAATAATTTTCAAACCCTCTTTGATATTAACATTAATATCTTCGATGTCTCTTTCATTATCCTTAGGTATAAGAACCGTACTTATTCCAATTCTTTTTGCAGCGAGAAGTTTTTCGTCCAAACCACCAATCGGTAGTATATTTCCCCTCAAAGTGATTTCACCTGTCATTGCTATATCACCCCTTATCGGCTTGTTCGTAGCGGCGGATATAAGAGCTATAGCCAGGGTGATTCCTGCCGAAGGACCGTCCTTAGGTATCGCACCTTCAGGAACATGAATATGTATCTCTTTATGCTTCTGGAAATTCTCAGGTATATCGAGTGCTTTATGATTTGAGCGTACATAAGACAAAGCCGCCTGTGCCGACTCTTTCATAACATCCCCAAGTTTGCCTGTTAGTGTCAGCTTTTCAGCACCCGGCATAATCGTAACTTCGATAGACATCGTTTCGCCGCCTATGCTTGTCCATGCCAAACCTGTTGCTACACCTACCTTATCGTCAAGCTGGTCTTTCTTATCTTTAAATTTCGGTGCTTTCAGAAACTCTTCGATTTTATCAGCAGTTATTATCAGGTCTTTATTTTTCATCATTTTATTGAACTGCGGATTCTCTCTCAAAGCTTTTCTCACCTTCTCCGAATCACCGTTCTTTCTCGTCTTCCTGGTTTTGTCATAATCTGTAACGAGTTCTCTTGCGAGCTTCCTGAGTACAGAGCCAATCTCTCTTTCAAGATGCCTCACACCCGCTTCACGAGTATATTCACGTATCATCCTGAAAATCGCATTATCGTCAAATTTAATTTTATATTTATTCAATCCGTATTCTTCGAGAATCTTCGGAACGATATGCCGCTTTGCAATTTCAAGCTTATCAGGCTCGAGATAACTGCTTATATCTATCACTTCCATCCTGTCCTGAAGCGGAATCGGAATGTCATATTTCACATTTGCAGTTGTGATAAATAACACATTCGACAAATCATAATCAACTTCGATATAGTGGTCGTTGAATGCAACATTCTGCTCCGGGTCAAGCACTTCGAGTAATGCTGATGAAGGGTCTCCTCTGAAATCCATTGACATCTTATCAACCTCATCAAGCAAAATCACAGGATTAACCGTGCCGGCTTTTTTCATTGATTGAATTATTTTACCCGGCATGGCACCCACATAAGTTCTTCGGTGCCCCCTTATTTCAGCTTCATCCCTTATACCGCCGAGTGAGAATCGTACAAACTTCCTCCCCAATGCTCTTGCAATTGATTTGGCAAGTGATGTCTTCCCGACTCCCGGTGGCCCCACGAAGCAGAGTATCTGCCTTTTGAGAGAGCCTGCCAAATTAAGGATAGCTATGAATTCAAGTATTCTGTCCTTGGGTTTTTCAAGGTCGTAATGGTCTTCATTAAGAATAGTCTTAACATGCTCGATATCCATGTCGTCTTCGGTTCTCTGTGTCCAGGGCATTGATGTCAGCAATTCAAGATAGGTCCTGTTGACAGAATATTCAGGCGATATTGTTGGTGTTTTCTTTAATCTGTCGAATTCCTCGTATGCTTTAGCTTTGACAGCTTCGGGCATTCCAGCTTTCTCAATCGCTTCTTTTATCATAGATAATTCAGGTGTAGCCTCGTCGTCGTCGCCAAGCTCTTTCTGCAATGCCCTGATTTGCTCCTGTATATAATACTTCTTCTGCGATTTCTGAATCGTATCCTGCACCTTGCCGTCAATCTCATCTTCGAGCTGGAGCATCTCCAGCTCTTGTGACAATATTGATGATAATTCAAAATACTGCTTCTGCAAATTCTTTTTCTCGAGTAATTTTTGCTTTACTTCTATTTTCTGATTCACATTTGCAATTGCAAAATACATCTTCCTCACAGGGTCATCAATATTATCGAATGCACTGATAATATCCGGCGGCACATGGGTGCTTACTTTTACATATTCTGCAAATTGGTCTGATGAAAGCCTGATTAGCGCATTCAGTTCCTTGTTTGGTTCTGAAGGTTTATGTATGACTTGTTCAATCTCTGCCTCGAGATAATCCTTTTCTCTTGTTTGCTTGACTATCTTTGCCTGGAACAATCCCTCGACAAGAACCTTAAGCAAATTATTCGGAAGCCTCAACACCTGTATAATCTTGGCAATCGTTCCGTATGTGTAAATGTCCTCGAATTTCGGTTCATCCACATTCGGCTTCTTCTGTGCAGAAACAAAAATATATTTATCCCGTTCAAGTGCTTCTGCAACTGCTTTGAGTGATGATGTCCTGCCTATCAGGACAGGAAATATCATGTAAGGAAAAATTATTATATCTCTTAATGGCAAAACTGTTAATATTTTCGGGACACTCCCGCTTTTACCTTCAACTTTTTTTATAGCTGTCAAAAGGTCGTCTTTATTTTCCATATTTTTAATTAAGTGAACAAAAAAAATCAAATCCATTGAAGAATATCACAGCATTTTATTTTATGTTTACAATTATAAGTATTTTAAATTGCAGGTCATTCTGAATCCTGAATCATGTTCAGGCTCAGTTCCGTGAAGAATCTTAGCCCCCTTTTTCAAAGGGGGATTATGGGGGTTTTAAGATTCTTAGGCAAACTTATCATGAACAATAACCGATTGATGGCAATACTATGAATTACATTACTCCTTCTTCAAAATCAACAAAACCTTATGTAATCCATTAGACCTTAGTAAAAAAGTATCTAGTCATCCATCCAACCTTATTAGCTTATTACAACAGAAGTTTAGTAATTGGTTTATAACTCTAACACAGCTAATTTCGTTATTTGAGTTTGAACATAATATTGAATTTTAATTATGTCAGAAAATATTAATTTCATAGATGAATCATTTATCGAAGGACTCATAACGGAGACTCAAAATCCGCCTGCTCCTAAAATAGATGAAATTCTAAACAAAGCACTTCAGCTCCAGGGACTCGATTTGCTGGATGCCGCTTATCTCCTGAATATAAAAAGCGGAGATTTACTTAACAAATTACTTCATACTGCATACCAGGTAAAACAGGAAATCTACGGCAACCGCCTCGTGCTTTTTGCTCCACTTTATATTTCAAACTTCTGCTCGAACAACTGCCTCTACTGCGGCTTCCGGGTGGATAATAAAGATATAGTCCGCAGGGTACTTTCACTCGATGAAATAAAAGATGAAACCCTTTCATTACTTGAACAGGGGCATAAGCGAATACTGATGCTCATGGGCGAACATCATAAAAATTGCCCTTTCGATTATTTTCTCGAAGCAATCAATGCTGCCTATTCTGTAAAAGATAAGAAATGCAGTTCAATTCGCAGAATTAATGTCGAGATTGCCCCTTTGGATGAAAATGAATTTCAAAAGTTGAGCAAGGTGCATATCGGCACCTACACTGTGTTCCAGGAAACATACCACCGCGAAACATACAGCAAAATGCACCCGGGCGGAATCAAATCCGATTACAACTGGCGGCTCAGCACAATGGACAGAGCCTTGTCTAACGGGATGCATGATGTCGGTATCGGTGCCTTGTTCGGATTGTATGATTACAGGTTCGAAGTGCTTTCATTAATCCAGCATGCAAAACATCTCGATAAAAAATTTAATGTCGGGCCACACACGATTTCAATTCCGAGGATCAAACCTGCAAAGAATGCACCTGCATCATTTAATCTTGAACATGCAGTTTCGGATGAGGAATTCAAAAAGCTAATTGCAGTCATTCGCTGTTCAGTTCCATATACAGGCATGATACTTTCTACGCGTGAACCTGCGGAGCTTCGTTCCGAGCTTTTCAATTACGGCATATCGCAAATCAGTGCCGGCTCCCGTACCTCTCCCGGCGGCTACAAGCAGGCATTTTCCGAAACTGAGGAAGCAGGGCAGTTCTCACTCAACGACTGCCGCACATCAGGCGAAGTAATAAGGGATGTCATTCAGCATGGCTTTGTACCTTCATTCTGCACGGCTTGTTACCGTCTCGGGCGTGTTGGCGAGGACTTCATGGACAAGGCAAAGCCCGGCTTAATCAAGCTCTTCTGCCAGCCGAATGCACTCACGACATTAAAAGAATACCTTGTTGACTATGCCGACCCGGAAACCAAACAACTCGGCGAAGAATTAATTCAAAAAGAACTCGCCACAATTCCAAACGACAAAGTCCGCGAAAAGACTGGGCAAAACCTCATTCGCATCCAGCAAGGCGAACGGGATTTGTATTTGTAATGTCATGCTGAGCGTAGTCGAAGCATCTTTCCACCTTATCAAATGGGATTAGGTTTTTTTTTATTCCACTATTGAGAGGGGATTAAGGGGTATGTTATAATTTTCATTCGTAATTCGTAAATCGTAATTCTTAATTGATTGTGTGCTTAAGGATTATTCTTTATTACCCCATCAACTTTTAACTGCTTAACAACATTTGAACAAACTGAACTGAATATTTCAGACATTCGGCTGTCTTTGTTGAGTTTTGTTTCGGTTTCAGATTGCCAGACAACTTTCCCATTCATTAAATCAACAAATTTAATTTGTGCATCGAATTGTGTCGGCACTCGCATTTCTCCGCCTGGATAAACCGCAGTCGTTGTTTCCCTGCTTATTGTATTACTATCTTTTGTCGTTGTTGTTTTTTTCTTCTCTACATCAGGGACATATACAGTTGCCGTTTGAAAACCTTGTGGAGAAATCAAAATATAACCGTCCAAATTATATTTTTTATAAACAGCAACCTTTTCGTCATAAGTATATTCACGGATTGGCGGTAATACTCTGTGATTCTCAACGGCAAACGTTCCATTCTCTTTAAATTCATTCGCCATTTCAGATTCAAATTCTTTCATTTCCTCAATTTTTTGAAAATCTGCAATGACTAATATTCTCCTGAATATAATATTGTTATAAGAAGGGTCTTTCAATGATGTAACATTTGTAGGCAGGCATCCGGACACAAATAATAAAATGGCAATAACAAAGTAAATTAGCTTAAGAAACAGGTTTTTCATCTTTAACTCCAAATAATCGAAATTTATTTTATATTTATTTTATTCTGATTTCCGGATGTATAATTTAATAATAAATATTTATTTGCATAATATATAAAATAATATCAATATTTCAATTATTGTCATTCTTTTTCTTCGCGGCCTTAGCGATTCCTTTGCGGTTTTGCGTGAAACTAAAAAGACCCTTCGACAGGCTCAGGGTGACAGGGCTATGGATGCTGAAACGAATTCAGCATGACATATAACCGTCATTCAAAATTCAAAATTTAAAATTCAAAATTCAAAATTTGCTTTATAAGACTGCTAATCTTAATTTGAAAATTTTATAATACAGTAAATTGATAAAACAAAAAATATTTAGCGGAGGAATAATTGAAATCAATCAGGGACTATTCATTCGACACGAAATGTGTTCATGCAGGAACTAAGGAAGACCAGTATGGCTCAGTGGTTACACCTATTTACCAGGTATCAACATTCAAATTTAAAAGTGCCGCTCATGGTGCGAGGCTCTTTTCAGGCGAAGAAGACGGTTATATTTATACACGAATGCGAAATCCCACTATCGAAGCACTTGAGGACAGCATTGCAATTCTCGAGGGTGGAGCAAAAGCCCTTGCCTGTTCGAGCGGCATGGCAGCGTCCCACACTCTAATCGCTGCATTATTAAACGCAGGTGACCATGTTATATGCAGCGAATCTGTCTATGGGCCTACATTCACATTGATTCAAAATGTTATGTCCCGCTTTGGCATCGAATCAACTTTCGTTGATACTTCGGATTCCGATAATGTTAAGAATGCCTTGAAACCCAATACTAAACTTGTTTTTGTAGAGACTCCGGGAAATCCGACTTTAGTAATATCAGACCTTCAGGTAATAGCAGACATTAGTCATAATCATGGTGCAAAGCTCGCTGTGGATAATACGTTTATGAGTCCAGTTCTTCAGAATCCTTTTAAATTCGGAACAGATTATATTGTTCACAGCCTCACAAAGTTTTTAAACGGGCACGCTGACGTTGTTGGTGGTGTTGTTGTATTGAAAGAGCAAAGTGAATATGAAGGATTTCGTAAAAGCCTTAACCAGTTTGGCGGTGTGATTGACCCTTTCAATTCATTTCTCGTTCACAGAGGTATAAAAACTTTGAAATTAAGGATGGAACGCCACTGTCAGAATGCACAGAAAATTGCAGAATATCTCGAGAAGCACACGGAAGTTGAATGGGTGCGTTACCCCGGGCTTCCCAGCCATCCTCAATATGAACTTGGAAAAAAACAGATGTATGGTCCCGGTGGAATGATTTCATTCGAATTGAAAAAAGGTTTGGTAGCTGGGAAAATTCTTATGGACAATGTTCAAATTTGGCAACTCGCTGTCAGTCTTGGTGGAGTAGAATCATTAATACAACATCCTGCTTCGATGACACATGCAACTATGGGTAAAGATGCACGGGAACAAGCGAATATTACCGATGGTTTGGTACGTTTATCAGTTGGTATTGAAGATGCCGGCGAACTAATACAAGGCTTAGAAGAAGGCTTGAAAAAGATTTAACTAATAGTCTTTTAAAATATAATTTAATGTTTTATTCAATGGATTCCCCCTTATAAAAGGGGGATTCAGGGGGTTGTTAAATTAATGCACTTTTATCCATTCACAGGTATGGTATTAATGATTATCTGAAATAAGAAAAATCAACGGAGTAAAAATGTCAATCATCACAATCAATCCGGCAACCGAAGAGATACTCAATGAGTATGATGAGTTCACTTTTGAACAGATAAATGAATCAATTCATCAAGCAAATCAAGCTCATGAAATATGGAAAAATACTACTTTTTCAGAACGTTCAAAATTTATGCTCAATGCCGCATCAATTCTCAGGAACAAAAGAAATGAATATGCTGAATTGATGGCTCTCGAAATGGGTAAGCCTCTTGCTCAAGGGTTATCGGAAGCAGATAAATGTGCATGGGTATGTGAGTATTATGCCGAAAATGCAGAACAGCACCTGAAAGACGAGCATATCAAAACCGAAATGACAAAGAGCTATGTTACATTCAATCCTCTTGGTGTTGTTCTTGCAATTATGCCCTGGAACTTTCCTTTTTGGCAGGTATTTCGCTTTGCCGCTCCTGCTCTTATGGCAGGAAATGCAGGAATACTAAAACATTCGAGAAATACGATGGGTTGTGGAATCGCAATCGAAAATATTTTTAGAGAAGCAGGTTTTCCGGAAGGGTTGTTTGCTAATCTGGTTGTTGGTTCATCAGTGATGGTTCAAGTTATCGAGCATCCGCTTATTCAAGCTGTAACATTAACAGGAAGCACACCAGTCGGACAGCAGGTCGCATCAAAAGCAGGTTCACTTATTAAAAAGACTGTAATGGAACTTGGAGGAAGTGACCCATATATTATTTTGGAGGATGCTGATATTGAACAATCAGCCGAAACCTGCGTCAATGCACGTTTAATCAACAGTGGACAAAGTTGCATAGCTGCAAAACGATTCATTGTAATAAAATCTGTTCTGAAACAATTTGAAGAATTGTTTGTTGAGAAAATGAAATTGAGAAAAATGGGAAATCCTTATGAACCTGATGTAACTGTAGGTCCCCAGGCACGAAAGGATTTGCAGATTGATTTACACAGACAAGTAACAGAGAGTATTTCAAAAGGAGCAAAACTTCTGTTAGGAGGAAAGGTACCTGAAGGCAAAGGATATTTTTATCCTCCAACAGTATTGACAGATGTTGTAAAAGGGATGCCTGCTTATGATGAAGAAACGTTCGGTCCGGTCGCGGCAATAATCCCTGCTGAAAATGAAATTCAGGCAATAGAAATTGCAAATGACACAATTTTCGGATTAGGTGCCGCAGTGTTCACAAAGGATTTAGAACGTGGCGAAAGAATCGCATCAAAAATTCTGAAAGCAGGATGTTGCTTTGTAAATGAATTTGTGAAATCCGATCCTCGTCTTCCATTCGGCGGCATCAAGCAATCTGGCTACGGCAGAGAGCTTTCACACTATGGCATAATAGAATTTGTAAATATTAAAACCGTTTGTATTAAGTAATCACGAATTACTTTTCAATATTATCAAGCAAAATCTCTGCTACATCCTGAACATGAATTTTGTCTTCGAGATTCAGATGTTTCACACCATCAGTCAGCATTGTCAAACAGAATGGACAATTAGCCGCGATAGAATCAGTACCCAATGAAACTAATTCTTCAGTCCGCTCAATATTAACACGTTTACCTTTCGTTTCTTCCATGAACATCTGTCCGCCGCCTGCACCACAACACAATCCCTTCGAATGATGCCTGTGTGCTTCCTTAATTTCAAATCCTTTGATTGACTCAATTATTTCCCTCGGCTTATCATAAATATTATTATATCTACCAAGGTAGCAGGAATCATGGTAGCCTATTTTCTTGACTTCATTTCCATTCTTAAACTTGAATTTATTTTGTTTGATTAGGCCTAGCAAAAATTCAGTATGATGAATGACTTCATAATTAGCTGCAAAGTCAGGATATTCGTTTTTAAACGTATTAAAGCAGTGTGGACATATCGTAACGATTTTTTTCACTTTATAATTGTTCAATGTTTCGATGTTGGATTTAACAAGCATGTCAGCAAGATACTCGTTGCCTGTTCTCCTAGCAGGGTCTCCGTTACATTTTTCTTCATTACCAAGAATGCTGAAATTTATTCCTGCAATTTTCATTAGCTCTGCAAAAGCACGAGATATTTTGATCGCCCTGTCATCAAAGCTTCCTGCACAGCCAACCCAGAATAAAACATCGAAGTCAGGATTTTCGGCACAGGTCTTTATATCTAAACCCGAAGCCCAATCAGTTCTTTGTGAAGGTGAAAATGCCCATGGAGAGCCGTTATTTTCGAGATTTGAAAATGCCGTTTGCAATTCCGATGGAAAGTTCGATTCCATCATAACAAGAGAACGCCTCATTCCTACGATTGCAGGAATATGCTCGATAGTTATAGGACATTCAGTCATACAAGCACCACAGGTTGTGCATTGCCAAAGGGCTTCAATATTTTCATAATCACCGACAAACTTTTTATTCAATATTTCATTTTCTTTTTCTGTCAAATCAACTTTTCCTTCTGATGATTTCATCTGTTTTTTCATAATTGGTGCTTTGTCTAAAGTCCTGTGCCTGATTTGAACGATAATATCTCGTGGACTTAGTTCCTTACCAGTGATATGAGCGGGACAAACACTGTCGCATCTCCCGCAATGTGTGCAGGAATAACTATCAAGAACTGATTTCCATGACAAGTCTTCAAAGTCAACTACACCAAATTTTTCAACACCTTCTTTTTCAAAATCTATCCTATCAACTTTATTAGTTGGTTCATAATTTGAAAAATATACATTAGGAATAGAAGTGTAAACATGAAAATGTTTTGAAAAGGGTAAATAATTAGCAAATGCAAGAATGATAATTATATGTACCCACCAACTGATATGATATGTTAAGTTCACCCATGAATCAGGCAGGATTCTGCTTATAAAAACTGATACAGGGTGCATCCATTCATGCGAGGGATACCAAAAATTCATCGTTGAATTATAAAATAACAATGCTGTAACGATAAAGAAAATTGATAATAGCACTATAAGTGCATCTTTAAATTCTCCTGAATCGCCCTTCAGTCTTTCAACTCTGATAATGAATCTTCTTATTAAAGAAATTATGACCGATACAAAAACTATAAGGCAGAAAATCTCAGTTGAAATAGTTATAACCGGATATAATGTCCCAAACCACAACAATGAAAATTTTGGATAAATACCCTGAATCACAGCCTCAGCCGCCGAAAACAGAAGCATTAAAAATCCCCAGAATATTCCTGCATGGATTATTCCCGCAACTCTGAATCTGAAAATTTTGCTTTGTCCAATAGCAACTTTTAACATGTGGGCAATTCTTTTCCACGGGTTGCTGCTCCTGTTCTCAGGTTGTGCAAGTTTTAGATAAGAGAGCAACCGGAGTAAGTTCCGTAGAAAAATTGATATAGATGCTATAAGAATGACAATGAATATTATTTGTTTTAATTCCATAACTGCAATTTATATTTTAATAAACTCGCTGAACATTGATAAATAACAGCTTTTTAATTTAGAACAAAGATAAAAAAAAAATTATTATTCCAAACTTATTATGTAACCGTGTGTTGTAAAAAATTTAATTATTTTATTTTTCCTCTTAATTTGAAATCCAATTTGATTTTCTGATAATTTTCATTATTTTTGAATTTAACCATTTGGTTAAATTATTTAGTTAAATATTCGGAAAACTTATTAGAATCTAAATATGCCGGTTGTTGAAGTAAGAGGATTGACTAAAAAGTATGGTAAGAAAACTGCCATAAGCTCTCTGTCTTTCGATGTAAATGAGGGTGAAATTTTTGGTTTTATAGGACCCGATGGTGCGGGTAAAACTACTCTTTTCAGAATACTTACTACTCTCTTGCTTCCAAATGAAGGTAAAGCGAATGTTCTTGGTAAGGATGTAGTCAAAGATTACAAATATCTCAGAAAACACTTGGGTTATATGCCAGGTAGGTTTTCACTTTATATGGACCTTACAGTTGAAGAAAATCTGAAATTTTTTGCATCAATTTTCGGTGCAACAATTGAAGAAAATTATTATTTAATAAAAGATATATATTCTCAGATTGAACCTTTCAAAAACAGGCGGGCAGGCAATCTGTCAGGAGGAATGAAACAAAAACTTGCTTTGTCCTGTGCATTAATCCACAAACCTCTGCTTCTCGTTCTGGATGAACCAACCACGGGAGTTGATGCCGTCTCGAGAAAAGAATTTTGGGAAATGCTGAAAAGACTAAAAGAGCAGGGAATAACAATCATTGTATCGACACCATATATGGACGAAGCTGTTTTGTGCGATAAAATTGCATTAATACAAAATGGTTCAATACTGGATATTGATACTCCAAATGATATTGTATCAAAATTCAAGAATAAATTATTTTCAATAAAAACATATAATAAATACCTTGCAATCAAATCCCTTGAATCTTATGAATACAAGAACTCAGTCTATCCTTTCGGTGATTCAATTCACTATTCGGATAAACGTGATAATACCGACAATGATGTATTGATTCAATTTTTGCAGTTATGCGGAATTAATGATTGTGAAGTTAATGTTATTGATGCCGGTATTGAAGATGTGTTCATGTTTTTAATGAAGGAAAAAAGACATGAACAATAATAAAAAAGTAATTGAAGTAACAAACTTAACAAGAAAGTTCGGAAAATTCACCGCTGTGGATAGCATAAGCTTTGATGTTTATGAAGGTGAGATATTTGGTTTTCTCGGAGCTAATGGGGCAGGAAAAACTACTGCAATAAAAATGCTCATCGGATTACTAGCACCTACTTCAGGCAAGGCAACAGTTGCAGGTTGTGATGTATATAAACAATCGGAACAAATAAAAAAAAGCATTGGGTATATGAGTCAGAAATTTTCCTTGTATGAGGATCTGACTATTGCTGAAAATATTAGTTTTTATGCAGGTATTTACGGATTAACCGACGGCCAGATTTCTGAAAAAACAGATTTACTTCTTAAAAAATTAAACCTTGAAAATTCGAGAAATGAGTTAATAAAATCTCTTCCGCTTGGCTGGAAACAGAAGCTGGCTTTTTCTGTTGCAATAATACACGGCCCGAGTATTGTTTTTCTGGATGAGCCTACAGGTGGTGTTGACCCTATCACACGCCGTCAATTCTGGAATCTGATATATGAAGCTGCAGATAACAAAAAAACAATATTTGTTACAACGCATTATATGGACGAGGCTGAATATTGCGACAGGGTGTCAATTATGGTGGATGGAAAGATTGAAGCCCTCGACTCTCCTACAAATCTAAAATCGAAGTATGACTCATATACAATGAATGATGTGTTTATCCAGCTTGCAAGAAAAAATCAGGTGCAGGGATGAGAACGTTTGCAAATTTCATATTGAAAGAAATTTATCATATAACGAGGGATTGGAGGTCTCTGCTTGTTTTAATTTGTATTCCGGTTATCCAGCTTTTTCTCTTTGGATATGCAATCCGTACTGAATTGAATGAAGCAGAAATTGGAATTATAGACCGGTCAAAGGATTACATAACGCAGGAAATAACAAACAAGCTGATTTCATCAGGCTATTTTAAGCTCAATGCTTATGTAGAAAATGAAAAACAAATTGAACATCTGTTCAAAAATGGTACAGTTAAAGAGGTTATAATTTTCGAACCTCACTTCGCTACAAAGTTAGAGAAAGAAGGTAAAGCATCGGTGATGTTAATTGCCGATGCAAGCAATCCGAACATTGCTACTCTTGTTACATCTTATACTTCATCAATTATAAGGACATATCAGCTTGAATTAAATTCTAAATCAATAAAAGCTAATACAATCATAATACCTGAAGTGAAAATGCTTTTTAATCCTGAATTAAAGAGCGTTTTTATGTTCGTTCCCGGATTAATCGCATTGATTCTTATGCTTGTTTCTGCTTTAATGACTTCAATAACAATTACACGTGAAAAAGAAATGGGGAGTATGGAAGTTTTGCTTGTTTCACCATTGAAACCTCAAATGATAGTTATAGGTAAAGTTGTTCCTTATGTAGTAATTTCATTTTTCAATTCGATGACAGTACTTGCCCTTTCTATTTTAATATTCCGTATTCCGTTTGAAGGAAGTTTTTTGCTCTTTACCCTTGAAAGCATATTATTTATTATTACCGCCTTGTCGCTTGGTATTCTGATTTCAACAATTGCAAATTCACAACTTGTGGCTATGATAATGTCTTTGGGTGGCTTGCTGATGCCTTCAGTTCTTCTGTCAGGCTTCATTTATCCTGTAGAAAACATGCCCTTAATACTGCAGTGGCTGAGCTATTTGATACCTGCTAAATGGTTTTTAATCATATTGAAAGGAATTATGCTCAAAGGATTGGGTATCGAGCATCTCTGGAAAGAAACACTTATCTTAATGGGAATGGCAATCTTTTTCCTTGCAGTCAGCACAAGAAAATTGAAAATAAGATTAGAGTAAAATGCTTGTAATTTATTTGATTTGTTTTAGTAAGAATTTTTTAAAATTATTTAAATATTGATGATTCAAGTCCCAAAATTCTGGATTATCAAAAAACCAATCATATTTATTTTTCATTCTTTCTTCAATTTTATTACTTTTAGGAAAAGCATTAATATATGAATACATTTTTGATTTTCGATCAAGAGAATTATAAATACATATCCCTTTGGAATTTTTGCGTTGAGAAATACATTTTTCATAAGATTCAAAACAATTGAGTAATATTTTATGTTTTGGATTTATTATTTTTTCAAGAAGCAATTCAAAATCACCATCATCGGCATTATTGGGAAATAAGAAGCATTCAAAATTTACATCCAGTTCTTTTTGCTTTGATTCTAAATATTGTTTTCTTTTTGAATAACTTCCTTTATTAAGTTTATCATCTGCATCGAAAATTATTATATTTTTTATTCCTTGATCAGTATTTTCTTTAAATTTAATCCGTACCAAATGAAGGTTTGTGTATCCATTCGTAGAATCTATCTGAGGAACTGGTAGGTTTATATTTTTTAAATAAACTTTGATAAAATTACCAACTTTAGTGTCAACTTTATCTTCAATAAATATATGTACCATTACTTACCTAATTTCAATGCCTTGTTCAAGTGAAAATTCAAATTGTTCAAAATTATAAACATACGATTTAATTGAATCATCTGGCAATCTTCTTAATGTAATACTTCTAACACGATTTTTAGAAGATTTATCTTCATTTTCTTCAATTGCTGATTTTAGAAATTTTAGGGTATCCAGGTTATGTGAAGTAACAAAAACTTGAATATTATTCTTTTTTGATGTTTCAATAATTATCTTCCAAATATCCTTTAAGGTTGAAAAATGAAAACCGTTTTCTAATTCATCAATAAAAATAATACCATCTTTTACCTTGTATAAAGCTAAAATAATTTGTAATAATTTGATTGTACCGCTACCCTGCAGATTTAAAGGTAATAATTTATCTACCCCAATATCAACAAATATCATTCTATTTAACCCAAAAGATATATCTTTAATATTTGGTTCAATTAATTGTAGTATATTAATTATTTCATCTTTCTTTTTATTAACTATAATATCTTCAAGTGTTTGATGTATATCATGGGAAATGCTATATTTCGGAGTTATATAAAAACCAAAGAGTTTTTCTTTATAATTTTGAGTTGGGAATGCAATTAATTCCCTGTCTTTAAATCCTAATTTTGATTGGTAATTATTTTTATTCTTTTCAAAAATTGAGAAATTAAATAATAATTCGTTAATAACTTTTTTTTGAATGCTTGTTTCGTAGGATTGTAATTGTTTAAATTTAGCTTCATCTATTTTTTTCCCATTTTCTTTTATATATGAAGGTATTATGCTCAATTCTCTTTTAAATTTATTATTATTTAGAAAAGCTTTTAAAACTAATTTAGATTCAAAATCTAAGTTGTGAAAAATAAAACTAAAATCCTCATTACTTTCAGAAATCAAATCTCGAAAACGATTAATGGTTTCAACTAAAGCTGCATTTGATATTCCTGTTAATAAAAATAATGCCTCTAAGACAGTAGTCTTGCAAGAATTATTCTTTCCTACAAGTAAATTTATATCTCCAAAGCCATCAATTTTTAAGTGTTTAATGCCCCTGAAACCTGTTATTTCTAAATTATTATAATACATTTTATCTCAATTATTTTATTATAAGTATTTTTCTATACAAAATTTGTTCCAAAATTACAACTATTTTATATAAACTTAAAAACTTGAAATTTATTTCAAATTATAATATTTATCTTTTAATTCAATTTATTCTTTGGCAGAATATTTTCTGCTTTCAGTTTCTCGTATTTTTCTGTGATTTCAATAAGAATTTTATTTCTTACTATATCCTTCCTTGTGAACTCAAATAATCCAACGCCATCAATACCTTTGGCTATGTATTCTACAAAGAAGGGAAACGCAACATGATTAGCATTTATATCGTATTGATGAACATCTCCCGAAATTAAAACCTTGCTGTCTACTCCCATTCGTGTAATGAACAGCATGATTTGACGTATGTCAGCATTCTGTGCTTCATCCAATATCATCAAAGCATTGTCGAAAGTGGCTCCTCTCATATATGCGAGTGGCCTGAACTCGACTGTTTCATTTTCTATGAGTTTTTCAAGGTTTTGCTTTTTAATCATTTTCAGCATCGAAATTTTGAAACTCTCATAATGAGGGTCAATCTTCTGCTCAATATTACCCGGCAATGCACCAAGTTTTTCACCCGCTTCCTGTATTGGTTTAGTGAAAATTATTTTTTCAAATTGATTTTCTTTCAAACTGCGGATAGCATAATAAGAATCAATAAATGTCTTGCTTGTTCCGGCGGGACCTGTGATGATGATGACATCATGGTCATCAATCAGGTTTATAAGTTCGATTTGTTTTTCTCTTAAAATAATGTTATCGAGAGCATTTGAGGGGACGTATCTCTTTTGCTGTTCCGTATGTGAAAATGAATCAATATGTATTTGTACAGCTCTGTGATTCCTTCTTCTTTTTCCCATAGTATCCGTTCTTGTTAAACAATTCCTAAAAATTTTAGTCGTGCATTTCTTCAAGCCATTTAACCAGCCTGAAACCTTTTCCTGTACTTTGAACAATCGCTTTGCCCATCAGAACATTGTTTTCCGAATCATAACCTGTAATTTCTACCGTTGCAATGTCAGGTTCTGTGAAATCCAAAAATTCATCAATCCATGCAGTTGAAGTGAAATCTTTTTCGCCTGATGAGTAAGCCATATCATTCGTAAATAAGTCTCCTGCTATTTTTCCATTCTGCAATTTTATGATATAGCAAGCATCATCCGATTTAATAAATTTATTATTGGTCCATTTGAAAATCCTGAATGAAACGGGACTTACGTCGGACATAGCATAATTTGTTACAAGCTCAATCTTACCGTCATTATCAATATCGCCTGCAATTTGAAGTTCTTCGATTCCCCAATCGGCATAGCAAAATTCATATTCTATGTTTTTGTCTTCCCATAGAATTTTTCTCTTGTTTTTCACTTTTTGATAAACAACAAGATGATAGTATTCACCATTATCATCAGAACGGTGCTTTTTCAGGAAAACATTTTCATTGATTCCGTCTTTGTCAAGGTCAACGTTTATATTTTTATTATAATCTTCCTGGGCGAAAATTGTAAATGAAGATAGTAATGCAATGATTGTAAAAGTTAGAAAAAGATGTATAAAATAGTTTTTATTCATGCCACACTAAAAACTGTTATTACAATACAAATATATATAATTTTTTTATTAGTTCAAGGATTTTTAAATGATTGTTAACTATTTTTGCTTAAATAAATGAGTAATACATTGTTCTTATTTGAATGAATTAATTATTTTCAATGACCCTAAAACTCATAAATTTTGTTTCACGGCGTTTCTCGATGTCTGCAAAAAGGCAGAGATTCCTGAACTTTGCCCGGATGGTTGCTTTGATAAGCGTAATGCTGGGAAGCCTTTCCCTTATTGTTTCATTATCTGTATTGGATGGCTTTGAGACAATGCTGAAAGAGAGTGCAGTAAAGTTTACATCGCACATCACATTGAGAGCCTATGACAGCAGACCGATTGAAAATTATGATTCAGTGAGAAATGTTGTAACGAAATCTTTTCCTCAGATTAAGGCGATAGCTCCAATTATCGAAAGAGAAGGTCTGATTCGCTCAAAGACTTTTGTCGAGGGTGTGCTGATTAAAGGAACATCAGAAAAATATGCTCTTACAAATGTTAAAAATAATATTGTTAAGGGTAAGTTTCATTTCTCAAATCCCAATGCAAATGAATTAATCATCGGGAAACGATTAGCCACAAAACTTTCGGCAAAGCCTGGCGATTCTCTTGTTCTGTACACAATGAAGTCGGGAAGTGTTGATAACATGGGCTTTCCTGAAATTGAGAAATTCAGGGTCATCGGAATTTACGAAACAGGAATGGCTCAATATGATGATATATATGTTTATATCCCGTTTGAAAAAGCATCAGAATTTTTCCGTCTTCCTATTAATTCAGCATCATCATTTGATATAATGTTATATAATGTGAATGATGCTCCGCAGGTGAGCAAACAGCTCGATTCATTTCTCGGTTTCCCGTTCTACTCCTACACTGTATTTGAACTGCACAAATCAATCTTCACATGGATTGAATACCAGAAAGCCCCAATTCCTCTTGTGCTGGGATTAATAAGCATAGTTGCAGTTCTGAATATCATTACAATTCTTTTAATAGTTGTTGTTGAAAAGACTCATTCAATAGGCATTCTCAGGGCATTGGGAATGGACAATAAAAGTATACTCTCGATATTTATCGTGCAGGGAACATTAATCGGACTTGCAGGAACCCTGATTGGCTGTGGAATAGGACTTGCTTTCTGCCTTATTCAGCAGACATTCGGAATCATCAGGTTGAATGGAGAAATATATTTCCTCGATGTACTCCCGGTGCAGATTTCATTCTGGCATTATGCAGTTGTCATCGGTATTTCGACAGCACTATCTTTCCTTGCAACAGTTGTTCCATCAGCCATAGCAGTAAGGATCACACCCGTCAGGGCTATAAGGTATAAATAAATCTTTAAGGACGCAATTTGCGACCTTTAATTCGTCTCTGCAATGCCGTAAATCTTAAATTTGGTTATAAAGTTTTAGAAATAAGAAGTCCGAGGGATTTGACAGATGAAAAATAAAAAAGAAAAAATATTCGATTGCGTTCAAATGGTTCGCGATATTCGTGATGCTTTCTATAGACAAGCTCATGACCCAAATTTTGACCCGAATGAATTTCAGCGTATTAAAGACAAATGGACAAAACGATTGGAACAGCAAGAGAAAAAAAATCAAATGAAATTAAAAGCTGTTTAAGGTCACAAATTGTGAGCATAAAAAACAAAGACTTACAAACTTGAGGTCACAAATTGTGACCTCAAGTTGAAGAAAAACCCAAGCGTAGAATTGGTTTTACTGCGGATGTTGAGTAAGAAATAATTATATAATGGTTTTCAATTTATTTATATTTGATGAATAACAATTGAAAGGCTGGGAAATGAGTAATGATTATCAAAAAACAGATGCTGATATTCATTTCGCAAAGGGTTGTGAAAAAGAAAAAATAGGAGATTTTTCAAAAGCAATTTATTATTATAATATTACAATTAATTTAAATCCGAAATATGCAATTGCATATTTTAGAAGAGGAAATTTAAATGTTAATAATAATGATTATTATAAAGCTATAAAAGATTATACTAAAGCAATTAATATTAATCAATATTATAGTGATGCTTATAGTAATAGAGGGTATACACATTATATGGTTTCAAATTATTTGGAAGCATTAAAAGATTGTAATAAAGCACTTGAGATTTACCCCAAAGATATTTATGCTTATATACACAGATCATTTATTAAGAAAAAATTAAATATAGAATATGCAGATTTTGATTGGCAAACTGCAATGGATATTAATAGCGAGTATTCATCAGCACATATAATTAAAATAGATGCAAAAACACACTTACTTGATAAAAAGGTAGCATTATTTATATATAATAAAATAAATAAACCTTCAACAGAAAATCCAATGATTGATATTGGAAATGCATATTCTAAGTTTCAAAAGGGTGACTTTATAGGTTCAATTCATGAATGTAATAATGCATTAAGTAAAATGCCATCTTTAAATAAATCTATTATATATAGAGGAAAAACTGTACGATTTTTTGAGGATTATATAGATAAAATCTGGCTCTTTGACCAAGATGATGAAATAATGCAGAATTGCAATAAAGCAATACAACTTAATCCTAAAGATGCTGAAGCATATAATAATAGAGGGATTCTAAAAATTCAATCTAATGCAATTGAAGAGGCTATCAGTGATTTCAATATAGCTATTGAATTAAAACCTGATTATTATGAAGCATACTTTAATAAGGGTATTATTCACTTTGAATCAAATAAGTACGAAGCGATTAAGGATTTTAGTAATTCTATTCAATTCAATCCAAATTTTGCTGAAGCATATTTTTACAGAGGTATGCTGTATTTTAATATTAGTGATAATATTAATGCCTTTTATGACATGTATAAAGCATGTGCATTAGGTATCGAACAAGCTAATGAATTGATTAATAAATATTGAATCTTAAATATTCATTCATTTGGTGATTTATGAAAAATGATAAAATTTTGTGTTATGTTTTTCTTTTTTTAATCATAACAACTTTTCAGTCTAAAGAACTATTTTCACAGAATAACCACAAAAACGGTGAACTAAAAAGTGAGAAAATAACTTCACTATTACCTCCATTTAATGAAAATGCAGTTGTTAAAATTATTGTTTATGAAAATTTTTCAGTTGATAAGGAACAGCCTGGTTTGTATCGTGCCTATCCTAATTTAGGGCATGGTAGTGGAGTAATGATAGAAAATGGCCTTATATTAACAGCAAAACATGTTATTGAATCAGCCAGATGTATAGCAGTAAAAATCCCGGGTAATAATCTGACATATCCTGCTGAAGTTGTTTATAAAGCGGATTATTCTGATTATGCATTTATAATAATTAGGGGAGAACATAAAAATTTTGTAAATCTATCGCAAGATCCTCCATTAATTCTTAGAGGACAACAAATATGGGCTTACGGTTATCCTGAAATAGCAAGTGAAATCGAACCCAATATTACAAAAGGAACAATAACAAGGTTCAGTAATACTTTTAATAAATGGCAATTCGATGCTGGAATTTATGGCGGAAACTCAGGGGGTCCTTTAGTAACAGATGATGGGGTAATCTGCGGTTTAATTGTAGGTAGTGTTAAAGAAACAGATTTTTTAAATTTTGCTGTTTGTATAGATACAATTATTACAACATATAAAAACCTGAAAGACCTTGGAACTTTTATTCAGGAAAAAAAAGAATTTGATGAACTTCCTACAATTCAAAATAAAGCTAAGAATTATATATCCAATTTTTTTGCGAATAATGTTATACAAGGTGGATTTTATATAGATTTGGAAAAATTTGAGTCAGATATTAATTCAATTATTGACACAAACAAATTTGTTAAAGAATGGGCAATTTTTAAAGAAATTAAAGCAAGTTTATTTTTTAATATTGCAATGTATATCCTTGAAAAAAATTATAAAACAGTATATACTGCAAAAGAATTAAAAGAGTATGATTTAAAACAATATATTAGTTATCTTAATGAAGCTAAACAAGAAGTTAATATTGCAACAAGGGTTGATAAAAATTCGAGAGTGTTATCTAAAGATAGATAAAAAGATCTCTCTATAATATTCAAAACTATTGTTCTCATTTA
>MHAY01000072.1:0-31179 GCA_001804705.1 Ignavibacteria bacterium RIFOXYC2_FULL_35_21
TGTCTTTAGCTAACGATTCCCACTATCAAGGCTCGTTCGGGACTTTCACCCTGTAGTTATAGTTCATGCCAGGCGCACAAAAAAACCCGCTCTAAGTCTAACTTGAGCGGGTAATAAATTTAAATTAAAAATTGGAAATTTTTTTCCTTAATTGTTAATTATTAATTGATTTATGAACAGCCGCTTGTGCCTCCGCAATCATCGCAGACAGTACAACTTCCGTTTCTTTTTACACGAATAGAACCGCAGTACTCGCATTGTTCTCCTGTATAACCAATTTGCTTTGCCATAGACGATTTGAGCTGAGCATTTTTACCATTGCCGTTTCCACCTGAAGATTTACCGGAAGATGTTACAACGGTTTCGTGCTCGAAATATTCGTCATCGTTTATTTCATTCCCATAATCGTTATTATAGAAACCGACTTCTTTTTTTGTTGAAGGCTTTTTTGTATCAAGTTTATTAACATGCTGGTCGGGTGGTACTTCATCCACAGCCTGAATATGCACAAAATCCATTCTTTTAAGATAATCATAGCCTATGGAACGGAATACATAATCGAGAATAGATGTAGCTGATTTAATCGCTTCGTGTCCCTGGACTGGCCCCGCTGGTTCAAACCTTGTGAATGTAAACGAATCTACAAGCTCTTCGAGAGGAATGCCATATTGAAGTGCCTTCGAAACCAGAACTGCAAATGTATTCAGCAATCCTTTGAATGAGGCACCTTCCTTATACATGTCAATAAAGATTTCGCCAAGGCTTCCGTCCTCGTATTCCCCGGTTCTGAGATATACTTTGTGTCCACCCACATAAGCCTCGCGAATATATCCCTTACGTTTCTTGGGTAATTTTTTGCGTTCTGGAGGGCGATAAACAATTTTTTCTACAATACGCTCCTGCACTTGCTTTGGACCAATTGTTTCATCAAATGAATCCTCATCTCCAATCATCACAATTTCATCGAGGTCACTGTAATTTGAGCTGTTCAATGGCTGCGAAAGCTTAGAACCATCCCTGTAAATTGCAATTGCCTTGAGCATCATTTTCCATGATTGAGTATAAACCTCGCCAATCTCATTTACTGTAGCTTCAGCCGGCATATTTACGGTTTTAGAGATTGCACCTGTAATAAACGGCTGAGACGCCGCCATCATCCTGACATGTGCCATATATGCAATGTATCTCGTACCTTTCCTTCCGCATTTACTTGCTGTATCAAACACCGGAAGATGTTCATTTTTCAGAAAGGGAGCACCTTCAATCATCATTGTCCCGCATATATGGTCATTAGCTAATTCAATTTCTTCTTTTGTAAATCCGAGTTCGGTCAATAAATCGAAATCAGGTTTATTAATCTTCTCGCTTTTCAATCCTAATTCTTTTAGAAAATCCTCGCCGAGAGCGTATTTATTAAAGGCGAACCTTATATCAAAAACATCGGCAAGCTGTTTTTCAATCTGCTCTAATTGTTGAATATTGAAACCTTTTTGTTTAAGTGATTTTCTATTGATTCCAGGACTGCCGTCAAGTGTACCATGGCCAATGCTGTATTTTTCGATTTCTTCAATTTGACTTTTTGTATAGCCAAGTTTTTTAAGTGCTTTCGGAACAGATTGATTCACTATTTTAAAGTAACCTCCACCTGCAAGCTTTTTATATTTCACGATTGCAAAGTCAGGTTCGATTCCGGTTGTATCACAATCCATTATCAATCCGATTGTGCCGGTAGGCGCAAGTACCGTTACCTGTGCATTACGATAACCGTATTTATTGCCGAGTTCATAAGCCCTGTCCCAAGATTCCCTTGCTGCTTTCAATAAATATGAAGGACAAATATTTTGATTTATGCCTTTTGGCTTAATGGTCAATTCCTCATACTCGTTAGTAGGTACGTTGTAAGCAGCACGCCTGTGATTACGAATCACTCTCAGCATTGCTTTACTATTCTCTTTATATTTTGGAAATGCTCCATGTTCCTTTGCCATTTCAGCCGAAGTTGCGTAAGATTCGCTTGTGATTAATGATGAAATAGCTGCTGCAATTGCCATAGCTTCCTGCGAATCATAAGGGATGCCGCTGACCATAATCATCGTTCCAAGATTTGCAAAGCCAAGGCCCAGAGTTCTGAAATCATAACTCTTTTGGGCAACCTCCTTCGATGGAAACTGTGCCATCAATACAGATATTTCGAGTGTAATTGTCCACAGCCTTACAGCATGTTTAAAATCATCTATTTTAAATGTATATGTTTCTTCATCAAAAAATTTCATAAGGTTCAGGCTTGCAAGGTTACATGCAGTATCATCAAGAAACATATATTCACTGCATGGATTGCTTGCATTAATCCTTCCTGATTCAGGGCATGTGTGCCACTCATTAATGGTTGTGTCAAACTGCAATCCCGGGTCGGCTGACTTCCATGCAGATAAATTAATCTTTTCCCATAAATCTCTCGCTTTGACAACTTTGCAAACTTTGTCTTTTGTTCGCCATTTCAATTCCCACATTTCGTCATTTTCAACGGCACGCATAAATTCATTGGTAACTCTGACAGAGTTATTTGAATTTTGTCCGCTTACCGTAATATAACCTTCGTGTTCATAATGCGTATCATATACATCAAAGTTCAGCGTTGTGTAACCCTGCTCGACAAGTGTGAGGACTCGCAAAATATAATTCAAAGGAACACCTCGATGGAGAGCCTTCTTAATAAGGTTGTTCAGCTTAGGATTATCCTTTTTGTCGGCTCCTTCTTCGATTGCAGTATTTAAAATCTCATGCAAAAACTTAGCATTAATCTTTGAACCTGCAACCATAGCCGCAACCTTTTCTTCTTCCTTTGCTTTCCATTCGATAAAAGTTTCGATGTCGGGATGGTCAATGTTAACAATAACCATCTTTGCTGCACGCCTTGTTGTCCCGCCGGATTTAATGGCACCGGCTGCCCTGTCGAAAATTTTCAGGAAGCTCATCAACCCGGATGATATACCGCCACCGGAAAGTAATTCACCCTCCCCCCTGAGTGCTGAAAAGTTCGTGCCTGTACCGCTGCCGAACTTAAATATCCTCGCCTCCCTCAATGCAAGGTCGAATATTCCGCCTTCATTCAGGAGGTCGTCATTCACAGATTGAATAAAGCAGGCATGTGGCTGAGGCCTGGTGTAGGCATCCTTTGATTGGACCAACTTCTTTTTCACAGGGTCAACATAATAATGTCCCTGCTTATGCCCTGTTATGTTATAAGCATACTGCAAGCCTGTGTTGAACCATTGAGGCGAGTTGGGTGCAGCCATTTGATTCAGAAGCATGAATGCAATTTCATCATAATAAGTTTTTGCATCTTCTTCCGAATTAAAATACCCAAAATTTTCTCCCCATGTTCGCCAGCATCCCGCAAGGCGGTGAACAACCTGCTTGGCGGAATTTTCTCCTCCGAGCTTTTGTTTACCGCTTTTATCTGTGATTGCCTTTCCGTCTTTTGTATATTGTGGAACTCCGGTTTTTCTAAAATATTTTTGCGCGAGGATATCGGTTGCAACTTGCGACCATTGCGAAGGAACTTCGACTTCGTCCATCTTAAATACAACGGAGCCGTCTGTATTCCTCAAAATCGAAGATTTGGTTGTATAGCTGAATTGGTCGTAGGGACTTGTTCCTAAACGAGTAAATCTTCTATCCAATCTCATCTGTACCTCAAATTTATTTTTATTTAGTTATTTCAATTTTGTATAATTATTTGTTCTCTCTTTGTAATTTTACATTACGTTAAAAAAGAGAATTTAATAAATTTTTTTTAAATAATTTTTTTCTTTACCCTATATGCTGGAAAGTAGCACAAATCACATTTGAAAAAATTAACAAAATATATTATTAACACAAAACAAAGTTTTCCACATCCGGCATATCTTTTTTTTTGACGTATCTGTCAATTTACTATTTTTACTGTTGGAGTAAGTTTGTTTTCGTTTTTTTATGAAAAAATATTTAATATTTAGGTTATTAAAGAAGTATGATTGAATTTATCCAGACAATAGATACATGGCTGTTCCACATTATTAACAGCGGAACTGCAAATTCGGTATTTGATAAGATTATGCCCTTCATCACAACCAATTCAAGCTGGACACTCGTTTATGTTTTTCTTTTTGGCTGGCTGTTTTGGAAAGGCGGAAAAAACGGGAGAGTTTGTGCAGTTGTTCTAATTGTTACAATTGTCCTTGTTGACCAAATCAATAGTTCGCTCCTCAAAGATTGGATTGGACGCTTAAGGCCCTGTCATACATTAAGCGATATTCGATTACTCGTCCCCTGCGGGGGCGGAAAATCTATGCCTTCTTCCCATGCCGCTAATTCATTTGCAGCAGCCATTGTTCTTGCTCATTATTACCGCCATTATTTATGGGTGTGGTTTGGAATTGCCATCGCAGTTTCATTTTCGAGGGTATATGTTGGTGTTCATTATCCTTTTGATGTAGTGGTTGGAGCAGGTTTTGGACTTTTAGTAGGATTTATTATTATCAGGTTAGAATTATTAATCGAAAATCAAATTTCCAAAAGAAAAAAATAGTTTTGTTAATATTACTAAATCATGAGTAACTCCTGACTGAATTATAGAACACCTCATATCATCACTACAAAACCAAACCTTATGTTTTGTTTGTATTGAAGTTCTCTCTTTTGTTTTTCATCTTATGTAAATCACCCTTTTCGTCAAAGCTTTGTCTCTTGCAATGAAGCGAAGCAGATACATTCCGCTTGGCTCAAAAGACATATTAAATGAATACTGCGACCAACCCTCGACATTTTGCAAACTAGAAATGATCCTTCCTTCCAGACTGCAAAGAAAAACTGACTGTACATCAATCTCAGCTTTCTTTGTAATCAGAAGTGTACTTCCCATTTGTTGTGTGTAGAAATAGCTGTCTGCTTCTTCGTAGGTAGATGGTTCACTGCCGTTGTCTGTGTAGTCTTCGAGAACGGCTTTGGAAATAATATTATTGTAGAAGAGTTTATGAGTATACCTTGATCTATTTGGGTCATAAATTAAAATTTCAAAATTATTTGATTCGATATTTCCATTGGTTAAATGAGCAGTCTCATATTCTTCAATCATATTTAAAGAATTATCACTGAGATTATTAAAAATAATAACCTTTTCACATAAAATTAGAAGTGTTTTATCATAGTAATTTGAATTACTACCAATTAAAAAAACTACTTCTTTTACTTTTTGACATGTATCATTATTGAAGTAAAATTTTATAGCTATATTATTTTTACCAAAAAGAGAAGAATAAAATAATAAACCAACAACAATTGTCTTAATTATGAATCTCATCAAAGTCCTTTTTTGATAATTTACAATCTAAACTATATCTAAATTCAAAATACTATTATAATATAATGGCTGAATTTAAATCAAGTCAGCCATTATTAATAAAATTACAAATAGATTATGGATTATAATAACCAACATAATAGAAGGTTACAGTTGTGCTGCTACCTTCTTTTACTTGATATCCTATTGTATTATTCGTTGATATTTGATAAATCCTTAATACATATTCTGGACCATCAATATCTCCTGATAAGACTTCGGCACCAGCACCTGAAGGTAATGAACCAGACCCAACTGTTCTCATTTGACCATCACTGTAAGAACCATCACAATTTGTAGTTCTTACCTTATCATATTGATTATCACCATCTGAATCCATCCAAATAATCTGTCGCCCATGCTCACAAGAATCACTAGCATCCTGAACTGTTATAGGATAATCTGCTATTTTTGCATATGAATTTGAAACGTTTCCAAATATTAAAAACGGTAATAATATAAATAAAAATAAAAATAATTTTTTCATTTTTTTCTCCTCAATAATTTGCAGTAAATTTAATTATCAATAAAAAGCTTATAGTAGTGCCAATAAAAAGCACTTTTTAATCCAATAAAATAAAATCCAAAATTTAAATTTGATATATCAATCATCAAATGATCAGATGTAAATTCAATCATTGGAAAATATTCTATTTTTCTTCCATTAATATCAAACAATATTAACTCAATATCATCATTGAAAACATTCATACTATCAATTTCAAATGTAATATAACCATTTATAGATGTAATTATATTTTGTATTTCATTGTAATACGGATAAATTACATTATTAAATGAATAATCCAATACAACTTTATTATATTGTTTGTCATAATAAAAATATGCTACTGTAATTTTATTGTAAGGATCATAGATTCTAATATTAAATGTATTACTATCAATATCTCCATTAACAATATTAGCTGTTAAACCTGATAATAATTCACCAATTCCGATAACCATTAAGTCATATAATTTGTATGAAAAATCACAATTTGTAATTCTTGTTCTATCAAATGACTCATCATTATCGCTATCTTGAAAAATAATAGTCCTTCCATATTGGCATGTATCACTAATATTCTCAAGATTAACAACGATGTCATGCTTCTTTGCTATCATAATACTAAAGGATACAAATATTAATACAAAAAATAATAGAATTTTCATATGATACCTCATTAATATTATTAGATAATTATTTGAATTAATTAATATTTGCATTAATAAACAAAATTATTGATTAATTTTGCTCCTACATCCGCTTAATTGGTAGCTCGAAACTAAGAATTATGCGGATAACAGCCGTGAAGCTGTGAGCCGGCGGGAGAGCCAACTTGTTTGCCTGACGGCTCTATTTTTTTATTTGCTGAAGTTCAACAATGTTTTTTGCATTGTGCCGAAATTATTTTTTGCATAATCCTCCTTTTTATTGTGAATAAAAAATTCTATTCCACTTATGAATTTATTACACAACTTCTGAATTAAACAAAACGGCAATTTTTTGGGTGATTTTTTGAATTGATTTTAGTTTAATTTGCTGTTATAATATTTATCTTTCACAGCCACATCGCTACCATAACGCGAAATAATAATACTAACATCAAATTCAACAACCTCAAATAAAATTGGAGTTTCGCTACAACACTTGCATTTTACAAAATAAAATTCAATAAAAAAAATTATTTTTTTAGAGAGAGAGAGTAACTCCTTTATTATCAATGATTTGTAATGACAAAAATATTTTATTATTTCCCTGTCAGGAGTTGCTCCTGACGTAAAATTAATATTTACCTCAATTTTGGTAATTTTGTAATTCTTAAATTGAATTATTAATTAATCAGAAAATAATATGTCAAGATATAAGAGTTATCTTACGATTGAAGATTTGCATAAAGTCGTTGGAGAGGAAATTACACTCCGCGGCTGGGTGTTTAACACTACAGGGAAAGGAAAGCTTCAGTTTATTCTTCTTCGTGACGGAACTGGAGTGGTTCAGTGTGTCGTATTCAAAGGCAATGTAAATGAAGAGACTTTCGAAGCAGGTAAAAGCCTGACCCAGGAATCATCTGTCATCATCACAGGAAAAGTTAAAGCCGAAGAAAGGGCTCCCGGTGGTTTTGAAATTGATGTTACAGGATTGCAAGCCGTCCAGATTGCTAAAGATTATCCGATTACTCCGAAAGAGCATGGCGATGCTTTCCTAATCGAACACCGTCATCTTTGGCTCCGCTCTTCGCGACAGAATGCAATTATGAGAGTACGTGCCGCAGTTATCAAAGCAATCCGCGATTTCTTTGATGGCAATGGCTTCAAACTGATGGATTCACCTTTGCTGACTCCTAATGCATGTGAGGGAACATCCACCTTATTCGAAACCGAATATTTCGACTTGGGTAAAGCATATTTGTCTCAGTCGGGACAATTATATGCCGAAGCTTCTGCATTGGCTCTCGGGAAGGTTTATACATTCGGTCCAACTTTCAGGGCTGAACGTTCCAAAACCAGAAAACACCTTACTGAATTTTGGATGGTCGAACCAGAAATGGCATACTTCGACCTTGACGACGACATGGATTTAGCAGAAGACCTCGTCGAATATATAGTCCAATTCTGCCTTAAAACCTGCACAAAAGAACTTGCTATATTGGAACGGGACACAACTTTTCTCGAGAAAATCAAGCGTCCATTTTACCGTATCAGTTATAGCGAAGCAGTTGACTACCTACATAAAAACAATATTCCTTTAAAAAAGAAAGTTGACGGCCAGGAAGTTGATATTCTGCCATTCCCCTGGGGCGAAGACTTCGGCACAGTGCAGGAAGAAGCCATAATGGAACAATTCGACAAGCCTTGTATTATTCACCGATACCCGACGGAAGCTAAAGCATTTTATATGAAACGCGACCCGGAAAATTCAAAGGTTGTACTTGCTATGGATATGATAGGCCCCGAAAAAGCAGGTGAGTTGATTGGCGGAAGCCAGCGAGAAGATGATTATGATGCATTAATGAAAAGAATCAAAGAGAATGATTTACCTGTCGAAGCATTTCAGTGGTATCTGGATTTGAGAAAATATGGCTCCGTTCCTCACAGCGGATTTGGGCTTGGTGTGGAACGCACTGTAAAATGGATTACGGGTGCCTCTCACATACGAGAGGTCATTCCTTTCCCAAGGATGATTTACAGGATAGTGCCTTAATTATTTTAAAAAGGTAGATAGGTTATAGACTGTTAGACTGTAGGATTATAGACTGTTAGATTGTAGGATTATAGACTGTTAGACTGTAGGAAACAAGGTTATAGACTAATAGACTGTAGATTGCGAAAATGCTAAAAGCTAAAAAGCCTATCAGCCTATAGACTAATTAACCTGATAAATAACATTTATCCTTACAATGCCTTCTTAATCTTGCCTGCTGTACTTACATTGTAATAATTACACGCACCCTTCTTTTGGTCGGGTTGAATTTTCAAAGTATCAATTGCTTTCTTTACTTTTCCTGGCGGTACTCCCCATTTTTCGGCGAGTTTTCCCGCTGTAAACAATTCTTCTTTTGCCATATTTATTCCTTATTTCGAAAAAAACGATTTAATAAATTAAAAAAATTGTCTGAAAATAGCTAATTTTAGGAATTATTTATTGATGAATTTATCTTATAACATTAAGGTATTAATCATGAAAATATTATTATTAATATTGATTATCACATTTAATATTGCATTTCAACTTAATGCAAAAGATGATGTCATACTTTCAAACGAAATATCTACACCCGTTAGCTATGTACCTCAGCCTTTTGATGTCATTCATTATGATGTAACTGCTGACTTCACAAAAGCCCCATCAAGAGATATGACAGGTGTATGCAGAATTACTGTCAGATGGCTCGAAAAATCCGATACTAACAAATTTTACTTTCATCTCAGAAGTCTAAATATTGATTCTGCTTTTTATGAAGGAATAAAAGTTGTCCCCTTAGAAGTTGGAACATTATCGTCAGCAATTTATCATTATGAAATTGACTATCACCCGCAAATATTAAAAGACACCGTCGTAATTACAATCTATTACAGCGGTACAATGTCATCCGAATCAACTGACCCAGATTCAAGTTGGGGAGGTGTTCATTCAAGAAACAACATTCTGTTTGCTATGGGTGTTGGTTTCTATAATAATTATGTTTCCGCAACTCAACACTGGATGCCATGCTATGACCTTCCATCCGACAAAGCAACATTCCATGGAAAGTTTATCGTTCAGACTGGTAAAACAGTGGCATCCATTGGGACATTAACACGTCATTATCAGGACAGTACAACCGAAGAATTTGAATGGACACATAATTTCCCATGCTCAACTTATCTTTATACATTCGCAGTAGCTGATTATATACCGGTGATAATATCTGAGGATATTCCTCCTGTTGTAGTATATTCTGGGCCTACAGATACTAATAAGGTTAAATTTGTTTTCCGCTTGTTACCAAGAACTATAAAGGCTTTTGAAAACAGATTCGGCAAATATCCTTTTGAGAAAGCCGGATATGTCATGACACCAATTGGCTCGATGGAACATGAGACAATGGTAAGTTATGCTGTTAATGTTCTTAATTATTATTATAACATAAAGGATACTTTAAACATGGTAGGAGCACACGAACTTGCTCACCAGTGGTTTGGCGATTACGTTACATGCCGGGATTTCCGCGATGCTTGGCTAAACGAAGGCTTTGCTGTATTTTGTGAATCATTATGGCTGGAAGATATAAAGGGCTGGGATAGTTATCTCGCTCATCATCAAAGTCAAATTGAAGATTATCTGGGAATATATGCAGCCCGGGAAGGAATTTTCCCATTATATGATTATCCCAGGACTGACCCTTCATCGAATTATCCTGTTACTATATATTATAAAGGTGCTGCAGTTCTCGGTATGTTGCGATACGAGCTTGGAGACAGCCTTTTCTTTGGTGCAATAAACGAATATCTCAAAAGGCTCGCACATGGTAATTCAACAACCGATACATTACAGAAAATTTGTGAAGAATACAGTGGCAAAGACCTCGACTGGTTCTTTCAGCAGTGGATATATAATAAAGGTTGGCCTATATTAGAAATTCATTCTGAGGGTTCTGAAAGCAGTAATAATTTGCATTTTCTAATCAGACAAATTGAACCGTTTGTACAAAGACCTTATGTTAATTTACCACTTGAAATGAAAATTAAATATTCAAATGATTCGGTTGAATATAAAATGATTAATATTAGTAATTGGGATACAAATTTTGTTATTGAGCCTGTTCTTGGCATTAGAAATATTACATATAATAATGGTCCTTCCCTGAGAACATTAGTAGAACTCCATGATTATGGGACAGGGGTTGATGAAACAAATAATTTATCTTCAGATATTATTGCTTATCCTAATCCTGCAAATAATTATGTAAGACTTTTATTCAAAAAAATTTATGCTAATGCAAATTTGAAAATATTTAATACACTTGGCGAAGAAGTCATGGTACTTGATTTCGAGACTGAAAAAAATAATGAAATGAAACTAATAGATGTATCTAATTTACCAAACGGTGTTTATTTCATTGTAATTCATTCCGGCAAAAACACAGACACAGTTAGAATTTCCGTTCAGCATTAATTTATACAGATTAAACTATTAATGAATAATCGAACAGATGACATAAAGCAAAATTTTGAGCAAATAAAAATTCGTGTGAAAGATGCTGCAATGAAGTGCGGCAGAAATCCGAATGAAATAACAATAGTTGCCGTTACAAAGACTCATCCTACTGATATAGTTAAATCAGGAATTGATGCAGGAATAACGGTTTTCGGAGAAAATTATGCGCAGGAACTAAAAGAAAAATATGATTTGCTTGGCAATGATGCTGAAAACATTGAATGGCACTTTATCGGCCATCTCCAGACAAATAAAGTGAAATTTATAGCACCTTTTGTAAGCTTGATTCATTCAGTAGATTCTCTTCATCTTGCCGAAGAAATTTCACGTCAGGCTATAAAGAATAACAGAACAATCGAAATTCTCCTTCAGGTAAATACCTCAGGAGAGGAAAGTAAATCAGGTTGTGAACCTGAAGATATATTTACACTCGCAAAAGATGTTATTCAAATTCCGAATTTGAATGTTACCGGTTTAATGACTATTGGCTCTTTTACTGATGATGTAGTTCAAATAAGAAAAGAATTCAGAATGTTACGCTCAATCAGGGATGAGTTAAACAATATTTATGGTTTGAACCAATTCAAACATCTTTCAATGGGTATGACAGGTGATTTTGAAATTGCAATCGAGGAAGGCTCTACGTTTATACGTGTTGGTACAGCAATTTTCGGTCAAAGGTATTAGTATTAAATTTTAAATTTTGAATTTAAAATAAATATCAAATATTCAATTTCAAAATAATACTTAATTTTATTAGATTTTTTAATTGACACTTTAAAAAAGGAAAATAATTTATAAATTTAAAATTATATATTTTAAAATTTATTGAAAATTTTAAATTGAAAATTGAAAATTATTTTTCAGTAAATATCAATTATGGGTAATATCATTCAATTATTAATACTAAAGGGCATATGGATAACAGCAATCTTAAACAATTAATTGATGAGAGTGTAAATTTTCTCAGGAGCAAAACAAGAACAGAACCTGGAATAGGAATCATACTCGGCACAGGACTTGGAGGGTTGGCAAAAGAAATTGAAACTGAAATTGTAATACCTTATGAAGAAATACCGAATTTCCCATTAACAACCGTTGAATTTCACAGCGGCAAGCTTATTTTCGGCGAACTATCGGGCAGGCAGGTTGTAGCTATGCAGGGAAGATTTCACTTTTACGAAGGCTACAATATGACTCAAATTACTTTCCCTGTTCGTGTGATGAAATTCCTCGGAATTAAATCGCTTATTATTTCCAATGCCTGCGGTACTGTTAATCCGAATATGCGAAAAGGAGAAATAATGCTTATTGAAGACCATATAAATTTGCTTGGAACAAATCCCTTAATCGGAACAAATGATACATCAATTGGGTTGAGGTTCCCCGATATGAGTGAGCCTTATTCAAAAAGATTGATTTCTTTAGTTGAAAGTATAGCAAAAGAAAATAATATTATTATTCATAAAGGAATTTATGCCGCAATGACAGGTCCCATGCTCGAAACGAGGGCAGAATACAGAATGCTTCAGGTTATCGGTGCTGATGTGGCCGGTATGAGTACGGTACCCGAAACCATAGCCGCAAGGCATATGGGAGTCGAAGTACTCGGATTGTCAATAATTTCAGATGAATGTTACCCTGAGACTTTAACACCTATAAATATTCAGGATATTATTGATACTGCGGCAAAAACAGAACAAACATTGACATTTTTATTAAAAAAAGCTGTTGCCCAACTATAAATAAAAAATTAAATTTGCTCAAAAACGTTAAATAAATATCAAAACTTATTATGTGGTAACCATGAAAAAATTATATCTGATTATACTTATTACTTCATTCATTCTGTTATCATGCAGAGAAGAAGAAAGACTTATTGACAATACAAAGCTTACATGGAATTTCCTTGCTGCGACCGATTCCGACACACCGGCGTTGATGTTTATTGAACTTCCGGATGGAATAATCATAAATAATGACATTTTTCTCACAGCCAATGGCGAACAGCTTTCCGGCAGGGTTACGAAAATGGTGAGATTTAGAGGCCTTATTTACATGTTTATACCATCAAAGTATAAAATCGAAGTGATTAGCGACTCTAATTTTAAGCGTGTCGCAACAATTGATTTCTCATCAACCGGCAAAGAACCGACTGATATCTGTTTCCCAAACGCAACTGATGCTTATGTTGCTCATGGAAATGACACAACAGTTTCAATTGTTGACATTCACGATTCGTTATTCAGAGTAGCGAGAAGCATTAAAGTTGGTGTTCATCCCGTTGCAATTGCCTGTTCAGGCAACCAGATTTTTGTAGCTAATCAAAAATCTAATACTGTTTCGCTTATTGATTCAAGAACTCATCAGGAAGAAGCTGTCATTCAGGTACATACAGCACCAAGCTTTATTGACGTTAATAATGATGGTACTAAAGTTGTAGTATTATCACTCGGTGCCGGCAAGATTGATTCAAGTACAAAATCACCGGCAAAGGCTACAATTATAACTGTATCTAATCATACAATTTTCAAAACCGAAGAAATCGCCTTTGAAGCTTATCCTGCAATTGACCAAATTCCGGGTGGAATTGTTATCTCAGATTTAGACAGAGCATATATGTTATGCCAGGAGAATGTTTTAAGCATGGATGCCAGCTTTGGCGGTAAACCTTATCTAACAATTACTGGTAAATTTACGAATCCCTATTTCGATTTTATGAGAATTCAATTAATTCTCTTAAAGCACAATAATCCCGGTTTCGAGCTTTATGTAATTGACCCAAACGATGAAACAGTAAAAAATGTTTATGTATTTACGACTGATGTAAATTGTATTCTTCCTCTTTAGTGATTTAAATTGATGATTCAGGTTACTCCGGTCTTGATAAATCTTGAATCTTTGTTGGAGTTAAGCGTCAGGCTCAATACTTCGCAGGATTCCATGTTTATACTAAATAGCGTTCTTCTCAGCCTGATGGGCAAACTTAAACTTTCAAGAGCATCGGTTCTGATACCTAATGAAGAAAAAACCAAATTCAATTTCCTCATATCAAAAGGAAGATATGAATTAGATGAAATAGATTATTTCGAAATTGATAATTTCATGGAATTTGATTCTTCTAATTTTCCCCAAAATATTTTACTCGATTCAGGGTTCAAATTTTGCATACCCATTAAACATCAAAATAAAACTTTGGCAGTACTATGTTTTGGAAGCAAGTATTTTGATGAAACATTAACAGAGGAAGAAATATATTATACACAACTTGTCGCCATCATCGCCGCTAATGCAATGCAGGTTGTCAATGACAGGTTATCACTTATTAAAGCTAAAACCAATCTCGAACACAGAAACCAGCTTCTTCAGACTTTTTTTGAAATGAGCCGGGATTTCAGCACCTTGCTTACTCGTAAGCAAATTCTCAGGATGCTCTCCTATCATCTGATGGGACAACTCATGGTCAACCGCTTCGCTGTTTACCTTTGTGATGAAAATAGTTGTCCGGAACCAATAATCAACAGATTTGAAGCCAATCCCGAAATATGTAACGTTAAATCATTCGGTGATATTAAAAAAACTGTAATACTGAATAAACCCGAACTCGAAAGCAGTCAATTTTTCAGTAACATTATCTTTAATGTAATTTCTCCCATGATTATTCAGGGAAATGTCAGAGGTTTGCTCGTAATCGGGAAAAAAATGAATGGCGAAAGCTATAACGAAGATAATATTCAGTTTATCGAGGCTCTTGCAAACACAGCTATAGCAGCTATAGAAAACGAAAGGCTCTTCGAACAGGAAATCGAAAAAAAACGTCTCGAAAGCGAACTCGAACTTGCCCTCGAAATTCAAAAGAATCTTCTGCCTAAACAAGTACCTTCAATTCATAACTGTGATTTAGCAGGTATTAGCATCCCTTCACGATTTGTCGGAGGGGATTATTTCGATTACATAACTCTTGATGAAAACCATCTTTTAATTGTAATTGCAGATGTCTCGGGCAAAGGGATGCCTGCTGCACTCCTGATGTCAAATGTTCAGGCTTCACTAAGGTCTCTTGCCCCACTGAAACTGTCTCTTACAGAGTTAATCCTCAGAATTAATCTCGTTGTTTATCAAAACACAACGGCTGATAAATTTGTAACCTTCTTCTGCGGTATTTTCGATTGCGAAAAAAAATCTTTTAATTACATAAATGCCGGCCACAATCCTCCCCTTCTTTTAAGAAAATCAGGGGAATTTACCGAACTGCGTGAAGGCGGATTAATACTTGGTTTCACTGATGAGCCGTTTAATTACTCTGAAGAAACTGTTTCTCTGGATAAAGATGATATTCTTCTTTTCTACACAGACGGAGTTACTGAAGCACAAAATGATGACGAACAGGAATTCGGAGAAGAAAAATTAAAAGATATTATATTAAAACATAACACTGAATCTGCTGACAAAATTATGAATCATATAATCAACGAAGTTCAATACCATTCAATAAACAAAGAGCAGTTCGATGACATTACTTTGATTGTAGCTAAGGTGAAAGGATAAATCCATATAATTGATTAGCCACCTTTTTCAAAGAGCCTGCCTTGAGCTTGTCGAAGGGGGGATTCAGGGGGGGGTTATTCTTGAACTATACCTGCCATGATAGCTAAAATAGGTTTGAGTTCTTTATTAACTAGGTCAGCTTCCAGTGCAAAATTCTCCAGGGCAGTTGCACCTAATAAATAAAGTGAATCAACTGAACCTGCTACGACAGGACAAGTTATTCTGTCAGGGAATCCATCAATTTCGAATTTGCATGAACCGAAAAGTTTTTTATCGGTTCTGCCATCTGCAAAAATCAGATTCTTTGTGCCTTCGGGTTCAAAATCTATTTTCTCAAGCATATTTTGAGGAATGAAAGAATATAATGCACCAGTATCAATCCAAAAATCTTCCTCGAAAAATTTCGTGTTGTCAATTGGATTGAAAACTTTAACTCTTTTCTTGAACATTCCCATAAAATAATCACCTCATATTATAAGTAATTTTAACATATAAGCAATTTACGTATTAACTAATTTAATATTACAAATTTTCAAAACGAATCCTTACTTTTAGTAAATTTTTTTGAACTTTATTTATTTATTATAAACTTACTTATTTCATTATTAAATTGAATAAAATATATCCCGTTTGTGAGATGAGAAATATCAATTTGAACCATCTGAGAATAATTATTATTGATTGAAGTCATTGATTCTATTATTAATTTTCCAAAAATATTAAAGATTTTAATTTTTTCATTTTGAGGAAAATAATTTTTAATGAAATATATTATTAGAAAAGAGGATTCAGTATTAATATAGGATTTAAAAGAATAATTATTTTCAAGTTTTTTATCTGTTACACCCGTTAATATATCAATATATGGGTTACTGAAATATATCTTTGGTATTAATTTGAGAACTGAATCAAGAATTGGAACTCTAATAAATTTATTGTTATCAAAATATAAATCAAAAACTTGATCACTCCAATTATCATAATTGTTTTCAGAACCTCTTGTTGGGTTTATTTTAGTAAAAGTAAATGAACCTATGTCTTGCTCAATTAATTTAAAATAATTTCTCACTTCCGGGTATTGAATTGAATCAATATCGTACCATTTCTTTATTATTTTAGTACCGCTTGGTGCTGTTGAAGCATCAATAGCTTTAAAGAAAAAAGTGATTTCCCAATTACCTCTTGAATATACTCTAAATCCACATTCTTCTAAATATATTTGTTGCCACCAATAATATAACTTTTCACTGCAATCATTATCATAATCATTCTCAAGATACCAATTACAAGTATCTAATTTCCACAAGGTGTCTTTATTAAAAGGCCAAGTTGTGTCTTGACCTGGGATATTACTATGTGATCTTGGTTGGTAGGTTGGTATACACAAACAACTATCCAGAGTCTGTGCATTTGTATGTTGCGAAAAACCAACGAAAAAAAAAGCAATTAAAAACATGGCAACTATGCTGTGTTTTAATGTCTTCATTTTTCTTTCCTCCTAATTATGAGGTATATGTTATATTATTTTCTCTAATTGTCAATGTTGGGATAGAACAATGTTCTGTCCTTATTAAAGTGGTTCTTTGTTCTTTTTTCCTATGCCAAGTATTACTATGTTCTTCTGATATTAATTAATTCCTTGATTAACTTACGACAATATTAAATAATATGCAAAGTAATTGTTGTATAAAAAAAACCGACAATACTCAAATCGCCGGTTCTTAATATTAAAAATTCTTTTTTTTTACTTCGCCAGCGCCACACTCCTGCGTTCCCTAATCACTATTACCTTCACCTGTCCGGGATACTCCATCTCGCCTTCAATCCTTCGTGAAATTTCGGCCGCCATATTATCGGCACTCGTGTCGTCCACCTTTTCCGGCTCGACTATCACCCTGATTTCCCTGCCCGCCTGGATTGCAAATGTTTTTGCCACGCCTTCAAAGCTTTGGGCAAGTGCTTCAAGTTTTTCAAGTCTCTTCACATAATTCTCGAGAGATTCCCTTCTTGCCCCGGGCCTTGCACCGCTTATGCTGTCGGCAGCCTGTACAAGTACGGCTATCGGTGTTTCCATTTCAATGTCTTCGTGGTGTGCACCGATTGCATTGCAAATAGTCTGGTTTTCACGGTATTTCTTCGCTATTTCCATTCCGAGCAAAGCGTGGGGGCCTTCTGTATTTTGGTCAATACACTTGCCAATGTCATGAAGTAAACCCGCCCTTTTGGCCATAGTAGCATCAATACCAAGTTCAGATGCCATCAAACCACAGAGATGAGCAACTTCTATTGAATGACTAAGAAGATTCTGTCCGTAACTCGACCTGTACTTCATCCTGCCAACGAGCCTGAGCAATTCCCTGTGAATGTTATGCAAACCCATCTCGATAGCGGCATTTTCGCCTATATGAACAATTTCATCCTCAATTTCATGCTTAGTTTTTTCTACGACTTCTTCTATCCTGGCAGGGTGAATCCTTCCGTCAGTCATTAACTTTTCGAGAGACCTCTTGGCTACTTCGCGTCTGAACGGGTCGAATCCCGAAATGACAACAGCTTCGGGAGTATCGTCAATAATCAGGTCAATGCCTGTCGCAGATTCAAACGCCCTGATGTTCCTTCCTTCACGGCCGATAATCCTTCCCTTCATGTCATCGCTGTCGAGATTGACAACAGATACAGTGCTTTCAACGCTATGGTCGGAAGCACTCCTCTGAATTGCCTGGATAATAATGGTCTGTGCTTCCCTTTGAGCTGCCGCTTGTGCGTCATCCCTGATTTGTTTGACCAACTGGGCGGCATCTGCCTTAGCTTCATTTATATAATTATCGAGCAAATGCTTCCTTGCTTCTTCACGGGACAAGCCGCTGATTACCTCAAGCTGTTGAATCTCTTTTTGAATCAGTTCCTTTAATTGCACTTCTTTTGATTTGTTTTCAATTTCCTTTTTCTTAATATCCTCTTCAAAATTATGGAGGTTCTTCTCTTTTTTATTAATAGCGTCAATCTTGCTGTCTATCGAATCCTCGCGTGCTTTCATCTGCTTTTCGACAAGCTGGATTTTCGCCCTTTTCGACTGTGTGTCGTTTTCAAATTCCTGTCTTCGCTTGTGCCACTCCTCCTTAACTTCAAGGAGTTTTTCTTTTTTAATATTGCTTGCTTCTTTTTCGGCTTCTTTCACAATTTTTTCGACGGTTTGTTCTGCCGATGCTATTTTTGCTGTTACTATTTTGTTCGAAATTATATATGAAATAATAAAACCTAAGAGCAAGCCAACAAAGCTTAAAACAATAATCATTATCTCATTCATTTTTTTAACACCTCAAAATCTATATAAAAAACATAACCCTATAAATTTTTTTCTGCCTTATGGCAGTTAACCTTAATTAAAACCCTTTTTCATTATAAACAAATATTGAAAAAATATTTCACATTCATTTATTTTCCCCCTTTTTCAAAGGGAGATTCAGGGAGTTTCTTATCTTCCCCCAACCAAAAAAAAACCGCATTCCACTAACGATTAAACGTTATAGAGAGGTAAAGAACCCAACTATACACGGTGGGTAACCACCTGAATATTTCTTGCTTCCACTGAACCAAAACAGTTTCCGCACGAATGCGGATGAGGCCTGCAATAGATAGACAGAGCTGATTTCCCTTTTTGTTTTACTAACGGTTCTTTCCGCTCATTAATTAATTTAACGATAGTACAATGCGGCTAATAATCACACCCATAACCATGGGTTAAAATTCCTGTCAAAGAACAACAGTATAGCTTTTTTACGTTACGATATATAGAATGTTTCTGTGTTGCTTCTGAAAAATTAAACATCTATATCTTATCTTAAATTATTTAATTAATAAAAAAACTATGAAAAATCCACCAACAACCTGAGTATCCTCTAATCAACCTTCTCTATTCCCAAGATTCTCCAATATCAAATCCGATATTTTCTCTACTTCCTTTACAACGTACCCCTTGTCAATATCATACTGTTGTTGGAGCTTTAATTGCTTTTCTGCAATATTCAAAGCCGCAAGTACCGATAACCTAACCTCTGTTTCCCCTAAGTGCTTTCTTCCTAACTGCTCCAATTGGCTGTTCACCTCTTCGGCAGCCAATTGAATCAACTTCTCGTTATCACCCTTCAACGGGTAGGCATTTCCGCCGACAAATACCCGTAATTTTTGTGCCATCTGGCTAAAGCAATTTTTTTAACGTTTACAAATATAATTTATTATCAGCTAAAAAATGATTTTTTTTAAACCAAAAAACAATATCGCTCTTTTAGCTTCTCAAACATACATTTTTATTAAATGCAATGCAACAAATTTTTTTCAATATTATGGTTTTTGGTGATTGTAATAAATCATCTTACATTTCGTTTAAAAACAAAAAAAGGAGAAACATTATGAACACTTTTGCAGATGTGCTTGAAACAATTGACAACTTCCCGATAGAAGAACAGGAAGAATTGAGCATTATACTTCAAAAAAGACTTACAGAATACAAACGTGAACAGTTAATTAAAACTGTTCGGGAAGCCCAGGAAGAGTATAAACGAGGAGAATCAAAACCTGCAAGTGTTGATGAGATTATGAAGGAAATACTTAGTTGAAAAGAACCCTCCTAAAAACAAAAGCTTTTATAAAAAGTGCAAAAAATTTCATTTCCTCCAATCCTGATAAAGCCGCAACTATTAATATCATTCTTAATACTTTGAGTGAAAATATGTATGAACCCAAATTAAAAACGCATAAACTTAAAGGTATAATGACTGGCTTATACGCTTGCAGTGCTGGTTATGATATTAGAATAGTATTTGAAGTTATCAAAGATTCAAAATCAGGAAATGAAACAATACTTCTCGAAGCTATAGGTACTCACGAAGAAGTGTATTGATGGGGATAATAAAACTTTTATATACTCATAAATACATAAATATCATTTTCAGTTATGCAATTTCAATTCTTACCAATCATCTTCTCAACTCTTTGTATGCAGGTTTCTAACTTGGTATTGAGCAATAACTTTTCTTCGTTGCGTTGCCGCATTTCTTCATTAACTTCAGAGATTTTCTTTTCAAGCACCATGTTCTTTGCCTTTAGGGCGCCAATCTCATTGCAGGTTTCGAGGTATTTTTCTTTAAATGCTGAAAGTTCAGTGTTAGTCTCTTCCGTATCCTCAGACTGATGCTTATATTCTTCAAGATGTTCAGAAAGCTTCCCGATTTCATGCTCTTTATCAGAAATAATTTTATTCTTTTCATCCAGCTTTTTACGGAGTTCATTAATCTGGTTGTTTTTAATAATCATCTCGTTGTTTGCAGTCTTCACCTGCTCCTCGAGGCTTTCAGCCTGCTTAAGGTAAAATTCTTTATCGCCGATTAAAACTTTCATCCTTTTATTTTCTTCGAGCAAATCGGCATATTTATTACTCAACTCCTCGATTGCATTTTCCTTCTCCATACTTTGTGAACTGATGCTATTCAACTGCTCTTTCAGGCCATCAATTAATTTGTTCTTTGCCTCATACATCAGCTTATTCTTTTGCTCATCCTTCAATTCCGAAAGAATTTTATCATTGAATGTCCTCATCGAGATTAATTCGGCATCGAGGCTCTCACTCTTCTTTACAGCTTCATTAAACGATTTTTGTAATTCTTCATTCCGATGGTTCAGGTTATGGAGCATTAGTTCGTTTTCTTCCACTACCTTTTTGAATGATTCAATCGCTTCTTTGTATTGATTGACTTCCTCGATAGATATACCCGTAGCTTGTGCTCCCGCAGGAGTGGTTAATTCATTCTCCAGCTCGATGATTCTGCTTTCGAGCATCGAAATGTTATCTTTCAGCTTGTGTATTTCTTCTTCTTTACTGTTCAGTTCGTGGTTTTTGCGGGATAGTTCCTGATGAACATAAGTAATGTTCTGCTCATTGATTTCAAGTTCTTTGACCCTCGCTTCAAGCTTTTCCTTGTCTTTAAGTTGGTCATAGACTTTCTCGAGTTCGTCAACTTTATTCTTCAGCCAGGCATTTTCCGACTCTGTTGATCGGAGTGCATTAATCAGAAGCCCTACGCTTTCGCGCATCTTATCGAGGGCAGACTTCAGCTCTGTATCGGGTTGGCTGAAGAGATTAAAATCATTTTCAGTTATTTGGTTCTCTGCCATAATGAAAACCGTTCAATTAGTATATAATAAAGAATTATTATCTTATTGATTAGCCACTATCTTTAGATAGTGGTCTTGTCTTACCACCAAATTTGACTTTAGTCACTTATTTGTATAGGGATAAATCCCTTGTACTAGTGATTAACTTCCACTACTTAAAAGTAGTAGCTATTCATTTTATGACACTTAAAACTTCCTCAATTCCGCACCAAATTCCTTCTCGACTACCTTCACAATCTGAGCAACAGACGCATCAACTTCTTCATCAACCAAAGTTCTTTCAGGTGATGAAAAGCTTAATGAGAATGCAATGCTTTTCTTTCCGTCAGCTATATTTTTCCCTGCATACATATCAAAGATTCCGGCATCATTAAATAATTCGCCGCCATTCTTTTTTATTACATCAAAAATCTGAACCGATTCAATATTCTGTGCAACAACAAATCCTATATCACGAACCACAACAGGAAACTGAGAAACCGGTTTATACTTTGCTTTAAATTCAGGCAAATTATATATGCTCTCAAGTTCAATTTCCATTAAAAATACTGATTCTTCAATATCAAATTCTTTTAACAACTTCCCTGAAATTTCTCCCAGCCTCCCGATTTCTTTATCTTCCAATTTTACAATAAGTGAATTTGCAGTATAAATTTTATAACCATCAGAATTTTTTCCCAATGAAAGATTATTCAAATGGAAAAATTCTTTCATGTTATCAAACACACCTTTGATATCATATAAATCAACATCCTTACTTTGCACAGACCATTGCCTCGGATGTTTCTTTCCAGTAATTGCAACAATCAGGGTTTCCTTTTCCTTCAATCCTTCAATAAATGTATTTTGTTTTTTATCAACTTTATGGAAAGACTTCCCAATTTCAAAAAGTCTCAAATCTCTTTTCCCAACCCTTATGTTTCTCTCGATAGTTTTTAGAATCGAAGGAATTAATGATGTTCTCATCAAAGATAATTCCTCACCCAGTGGATTAGATATTCTAATTGTCTCTTCACCAATTATCCCTGATGATTTTGGATCTGTTTGATATTGAGTAAGAATTTGATTAAATCCATTCATCACAAAATAATTTGTGAGTTTCTCACGCAAGAATGGAACTGCAAGAACTTCAGGCACACCCTCGCCGCTGAAGTCAATTGTTGATGTGTATTGAGGCTCAATATTATCATAATTATATGCCCTTGCAACTTCCTCAATCAAATCAATCTCCTGAGTTATATCAAGTCTGAATGAAGGCACTTCAAAAATTATGTATTCTTTTTGCTTGTCAACTACTTTAAATTGCAATGATGAAAGTATCTCTTCAATCCTTGAATCAGGAATATCAGTTCCGATAATATCTCTTGCTCTCTGGAATCTTAGTTTCACTTTCTGCAATTCTTTTTTTATAGGATATACATCAATAATCCCTTTTAGAACCTCGCCTCCTGAAATCTCTGAGATAATCTGTACAGCCCTGTTTGAAGCATAAACAATATTATCAATATCAACACCTCTTTCGAATCTATATGATGCTTCGCTTTGTATTCCCAACTTCTTCGCTGTCCTTCTAATTGATGATGGATTGAAAAATGCAGATTCAAGTAAAATATCTTTTGTGTCATTACTGATTTCACTGTTCTCCCCTCCCATAACACCGCCGATTGCAACAGAACGGCTTCCATCGCATATCATCAGTGTTTCATCATCAAGAATTCTTTCCTTACCGTCGAGTGTTGTGAATTTCTCGGCTTTTTTCGCAGTCTTGACAACAATTGTTTTATCACTCAAGTTGTTCAAATCAAATGCATGAAGAGGCTGTCCGCACTCGAGTAAAATATAATTTGTAACATCAACGATTATATTAATGGGCCTCATTCCAAGTATAGTGAGCCTGCTTTTCAGCCACTCAGGCGATTCCCTCACCTGAACATCCTTTACTACTCTTGCTGTATATCTCGGACATTTTTCCTCATCTTCAATTATCACTTTTACTTCATCTTCAGATTTTTGAGAAGATTCAACAAATTTAATTTCAGGGATTTTTACTTTTTTCCCGGAATAAGCCGCAATCTCCCTTGCAATCCCTATGTGGCTCAGACAATCTGCCCTGTTCGGAGTTACACTAATATCAAAAACCGTATCATCAATATCCTGGTATTTGGCAAGAGGCACACCAACAGGTGCATCAGCCGGTAAAACCCAAATTCCGCTTTTGTCATCGCCTAAATCAAGTTCAAACCTACTGCAGAGCATACCATCGGAAGCCACTTTTCTTACTTCCCTCTTCTCAATCACCATTCCGTTTTGAGGGACAACTGCTCCGACAATTCCAAGCACAGCCATTTGTCCTTCAGCAACATTAGGCGCACCACAAACAACTTCCTTTACTTCATTTCCAAGACTGACTTTACAAACCGTCAATTTATCGGCATTAGGGTGTTTTTCAACATTTAAAACTTTCGCAGTATAAAAATTTTCATACTTCTTATTATAATCAATAGTAGATTCAACTTCAATACCCAGCATAGTCAAAATATGCTCTAATTCAGCAGGTGTATAATCGAATTCAACAAACTCCTGCAACCACTTATAAGAGATATACATAAATCCTTTAACTTAAAATTATCAGAAAAAATATAAGTAATTTGTAATTATGCAAATTAAATAATTTTTTTAATATCAATAATAATGTTTTATTGTTATAACAATCAAAACAATAAAAATTATAAAATATATTGAATAAAAATTTATTTATGCAATAACCCATTTAACAAGATGTTAAATAATCAATACAGTTATGCATAAATCCTTAATAAATTAATCCAACAGATTTTTATATATATTGGAAATTTATTAAATTTCATTTATGGAGAAACAAGGTTACATAGAATTAATAATTACAGGGAAAAAAGGAATTCTTGATGTAAAATCAGAAAATTATGATATAAGAGAAATAATTTCTGATATACAACAAGTAGAAAATCTACTTTTCCCTGGCGATAAAATTAATCGTCCTTTAATAAGTTATAAACTTGAAAATGGTTCTGTCAAGCACACATTTATTACAAGTTTACAATACATTATTGGTTTTACTGCTATATTAAATCAAGTCGTTGATATAAAAAGTATTGATTTCTTAGATTATAACACTGCAAAAGCAATAGAAACATTTCAAGAAACAGCCATTAAAAAAGATTTATCATATTTCATCAGAACATCTCAACCTAATTCTAATCAAATGATAATTGATAAAACGACACTTTTTTACAGAACAGAAATTGTATGGGCGGATTCTGAATTCTATTTTTATGGTAAAATCACAAATGCTGGTGGAAAAGACAAGGCTAATGTTCACTTAGTAGTTAATGAGCTTGGAACAGTAATCATTCAGACACCATCTCGTATTCTCGAAGAAATGGAAAATAATATTCTATATAGATATTATGGTATAAGAGCCATCGGAAAACAAAATTCGGAAACAGGCGAAATTGATAAGAGTAGTCTAAAATTTCTTGATTTAATAGATTATAACACAAAATATGATGAGGACTACTTAAAAAGGCTTAGAAAAAAAGCAATGGGTTGGTTGCAAAATATAAAATCTGAGGAATGGTTAAATGAAATAAGAGGTAGGTTCAATGCCTAAAGGTGTTTTACTCGATACGAGTTTCTTTCTCCGATTTCTCAATGAACAAGATTCATTATTTTCTAATGCCAATGGTTTTTACCATTATTTATTAAATGCTGATTATTATTTAGTCGTATCAACAATTTCAATTGCTGAATACTGTGTAGGTGGCAGTATTGATGAACTTCCTTTGAAAAACTTACAAATTCTACCATTTAATATTGACCATTCAAAAAGAACGGGTGAAATAGCCAGAATCCTTTTTGATGAACGTCGTAAAGGAGAAGTAAACTTCAAAGAAAGAAATCTTATTCCTAATGATACTAAGCTTTTCGCACAAGCTGACAATGAAAAAAATATTTTCTATTTTCTAACTTCAGATACTGAAAGTATAAAAGCTTATGATATATTAACCAAACATACAACTCTCAATTTTAAAATAATTGATTTAAGAATTAAACACTCAGAATATTTTGGATTCCTTGATTTGTAATTTTATATTACGTTTTTATTCCCATTTGTGGTTTAAATAAATAAATTTTCTAAATTTTAACATATTTATTGAAAAAAGGAAGAAGAAGAATCATATGAAATCATATCGCAAAGAACTTGAATTCAATACACCCACTCGCAGGGCTTACATAAATGTTACGCCTGAAGTGGAAAAAGCTGTGCAAGACAGCGGCATCAAAGAAGGCATTGTGCTTGTCAATGCAATGCACATCACCGCAAGTGTTTTCATAAATGATGATGAATCGGGTTTGCACAACGATTTCGAATCATGGCTTGAAAAACTTGCCCCTGAAAAGCCATACAATCAATACCGTCACAATGGTTTTGAAGACAATGCTGATGCTCATCTGAAACGACAAATCATGGGGCGTGAAGTCACAGTCGCAATCACAAACGGCAAACTTGATTTCGGTCCCTGGGAACAAATTTTCTATGGTGAATATGATGGAAAACGAAAAAAGAGAGCTTTAATAAAAATTATCGGTGAATAAATGAACTACCCCGAAACAAGTTTCGGAGTATCAATAATAATTTTTTCATTCACAACGAAGCAAGCTTCGGGGAATTAAACCCACAATGTGGGATTAAAATATTTTAAGAACTAAAGACAAAGCCTGTTTTATCTTTATCAGTTCTGTCTCGCCAATTTTTCCAATTTTTCTAACGAATCTTTCTTGAGAAATGGAACGTATTTGAAAACAATCAGCAGAAGATGCTTTTTCGAGGTTATTTATTTTATTAGGAAGAATTTTTACCATCCATGGTGCTATCTTATAGTTATCTTTCCAGTCAGTAATCGGCACAATTACTTTTAGTGGTAGAATACCAAGTTCATCATCATTAACGATTACGGCGGGTCTTATTTTTCTGATTTCAGCTCCGATTGTTGGGTCAAGGTTTATTAGCCAGATTTCACCTCGTCTCATAAAAGCCCTCAGCATCAAGGCTTGTGAATGAAGCAAGTTCATTATTCTGCTTATATTCGGAAACAAGCTCCGAGGCTGCATCACTTAGTGATATTTTTGATGGGAATTCACTTCTTATTGATTCTAAAGCTTTCTCAACAAGAAAAATCCTCTTACTAACAGGTAATGTGTATATTTCATTCAGTAAAGTTTTTGTAGTCATTTTTTTCTTTCATAATTTTATTATTATTTAATATATCATAACGTACTGAATACTCGATTTATTTCAAAGGAATTTCTTTCCCTTGAAGTATATTCTATTCTTTAAACTCTAAATATAGCCAAATACTTATATTAATTTACTTCATTATCTTAAACTCCACCCTCCTGTTCATGGCTCTGCCTTCTTCAGTGTCATTTTTTGCAACCGGTTTTGATTTCCCATAACCTTTTGCAATAAATTTATTCCCGGGTAAGCCTTTGCTCACAAGGTAATCAACCACGGACTGAGCCCTCTGTTGTGAAAGTTTATTATTGTAACTGTCACCACCTAAATTATCTGTATGGCCTGAAATCTCAACTTTATTATCTGGAAAATCTTTTAATATTTCTTCTAATCTGTCTAACTCAAGATAAGATTTTGGAGACAATTCATATTTATCATATTCAAAAAATAAATTATTTATCCTGACTTCCTTTTCAATCATCGCTTCCTTAGAAAATAGTACAATATCTTCATTTACTTTTTCAGGAATTTTCCCTTCCTTCAGATTAATGTTTTTCGAACTCGGATAGTAGCCCTGTTTTTCGGCATAATAGCCGTAATTCTTTCCCATTGGCAACACAATAAAATAATTCCCGGTTTGCGGGTCGCTTTTAAGTGTGCCCACCTGTTGCCTCGTGTCAATATCTTCCCATACAATATTTGCATCAAGTGGATTTCCTTTATCATCCAACACTCTTCCCTGCACGGTAACAACCTTTTCAGGTTTTGCTTCCTGCGGCAAGGTTATTGAATATATATCCTGCTTCCCAATGCTTCCGGATTTGTTCTCTGCGGCAAAATAAGCAATATCACCCTGGGTTGTAACAATATATCCCCAATCTTCACCGGTTCCGTTTATTTCCTTGCCTAAATTTACTGGTTCACTCCATTCAGTCCATGAGTCCTCTTTCAGCCTTGTTGATTTGAATACATCTAACCTGCCCGTTCCATAATGTCCTTCCGAACTGAAATACAAAGTCTTTCCATCAGGATGAAGGTAAGGGCTCCTCTCTGCAAAAGGTGTATTAATCACGTTTCCTAAATTTATCGGCTCACTCCACCCGTCTTTTGTTTTGACAGATACGAAAATATCCGTATTCCCCCAATAACTTCCATGACTGTAGGTGCCTTTTGTGACATAATCGCCTACACATCCGTACCTGTCGGATACAAACAACAATGCATTGCCATCGCTTGTTTGTTTTCCGTCGCAATCAAAACCTGTTGAATTTATTGGTTCGGGATAATGCTTTACTGTGCCCCAGCCTTTCGAGGTTTTATCAGAATAAAACAAATCACCTTTACCTAAACTTTCAGAATAATTTCCGAAAATAATCAATTGATTTCCATCTGTTGATATGGAAGAAGAATATTCATGAGTGCTTGTATTGATTACCCTGCCAAGCTGTGTGGCAGTTTGCCATTGTTCTTTATTGTTACTCTCCGATACGAATATATCTTCGCCACCGATTCCACCGGTTCTGCTATAGCCTGTAAAATAAAGTAATTTTCCATCGGCAGTCGGAATGGGTGAGTACTCATCTTCATCAGTGTTTACACCCCTTCCCAAATTTCTAACAATCAATCTTTCCTCGGGTTTTCTAAGCATTTCGATTGTCTTGTCAAACCTATCCTGTATCAGGGGGAACATGGGTTTGTATTTTTGATAAACTCCGATAGCACCGTTCCAATCCCTATCTCTGAGGAAAGGTTCTGCCAGTCTTTGAACTGCAATATAAGCATTTTCCGAAGGAGCATTCTGTTCTATATATAATTCATATTGAGCTTGAGTTTCAGGAGTACTTGCAAACCTCAGAAAATCATCCTGCCCATAATACAACGATACACATCCATAGAATTGAATGGATGCTAACAGAATCAAGGAATATATAAATTTTGATTTCATAGTATATCTATCATTATGTTTTAACAAAATTTCTTTAATCAGATAAATTAAACAAATAACTCACTCCAATAGCTCCGGACGCAGGATGAAAATTATAAGAAAAACTATAATCCTCTTTAGATTGTTCAGTTAAAAAATATCCTAGTTGAATAATGAGATTCACTCTGCCAAAATCATCATAATAAAGTGGTATCATTCCCCCAACTCTGAATTCAACAAAAATACTCAAGTCTTCAGTCTTAATATCTACTTCAGTAATTGAAGATTTTGTTGTTCCACTCAAAGGTATTCCGAAATTCAAACCTGCAGTAAATCCATAAATAAAAATATTTGGGGATAAAGTAAAATAGCTTATCTGAGTGGTTGATACATATTCAATACCGGTTGTATTTTTCATATCGTATGCATAAGTTGAATATGCAAGGTCTGCGGCTATCCCGAATTGGCTTTTATCACCAAACGGTATATACCCTGAAACACCAAAATCAGGCAATCCGTTAATTGAAAATCCATTCATGATGCCGGTAGGTACATCCGCCGCATTCACTCCACCTTTCAGAGTGATGAATGGACCTATGCTGTAAGGAAAATTTGTTCCTTTAGATTCTAAATCCATGAAACTGAAAATAATAATTGCTAAACAAAAAACAACACTCAATTTCTTCATATAATTCCCCTATTTATTAAAAAAATAAATTTTTCATCTTTCTAACACAACATAAGCAACCGCATTCCCTTCGGTATGAGATAATGACACATGCACAAGACAGTCTCCCCATTTCTCTTTTAATCCACCAAGAAGTTCAACATTAGGTTTCCCGTTTTCTTCATTCCTGATTCCAATTTCCTTGAACTTGAAACCTTCCGTAATGCCCGTACCTATTGCCTTGCTGAATGCCTCTTTAGCAGCGAATCTTGCCGCATAATGCAACGCTTTTTTATCTTTGAATTGTTCGCAATACTCGATTTCTGTTTCTGTGAAAATCCTTTTTGTAAACCTGTCTCCGTATTGTTCGGCAGAACGGGCTATTCTCTCTATTTCAATAATATCCGTACCTATTCCTATTATCATAAGAGATCATCATAAAATTTCTGATACTTCCTGAATTCTTCCAGCAAAATTGGCAGTGCTTCTCCCGAAGGAGCAGGCAACTTAGCATCAACATAACTGCTCAAAACTGTTATATTCGGATTCACTTCCACTACATAAGCACCTGCTCTTTTTGCCACAACAGGAAGATTAGCCGCTGGATAAACTTCGGCAGAAGTCCCTACACTGAAAAACACATCACATGTATAAGCCGCTTCCTCAGCGGCTTCCAGGGCGCCAACAGGCAGCATCTCGCCAAACCACACAACTGAAGGCCTTATCCTTCCCCCGCATCGTGGACATACAGGTAATTGTTTATCCGGAAGATTTGTCTCACCGTGAAATGGCTCCTTGCAATCAAAACAATGGTTCTCGACAATGTTCCCATGCAGTTCAATCACTTTATCCGAACCTGCCCGGTGATGCAATCTGTCAACGTTCTGAGTAATCAGTGTCAACTTCGGAAAAAGCTTTTGCATCTCGGCAATTGCATAATGCCCCGGATTCGGCTTGGCATTATTAACAACCTCAACCCTGTGCTGATACCATGACCAGACAATTTCGGGATTCGACATAAATCCGTCAACACTCGCAAGCTCTGCAGGATTAAACTGAGCCCACAATCCGTCAGGGTCGCGGAATGTTTTAATTCCGCTCTCTGCTGATACACCTGCACCTGTCAGAACAGCTACATGATTTGCTTTTGCTAACCTATTTAGAAGTGCTTCGGGAATTTCCATTTTCGATTTCAAATTTTATTTATTTAGTTATTATAATTGCCTCGAATAATCCACAAACTCTGACAGGAGTTACTCCTGTCAGTATTACACCACTTTACCATTCATTATGGTAACATTTTACTTTACACAAACTCTGACAGGAGTTACTCCTGTCAGTATTACACCACTAAAGCTGTAATCAAAACGGCACTCTAGCTACCCCAATCCCTGTCGGGAGTTACTCACCACAACTTAAGCATCTATCCCTGTCGGGAGTTACTCACCACAGTTTAACTACCACAATCCCTGTCGGGAGTTACTCACCACAGTTTAACTACCACAATCCCTGT
>MHAY01000072.1:31194-36476 GCA_001804705.1 Ignavibacteria bacterium RIFOXYC2_FULL_35_21
TACCACAATCCCTGTCGGGAGTTACTCACCACAGTTACTCACCTACATAATTTCTCCGGCATTTTTAATAGGCAATTCACAGTCTAATCCGATATAAAATCCTGCACTTGAATTTTTCCAATCCTCAACATTTAGCACTAGTCCATTTTTTACTGGATTATTATGAATATAAATTATTTTTGTTAATAACATTTCATTACCCCTAATTACCTTAGCATCATATCTGTCTTGCCAAACTTTATATATCTGTTCACCTTTTTGAAATTCTAGCTGATTTAATATATTAATATATTTTCCTTTTTGCAATTCTAATCTGATATTCCTTGATGAAAATTTCTTAAAGTCCCTCATAAAATCAGAAAGTTTTGTTTCATTTTGGAAAAACAAAATTACATGTATATGATTTGGTATTATTACGTAAGCAATAATATCAGCAAAGTATTTTGAGGAGCAAAATTTTAAGGAATCAACAACAACCTTTTTACACGAGTCAATATCAAATATGTTAACCCAATTTTTTGTGGTAGTTGTAATGAAAAAAAGCTTTTCCTGGCCATAATATTGATGTCTTGTACTCATTTATTATATACCTAAGTGTCAGGAGTAACTCCTGACACGGTTTTTTTGTAATTAATCCTGGGAGGAGTTACTCCTTCCAGATATCATGGTATAGTGTCAGGAGTAACTCCTGACACGGTTTTTTTGTAATTAATCCTGGGAGGAGTTACTCCTTCCGGATAATATGGTATAGTGTCGGGAGTAACTCCCGACACGGTTTTTTTTCCAAAAATAATATTTTCAAACCTATTCAGTCAATTAAAAAAATAACTAAGAATTGGATATGAAAAAATACCTTATTGCTGCAATGCTCTCTTTTGCACTCGCTATGCTCACTGTTGATGCGAGCAGAAGCATAAGAAATCCTGTTCCTTATGTATATAAAATTGACACACTCCCGGGCTATGGCAGAAGGCGCCCTCTCAAAAGGCACTTCGCACCTGAGTTCAGTGCGAAACTACAAATTTCCTGACCGCTTTTTTATTATCCTGAATATTCATTACAACATAATATGTTCCGCTTGGAAGCAATGCCGTATTGTATTTTATAATTTTCTGTCCATTTAATTTCAGCTTGTCAATAAGCAAACCTGTGTTGTCATATATCTCAAGAAATCCATCTGCTATGCCTTCGGGTAACTCATAGCTAAAATTAACGTAATCTGCAACAGGATTAGGCACAGGCTCTGCAAATACAAATGAAGGCTCATTTATTTCAATCACCGGTGTTGTCGAGCAGAATGTTACAGTATACTCTACCATATCGCTTGGATTACTTACTACCAAAAAAGTCATTTTTACTGTTGTACAACATTCTATTCCGGCAGGAATGAGTACAACATCAAAAAATTTGGGACCTACTGTTGTTTCTCCGGGTGCCAAAGTAATTGCAGTATTATCAGGCATCTCAAAATCCGTTGTCATTGGTGTAAAGCAGTTCCCAAGGCAAAAATATAACATATGCCCTTCACATAATTCGACTATTGTCATCTTTACTTTAATATTAACAGAATTATTCGATTTATTTCTTACCACAGCATAAGATTTTATTTCTGCTGAATCAGGATGTCCGTTTATATGAGTCTCAGGTGGTGTAACAAACTCAAGGCTCTGGCTTTTCAGATTACCTAAACTTAAAAAAAGAATTAATGTTAATGTGCTAATTCGTATCAAATATTTCATAAATTATCTCCTCGAAACAAAATATTTTTTCTTTAGTTTTGTTATAATAACAAATTAGTAAAAAAATTATTTGATTAAAACTTTATTATTGTGAGGGTATGATGTTTAATGAAATGAAAAAACTACTATTAATGACAATTATAACCTTTTTATTTATATCGGTTTGTTTCAGTCAAAGCACAGTTCCGTCAGCTACAGTTAAAAATCTTAGCGGAACACAAATTAATACAAACACATTTTCGAACGACGGTAAACCTTTTATTATTGATTTCTGGGCTACATGGTGCAAACCATGTATCGAGGAACTGAAAAATATTCATGAATTATATGAAGATTGGCAGAACGAAACAGGTGTAAAACTTTATGCTATTTCGATTGACGACTCCCGCAACAGCAAAAAAGTGGCTCCATTCGTTAATGGAAGGCAGTGGAAATTTGAAGTCATGCTCGACGAAAACAGCGACTTCAAGCGTGCTATGAATGTTAATAATCCGCCGCATACATTCCTTTTCAATGGCAAAGGAGAATTAGTATGGCAGCACAACGGCTATGCCCAGGGAGACGAGAACACGCTCTACGATGAAATTAAAAAATTAATGGCCAAAGACAGTACAAGTAGTGAAAATAAATAAATGTTTTAAAATTATCAATTAATTTAATGATAATATTGTCACACTGAGCATTGTCGAAGTGCGACTTCCTTAAATGAAAAATTCAAAAGAAATCAAATCAGGAAAAAGCATAAGTAAAATACTTGTCCGGGTATTTGCTTATGTCAAGCCTTTTACAGGATTGTTTATTCTCGTGATGTTCCTGAATACTATTTTTTCGGCATTGAGTACTTTTTCGATTACAACTATTTTCCCCCTTTTTCGGCTTTTGTTTGAGAAGAAAATTTCTTCGGAAATAATAAATAATGCTGAGCCGGGTTTCCTCGAAAATCTTAAAAACAGTTACTTTAATTTTATACAGGGACTTGTCATCTCCCCGGATGAGCCAAAGACAACGCTTATAAATCTAAGCTTTTTGATTGTCGGAATTTTCATTGTAAAAAATATTTTCAAATACTTTGCATCTGTCGTAAAAGTCAGATTAGATGAAGGAATCGCCAAATCAATCAGGGATTCTGTCTATAAAAAAATGACACATCTCTCGCTCGATTTCTTCACTCACAGAAAGAGCGGAACACTGATTTCAATTATCACAAATGATGTGAACATTGTAAATGCATTGACCATAAGTAATTTCACCGACTGTCTCCGTGAAGCTACACAAGTCATTTTATTTTTAATTTTACTTCTTTCAATTTCTCCATACCTTACTCTCGTTGCTTTCAGCACAAGCATTGTCAGTCTTATTGTTCTCAAATACGGTTCAAAATACCTAAGAAAATACGGCTCTCGTATGCAGACTGCAATGGCTGATTACACTTCAATTTTGCAGGAAACAATTTCAGGCATCAGGGTAGTCAAAGCATACAATGCTGAAGACACTACTAATGAAAAATTTGCAAACCAGACATCGAGATATATCGGCTCGGCTGTCAAGCACCAGAAAATCATTACAATCATTCCTTCAATCAACGAAATTTTTATCATAATTGCTTTATGTGTGGTACTCTACATCGGTGGTTCTGCTGTATTGTCGGAAAAAGGAATGAAACCTGCTGAACTTATGCTCTTTTTATTCTCACTCTTTGCAGTGATGTCGCCGATTGCAACTTTATTCAATAACATTTCGAACTTCCAGCGAGGTGTCGTTGCCGCCGAAAGAGTATTCGATGTACTTGACCAACAGCCGTCTGTTCCCACAGGCACCGGCATCATCGAAGGATTTTACGATTCAATCGAAATAAAAAATGTAAGCTTCGCATACCAGGACATTCCCGTCATTAAAGATGCAAATTTCAAACTCGATAAAACAAAAAAAATTGCATTCGTTGGCTCCAGCGGAAGCGGCAAATCCACGATGCTCGATTTAATCATCAGGTTCTATGACCCCTCGCAAGGAGAAATATTAATTGACGAAAAAAATATTCGCGACATCAGGCTCGATTCATACCGTTCACTGTTCGGTATCGTATCGCAAGAGACTATGCTCTTCAACGATTCCATCGCAAATAACATTCGTTACGGATATGAAAATGCTACTATGAATGATATTGTCAATGCGTCCAAAATTGCAAACGCTTTTGACTTCATCTCCAGAATGCCTGATGGATTCGACACAATCACAGGCGACCGCGGCGTCATGCTATCGGGTGGTGAAAAGCAGAGAATCGCAATAGCACGTGCATTAATCAGGAATCCATACATACTCGTATTCGACGAAGCAACATCATCCCTCGATTCCGAATCCGAAAAAATCGTGCAGGACGCAATCAACAGTTCATTGAAAGACAAAACCGCAATCATTGTCGCACACAGGCTCGCCACCATCATTGACTGCGATGAAATCCTCGTCTTCGACGAAGGCAGAATCGCAGAACGCGGCAACCATTCCCAACTACTCGCACTCGACGGCATCTACAAAAAATTACACGACATCCAATATAATAACCCCATACTTTAGTATGGGGGTAGATGATACCCGAGACTCACCCCTGTCCATCCAGGCACACCTCATCCTCACACTAAAGTGTGAGGTTATTATCTTATCCAACTTATTTTGGTATATTATTTGTTCGACTTATCTGTGGATTTCATTCAATATTAAGGATTATATATGTCATTCGTAAAAATCATGATTCACGCTGTATGGGGAACAAAAAACAGAGAACCATATTTACAAAAAGATGTAAGAAAAATATTATTTGAACACATCATAGAAAATGCAAAAAGCAAAAATATTTATATTGATACAATCAATGGACACCTTGACCATATTCATTGTTTATTTTCTCTTGGTTCTGAAACCAGTATTTCAAAGGCAATGCAATTAATTAAAGGAGAATCTGCGTTTTGGGCTAATAAAGAAAAAATAATAAAATATAAATTAGATTGGGCAAATGAGTATTTCGCTGTCTCTGTGAGTGAATCAATGATAGAAAAAGTTAGAAATTATATAATTAACCAGGAAGAGCATCATAGGAAGAAAACTTTTGTAGAGGAATTTAACGAATTCAAAAAGAAGTATAAGTTTGAATAACCCCATGCTTCAGCATGGGGGGAGATGATAGCTGAAACTCAACTCCGGTCGTCTGGGGTACTTCTCCATCCTCACACTAAAGTGTGAGGTTATATTAACCCCATGCTTCAGCATGGGGGGGGATGATAGCTGAAACTCAACTCCGGTCGTCTGGGGTACTTCTCCATCCTCACACTAAAGTGTGAGGTTATTTTAACCCCATGCTTCAGCATGGGGAGATGATAGCTGAAACTCAACTCTGGCCGTCTGGAGAACTTCTCCATCCTCACACTGAAGTGTGAGGTTATATTACCCCCATGCTTCAGCACTTATCATTACCCACAAATATTGGGGGAAAAGGAGTAATTTTGCAATAAATAAATATGTCAACAAATTACAGCGAGAAGGAAATGCATC
>MHAY01000073.1 GCA_001804705.1 Ignavibacteria bacterium RIFOXYC2_FULL_35_21
AATATAAATGAGAACAATAGTTTTGAATATTATAGAGAGATCTTTTTATCTATCTTTAGATAACACTCTCAAAAAAATTATTAGTTGTTTCTTGTCGCTTCAGATGTTCCTTTGCTAATAACAGCAGTGCTTATGTTTCAAAAGATATAAGCTATTTTTTATACTCCTGCACATAAATCTTTCTTCCTTTAATAAATATAGGCGATTTATGATTTAAAGCTTTTTCAGCACTTACTTTTTTCTCAAATTCTACAAATCCAAAACCTTGCGTTTTTCCAGTTATAAAATCTTTTGGTAAGGTAACATCCGAAACATCACCGAATTGCTCAAATACAGCACTAATTTCTGAGTCAGTAACTTCATAAGGAATGTTACCTAAATAGACTTTAGCATAATCTGAAGTATCTAATTCTTCAATACTTGATGGAATTATTGTTTGAGATGGTATTGTTATTTGATAACGAGGTACCGACTTGTTTGAAATTCTTTTTTTCCTTGCTAAACTATGAGCTTCGTTCCTTGATAATTTATTATGTAATATCCCTAATTTACGAAGCGATTCTATAAGTTGTCTATAAGCATCTTCGCTCACGATTCCAACATGTTCAAAGATTTCCTTTGTTGAAATCAGTCGTCCATTATTACCTAATCTGACAACAGTTTTTTGTTCACGAGATAAATTATATTGCTCAAAACTGTCAAGCCATAATTTTTCTTCCTTTGTGTAAACAAACTTATAATAAAGAGTAATAATAAATGTTTTATTTGGTGATTCAAGTTTTGGTTTTACTAAATCATTACTTTCCATCAGTTCAAAAATCCTTCTCATCCCTTCACCAAGTTCTCTGATATAACCAAATTCTCTCAAAACTCGCGATATATAAGTATTTCGTGACTGATGTACCCCTTTTAATTCTTCAAGGTTTTTTATAGTGAGCGATGAAAGAAGTTTTCCTGGACTTATTATTTCTAATCTGTCATCAAATATTTTTACCTCAATTCCTCTTCCTTCCAAACTATAATCCCTGTGAGTTATAGCATTAATTAATGCTTCTTTGCAAGCAGCTTCAGGGTAAATGATTTGAGTTTTAAAAATCGCATCTTTAGAAAATCGTGTTTCAGTTAAATGTGGTCGCAGCATTTCCCAACTTTGTTCATTAATTTGGAAACAATTTCCGCTTGTTTCTCCAACTTCATGTACATTAAAATTTTCGCCCGTTTTTTCTTCTGTTCCTTTTACTCTAAAGATTCTTACTTGATTTCTGGGATGCCATTTTGTCGGATGTTTTGCAAATAGAAGTAATGCTGCTCTGCGAAGGCGTAATCTATTCCCATCAAATTCTGCCAGTTCTAAATATTGTAAGAATTTTTCTGGAGACATCGACTTAAAAATATTATTCTGTGAAACAGAAATAATTTTAGTAAGGTCTAAATCGGTAATACTTGCTAAATCAACGAACTGTCTGTCGTATTCTCTTGATATATTTTCTTCTCTTTCAAATCTTATTAGTTCAGATGCCGTTGGAACAGATTCTCTGTCTTTTCTTTGAAAGCACTCACCTTTAGAAGTAAGATGAACATACTTTGAACCCTTTTCAACAGAGAAATAGGCAATTTTTTTACCGATGTAATCAATAAGTGAAGCTCTCTTGAGAGGTATGGGAGTATCTTTTAGAATATAATTTTCGTGAGTATGTAAAATGGATGAAATTTTATCTTCAGTGTGAGGAAGTCCTGTTATTGAGTTGTCATCTTCAATTCCCACAAATAATTCTCCGCCATCAGCGTTGGCAAATGCCACCAATGTTTTGGCAATATCATTACATATCTCCTTTATTTCTCTTGGGGCTTTGTTTTCAGAATTTCCCTCTAGGGCACTTTTAAATTCACGATAGTAGCTTTCTCCAATTTCTAAAGCTATAGCGACCCTTTCTTTTAACTTTAATAATTCTTCCATTTTTTTCTTTTGATTGCTGTTACCAACTGTTTCTTAAAATATATACGACTAAATTACAAAATAATTTTCCATATTCAAATGCTTTTACTTTTCCTGTTATAGCATTAACTGAATCTCAACATTTTCTTCCCTCAATATTTGCATACTCGCACAATGTTAAATATTTTTGCTAAAAAATACTTTTTACCCGCCCTTCCTCTGCATTTTTACAAGCATTGCAAAGATTGCAAATACCGTTGTGTACAAAGATGTAGCTAATCCGTATTTGAGGAAAAACGGGAAGAATGATATTTCTGTTGATTTGATATAAAATAAAAAGTAAACCATATTATGAACTAATGAGCATACAAATACAATAGCCAGAAAGCGGAAATTTCCGATTGTAATATTTGCCTTGTTTTCCTTATAAAACCAGCCTGCTACAAAAGCCGCCGCAGTCTTGGCGAGTGCATTTGTGCCAATGACGTCATGGGAAATGAAATCGAAAAGAATACCACACAAAAAACCTGCGATAATTCCAAAAAATTGACCTTCGGTAACTGCAATCCATACACATAGTATTAAAAGGAAATCGGGAGTCAATGTGCCGACCGCAATAAAATCGAGAAGGACAATATTTACGAAAGACAAAATAAGAGCGGCAATCGCATAATAGGTGAACTTTCGAACCTGCGACCTCTTTCCTTTTTTGTCAAAAATTATTTTCATTTAAAATTATTTATTTAAAATTCATTGAAAATTAGAAATTGAAAATTATTTAGTGTATCCCTTTCTCAATTTCAATAATTCATCCATCTGTTTAATGAGTGCAGTCCTTTCGGGATTTGGCATATATTTAATTACAAAAACTTCCTCTAATGCACCGAAATTCACGAATGACCTGACTGAAATGGTTTTAAAAATATTTCCGGGTTCTTCCTTAATTACAACAACTCTTCCTATTGGAACATCAGGCGGATATTTATTACTAAAAGTTGATGTAAGAACCAGGTCACCGAGCTTTACATCATAAGCTTTGGGAACATTTTTCAATTCAAAAACTTCACCGCCTTCCCAGACAATGACACCATCTATTCCGCTCCGCTGTAATTTTGCTGCTATCTTTATATCCCTGTTTTCAATCATTTCAACGAGTGCAAAATTATCTGTCGTTCCAATGACTACTCCAACAAGCCCGGCATCATTTCTTACAGACATACCGGCCCGTACACTGTCAGTGGCACCCCTGTCAATAGTGAGGTAATTCCTTAATTCAATTGTATTTTTTCCAACAACCTCTGCAGGAACGTATAGAAGTTCATTGCCTTCCCTCAATTTTAACATATCCCTTAGTCTTTTATTTTCGATGACAGCGTTCCTCATCCTCGTTGCTTCGGTTGAAAGCTGAAGGTTGAGCTGCCTGAGAGATTTATTTTCGCTTTGCAATGCTCCGGGTTTGGGTATCCACGTGAATGCGCTCTGCATCCAGCCGACTGTACCAATAACAACAGTCCTGAAGCCGCCGATTCGGGAAACATCGCCAAGTGAGATAAATGATAAGGAAAGTATAACAAGTGCTACAAACGTGAAGTATTCTTTATATTTCGCAACAAAATTTATAAAACCCTGCATAGATACTTCTATTATAGAAATTTTATCAAATCATTATTTTAATTCCCCCTTTTTTAAATGGACCAAATTTACTTTTTTTAAATTTGAATAGCCACTATCTTTAGATAGTGGTTTTAATTTAGCCCATCTCTTTTATGACTTTAGTCACTAATCTTTATTAAGGGGATAAATCCATAATTTGGGAACTATATGACCACTATCTAAAGATAGTGGCTAATCATATAATTTTTTATCAATAACGAACACTTTTAATCAGAACCGAAGAGTATTCAGTCAGATTCTCGAGAACCTTGCCTGTACCTCTAACTACTGCAGTTAATGGGTCTTCGGCTACATAAACAGGCAGGCTTGTTTCCCGCCTTAACCTTTCGTCCAAGCCCTTGAGCAAAGCTCCGCCACCGCTAAGCATGATGCCCCTGTCATATATATCAGAAGCCAGTTCAGGAGGAGTTTTTTCAAGTAAATTCAAAACGGCATTAACGACTTCATTTACACATTCGCCAAGAGCATCCCTTATTTGAACGGAGCTAATCTGTATCATCTTTGGGATACCCTTTAGTAAATCACGGCCCTTGACTTCAAAATCAACTTCCTCGTCTAATTCAACAGCCGAGCCTACCTGGCATTTAATCATCTCGGCTGTTCTTTCACCAATTACTATATTGTGAATTTTCCTGAAATATTGAACAATCGCATCTGTCATCTCGTCACCAGCCGTACGGATTGATTCACTGCTGACAATACCTGACAGAGCAATAACTGCAATTTCAGTCGTACCCCCGCCAATATCAACAATCATGTTACCAATCGGTTCGTTAACATTAAGCCCTATGCCTATAGCTCCAGCCATCGGTTCGGCAATCAAATGAACTTCCTTGGCTCCTGCATGTTCACAGCTATCCCGCACAGCTCTTTTCTCGACTTCTGTTATACCTGAAGGAATACTCACAACCACACGACGAGCAGGTTGCCAACTTAAGGAAACCTTTCTTATAAACGCTCTTAACATTCCTTCAGCAATCTCAAAATCGGATATGGCACCATCCCTGAGAGGTTTAATAATATGAATATCCCTGTGTGTTTTTCCTAACATTGCCTGGGCATCATGCCCAATAGCTATTATATGTTTGGTAAGGCTGTCGAATGCAACAATTGAAGGTTCATTCAGCACAATCCCTTTACCTTTCATCCAGATAAGCGTGTTTGCCGTGCCAAGGTCTATAGCAACATCATTTGAAAAAAGCTGGAATACTCCCATCGCTGATTCTAACTCATTTTAATAACAATTTTTCAGTTTTAACAGATAACAAAAATACAATAAATATCTTATAATATTAAGTAAAATTGGATTAATTAAAAATCATTATTGTTTAATTTTACTCTCAAAACTATTCATGCAGTAGAATATGAAAGAATAATTTAGATATGAGATAATATAAAAAAAAATATTACTATTCTGATTTTTTGAATTTTGAACCTCTTCCCTTTGAACCTCTATCTCTTGAATCCTTGTCTCTTGAATTTCTGTCACGTGGACCTCTGTCCCCTCTGGAATCACGGTCTCTGGAACTTCTGTCCCTTGAATCCCTGTCACGCGAATCTCTTCCTCTTGTGTCTCTGTCTTGTGAACCTTTGCCACCTCTTGAATCGCGGTCTCTTGGAGGTCTGTCCCTTGAATCCCTGCCTCCTCTCGAATCCCTGCCTCCTCTCGAATCACGGTCTCGTGAATCTCTATCTCTTGGTTTAAAATCTCTCCTGTCCCTGTCGCCTCCAAATCTTGGTCTTGGCTTAAATTCTCTATCCCTTGATTCGGTGAAATAATTTCCTTCAAATACGATAACAAATTCACCTTTGAATTTCAAATCTTTGAATTTATCAAACAGTTCGCTGAAAGTTCCGTAATGGTTTGTTTCGAAGTGCATAGTCAGATTACAGCCTATATAAGCACGCCTGTTAGGCATCAGCTTGGCTGCGGCTTCGAGAACACCCATGAGCCTGTATGGTGCCTCCATCAGCACAACAGTCCTTTTCTCGTCTCTTAGATGTTTCAATTGCCACATCCTGTCTTCGCTGTTCCTGCTCAAAAATCCTGCATAAAGAAATGTATTGAGAGAAAATCCGCTCCTTACAATTGCCGCCATAAGGCTGGATGCACCCGGCACAACCTCGATATGATAATTTCTACGTATTGCTGTTTTAACTAATAGAAAACCCGGGTCTGCAAATACAGGTGTCCCGCAGTCTGATATTAAAGCAAGCCTTTTACCTTCTTCCAACAAGGCAATTATATCCTGTGTTTTCTTTTCTTCATTCTGCTCGTTCAATTCTTCAATTTCACAGGACAGGTTGTTCTTCCTTAACAATTTGATTGCCGGCTTAGCTTCTTCGCACACAACCAAATCGCAATTCTTTAGAACTCTCAAGGCTCTGAAACTAATATCTTCGTCATTTCCGATTGGTGTCGAGACTATATAAAGCATACCTTGCTTTTTTTCTTCTTCCTCGGGTGGTTTAATTCTTCTTACCATTTTGTATTGTAATTTTTTATAAAAAAAGCCGCCCCTTTGCATGAGACGGCTCTAATAAATAGTTAATTAAGGATTTTCAATATCAACATATTCAAGTACTTTGGAAATACCTGCTCCATGCCTCATCAATCTGAATTCGTCTGTTGTCATGTCTAAAACCGTTGATTCGCCTAAAAAATTATATGAATCCGAACGAACGGCGACATCAACAAATGGTACAAACTTTTTTATTAATTCTTCAGGGTCATTGATTGTTACACTTTCAGGCATCTTAGCAGAAATAGAAATTATAGGGCCATCGAGTTCTTTCAGTAACAATTGTGATAAAATGTGGTCAGGAACTCGTATTCCGGCAGTTTTTCTTTTAGGGTCCCAGGCAAATTTCGGCACTTGCTTCGAAGCAGGTAACACAAATGTGTAAGGACCGGGTATCAATCTTTTAATGGTACGGTAAGCAGTATTGCTCACCTTGGCAAACTCAGATAAATTCGATAATGAGCCGCAAAGAAATGTCATCGCTTTTTCTTCGGGAAGACGCCTGATGGCACGAATCCTCCCGATTGCTTCCTTGTTTGCAAGTTCACATCCTAAAGTAAATCCTGTATCTGTCGGATATAAAATAACCGCACCCTTCCTCAAAGCTTCGGCAACCTCGGAGATTTTTCTCAACTCCGGTGTCTTTGAGTGTATTGTAAGGACTTCTGATGTCATAAATACCTCTTGATTTTATAATAAATATTTTGATTAAGGAAGTAATGTAAACTGTATTCTGCTGCATAAATTTCATATTAACCAAAATTCAATTCTTAAAGTATAGTCTGATTTTTTCAATTATTATTGTTTGGGCTGTCGAATTTATATTTTCTCTTAAAATAAATATAAAAAGGAATTCCGATTCCTACAAGTAAAATCCCAAAAAGTGAATTAATTATTTGCACTTTACCTGCAACATAGTTCTCAATATCGTTAATCAATGTAAATAACACAAATGCTGTTGCAAAAATGACAAAAATAGCCGGTATAACAGGATAACCGATTACTTTATAAGGCCTGTACCTATCGGGCATTTTCTTTCTCAGCACAAACACTCCAAATGCTCCCAAGCCATAAAAAATCCAGCTAACAAAAATCAGCATATCAGTCAATATATCAAATGTACCGCTTAAAACAAGTAATGATGCCCAAACTGCCTGCAAAATCAAGGCATTTCCGGGAGTCCTGTACTTGGGATGTACATTTCCGAATATCGGGAATAACATACCCTTATTCGACATAGCATAATAAACTCTTGCACTCACCATTATTGTACCGTTTGATGTACCAAAGGTTGATATCATTACAGCCGCGGCAACAAATCCACCTCCGACCGAGCCAAGAACCACCTGAGCCACATCTGAAGCTACAAGAGTTGAGCCTGCCATTTTTTCAACTGGTAATATATATAAATATGCAAGATTGATTACAACATAAACAACAATTACTATTAATGTACCGGTTATCAATGCAAGAGGAATATTTCTTTGAGGATTCTTCACTTCCCCGGCAATATATGTTATGTTATTCCAGCCGTCATAAGCCCAGAATGCCCCTGAAATAGCCGCAGTCAATCCTGCAAATAAACCAACTCCGGTCATATTTAATGTGGGTGCATCCTTCCAGAAATGAGCAAACGAACCATTTCCGATTGCAAATCCCAAAACAACCAGGACAAGAATAACAGTTACTTTTGCTATCGTAAAAATGCTGGTTACCCTGCCGCCAAGCATCACACCGGCATAGTTCACTCCGCTAAGAAAAAAAATCACAAAAATTGTCAGGGATTTTACACCTATGTTTTCTAATGGAAAAATATTTCCTATGAAGGGAATGTGAATAATAAAACTCTGCTCAATTCCATGAGAAAATTTCGGAAGGGCAAAGAAATATTGAGTATATTCAGAAAAAATATATGTTATCGAAGCAATCGAGCCGGTTTGAACTACAGCCAGCATAGCCCATCCATACATATATGCCGTAATATCGCCGTACATTTCTTTGAAGAAAACATACTGCCCTCCTGTTTCGGTAATCATCCCTGCTATTTCGGCATTTGTCAATGCTCCGAAAAGAGTAATAACCCCTGCAATAACCCACACCGCAATCAGCCATTCAGGAGAGCCAAGCTGTGATGCCATCAATGCGGGCTTTTTGAATATGCCTGAACCAATTACAGCACCGACAACAATTGCAATAGTAGTGAATAATCCAAGAGTTGGAAGAAGTGAGAGTTTTTCTTTACCTGTAACTGCGTTCATTAATTATCAATATTAGCTTAACGAATCCTTGACCTCAATTGCAAATATAAGTAATGTGATAATAATTGTCATTTCTTCATTTAGAATTATTTAATGTCAATCCCAAAAAACTTCTCCGATAGCGGATCTATACTTGTAAACCGTCCAATATAATCAACATACTTTCTTACACCGAAATCACCGAGATTGCTTTCTTTGTCTTTCTCTTTGTAAATGAAACTGGGTCGGGGGAAAACACATCTACTCATCCATTTACTATTTTTAATAAACTTCGTAATGTGTGCCAATTGTTTCGAGAATTATTACTTCCCTTTTTTTTCCAAATTTATCTGTTACAGTTTCAAAGCTAAAAATTAATCTCAAATTGAAATTGATTGAACAGCTTAATGAACCTTTAAGAGCCCCTTTTAATTTGTGCGTTTTTAATTTTGGTTCGTATGGGTTTTCTGATAAAATTCTTAAAATTTCAATAAGCTCATTTTTGAATTGAGTGTCATGTTTAGTGTACTTATTGACAGTTTTAACAAATGAAGATGAATTGATTAATTCCCAGCTCAATGAAATAATTCCTCAATTATTTCATCAACTGTTTTAGGTTTGAGCTTACCTGATTTAAATTCTTTCCTTGCCTGCAATATCTCTTTTTTTAGTTCTTTCCTTCTTTCTTCAATTGCTCTTTTCCTGATAATCTCAGCGATTTCGAGCTGTTCAAATGTAGAAAAATTATCAACTGATTCCAGAACTTCATTATAAGTAATCATTTTATATCCTTATTCTATTGTTCTTTAATTGACATACAATTTATTAAATTATTTTATTAAATGACAATTATTCAGTTATAGGTATTGCTAATTTGATATACAAACCATTCAAAATGAAGTTTAATCATATTAAAGTCATACTTCGACAGGCTCAGTATGACAAACAAGTTGTCACTTTGAGTTTATCGAAGAGTGATTAGAAAATATATACTAATTTACCAATACCCAGTTATATGCTATATTGTTTTCATTAAAAACTTTTCAAAGAGCGGGTCTATGCTTGTGAATCTGCCTATTTCATAATCATACTTTCTTACACCGAAATCACCCAAATTGCTTTCCTTGTCTTTTTCTTTGTCAATGAAGCTAAGCCTTGGTGTTACGTTTGTACTCATCTGCTTTCCGAATGGTTCGTAATCGTAATAGGAAATTATATCGCCTTCTTCATCTAACTTGACACGCACTGAGCCGAGATGGTCGAATACCGAGTATTCTTTTCTACCGTTGCGTTGTGTCGTTATGTTTGCCAATCCTTCGCTTCCGTAGCTAAGGTATTCGTTGGGGTAAATTAAAACCTCATGAACACTTTGGAAAGGAGGATTCTCGTATTCACATGATTTCCACGTATCATCTATATGTGCACGGTGATACACGACGTATTGTTACTTCCTGCCATTACCTGAATAAGGTTTCAAGGCAGTGATTATAGATAAGGCATCCTCAACACCGGATTCGACAGTTTGAATTTTAGAACCTCCGTCATAATAACCGTATAAATGCAACACCTCATATCCATTATTAAGATGTTTTAAAAGCTTTTTATCCATTTCTGATAATATTACCTGGTAATAAAATATAGATTTTCTTCCTCTTCTTTTAGGAACACCTTTGATGTCAAAAAGAAAATCAAGAGCCTTAAGCATACCTGAATATGCAATGCCACATGCAGATTTAACATATTTCTCATCAATATAGAATTTGTCTTCTTTTCCTGCTAAACGCAATGCTAACCTTGCTTTATTTATATAACTCATTGCTTCTCGATATGGAGTCTCGATTTTCATTTTTACATTCAACAAAAAGTGTTTTATGGATGATTTTCAATATCATTTAAATTAATTTTCAATTTCTATATTACCAAAAATTAAATCTCTATAAATAATTTTTTCACTAATATTAATTCTATGTGTTTTCAAAAGACTTTTTATCAGATTAATATTATTATCATAATCTTCCTTCAACGCTAGAAGAACTTCTTTTGCATCATTAGGTTTCTTAGGGATTTTTACACTAATTTCTTTTATTTCTATTGTTTTGACTAGGAATTCAAATAACATAACTTGCCAAACATTATCAAATGCCAAAGTATATTTACTTGAACTATTTTCAATGAAATAAACATATATTTTTTCGTCAAAGAAATTATCAGTATGAGATTTATAATTTGGTGGAAATATTATTTTTAAATTATATGAACTGTATTCACGACATTCTAAACCATTAATAAGCTCATTATATTTTCTTATATCATCAAATCTTTCTTTGATAAATTTAAAAGCATCCGAATTGTTTAGTTTTCCTTTACTTTTTGATGTTTTCTTGGAATCGGATTTTGTTTGTCTGTCTTTGACATATTTACAGGATTCATTATAAAGTTCATCAACATCTTTAGAAGATAAACCAATAATTTCAAATATTATTTCATCCAATTTCCTTTTATCAGGTTGCTTTATTTCCTCATAAATTGTACCTTGTTCTCTATTTTTTATTGAATCAAATATTTCCTTTAATTCGTTTTTATATTTCACTAACAATTCAAGTTTAATTATTGGAGTTTTTTCAACTAAATTAACATCTACATCACTTATTGTTTGATTTCCTGTTAGCTGTCTTGAAAACAAATCAATAAAGAAACGAAATGAAATACTGTTTAAATAAAGAAAAATTAAACTTGAAAATTTCTTATAATTTTCTTTAATTACAATATTGTAATTAACCTTATCTGTATATACATTTGATTTCCTGTTATCAATCAGTCGAAATTTTTCTCCTATTTTTGATGGAAAAATAAAATCACCAATTGGAATATTTTCACCTAGCATATACCAGTCTGTATCCTTCTCTTTTGAAATCCTGAATTCGCATGATGGTCTATATTGTGGTGCTATTTCATGGTTTTCAGCATCTAATATATAATTTAAAACTTTATATTTAAAATTTTTCAGCTTTTTCTTTGAATGATTACATACTAAAACAACATATTTCAATTTATTTAAATCAACCTCAAGATTCTTTGCCTCCTTTTGAGTTTTGAATATTGATTTGATAAATTGTTTTTCTATCTGATAATGTCTTTTCAATAAATCAGAATAATACCAACCGTATTTTGTAAAGAATTTATCTTTATCTATTATTTTTTGCCCAATCATCTCTTTTGATTCTTTATCAGACATCTTTTTTAATTTATCAGTGTCATCAATCAAATAAAAGAAATCATTTGCTCCGGATTTAATCCCATATACAACATCACATAAGTCAGAAAGATATACGAATTTATCTTTAAAATGCTTTTTAATTTTGTAATATAATTCAGGTGCTCTTAAATACTTTGCACCCCAATATCCATTTTCATATTTATTATAAAATGTCGATTCAAACCTTAATTCAGATTGTTTTTTAATTATTATTTGATAATCACCATTAATTATGTCTGCAGTTGTTGATTCAATATCATTAACAAATTTTAAAACATTTTTTATCCTGAACTTGTCATTTGATTTCCCAATAATATCTTCGTATTTTTTTTGAACTCTGACGAATTTTACATTATTATTCTCTCTTTCCTTATTATCTGAACAACGTTCAATGATAAGCATTACTGTATTAATTGAAGCTGTATCAAAGCTCCTGATTTTTTGATTATCTATTATAGCTATAATTTTAAAATTATCTAATAAAAACTTTTGTAAGCCTGAACCAAAATTTACATCTAACCAGCTGCTTGATATCACATATCCTAATTTTCCATTCTCTTTTAAAAATGCAGCTGTATGAATCAAATAGTAAACATATAAATCACTTTGTTGGTTAATCTTTTTTATACCGAATTCTTTCTTTGCAAGTTTTGACCATACCTCTTTCTCCTCTATTAATTCTTGTCTTATATAAGGGGGATTTCCAATGCAATTATCAAATAATGGAATTTTTACATTTTTTAATTTTTTATCAATTTGTTTTACCTCAAGTTCATGAGTAATATTAAGATATATAATTTTAAAATACGAGTTGCTATTGACTTCTGAAAAATCTTTCTGAATAATCGTTGGGTAATTTTCTAAACATGATATATCAAGTAATGATAAATTCATCATTGCAAGAAAAGCTGGAAATGGTGCTATATCAACTCCCCAGAGTCGTTCTAATAATTCCTGATGTGAAAATTCTGGGTGAAAGAATTTTAAAAATTGATAAGCCCTAACTAAAAATGTACCTGCACCACATCCTGAATCAAGAACAAAATGGCTATCTTTTTTTATACAAAAACTACAAATAATATCAACTTCATCAATATTTGTAAAATGCTGACCCCTTGCATGCTGTTCTTGATTATCAATTAAAGTATTATAAATAGATCCAATAATATCAGCATTTATTTCTTTGAAATTCAATTTATTAATTTCATCAACATTTCTTTTAATAACAGGTATGTATTTATCAGAAAATTCAAATTCTTCTAAAATTGACTTTTCAAAGATTTGCTCGAAATCATGTTTTAGTACTTCATCAAATCTTGCCCTTAGTGTTCTACTCAGTAAATCTTTATCTTCAGGTATCTCTAACTTTTTTAGTTTTAACTTAGGAACTTCCCTTTGTAAGTACGAATAGAAAATTATTTTTAAAAATAGCAAGTAGTTTGCCAATTGGCATAAATTATAAATATCACTATAATCAAAATTGACTGTTACATTAAAAATATCTTGATTTCTTAAATATTGTCTTATTTTAGTTTGTAATGTTTTATCCTTTGTAATTTTATTATACATTAATTCAAACATATTTTCTGTCGCTGCCAAAATGTAGTTTGATAGTTTGTTAGCAAAATATTCATCAATAGAAGTCCAAACTGCTTCTTTAATTCCATGAACAATATCACTCAATTCCACTAGGAATTGTTTAAGTGGCTGATATATTTCTTTTTGATAAATGGGTAATCGTATTTCATCAATCTTTTTTATTCTCGATATATTGTAAATCTTTAATTTTCTGTCAAAAATTGACTTTCCAGATTCAAAAGTTTTAAATATTACAAGTTGTTTTGGTGTCCCAGTTACGAAATAATCATATCCATTCGTACTCGCCTTATAGTGTGCATCACTAATTAAAATTTCATCTGTTGCATCCCATGCTAAATTTTTCAATTCAAAGGAAACAATTTTTCCTGAATCTTTACTTGAAAATAACTTAATATCAGCAAATCTTGATATCCCTTTTGTTCCTACCTGTTCATTTTGTAGCATTTCGGTAAATCCTATATCAGGATTTTCTTTGCAAATCTGGTTGATAATGCTCAGTAAAATACCTTGATATGTTAATTCAGTTGCTTTGGTCATAACAACAGCTTAAAATGAATTTTAGAAATATTTCCACACAAAATTAGGAAAATATTTTTTGAATCATTTCTATATTTTATTTGGATTAGATTACTTTAACCTTTCTTAAACGCAGTCTTTAAAAAATTCCCAAATGACAGGGACTGGTCATCTGTTTTGATTGGCTTTTGTTTCAGCATTTCTTTTGTGATTGCAGTTGAATCGTCTGAATTTATTAAATCAGGTAATTGATTTGGCTTTGAGTAATCATGAACAAGGCTGACGTGGTGGTCGGTTACACCCAATAACAATTTCTTATTTTCAGCTTGTACTATATATAGATGTGCCTTTGGTGATAAGGACATCCTTGTCAGAATTGATAATTCGCTGTTTTGTTTTTTTTGCTTTGTTTTACGTACAATTCTTTTAATTAGCAGCAGAATGATACCAAGAACGGCAACAAGCAGAACCAGAGATAAAAACGATTTTAATAATGCACTTTCAGGCATCGCATAGCTCCATCTATTATTTAGGAAATCCTTTTCTTATATTCTGTACATTTTAATTTTTTGTCATTCTGAGAGTAGCGATGAATCTCATAAAACTGCAAAAAATAGATTCTTCATTTCACTTCGTTTCATTCAGAATGACAACAACAATGATATATATTATTTCAAACAACAAAATTTAATAGCCACAACTGTGGCTTAACGCTTGATTGCACGCATCCTGTCGGTCGGGTCAATCAAGGTTGTAATTCTAATACCAAAGTGTTTGTCAATAACGACGACTTCGCCTTCGGCTACTTTTTTACCGTTAATCAACACATCAACCGGTTCGCTCACAAGCTTATCGAACTCGACAACCGAGCCTCTGCCTAATCTTATTATATCCCTGATAAGCATGTTCGACCTCCCAAGCTCGATTGATACCGGTAACTGCAAATCATAGAGCAGTTCAAGCTTGGGGTCGAGCGGTGAAAATATTGTCTGCTCCCCGCTGTACTCCATCTCCGGGAATTTCACATCCCCTGCTTCGAGCTGACTGCCTTTAGATGTAGCTACTGCAGCATTGGTGTCATTGGCATTTGCACCACCTTCGTTGCTTATCATTGAATCAATTTCTTCCTGCGACATTGCCATATTTAACTCTCCTCCTTAAAGGAAATATCCTCCATGACGAAATCCTCTTCCGTGAGCTGACGTGTAATCCTTACAGCTTTTTTTCCTTCCACACTGCCAGGCCTGGCAGCTAATTTTTTTCTATCTGCTATAGTAATTTCCAATTCCTGGTTTATTCTTTTATTCAGCTTGATAATATCCCCTGTCTTCAAATCAAGTAGCTCCCTGACAGTAATTGCGGCTCTTCCGAGTTCAGCAACAACAGGGAGGTATGTAGTCGTCATTTGCTGTTTCATGACTGACATATTCTCGCGTAGTCTTGCCGGGCTTAGTTTCAGCACACTCGTTGATATCTGCTGTCTGTTCAGTCTTGCCATAACTTCTTCTAATGCAAATGTCGGGAAACACAGATTCATCAGGTATGTATTCACCCCGATATTGACATCGAGAGAAACAACAATCACAATTTCCGAAGCAGGTGCTATCTGCACAAAGTCGGCTTCCATCTCCAGCCTCTGATACTTGAAATTGAGGTCTGCAATAGACCTCCAGGCATTCCTTAAATCAGACAAAGCATGTTCAATCACATTCCTGATTACAGCCTGTTCGATTGGTGTAATTGCCCTGACCTTTGGCGGAGCATCGGTACCACCTCCGAGCAGTCTTTCAATAACGGTTAGTGCAAGCTGCGGGCTGACTTCGAGAATACCGCTTCCGTCTGTTCCTTCTATATCAAAAATATATATACAACTCGGATTTGATACCGACAGTATAAACTCAGAATAAAATAACTGGTCAACTGAAGTTACATTTATCGAAACTATCGTCTGAAGCTTTGATACAAGGTAATAACCAAAAACCTCGGCAAAATTCTCATGGACAGTCTGCAAAGTCCTGACCTGGTTCTTTGATATTCTGTTAGGACGTCGGAAATCATAATTCGATATTTCTCCTTTAGTAACCTTGCCGCTCAGAATATCATCGACATCCACAGAACCCGAAGTCATTTCGGACAGCAGATTATCAATTTCATTTTGTGATAAAACGTCAGACATTGTTCAATTCACTTTATTGAATAATAAATTCCTGCAAAATTGCTTCCTTCAATACCATCTTGTTTGCTAAAAAAACTTTTACAAGCTTTGCATTAATCATGCTCTGCAAAGTATCTCTTCTTATCGACTGAAGTTCCTGAACAGTCATTGAACCAAGCAGATTATTCACTTCTCCCTTAACTGAAGACAAAGGCCTTAGCATCAACGGGCTTTCTTCGGGTTTTTCTTTTTTGATTTCCTTCATTTGCTCTTCATTGACATAGAAATCAAGCCCTAAATCAACAACCACAAATTGAGTTGACATACTTGGATTGGTAGTTATTCTACCTGTTGACATAAACCTTTCGTTTTCCTCTTTTTTGATTTCTTCCGGATTAAAATCTTCATCCTTTTCCTGTTTCATTTCTTCTGTCTGAGTTTTGCCTTCGCCGTTTACCGACATTTTCTGCAGGTCGGGCTTAATAACAACCATGTAAACGACAATCAGAAGAATAAACAAAACAACGACCGTTCCGCCAACCATAATAAGCATTTTCATCAGGCTCATCTCACCCGGTTTCTTGGGTGGCTTTTCTTCGGTTTTTTTCTCCTGCGATTCAGCCCCTTCGGCTTCTTTTTCTTTTGCCATTTTCAATTAAAATACGATTTGTGGAAAAAATATTTTCACAAATTTAATAATCGGCTAATTATTTGAAAATATTTAGTTTTTAAGTTAATAAAAAGTGTGCCAATATTAAAATTGTGTATTATTCAAGGCTTTATAAATTCCATCAAGTTATATTTAAAAAAATTTGAATAAAATGCTCCAAATTAATGGCGAATATTAGGCAAATCAGCCATTAAATTTAACCTTCCTCGACTATTTTAATCTCTTCATCAGTCAAACCATATAACTCATATACCATCCTGTCAATTTCTTTATCTGTGAAATCAATTATAGATTTGATTTTTAAAGCTTTCTTTCTTTCTCTTTCAATCTGTTCAATTAAATCTATTTCCTGATCTATTGTTATTACATTCTTTAAAGTCCATGTTGATTTTGTAATTTTTTTCTTATTTAATAAAATTAATCTTCTTAATTCTTTAATTGTTTCATAACTTTTCAACTCTATCCAATTAAACATCTTATCTGAAATAATTATTTCATAGATTGATTTCAGATAATCCAAAATTCTATTTCTTATTCTTATTAATTCTAAGTTTGGAGTAATTATTGAATCAACTTTTTGTATAAATGGAAGCTGTAAATCAATTGGTACATTTGCTATTGGAAAATTTTTAAAATCTTTCAAGCTAAAAGCCGGGAAATCATCTCTTTGTAACGAAGAATTAAAGCTTACTTGACAAAATGAGAACAATGTGCTGTTTAATATTGCTAAAATATATTTAGGTTCAAAGTTATCATTAATGTTATAAATAGCATATAAATTCTTTTTAAATGCAAATTCTTCATTTGTGATTGTAGCATTTATCCTAAATTGTCTGCTCATCAATTGTCGAGCAATTATTTTTGGTTTTATAAATAATTCAATATTTTTATTTTCTCTTAGTGATTCATAATTAACATAAATTTCTCTATCATCAGTTTTTTCAATCCTATACCTATAGACTTGTTCATTAAACCATCGGATATTAAAAAATTCATTTTTAATTTCGGATACTTCATTTTCATGAGGAGGTAAGCTTCCACGGTTTATTGATGCTATATCTCCCAGGCAAATATTATTTTGTGAAAACCATATTTTAACTCCAATTCTTAAAAGCCTTTTGTTGAGAAATATTTTGCCATAATTCAACCATGTATCATTATCAAAATTATCAAAAGAGTTAATATCAATATAACCCTTTGGAGACCTTATATTATATTTATACGTTAGTGTCGGTTCATGCAAAATTTGATTTGAAATAATTACAATTGATGTATCAATATAGGCTTCAAATATATCATATGGCAATTGAATTATTTGCCCAATATGATATTGCGTTAATAAGACTTGTCTTATATCATTATAATTATCACCGGAAAACCATGTGTTGGGTATGATAAAACCTATATTACCTTCATATTTTAACAAACTTAGTGCTTTTTCGATAAATGCAACATACGTATTATTATTACCTTTTGTAAAGTTGTATTTATTTGATGAGTCTGGTTTTAAATAAGAATAAGGTGGATTGCAAATAATAACATCAAATCCACCTACCTCGAATCCCTTGCTCCCACTTTCATAAGAATATGATGGCTCTTTCAACATTCTTTCTTTTATTTCCGGGTAATCGGGATACATCGAGCGTTTCTCTTCGAGTAATTCTTCGTGTGTGGGTTTCTTTTTATGATAATCCCTGTATCCGGGGAACACTTCGAGAAATTCTTTGAACCAGTTGAAAGCCTTGTCTCCCGCGATTTCCGGGTCATCAATAAGAGAATTGCCGCATTTAATATTGTGGTCTAATGCAGTAAGTTCCGATTTGTTATTTGCAGTCTTTATCCATAAGGACAGTTTCGTTATTTCGACTGACTCGCTGTTTAAATCCACACCATATAGATTATTCGAGAGAATGTGTTTGTCGAGGTCGAAGATTTCATGTTGACCGTTTCTCAGTTCTGCGAGTTTATCATTTACTTTCTGCCCTTCTGCATAAAGATAATTGAATGCCTGGTTCAGAAAAGCACCTGAACCGCAGGCAGGGTCAAGCACCCTGATGTTCATCAACTTCTCTTTGTACTTCAGCCAGAATTCCTCATGCTTTTTTATAATTACTTGATGTTCGGATGTTAGTTTGCCATTCCTGTTTAAAGGGAAATCAATTTCAGGTAATTCAAATAAACCAAGTTGTTTTTTTCTGTCTTCTAACCAGCCGCCAACTGCATTTTCGACAATGTATTTAGTGATATATTCAGGTGTATAATATATACCTTCTTTTTTCCTTTTGCTTTTCTTCTTATCAAATTCCTTTCCTTCAATTCGTGCTTTGATTTCTTCAATGTCTGTAATTGACTGCTCAAATATATGCCCGAGAATATTTACATCAATATCGGATTCATAGTCATACTCGGTCAGTTTTGTAAGTACCTCGAGAGCTGAATCATTAATAATTAAATTGTTGAAATCATAATCCTCAGCAAATAAGCCCCCGTTAAATTTATTGATATTGTGAGCAGGAGAGCCAGTGTTTATAGCATCGAAAAATCCTTTCAACTCATTCCATATTTTATTATCCGATTTAGCATAAGATTCTTTCCCCCGTTTTATGATATTTTTAAAAGTTTTTTCAGGCAACAGCCTGTTATCCTCACAGAAACATACGAAAATAAACCTGTCGAGAAATTTCTGAGTTTTTTCCAATAGGAGCAGTTCTGATTTTTCAGGGTTGCTTACCTTTAAATGTTCATATAAATATGCTCTTGACTGCTTAAATTCGGAATAAAATATTTTTGATATATTCTGTTCCTCTTCTTCATTTTTTTCATACAGCATATCAACAACACTTGCCCCTGTTATAGAAATCAGGTTTTCAAACGAGAGAAGATAATAGAATTGGCAAAAATTTTCAGAATCAGAAAGTTCTTCAATAAGAAATTCTTCATATTCAGTAGATGATGAATGATGATACAAACGAATACTAACGAAGTTTGAAACGATAATCCATTTGCATTTTTTTCCGGTTTTGTGCTGATAACTGAATGCTTGTTCGATAGGTGTTCTCGTGTCATTAAACCTGTGTTGTTTTTCATCGAGGTTTGTATTTGCATCTTTTAATTCGATTACAACTCTTATATCCTCAGACTCAGATGTAAAAAAACCGAGGGAACCATCGGCAAACTTTGAGTCAATTGTTGTTAATTGTTCCTGATTTAGATTCCATTGTTCGGTGTTTTTTATTCTGCTTTTATAACCGAGAACGTCAGAAAATATTTCATTAAGAAAATTCCCCTGGATTGAGGTTTCTTTGGTTGAGTATATATTACCGCTTTTTATGTAATTAATCCAGTTGCCAATTCTTTCTTGTTTATCATCATAATCGGGGATTGATGTTTTATCAATCTTTGATAGCATTTGATTAAAATGCTTCCTGTTAAAAATATGTTTCCTGATATATGGCATGATTACCCAAGTATAAAATTTGGATTTTTTATGCAAATTAATTCAAATTCGATACATCTTCAAATTTAAGTTCCAATTGGACTGTTTAAAACTAAAAATAATCTCCAGTATAAAATTTAATCTTTAATATTAGAATTTATTCTCTTTCTGCCAATACAATAATATTCAAATCCCAATTTTGCCATCTCATCTAAGTTATATAAGTTCCTGCCATCAAAAATAACCGGGTTTTTTAATATTGTCTTAAGCTTGCCGAAGTCAGGTTTCCTGAACAAGTTCCACTCTGTTGCTATAACCAGAGCATCTGCATTTTCAATGCAATCGTAAATACCTGTCGCATAGCTGATTCTATCTCCGTAAACTTGCTTAGTATTGCTCATAGCTTCAGAATCATAAGCCCTGACCTTGGCAGCATGTTCCAAAAACATATCAATCAATTTGAAAGCCGGAGCTTCGCGTATGTCATCGGTATTCGGCTTAAAAGCCAATCCCCACAAAGCAAACTGTTTGTCCTTTATATTACCATCGAATCGTTTCAGGATTAAATTGAAAAATCTTCTAATTTGATTTTCATTCACTTCCTGAGCGGCTTTTACAATCCTCATTGATGTACCTTCAGAATCAGTTGAATGTATCAATGCTTTCACATCCTTTGGAAAACAAGAACCTCCGTATCCGATACCTGCAAAAAGGAATCTCTTTCCGATTCGGCTGTCCGAACCGATTCCTATTCTTATATTCTCAATATCGGCACCGACTTTTTCGCAATATTCAGACAGGTCATTCATAAAGGAAATTTTCGCAGCAAGAAAAGAGTTTGCAGCATACTTTGTAACCTCTGCACTTTTGATATCCATCACCAAAATGGGATTACCGCTACGTACAAAAGGCTCATACAAATCTCGCATGATTTCTTCAACATGTTTACTTGTAGTACCGATAACCACTCTCTCAGGTTTCAGTGCGTCTTCTACAGCAAATCCTTCTCTTAAAAATTCAGGATTACTAACAACTTCGATTTTATTTCCGGGAATCATTCTGTCGAATATTTCCCTGACTTTATCAGCAGTATCAACAGGAACTGTGCTTTTATTTATAATTATCTTATCTTTATCGAGTTTCTTTTTTAGAATTATCCCGGCTATATCCTCTGCACATTTCAGTACATGTTGTAAATCGGCAGAGCCATCCTCATTCGGTGGTGTTGGAAGGCATAAAAATATTAACCTGCAATTAACGACAGCATCTTCAAGGTTTGTTGTAAATCGAAGTCTCCCTTCTTCGAGATTTTTTTTCAGGTAACGGTCGAGCCCCGGCTCAAAAATAGGTGCTATACCCTTTTTAAGCATTTCTACTTTTTCATCAACAATGTCCACGCAATAAACATCATTACCTGTTTCGGCAAAGCAAGTGCCACTCACCAAACCCACATATCCCGTTCCAATCACACCAACATTATATGCCATTATTACAATCCTTCCCTTTATTATTCAAAATTATTCACTAAAGTAAGGCATAAATTATTACCTTCATTTGATAAAATTTTAAATTTTCATTTTTTACAATTTTCAGTCAATTTTTAAATTTTCAATGAATAAATTTTATGAATAGCCACGACTTTTAAGTCGTGGACTTGTTAAATCACCACTAACCGGGATTTATCCCCTTTAAATAAGTGACTAAAGTCTCAAGGATTGGCCTATAGGACCATACCACTATTTGAAAATAGTGGCTATTCATTTAAAATTCTAAATTCAATTATTTAAAATTCATTGAAAATTACAAAATTGAAAATTGAAAATTCTATTTTTCTATAAATATTATCATATTGGATAAAAACCATTATTAAAATGTTCGATATAATTACATTTATAACTACTTACTTTCATTATTATTTACTGAGTCTTATGACTCTTTGCCATTTTCCTTTTTTGCCTTATTATCTTTATCCCACAATTTTTCCGAATTAACATCTGTCATTGTCTTTGTTTTTCCATGCTGAATGAGATACTCGATACTATCAACAGCTTTCTTTACCATAATATTTTTCTCTTCAATTTCATCATCCAAAAAATCCGACAAGACATAATCAACCATACCACCTTGAGGAAAATTCTTCCCGATACCACATCTCAGTCTGAAAAATTCTTCCGTTCCAAGTTCTTCAATCACCGAGGCAACTCCATTATGACCACCGTCACTTCCTCCCTGCCTTACATGAATCTTTCCCAAAGGAAAATTATATTCATCGCAGACGACAATTATACGTTCGGCAGGAATATCATAGCTTTCAATCACTTCAGACACAGCTTCACCTGAAGCATTCATGTATGTGGTGGGAAGTATGACGAGTGCAAGCTGTCCGGCAATCCTAAGAGATGCATGATAGCTTTTGGAAAAAATTTTCATCAACGGCTTTTTGTGTTTACTGCATAGCTCAGCAGCAACCATCCAGCCTATATTATGCCTGTTCCATGCGTATTGACTCTCGGGATTACCAAGACAAATAATCAGCCAGTTAACATTCTTTGCCATTTATTTATTTATATTTTAGACAGACTTTTTAGATTTTAAAAGCAATAATTTATAATTTTCAATTTTTAAATTTTCAATGAATAAATTTTATGTATAGCCGCGACTTTTAAGTCGTGGACTTGTTCAATCACCACTAACCGGGATTTATCCCTTTAAAATAAGTGACTAATGTCTCAAGGATTGGTCTATAGAACCATCCCACTATTTGAAAAAAGTGGCTATTCATTTAAATTTCTAAATTAATTTATTGAAAATTCATTGAAAATTGAAAATTAGAAATTGAAAATTCTATTAATTATTACTTACAAAAAAAGGTATCCCCGCTCGATAAGAATACCTTTCGTAAAAAAAATAATCAAGATAAGACTAATCTTTTTTAGATTCTTTTTTAGTTTCCTTTTTTGAATCCTTTTTATCATCCTTTACTGCCTCTTCTGCAGGAGTTGCTCCCTCTTCAACCTTTTCAGCTACAGGTGTCTCTTCCTTGACAAGCCTTGGATGCAATACCGACACGATAACAGTATCGAGAGAAACATCAAAATGGATGCCTTCTCTTGTGATGTCCTTCACATGGACTGATTTGCCAATTGCCAGATTTGATATGTCAATTTCAAATGAATCGGGCATATCTGCAGGCAGGCAATGAAGTTTCGCCCTGTGTAATGTGTGCTGAAGCACTCCACCGTCTCTGACGCCAATCGCCTGTCCTTTCAGTAAAATAGGCACTTCAACGCCCATGAGCTTGCCGCTCTTAACTCCGAACAAGTCAAAATGAAGTAACTTATCTGTTACGGGGTGGAAAGATGTATCTTTCAAAACACACTCTAATGGCTGTGTGGATTCATCAATAAATAAATCGAAAATTTTCTTGTGTGCCGTATAAACGATGGGCCTCAGTGCAAGCGGGTGAACTGCCACAGGAATTGATTCACTGCCTTCTGTATAAAATATGCCGGGAATCATACCATTTGCCCTGACCTTCTTTGCACCTTTCTTTCCTGTACCCCGTTTAACTGCTTTTAATGTAATCTCACTCATTTTTCTGTCCTTATATCCTAATTTAAAATTTTATCTTTCTATTTCAAACAAAGAGCTTATTGAACGGTTGTCATGTGTTCTTATAATAGCTTCTGCCAATAATTCTGCAACCGATACTACTTCAATCTTACTGCATAATCTTTCCAACTGAATTGTATCTGTTACGAAAAGCTTTTCAATAGCTTTTGAATTTTCAATCTTTTCGAGTGCATTACCCGAAAAAACAGGATGAACACAAACACCGTTGATTGACTTTGCTCCCTTATCTTTCAGCACTTCAGCACATTGTACAAATGTCGAGCCTGTGTCAATCAGGTCATCAACAATCACAACATTTTTATCTTTCACATCACCGATTACGCTGACAATCTCTGCAACGTTATGTGCAGGACGCCTTTTATCAACCAGCACCAAATCTCCGCCAATCCTCTTGGAATAGGCTCTTGCTGTTTTCACGCCGCCTACGTCCGGTGCCGCTATCGCAAGATTATCGAGATTCAGTTTATTCAAAGACTTTATGAGAACCGGAGACGCATACAAGTGGTCGAGCGGAATATCGAAAAATCCCTGTATCTGCGATGAATGTAAGTCAACTGTTATTACCCTGTCGGCTCCTGCCCTTACAATCAGGTTCGCAAAAAGCTTTGCCGAAATTGACACTCTCGGCTGGTCTTTCCTGTCCTGCCTTGCACCGCCGTAATAAGGAATAACAGCCGTTACCCTTTGGGCAGATGCACGCTTTGCCGCATCAATCATAATCAGCAGCTCCAGCAGGTTTTCAGAAGGAGCATTCGTTGACTGAATTATAAACAAATCAATCCCGCGAACATTCTCCTCGAACTTAACCCAAATCTCACCGTCGCTGAAATTCCGGATAGTAACTTCAGAAAGATGAATCCCTTGGTGCTCGGCTACCTTCTCAGCCAGAGCTATGTTTGAGCGTCCCGATGCAACTTTGAAATGAGGCATTTTTATCTTCTCAAATAACAATCAATACTCTGCTACATTGCTGGGGCGGAGGGATTCGAACCTTCGAATGTCGGCTCCAAAGGCCGATGCCTTACCACTTGGCTACGCCCCAATCTTTTGGTTTATAAAGAACTACAAAATTAATAGTTTTCTATAAGTTAACCAAATTTATTATGATAAAAGGTTTAACCCTGTCATTCTGATACCCTCGAAGAATCCTTTCCTTGAGGAAAGGCAGGTTGTATTGAAAGGGAAATCCCGATTTATCGGGAGTAGCTGTAAAAAAACCACTTGACTTTTATATTACTATCAATTAAATTAATACTTTGTATTAATCATCAATTCCGAAAATCATTATGAACCAACTCATTCTTGGCGACAACCTCGAAATCATGCGGAATATGCAGTCCGAAACAATTGATTTAATCTATCTCGACCCGCCATTCTTCAGCAACCGCAACTACGAAGTAATCTGGGGAGACGAAGGCGAAATCCGCTCATTCCAGGACCGCTGGGCTGGCGGCATCGAGCATTACATTGAATGGCTCAAAGAAAGAGTTGCCGAAATGCACCGCTTACTCAAGCCCACAGGCTCTATTTATCTACACTGCGACTGGCACGCAGATGCTTATATTAGAGTTCAAATTCTAGATAAAATATTTGGATTAGGTAATTTTAGAAATGAAATTATTTGGCATTATAGAACAGGAAATTTATCTAAACATCAATTTCAGAGAAAACACGATAATATTTTTGTTTATTCAAAGAGTGATAATTACACATACAACGCATTAGAAATAAAAGAATATTATTCACAAATTTATGGCCCCGAAACAAAAATAGCTTTTAAAGGGAGAAATCATGGTACAGATAAATATGGTGATTTCAGAATGAGTTTTATAGATGATGTATGGGATTTATCTGCTGTTTTTACTTTAAGTAATGAACATATTGGCTACCCTACTCAAAAACCCGAAAAACTTCTCGAACGAATAATAAAAGCCAGTTCAAACGAGGACGATATTGTATTTGACCCATTCCTTGGAGGCGGCACTGCTATTGTCGTTGCCGAACGTCTTAAACGGAATTGGATTGGAATTGACCAATCAGTTCAGGCAATCAAAGTTTCTGAGTTCAGGCTTAACAAACAGCAAAACCTTTTCTCCTCATCCTTTGAAATCAAACTGCACAAATACGATTACGACCGCCTTTTCAAAATGAACGCTTTCGATTTTGAAAAATGGATTGTCGAGCAGTTCGGAGGAATGTCAAACATAAAACAGCGTGGTGATTTCGGCATGGACGGAAAGCTTCGTGACGGCACTCCCGTTCAGGTCAAGCAGTCCGAAGGCATAGGCAGGAACGTTGTTGACAACTTCAAATCCGCCTGTGAACGTTACGACAAAGCCCTCTATAAAAAGAACAAAGAAGCCAAATCTCCGGTCGGCTACATCGTTGCATTCAGTTTTGGCAAAGGAGCAATCGAAGAAATATCACGCCTCAAAATGCAGGAAGACATCGAAATAAAACTCATGCGTGTTGATGCAATCGTACCCATCGCCAAAAAGCCCAAGCTGTCCGTTGAACTCAAAGAAACAGGCAGGGACACAAAAGGCACCTCTATTGAATTTACCGCTATCGCCGAATCCTCGACAGGAATCGAGTTCTATTCCTACGACTTCGATTATGACGAAACAAAACCTTTCAATGCCGAAGTCATATTGGATAAAACCGGAAAACAAACTTTCAAATTCAAACCCGGCTCCCACATCATCGCCGTCAAAGCCATTGACAACGAAGGCATGGAAGCAATAGAAGTAGTAAAAATCAAGGTGAATGGAGAGGTGGAGGTAGAGTAATATATTTTAAAAAAATGAAAAAAATGATAATTGATATTTTAAAGAAAATAATACCTTTTGAATTAAAAAGAGGTACTTCCATTGTAAGTATAATTATTGCTCTTATTATTACCGGTATTTTAACTAAGTTAGTTGACTTTATCTTGTCTTTAATTATTAAAGGTTTATTAAAATTACTTCCTTCAATTAGTGAAAAGTTATTATATATTCTTCAATACGAAATAAAAATAAATATTTTAGTTCTCATAATTGGAATTGTATTATTTATAATTATACTTTTCCCAATTTATAGAAAAGTAGATAAATTCATTCTTAAAAAAAAGAAAAGGGAATTAATTTTCGATGACGATTTTTTAACAGATATGGGTTGGACAAAAAATTACTGGGGTAGCACAAATAAATCTAAAACAAATAGAATAGAAAATTCATATATGATATTTGAAGCTACTCAAAATGAATGGCCTGAAAAAGGTTATAGTGGTGCTTATTATGATATAACTAATGGAATTTTTAATGGTAATGTATATGAAGTTTCTTGTTTTGTCAAATCTGATAATAAATCTACAATGGAATTTCAACTTTGGCTTCATAACATACGGTCTGGCCCTGATTATTATGAAGTGAAATATCCTGATAATTTATTTATCCCTACCGCGAAAGGAATAGAAATTAAATTAAATTTCAATGCCATAAGTTCAAATGCCATGAGAATTCATTTACATTGTAAGGGAGGTATTGGTAGGATTTTAGTAGATTATGTAAAAGTACATAAAATTCAAACCTACGAAACACCTCAAACCGTTTAATCCGCGGCACAGACTTTTTCTTTGCCTCTCCGCCCCTCTGCGTGAGAGTAATCCCATGCTTCAGCATGGGGGGAGACAAGAGACGAGACCCACAGCCACTGCCCAGCCCCCACACTAAAGTGTGGGGTTAACCAAAATCCGCGGCACAGACTTTTTCTTTGCCTCTCCGCCCCTCCACGGTGGGAGTAACTCCATGCTTCAGCATGGGGGGAGACAAGAGACGATGCCCACAGCCACTGCCCAGCCCCCACACTAAAGTGTGGGGTTAATCAAAATCAGCGAAATCTGTTCAATCAGCTTAATCCGCGGTTCAGACAATTTGCGTCTTTGCGTGAAACCTTAATTGTGAATTATTAATTTTTAATTCTTAATTGAAACTCCAATACCCGGTATATATCTTGTTGAAATTCCGAAATAATAATCTCCTTTTCTTGGTATTACAGCCCAGAATCCAAATTTTATATCACCAATATCTATAGCTCCAGGATATATGTTGATATTGCACAAATTATTCTCCTGCCCGCTGAACATAATTGAAGCTAATAAAGAATTATTCCTGTCCCAAAACAGTCCGGCGTTCCATGTAAAATTCAATGTGTATTGCCTTGATGCAGCAGATGAGTCAATAATATATCTCGAAGCTCCTCTTGTTCCTAATCCAAGTGAAATTGATTCTTCATCACTTGTTTTGTAAGACACACCACCCAAACCGTTCAAACCATAGTATCCGAATAATGCAAGTTTGTTAACGAAAGGGAGCCAGTATCTGACTGAAAAATACTGCCCATTATTTTGCAGTTCCCACGATGGAATCGTAATCGAAGGTTGTAATGACCAGTCAGCCAGATTCAATTCTTCCCGAAAAAATTTCTTCACATCATCAAAGCTGAAAAGCACGATACTTGCAATATCGAAAATGTTCAAATCTGCAACCGGGTCAACAGTCAAACCCCGGTAATTCTCCATCTCGACAACCTCATTCCAGTAATGATAGAACATTGTCGTTACTGCTGAAAACAAGTATGGCTCAGGGAAATTATGATAATCATACCACTCTTCGAGTGCGGCATAAGTCATTCCCCCGCCAATTAGATGCATTCCATAATTAGGCCACCACTGCATCCCTTCTTTTCGATAAGTAAGTGGGAAAACTTCATTAGATAAAAAATTCCATGTACCGTATTCTTTAATTGATTTAAAAGGATTGCCAAGATTTTTCAGAAGGTTTGCATTACCGATACCATAAGGCAGTTTAAATATTTTTCTGCTGTTACTTTCAAATTGAATAATATCATAGCTTCCATTGAGAATCACATATAAAGGATTATATAAATACTCATTGCCGTAGTCTTTTCCAGTGTAAAAATATCTATCCTTTGAATTTGCAGGGCGAGTAAATAAAATAATCTGAATTGTAACAATACAGGTAATGATAATTAATTTTAGCAAACCCAAAATTTCTCCAAAACGATAGTCATAAAAAATAATTCTGCAAACTTACGAAAAGTTAATAAATGCTTATTTTTGTGATATGTCTGATTCTAAAGTAAATATTAAAAAGCGAAGGTTTGTTATTGGTGACATTCACGGTTGTTTCAGAACTTTCCACAAAATGTTATTCGATAAGCTCAGAATAACAAAGGATGATGAAATCTATTTTGTGGGCGATTTCATTGACAGGGGGCCTCGGAGTAAGGATGTTATTGACCTGCTTATATATCTCAAAGAGGAAGGTATTTCAATTAATCCTGTTATGGGTAATCACGAATCTTTGCTTATCAATCATTATTACGGTGAGGACTTCAAGAACTGGCAACTTAATGGTGCAGAAGCAACTCTCCGAAGTTTCGGAATCAGAAGTATTCATGAGATTGAAAGGAAATATCTCGATTTCTTTCTTAATCTACCCTATTACATCAAACTCGACGACTTCATAATCTGTCATGCTGGCATGAACTTTGACGAACCAAATCCGTTTAATGAAACTTTCTCGATGCTATGGACACGAGACGATTATGTTGATATGACAAAGACAGGAGGCAGGAGGTTGATTTGCGGACATACTCCGCATTTGCTTGAAGATATTAAATTAAGTTTGAAATATGATAAAATCCAGCTTGACGGAGGCTGTGTGTATTATGGCCGGCATCCCGGAGTTGGCTTCCTCTGTGCAGTAGAATTAAATACGATGGAATTGTATATTCAGCAGAATTGTGAATAGTATCGAAAAGGACTGTCTAATAAACTTCATCGTGTGTTCCAACATCCTCAAAAATGACTTTATCCTTTTCATAAAAACTGAAAATGATTCTAATGTCATAGGAAATTGAAAAGCTATACATATCTTTTAATTTGCCTGTTAGTTTGTGTGTTTTCAAACGAGTGTCATAAGGATTTTCTTTAAAAATGTCAAGTTTTTCCTGAAAGTGAATTATTAGGGATTTATCATTTTTGATTTTCTTTTTAAATGATTTTATAAAGGAAGGATAAAATGTAATTTCAATCATAAATTAATCCAGCATTTTCATCAATTCGTCTGTATTGCTTGAAAATTTCAATTCACCCTTATCTGCCATTTCCACAGCACTGAGATGATTTTGATAAATTTCTTCTCGACGTTCTTCTATCAAATATTTATCGAGAAGATTTTTTATTTCAAGCTTTTCATCAAAAGGAAGATTCTGAATATTGTCAACGATTTCTGTAAAACTCATAATTAACTCATAGTAATCAAAATACAAAATTAATAAACGTATTATTTTTAATATTATTACTAATAAATTATTTTAGCCCGGTTTGATGGAGGATGTGTGTATTATGGACGCCACCCGGGACTCGGCTTCCTATGTGCAATAGAATTAAATTCAATGGAATTATATATCCAGCAGAATTGTGATTTATAATAAAAAGTTAATTAAATAGTTTATAAAGACATATTTTAAAAAAATCTTAATCAGAACTATGAAAACATTTTCAAGAATTGAATTAAATTCCAACATCATGGGTGGAAAACCATGTATAAAAGGAACAAGAGTTACTGTTGGTACAATTGTCGGTTTAATTGCATCCGGGGCTTCTTTTGATAATATTCT
>MHAY01000074.1 GCA_001804705.1 Ignavibacteria bacterium RIFOXYC2_FULL_35_21
TCTTATAATAAATTTTATCAGAATAGATTAACGATATTTTTAAGAAAAAAGTTTATCAAATCTATTTATCGTTTTTTATGTAAAAAAAAGGTGTGCTTAAAAGCACACCTTCTTTATTTGTCTAAGTTTATTTTACGACATTGAATTTTTGTGTCAATATTCCATTTTCTGTGATTAACTGGATTAAATATATACCACTCGGAAGCTCGATTGTACTTATACTTGTCTCATTCATACCATTGTTCTGAATTTGCTCATTGTTTACTACTTTAATGGTATTACCTGTTAAATCGAGGAGTTTGATTACAACTTTTTGAGATTCAGTTGTATTATAATTAATTGAAATGAAATCATTTGCAGGCTGTGGATATATTGTAATATATTGACCGTTAAATGATTGTAATTCATCAACTCCTGTTACCCTATACTCTTTATTAACAGGGTCGTATTCAGTCCAGCCCAAATCCCATCTTTCTGTACCAAAGGCACCACGGTAATTAACTTTCTCGAGGAATGGGTCGGTCAATCTTCCGTAATCGAATTTGGCAGTTGTTAAGAAAGGTGCATTTACTGTTGGTAGTGGATTGAATGATGACATATTAAATGCATTTGTGATATGAGCAACTGCATCAACCAAACCTGAACCATTTGCAAAGTTATTACCAAATTCAGCTTTACTTAACCAATTCTGGTCAACACTTGCAGTCGGATTAGTTCCACTGCCGAAATAGAAGAATTTATTTCCCTTGATACCATAGAAATCATTGTATCTGACCAATACCGAATCATTCTCTGCGGCTCTAACACAATTTTGGTTTGTTAACTCAATACCACCAGGCCAGCCGAGTATAACTGAATTTGCCAATCCCATTCTTGAATTTCTTCTAATCTGTGCAGCCGTTAAGAATTTTGAGTGGAATGTATTTGTTCCGCTGACTCCCGAACCTTTTATCCAGCTTGTATCCTGAACCGGTCCGATAATCGTCATATTTGAAAAAAGTGGCTTTGTGAAAGGCTGTTTTTCAGATGCAGAAGCATCATTATCGCTCTCAAAAGCTTCACTATTTGATTGGTCTGCAATGTCGGTTAATCTTTTTTCTAAACCGAATTGAACGATTCCACTAAATCCGTTATCGGTATCAAAATCATCATCAATTGCGTTGTAGGCAATCAGGTGTTTACAATTGACGGTACCACCGAACCATTCATAACTATCGTCATTAGAATAAGACACCTGCACATGGTCTATGATTGTACCTGCACCTACTGCACCTAATGTTAATCCGTTAAGCTCATTATCAGGTGATTCTGCAATACCTGCAAATTCAACTCTGACATATCGCAGAATACCACTGTTATCATTAGGGTCACTGCCACCGAACCATCCGTTTACTTTTGTGCCGGCATCATCTGCTATGCCACCTTCGATTGGTGCTTCACCTAAGTTTGTCGGTGCTTTACCCATAATGAGTAATCCACCCCAATCACCACGGTCCCTGCTTCCGGCAATAACACCGCTTGTAAACACAATTGGTTTAGTGGGAGTACCATCGGCAATAATTTTGCCGCCACGGTTAATACATAGTGCTGATGTAGCTCCGACTTCACCCATAATAATTGTACCGGGTTCAATAGTAAGAGTAGCTCCGTTGGCGACAAAAACTATTCCTTTAAGTCCCCAAATTTTATTTGCTGTTAATGTTTTATTAGCTGTAATTGTACCCTGGATATATTCATCAATAGGAGATGGATTTGACACAACAACCGATAAAGGTCCTACAACTGAATTGAATGAAGGATCATTGATATCTTCAACTTTTAACCATAATGTTTGCTGATTAGGAAATGTTATTAAGACACTGCCAATTGCAGCATTAGCTTTTGTGCTGTCTTTGAAAGTAGTCTTACCTTTTGGAAGAGGTAATGGATTCCAGGTGCCGGATTGAGACTGGCTCCATGTAAATTTAAAAGTTCTATTATAAGTATTGCTTGTATCCCAGCTCACACTTACACTTCTCCCGTATCTTAGATTGTCATTGGGTTTAGGATTTTTGATTGTAAGTTGAGCCAAAGCAATCTGGCCAAATAATATTATAGAGAACAAAAGAATACTCAGGTTCTTAAAAAAATTCATAATATACCTCCAATTAATAATAATGAAACAAAATGTAGTAAATATTTCTTCTAATGTTGGTTTGCTTTATTCAAGTTTTTTATTCAACACTTCGGACATTTTTGTCATTCTGAACGGAGCGTAGCGGAGTGAAGAATCTATATCCTTTTTCTTATCAACAGCTTATAGATTCTTCGCTACGCTCAGAATGACAATCTATAAGGTTTTTATTTTCAACTACTTAAAAAAAATGTCCGAAGTATTGTTATTATAACAATACTAATATTCAATTTTCAATTATTCTATTGAATTTTATAGCTTAAACTCAATGAAAAATCCCTTCCATAATAATTTGATAAGACTTCGTGTCCTCCTTGTTCCCAAATCAATCTTTCACTTAGAATATCTTTAGCCGATAATCTCATTTCAAACCTGTCAAACATTACCTGTGAAAAAGTAATGTCAATCATATTTCTTGGTAATTCATATACGTGAGGGTCTAAGAATTGAAATGAAGTAACGTCTGCTACCTGAACAATTCTTTTACCGAATGTATTGTAACTAATATTTATCGTTGTACCCCATTCCGGTTTATAATAATATAAACTTAGATTAAATGAATAAGGAGATTGGCCGCACATACTGCGAGTATCAATATCATTAATTTGAGTTACTGTAATTTCTGATTTAATCAGAGCCAAATTACTATTTAAAGAAAAGTTATTTAGTAAATCAGAAATGAAACCAAAATTAAACCTTGCTTCCAATTCAACCCCATAATTATATGCTTTACCTTTTGCGTTATCGAATGACATGAAGATTTCACTTGAACTTCTCAATATGGTTTCTTCAATTGCATTATCAAATATTTTATAGAATCCGCCTATGGATAGCACTTCCCCCGGATTTGGAAACATCTCCCAGCGAATATCATAATTCTGAACTATTGCTCTTTGGAGTTTTGGATTGCCTTTCACGTTGACTTGTGTCTTAAAGTCATAAAATGTAAAAGGAGCATATTCTCTAAGCGAGGGCCTTGTCAAAGTCTGAGAAGCAGATAATCGAAGATTCATAGTTTTATCTAATTCGTATATAAAATTTAATGATGGAAGAAAATCAATTATATTCTGATTCACAAACTCTTCATTTCTATATGTTGAATCCGATTCATTCAGTATTGGGTAATAACTTTGTAAATTCTGATTACTGTTTTCAACTCTTACACCACCGATGAATCTTAGTTTTTTATTAAATAAATTAAAGTTAAAATCCGCCATAGAATAAGCAGCTAATACACCTTCATTTGCTTTATATGAATCTCTTTCGTGTGAATCTTCGGATATACCGAATCCGTGCAGATTGAAGTTTTGGTTTTCAAAAAGCAATTCGGGAGATGTTTCCTTATTCAGTAACTCATAGATGTAATCATCTGTCCAGTTTTCAATGTCTTGTTCATAAGTCGTATCATAATAACTTTTTACAATACTTTCGCTTTTAACGATAGTAAAAGACCTGACTAAAAATTCTCTTTGTTTCTGTTCATAAAGCCCACCGAACTCTACTTTTAGGCCCGGGAATTTTAATAAAACATTAATCCCACCCGATAAAGCATCTTCGTTCAAATAAGAGTAAAACCTGCCCGCCATTGTGCCGTTCCCTTGCGGATTATCCGATATATCAATTCTGTAGGGTTCGGTTGTGTCATTTCTTGAGTATCTCAATCTGCGATAATCAGGCTCGTTTCTTATTGAATTCGAATAACCGAGATTCCATCGTAATGTTGAATTTTGTAGAACAGGTAATAAATGTTCACCAGCAATCTGGCTTGATAACAGGGTTTTTTGTACATTATCATAACTAATCTGCTTGAGATAAGTGTATTCCTTTTTTCCTACAATGTTGATTAATTCATTATCAATTGTATTATTGTATATGTTTTTCCAACTGATTGAATTATCAGTTCCGATTTTATAAGCAAAATTTAATATACCTCCCAATCCTTTGCTATATGTTGATTGGGTACCTTTTACATAGGATTTATATTCACCATCGGAAAGTAAGACACCACGGCTCATTATGTTATTTGTATAGTCTCCGCTTAACATTCCTGATGCAATAATACCAAAGTCATTTCCTCCTAAGTCAAATATATCAGTGAAGGTTAATTTATAAGTACCGTTTAACGGAGCCATAATAGTATCCCGTTTCCAGACCTGATTATTAAATGCATTTCCTAATTGTTCCCATTGCTGTTGAGATTCATATCTTGTATTCAGGTTCTGTGATTTCACTTCGGAGTATAACAATTTACTCATATCCGATGGTGAGGATGGTAATTTGCTTGGTAAACTCAGGTTACTTTTATTTAAACCGAATAGGTCAGTATTATCTGATTTAAATGATATAAAAGATTTGCCTTTTAATGTAATGTTATCATTATATGCTTGAGATACACTTAGTTTAAGGCTGAATCCCTGGGGGAAGTCAATCGTATTTAATTGAACTAATCCACCTGCAAAGTTTCCCGGCAGGTTTGGTGTGAAGGATTTTGCGATACTTGCATATTCAAGAAATTCGGATGGAAAAATGTCAAAAGCAAAAGCCTTTTTATCAGGTTCACTTGTTGCAAGAGAAGTTCCGTTAAGTAATGTGTTGCTATATCTTTCGCTTACTCCACGTACAAAAACGTATTTACCACTAACAAGAGTAACTCCGGGAACTCTTCTCAATGACTGCCCTGCATCGCTGTCCGGAGTCTTCTTTATTTCTTCGGCACTTATTCCATCGCTGACTTGCTCTGCATTTTTTCTCTGTGCCAGAACAGCACCTTCGCCACTCATTATTCTTTCGCCTTGTACAGTGATTTCTTCAGTTAGATTTGACTGTGGATTTAATATGATTGATGATAAGTCTGTTGTTTTTCCCTCGATTGCATCAACTTCAGGTAACTCTTTTGCATCATAACCGATATAACTTACTTTAATAGTATAATTTCCTTCGGTAAGTACTTTGATTTTAAATTCACCTTTTATATCTGCTCTCGCCCCCCATTTAGTGCCTACAACATATACACTGGCACCTCTGAGAGGTTCACCCGTTGAACCATCTATAATTTTTCCTGTAATTAAACCTGGATTTGAATCTGCTAACGAGATGTAAACAAATAAGACATTGATAATAATGCTTATTATGAATTTCAGAAAAATCCCTTTATATGCCAATCCCATAATTTAACCCTTAACATTTATTAAATATAGTATTATTTTGAGTACAAAATTGCCACTACTGTGTGAACAGTAAATAAAGGAAATGTTAATTTTAAGTTAAGTTAAAAATCAATGTTTATTATAAAATGTAGGGACACAACATTGTTGTGACCTAAGGAAAGCTAGGGAATTTTGTAAGGTATGGACAAGATAATGTTCTCTCCCTAATGCAATTTATTTCTTCAATATCTTAAAAGCATGAGACCATTCGTTTCTCAAGAAACCCGGGATGCACCAAAGGATGCAGAGGTTTTCGATAGTGCCGGCAGCATTAGCTTTTCCCATATCTTCGACTTCCCAACCGAATTTTTCAAGAATTTTTGTAACTTCATTTCGAGCATTATCATCATTACCGCAAATTACCATAGTTGGTTTAATGTCTCCAAAGTCAGGATTAACCATTAATATTGCACCAACACTATTGAAAGCTTTTACAAATTTGGCTTCTGGAACGTAAGACTGGAGTTGTTCCATCAGTGATTGTTCACTGTTTGTAAAAAATTTTATTACTCCGTTTTCGGGTTGTTTAGTATCGTCAATCGGGTTGGTTGTGTCAATCACTATTTTTCCTTTGAAATTATCAATACCTGACAAATTTATTGCTTCAATTGCTTTTGCACCTTTTACAGATAATATAATAAGGTCGCCGAAATTTGAAGTTTCTTCAAAAGAACCGACTAGCCCTTTATATCCTGATTCGTCTTTCCATACTTCTAATTTCTTTTTATCACGGCTTCCTATCATCACTTCGTAAGAGTGATTTGAAAAGCCTTGAGCCAATACTTTACCAACCATACCTGAACCTAATACCCCAATTTTCATTTTGTCTCCATTATAATTTGAATAATTTTTAAAAAAGAATTGAAGACTATAACGAATTTTATAAAATATTAGTATAAACTTAATATATTGTTAGATATGACAAAAAATAATTAAAATTAAATAGTATATGAATGTGATTGGTTTGGAAAATATGAATCATAGAACTGATGAAAAATAATTAGCAAATTAATTTCTCATAAAACCGCTGTCATTTGACTGCGGTTTTTATGAGCCAAAATTTTATTTATCACACATAAAATAATACTGCAATTCTTGCTTATCCTCTATGTTTGGAAAATTTCAATTACCTCATTTTATAAATTATACCAGTATTTCCTTATTTTTAATGGAATAGTCTATTGGTAATAAATTATTCAGGTTCAAAACTTCCATAGCACCTAATATTTCAATTCCAACTAATTTATCATCCTTGCCAATATCCAAAACAATATGGTCATTGATTCTTTGATTGACAACTTCCTGAAAAGTATCATCGAATCTCAAATAAAGCAAATCATATTTATCATCATACTCTATTTTCATATTCTATTCCCATTCTCCATAAAATACATAGACAGTTATGGTAACGATATTATCATCTTCTTTAGTGTAAATTACTTCGATTCTTTTTTGTTTATAAAAATTATTATTCCATTGTTTGTTATATTCATAAATCTTTACTTTTGCTAATCTATTGAATCTCGCTGTTATTTCTAAACCATTATTTATAACATCAAAAATTTCAGATTCACTTGCACCTCTCTCAGATGCTCTTTTGAGTGTATGAGGTTCAATGATGATTTTCATACTTTACTTATTCTTTATTTTTACTTATCGTACATAAAATAATACTGCAATTCCTGCTTGTCTTCTATATTTGGAAAAATTTCCATATCAGCAATTGGTCTTCCTGTCTTTGTTTTGCTCAGAAAAACCATGGAATAACTCAAATAATGGAAGAGCCTCCTGAACTGTTCGGGTGATTCCATCTTTTGGCAATAAATGATTGACATAAGCTTACCCTGACTTTTGGGATGTGCAGTGTTCAATAATAAAATATTACCAGTTGAGGAATACTTCTGATTATTAATAGTGATATTAGTATCTTTTAAGGTTATCGTAGAAGGATAAATAGTTTTCAGATTCTTGAAAAACGGATTTGATCTGTTATCGCCAAACACAATCAAATGCCTCTCATACCAGCTTGTATCCTTGAGCAAATCATCAGCAGATTTGAAATCAATATCATACTCACTCTCCTTAACCATTTCAGCAAATTTAACAGATACTTCATAATCAGGCGACTTCTTTGAAGGAAGTATCAGCAATGGTTTTTCGGCAAGGATTCTGCCGAAACTATATGGAATTTCCCATTTATTGAGATGGCGTAATACTTGATAATCAGGGTCAACAAGAACGGATTTAACCTTTGAATCGGATTTAATAGCAAATTTATTTGTCTTTCCTGTTAAAGTGAAATTTTGCCATTGTTCACCTTCGAAAGTGTTGATTTTAACGGGTACACTCGTGTAAAAGTTCATATCCTGACTTATTTCAATGAAGAGAGAATCATTTTCACATTTTGCATTTTCTATTTTCAAAGTTGGGATATTTGTAGAGTTGAGCCACTGGCTCATTATTTTTCTGACAGGAATTTTCAGGCTATCTTTCATTGCAACTTCGTCAAATGCTGACATTAGGCTAAACCACAAGGCTTTTTTGCCTTTATATTTTTTTGCGAAATTCTTAAGTGCACTGAAAAATCTTTCTTCGCCGATTAATTTATAAATTTCATAAAATATGAATCCGCCTTTCTGGTAGCCGATTGTTGCGTCGTCATTGTTGGATTGATACTTGAATTTCATCACAGGGTAATTACTTTTATCCGGCAGAGACTCAAGAGATAACAATGCTTTTTTTCGCCAGTCGAGAGCTTTATCATTTTTCTTTGTTAATACATTATAATAATAATTAGCGCAATATGTTGTCAAGGCTTCACACCAATTACCGAGTTCATAATCAACATAAACACTGTTACCCCACCAGTTATGCACAAATTCATGAGCAAGTGAACCGGGAGCAAGAACAATCCAGGGCAATGCCATCAATTTGTTCGACAATAAAGTATATCCCGGCATACCAAAGCCTGTTGCAAAGAAATTTTCAACTATACTGAAATTACTGAACGGATAAGGACCAAGCAAGGGAGTGTATAGTTTATAATATTCAATAGATGCGTTCAGGTACACATCGCCTGCAGGGCTATTATTAAAAGTGTATAAGCTGAAAGTTTTTCCATCATAATTTGTATCCTTTCTTATATATCTTCCGCCGACAAGAATCATATCATCAACGGGTAACTCGGATTTGAAAGTAAAGTTACGTATTGTTTCAGTTGATGTTTCAAATCCTTGTGTTCCACTGGTTATCATTGTAAATTCTTTCGGAACACTGACATTGAGCTCAAAATTAGCAATATCTTTGCCTGTTATCGGATAACAACTTCCACTCGGTAAATAAATTCCTTCATTTTGTTCATTAGAAATAATTCCAGGAGTATTAGAATGTTTCTGATTAAATAGTGTTACACTTGGCGAATAGTAAACCTTACCTGAATAAGCAACTTTTAATTGGGTTATTTCATTTCCTTTTGATGTAATAACGACTTCCTTATACATACTATCGTCACTTGCAATTTTCACATCATAATCAAATCCGTCTGTAACTGCGTTTGTGATTTTCACATCGAGGTCTTTAAGGATTTTAAAACTTCCTTTTTTTGCAATTGGATTGAAGAATTTTATTTCATCAAATCCATTCAGAGATTTATTCTGAGGGTCGAGTTTTAAATCCACTTTATGGCTTGCAATGTAGTTCTGAGCAAGATGTCCGCCCATCATTGATAGAGCTATATCCGGCTTAGGCTTTTCGTCGAGAATTATCAAAAAATCACAACGGTTCTTATATGAATTATCAAAATCCAATGCTTTACCGGAATCGGCATAAATTGGAGTGATTACAGCAATTTTCACTTCTTTATTTCTATCCCGAACCTTTTGAACAGTGCCTAGATAATTATTTGAATGGAAATCGCCGTTAAAATGAATAATCTTATAATCATCATCTTTTTCCCATTGCCCGACGATACTCTCTGCCATAGTTTCATCTTTCAAACTCTGGGCACCGTAGTACAGATACAATGTGTTTTCTTGATTAGGACTCATCACAGCATTGCTGTCCATACCCATATTACCCATCATGGTTTTGTAAAATTCTTTTTGGTAGAGGTCATCCCTGATGTTCAGATTTTTCGCAACAAATATTCTATCGTCGGGTGGTAGTTTTTGGATGCCTGCCCAACCCTCACGGGTATAGACAGCAGCATATTTGCGTGGAATATTTGCAGCTATTACCGGTGCTTCATTACTTTTAGCCAGTTCAACCAAAGATTTATAAAAGGCATTATAATCACTCCAAGGACGTGAGTTTTTCAGAAAATCTTCTTCTGTTCTTTTATTATTTAAATAGTCATCAATATATTTTTGAACATCTCTTTCGAACATTTCCATTGAAACAGCGATTTCATCATCTTCCGAATACATTGATGCCAGAAGGCCTTTCTGAATATTGTGCAATAAGCTGTCGTCGTGAAATTCACCGAAAAAGATAATATCGTATTCTAATGACTTTTCTGCCAGATTAGAAATCGTGAGTTTTTCACCTGTTTTTGAATCATAAATTGCATATTGCCTTTCGGCTAATGCTATTGTTGATAATAAAATAAAACTTACTAATATTATAAAAATTCTCATATTTACTCCAATTGTACAAATAAGTTCAGCAATTTAATCAAAAGGTGATAAAAGGTAAAAAGTTTACTTATATGTTAAATTCAAATAAAAGGAGTTTAATTCCATAGTATTAATATTTTTTCTATTATATTTGATATTGAAAAGTAATAGTATGACTAACATATTAAGTGAAAATCATGAAGATTTTAGTATTAAAATCTATTATTTGCATTTTAACCATTTTAATATTTCCATTTATTAATAGTTCAAATGTCAAACTTTACGCAGTGAATCCACTTATCGCTGACCACAACTCTGTATCTGAATTTGAAAATATTCCCGACAGCCTGTTACCTTTGGCAATACCAATAAGGTTAATGTTCCAGCATGCTTCTGTCGGGGGAACTGTAAATGACGGACTTGACTGTGTACAAGGTTCAAGAGAAAATCCTAAAGAATGTGATGAATTTCCGGACTATAAATTTGACAGGAGAAACTGGGAATTTCAACCAAGAGGCAATTCGGGTTGGTATGGTAAAATCAATGATTTCGTTGAAGGTGTTGATTCCCAAATTGACAAATTCGATATATTTTCTTTTAAATACTGTTATCTTGACGGGCTTGATGGATTACAGGAACCTTGCGGTTCTCCATTCAATATAACAAAAACCATGCAAGCCTGGAATACACTGAAAGACAGTATGGAAACACTCGAAAATAGGTATCCCAATAAAAAGTTTGTATGGTGGACAATTCCATTAACTCAGATTGGGATGTACTGTACTGATACCCTGAATACATTAATAAGAAATTATGTCAGAGAAAATGGGAAAATTTTATTTGATATAGCAGATATTGAAGCTTATGATACGATTAATATTCATCAGACAAATCCCAATGGTTGGGAACTTGCTTTCAAATCCTATTGTGGTGAGCAACAACCCGGAGCACAGGCTTGCCATCCGAACTGGCTTGGTAAATTAAGACTGGCAAAGGCATTTTGGTGGCTCATGACAAAAATCGCAGATACAAGCATCACAGATGTTATAGAAACAAATTCAGGTTTTTCAAATAATTTTTTTAATGTTCAAATACAAGATAATTCTTTGATTATTCATTTGAAGAATGAGACTAATGGTTTTGTGAATGTTTCACTTTACAACATGATGGGAAGGTTAATTGTTAGTAGGATAGAGAGTCATACTGCTAATGGTAAAATTGAAATAAATACAAATAATTTTACCTTTGGATTATATTTTCTAACTGTCTCAAATGGAGAAAGTGTTGTAACCGAAAAAATCATCATTGATGAATGAAATAAAATCCATAGTTCTATTTTAACCTAAATAGGAATTTGAATCGAGTAATTGATTTTGATTATTTCGATACAGGGCAAACTGAAAACCTTTGTTTATGCTATATGCTCCGAATCTTCCTCTTTTATCGAGAGCTATAAATCCAACCTGAAAATCTTTGTAGTCGGACTGTTTTTTCACAATTCTTTGTATAGCAAGTTCACAAGCTTCCTGTGGGGATTTCCCGTTTCTCATTAATTCGACAATTAAAAAACTGCCTGACATTTTAATAACTGCTTCTCCCTTGCCTGTGGCAGCGGCACCGCCAACTTCATTATCAACGTACATACCAGCTCCGATAATAGGCGAATCACCGACTCTTCCATGGTATTTCCATGCTAAGCCGCTTGTGGTGCAGGCTCCGGATATGTTCCCGGTTTTGTCAATTGCTAACATACCAATCGTATCATGGCCTTTTGATTTCCTGGAATTATATTTAGTATCCTTCTTCCATTTTAACCACGCTCCCTTAGCTTCTTTTGTCAGTAGATTCACTTTCTTAAAACCATTTGCCAGAGCGAAGTCTAAAGCACCTTTGCCGGCAAGCATAATATGAGGAGTTTTTTCCATAACCATTCTTGCTACTGATATTGGGTGCATGATATTTTGAAGGTAAGCTACCGAGCCGCAGTTACCATTCTCATCCATGATACAAGCATCTAATGTAACGAATCCATCCCGGTCAGGTAATCCACCATAACCTACGCTTTTAACATTAGGGTCTGCTTCGGGTACTCGTACACCCTGCTCGACTGCGTCAAGTGCTCTGCCATTGCTCTGAATGACCTTCCATGCGGCTTCATTTGCAGGAATACCGTGTTTCCATGTTGAAATTACAACTGGTATTAATACTTCCGATTGTTTCGATTTTCCAAAGTCGGCAGTTTCTTCCTGGATTAGAGCTGAAGCTGATTTTGAAAAGGCAGCAATTGAACCAATTGATACAAGTGCAGTCTTTTTAAGAAATTCTCTTCTGTCAATCATGTTTTACCTTTGGTATTTTGCAATAAATCTCAAAATAGGAAAAATGGATGAATTAATTAAAATGATATGAAAAATTAATAATAAATTATTAAGTAATAAAATAATACATAAATTGGAGTTATTCGGCTATTGAAAGATTGAAATTTGTCCTTTGTTTTTTTTCTTAGTCTTAATCCCCACTTTATTTTTTCTAATATCCTGGACTTCAAATCTTATGCTTTTTGCATAGGCTCTAATTGTCTGCATGTTCTTTCTTAACTTGACACCGGCTGATTTATTCCCTTTTTTGTAAAAGTTTATGAAATTCGTTTCAAAACTTTTTACCATTTGGAGTAATTCCTGATAGCGGTTTAATTCGATTTCTGACTTTTTCATATAATTTTATTATTTCTATTTTTTAAAAAAACGTTTTCTAAGTCGAAAGTATCAAAAATATCTGATAAAAATTAGAATTATTTCCATTAAGTATGTAAAAATTAAATAATTTTTTCTTAAAATCATTATTAAAACATAACGTTTATTAGAAAAAAGAAATAACAGAGAGGTTATGAATACAAAAATTGGTACTAAAACAATATTTTTTATTATAATTTTATGCCTTCTCAATTCCATTTCTTATGGAAATGAATACAAAAGCCATGCTTTGGTTGTCAAATTCAAAAACACTTTTTCAGGCTATAATAAATGGCTAATGCAGAACAGGAGTGGTGAGATAGAAGCATTGACACCTATCGTAGGAGCAAATTTAAGCAGGGGATATGTCTCCAATACAAACGTTAAGCTCATCCAAAAGAGAATAAATAAACAAAATATGATTCTTAATTCGGGTCAATCTTCAATTGCGGAAAATATATCAAGGATTTGTGTTATTGAGTATGAAGCAGACATTGACCCACTTATAGTATCTAAAAAGATAGCAACTCTTTCCGGTATAGAATATGCAGAACCTTTGTACATTCACCATCTGACGGATATTCCTAATGATTCGCTTGTCAGGTTCCAGTCACATTTGAATCAAATCAAAGCCTTTGAAGCATGGGATGTTCTCGATACAAATGAAACTCCTATTATTGGAATTATTGATACAGGTGTTGATTACCTGCATGAGGATTTAGCTGAAAATTTATATATCAATCCCGGTGAATCCGGTGTTGATGGGCAAGGTAATGATAAAAGAAGTAATCAGGTTGATGATGATGTGAATGGATATATTGACGATTGGAGAGGTTGGGATTTTGTTAGTGCAGAATTTGCTGAAGGAGATAACGAACCTCTCCCGGGTAACGAACATGGGACACATGTAGCAGGTATCTGTGCCGCAGTAGTTAATAATGGAATCGGGGTTGCAGGAATTGTAAAGAGGGTAAAATACCTTCCCGTTAAGGTTGCTCCTGATAATCCGTTTAATACTTCGGTTACCAATGGATATGATGGTATTATATATGCCGCAGGAATGGGAGCGAATGTGATTAATTGCTCCTGGGGGAGTTCAAGTAAGTCGGAAGCCGAGCAGGAAATTATAGATGCCGCTGTCAGTCTTGGTTCTGTAATTGTTGCCGCCGCAGGAAATGACGGAAGGAATATAGCTTTTTATCCATCCTCACATGAAAGCGTGTTATCTGTTGCCGCAGTTGATTCGAGAGATGTGAAAGCAGGTTTTTCCAATTTTCATAACACAATAGATGTGTCCGCTCCAGGTGTTGATATTTTATCTACAATACCGGACAATCAATATTCATATTTAAGCGGTACGTCAATGGCAACTCCCGTTGCCAGTGGTGTTGCGGCACTTGTATGCGAGCAATTTCCCGAATATAAGCCGATTCAGGTTATACAGCAGATAAAGGTTACAACCGATAATATTGATACTTTGAATCCCTATTTGAAAGGAAGTATCGGAACAGGAAGGGTAAATGCTCTGAAGGCATTAACTGATTCTAATATCAAATCTCTCTTAGTTAAATCTTATCATACTGAAGATAATAACGATGGGATTTTTGACAGAGGTGATACAATCAGACTAAATCTTACACTTCTGAATGTACTGAAGCCCGTACAGGACGGTTGGCTGAGGCTCAGCATTAATGATAATAATTTTATTATGTTGAAAGATAATTCTGCCATCGGAACAATGGCTTCACTCGAAATGAAGGATTTGACAGATACACTTATTTTTGTTGTTCCTGATAATATACCTGCTGACAGTAAGGTCATGCTGGAATTTAAAATGTTTGACGACACGAGCTACTGCAACAGCGAATTTATTGAAATGACCTTCAGGCCTACTTACAAGACAATGAATGCAAATAATATTACAGTTACATTTAATAACATTGGTAATATCGGCTATAATGATTACCCGAACAACAACCAGGGGGATGGCTTTAAGTATAGAGACAGTCCCAATCTTATGTTTGAGGGTGCATTGATGATTGGAACTTCGGTTGACAGACTATCAAATGTAGCCCGTGGGCTGGACCAGCTTGAGGAAGACAATTCTTTTTTGTCGGATGATGTTTTTAAAGTATTCAAGAATGGCTCTGTTGCTGCACAGGAGGGTTACTCGAATTTTTATGATGTTAATTCGGTATATGATGCCGGTGTTATTGTCAATCAGAATGTTTATCAGTTTGATGACAGCCTGAGCCGTGATTTCATATTAGTCGTATTTGATATTATTAATATCTCGGGATATGACACAGATTCTCTATTCGCATCTTTGTTTTTTGATTGGGACATAGGTCCATCCGGAAGTTATAACCGGGCAACTTATGATAATCAGCAGGTATTCGGTTATGTAAGAAATGTCAGGGACACAAGTTATCCTATGGTTGGTGCTTCGATGTTATCAAGACATAAACTGAATTTTTATGCTATTGATAATGACGGCGATAACTTAAGTCCCGGAATCTGGGACGGATTTCCGAGGAATGAGAAATGGATGTTCATGAGCAGTGGAATATTAAGGAAGGAATCAGGTATTACTGATGTTTCAATGGTTATTGGCGCAGGTCCGATCAAGATTGATAAAGGCGATACTACCAGGGTTACCTTCAGTTTATTCGGAGGTAAAACTTTGGGAGAAATGAGAACAACTGCCCGGCTCTCACGTGAAAAAGCAATTTCATTGCATCTTGCAGACAGCACATTCAATCCACTTCCCAAAAAGGATACAATTTTCGTACTTTATCCGAATCCGGCCGAGCAAAATACGATGAGGATGGATTTTGGTTTGACAAACAGCTCTTATATTAAAATTGAAGTTATTGACATTTCCGGAAAAATTATTGAAGCGCCTGTTCCTGTAAAATATTATTCAGCCGGTTATTATACTGAATTTATTCCTGTGGAGAACTTAAGCCAGGGGAGATATTACCTGAAACTGACAACCGGATATGGCAGGATAGTTGAACCGTTTGAGGTGGTGAAGTAAAAATTAATTACTAATTACGAATTAATAACTACTAATAATTTAAGAAAAATTATGTTTTATCTTATACGATATAACATTTTGATTAATGAGAAATAATTTCAAAATTTATTCATTATATATACTCAATTTTTATTTTTTTCGTCTATTTTTTCCGACTTAGAATGTAATTGGTGTAGATTTATTTTTTACACACCCCTAAATCCCCTCTCGATAGGGGGGACTTAATAAAAGTGGAGGTTTGAGGGATGTTTCGTTTTGAAAATAGTGTTTTTTTATATGTGCTGGTTCTTATACCGGCATTTGCTTTACTGTATTTTCTTTTGAGAAATTATAGGAAGAAGCTATTACAGAAGTATGGGGACATGAGCCTACTGAACCAGCTAATGCCTGAAGTGTCGAGATATAAAAATGTAATTAAGATTTCATTGCTTCTTTCAGGGCTTGCTTTTCTAATACTTGGAACAGCAAATCCACAAATAGGAACTAAGCTCGAAAACTTCAAGCGGGAAGGTGTTGATGTAATTATTGCGATTGATGTTTCCAATAGCATGAAGGCTGAGGATGTAAAGCCAAACAGGCTTGAAAGGGCTAAGCAATATGTCTCGAAATTAATTGACAAAATGTATAATGACAGAATCGGATTAATTGTTTTTGCCGGGGATGCTTTCATCCAATTACCTTTGACAACGGATTATTCTGCCGCTAAACTGTTTCTCAGCACTGTTGATTGTGACCTTGTTTATAATCAGGGAACTGCAATCGGAAAGGCAATTGAACTTTCAATGAAATCCTTTAAACAGGAAGAAAAGAAATATAAAGCACTTATTATAATTACTGATGGCGAGAATCATGAGGATGATGCAATTTCGATAGCTGGTGAAGCGGTTAAGACCGGCATTGTGATTTACACAATCGGCATGGGTTCGATTAATGGAGCACCGATTCCGATTTACTCGGGAAATCAAAGAGTGAATTTCATGACCGATAACGAAGGTAATACCGTATTAACAAAACTTGATGCAAGCATGCTTGAACAAATTGCATCCGCAGGTGAGGGTAAGTTTATCCGCTCGACAGGGGATGACCCCGACCTTGCATCTATGCTCGATGAAATAGCAGGTATGGAGAAGAAAGAATACAAAGCACAATTATTCACTGACTATGTTGATTATTTTCAATATTTATTTGGGTTGGCTCTGGTACTCCTTTTAGCTGATATTTTTGTATCTGAAAGAAAGAATAAATTTATTGAATCCTTGAATTTGTTTGGAGAGAAAAAGGTATGAAAAAACTAATTATTGTCTTCTTATTATTGCCTTTAATTTGCACAGCACAATCATATAAGGATTATCTGAGGAAAGGCAACAAACTATACGAGCAGAAGAAATACAATGATGCCGAAATAAATTATTTGAAGTCTCTGGATAAGAAGAAAAATTCAGACAAGTCGGTTTTCAATATCGGCGATGCACTCTACAAACAGGAGCAGTACGATAAGGCAGCAGAAAAGTTTAATGATTTGACAAACAGAAATCTTGACAAAGAAACACGAGCAATGGCTTATCATAATCTTGGTAATTCTCTCTTGAAAGATAAAAAATATGCTGAGAGCATCGAAGCATATAAAAATTCATTGAGAAATACACCCGAGGATTTGGAAACAAAATATAATCTTGAGTACGCAAGACGCATGTTGATTCAACAACAGCAGCAGCAACAGCAAAATCAGCAAAATCAAAATCAGAATCAGGACAAAAAGCAGCAACAGAAACAACAACAGAATCAGGATAATAAAGACAATAAGGATAAAAACAAGCAGGACCAACAACAACAGCAGCAACAGGAGCAGAATGATAAGAATCAGCAGAATCAGCAGAAGCAACAGCAGCCAAAAATTTCTAAGCAGGATGCTCAGAGAATGTTGCAGGCTCTAGCAAATGAAGAAAAAAATCTTCAGAAGAAACTTAATAAACAAGTTGGTACCGGAAGAGTGAAGACTACAAAACCATGGTAAAAAATAATTTGAAACATGAATATAAATTGAATATGAAGGGTTTATCATTTTCGACTATCATAGCTTTTTTGTTTTTGAATACACTAGCACATGCACAGTTTTCGGCATCTGTGAGTAAAAATCCCGTTGCAGTAGGAGAGCAGTTCCAGGTTATTTTTTCATTATCTAATATGAACGGGAATAATTTCAGGGCTCCCGGTTTCAAAGGGTTCACAGTGCTGATGGGTCCCAGCACATCACAACAGATGAGCTTTGTGAACGGACAGATGTCGAGAAGTATATCCTATACGTACATCCTTCAGGCTGATGCAGAAGGTTCCTTTCAGATTGGTTCTGCTTCGATTGATGCAGATGGAAAGACACTCAGAACAAATCCAATTAATATGACTGTCGCAAAGGGCAGCACTCAGCAACAAAAACAAGCTCAGGGACAAGGGCAGGACCAATCACAAGGTACTCTTAACAAACAGGCAGATGATGTTATTAGTAAGAATTTATTTTTAAGATTGAATGTCAGTAAAAAAGATGTTTATCAAGGGGAGCAAATCATTGCTACCTATGTTTTATATGTTCATCCGGAATTAAGGCTTGTACAGTTAGTCCCATCGCAAAATGCTCCGACATTCACAGGTTTCTGGACACAGGATATTGATATTGGCAAACTTCAGTTTCATACTGAAAATGTAAATGGAGTTGCATTTAATGCGGCGGTTGTTAAGAAAGTCGTTTTGATACCACAGCAAACAGGAAAGCTGACTGTCGAGCCATTTATATTTGAAACTGTATGCAGACTCATTGTACAAAATCAACCGAGAAAGAGGAGAAGTATTTTTGATGATTTCTTTTCCTTTGGTAATCAGTATCAGGATTTTAAGTATAACGCAAGTTCGGGGGCTGTTTCAATTAATGTCAGGCCCTTACCATCGGGAGCTCCGCCTGACTTCAACGGCGGTGTAGGAAACCTCTCGATGAAAGCGTGGATTGATAGGCCTAAGACAATAACAAACGAACCTGTAAATTTGAAAATCCAGATTTCAGGAAATGGTAATTTGAAATTAGTAGAACCTTTTGAACTCAAGCTCCCGCCTGATATAGAAACTTATGACCCTAAGGTCAATGATAATATTTCTGTTTCAGGTTCGGGAGTATCAGGCACGAGAACATTTGAGTATCTGCTGATACCAAGACATGCCTGCGAATATAAAATTGAACCTGTTGGTTTTTCATATTTTGATTTATCTTCCAAGCAATACAAGACACTAACATCGCAGGAATTTATTATACAGGTTGAGCAGGGGACAGGTGATGAGGCTTATCAGTCAATCAGTGGTGTGAAAAAAGAGGATATAAAATATATCGGGAAGGATATAAGGTTTATAAAAAATTTATCAGGGGGTTTAACTAAGAAAAGCAATACATTCTTAGGTTCTGCCGGGTTTTATGCTTTGTTCTTTTCTCCAATGTTCTTGTTCCTTTTATTTTTCATTTATCTGAAAAGACAACAGAAATTGGAAGGTAATCAAGCCTTGCTGAAAAATAAAAGAGCAACAAAAATGGCAAGGAAAAGGCTCCAAACAGCAAAATTGTTACTTAATCAATCTAACGAAGATAAATTTTATGAAGAAGTTTCTCACGCTTTGTGGGGATATTTGAGCGATAAGCTGACGATACCAATTTCTGAATTGAACAAGGACAGTGCTTCGTTTGCAATGAGTCAAAGAACTGTCGGAGAAGAAAAAATACAGCAATATATGTCAACGATTGATTACTGCGAATTTGCAAGATTTGCGAGGTCATCGAATGATGTCAGTAAACAGAATATTTATGATGATGCTGTCAGGGTTATTACCGAATTAGAAGGAGCATTAAGATGAAATACAGATTATGTGTATTAATATTTTTAATTTTAATCACTTCATCATTATTTGCAAATGAAGCCCTCGAAACATTTAAAAAAGGGAATATGCTTTATCAAAATGGCTATTATTCCAAAGCAGCGTCAAATTATGAAAAAATCATTAATAATGGCTATGAGAATGCAGAACTATACTATAATCTGGGGAATGCTTATTTCAGGATGAATAAAATTCCTAATTCCATTATCAATTATGAAAGGGCATTAAGATTATCGCCCGATGACGAAGATATTATTGTGAATCTGAATGTCGCAAACCTGAGAATTGTTGATAAAATTGAACCCGTCCCCAAATTTTTTCTTGTGCAATGGTATGAAGTCATTAGAAACCTCTTTACATCCGGTAATTGGGCTGTCATTCAAGTTGTTTTTTTATGGGTTGTATTTATTTCACTTGGTGTATTTGTATTTCTCGAATCGCCTTTTATAAAAAAGATAATATTCGGAACATTAGTTATATCAATATTTATTTCAGTCATGTCATTGATATTTGCAATTCAACAAAGTGGCTATGAAAATTCCCGCAATTCAGCAATAGTATTTGAGCCGACTGTTTATGTGAAAAGTTCACCGGAAGAAGATGGGAAAGACCTTTTCATTCTTCATGAAGGCACAAAAGTAAACATAGTCGATGCTGTCGGAAAATGGAGAAAAATCAGACTTGCAAACGGCAACATAGGCTGGGTGCCGGGTGAAGCAGTCGAGCTGATATAAGAAAATAGGGTAAAATTCCAACTCATAATTCATAATTCCTAATTGATTAGAACGGTAGTGATACTCCCAGTCCCCATCCGAAACTGCCATGTGCCAGCGGTCCTAATCCCCATCTTGCATCGAATGACAGATAACCGACATTACTGATGAAAGTCGGTATCCTGCTTAAACCAAAACCAATTTCAGAATAATAGTCATTCCCTGTTTGTTTGTAATATGAGGATGGATGGGATATATACCTGCCTGAAGAACCGGAAAGAATCAAATCAATCCCTCGTCCTTCATATCTCGGCAAGCCGATTGCCCGCCACCATAAATCTGTGAGGTTATAATTGATATGAGCCGTATAATATTCGTTACCACCAAATACACCTATTGGTGCTGAGTAAAACACACCCGACTGCCCAATGATACTCAGTCTCGTTGGCATCCTGAATTGTTCCTGATAAGGTGTTGTCTTACAGCTTTTGCCACCAATAAATAATAATTCGAGATTCATAGGCGTATAGCCTGTATAGAAAGTTGGTATAACAAGTTTCAATTCACCTTCAAATAAATGGAAAAGTGTGTTCTGCTCTTCCATATCACCATACATGGCATTTAATTTTACAGAGGCATTAAAATCTGTATTTCTCAAAAATGAAGAAGAATTGAGGTACAAGCCACCTGCTATTATTCGATAATTATCGGGGACAATAGCTGGATTATTTCTCCAAATGCTCGATGAGAAAATTGAATTATTTGTTGTCTTTTGAAGTGAATCATACTTTGCTATTTCAACGAATCCGAATAATTGTACAAATGGGAGTCTTGCACTAATACCTGCTCTCCATCCCACTTTTTTATAGTAATCGAAATAATCCTCGTGGAAGATGGCTGATGTCAATGTATTTACTAAAAATGGATAATCTATTGTGCTTGTGATATTTTCGATTGTCGAAAAATATTTTCCATACATACTGAGGTTTAGAGCACTTGAATCGAAAATATTTGTCAGGTTCAAGCTAACCTCACCAAAAGGTTTTTTCTGGCCGAAGCTATAATAACCGCCAAAATTCAAACTCACTTTGTTATAGAATAGGCTTGCCCATGCTCCAAGCCCAATTGAACAAACTCTATTGAATCTTATGTCAGGATAATAATCAAAGAATTTTGCAGATTTTTCTTTTTCTAAAGAATCTGAAATTGCAGACAGGCTGTCAACTTCATGGTACATGCTCAATTCTCGAGGCGTAATTTCTCGTAGAGAATTATTTTCCCAGAACTCGGTTCGTGTTGAATCGGCACCTTTACTAACTGTAATTATTCTCGGCTTTTCAGCTTCATAGATTGAATCAGGAAGTGGTTCATTGATTATCGTTTCGCTGTATATACTCGTCGCAGTTGCAAAGGCGGTTGCATCCAGCATCCCTTTGATTACATCTACTCTTACTTTAGCCGTTAATTCGAGAAATGACGGATACCAAACTCGCTTCGAACTTTCTTCGAATTTCTGTAAAAATTTTAGACTATCGAGGAAGGGAATAGAAGTGTTTTCACTTGGCTGAAGCGACACTTCAACAAGATTGTAAGTGCCTTCGACGATGCTTACAGAACCTGTAAAAGCAGGATAGGCCGTTGTTACAGGTTGTACTTTTATCAGGTATACAAACCTGTCATCCAGAGTATTTCTTTCAACCAGTTCGAAATTATAATAGCTAAAGGCAGAACTGCTAAGGGGAGTCGGAATTTTTGTATCGAGCATTTCAATTTCATCATCATAAAAATTCATGAAATTTCCTATTGCGAGCAGGTTTTGTTGGGGTGGTATATTAGATGTTTGTCTCCTTTGAATTATATCGGTACGTGTTATATTTTTTTCAAAATCTCTATAAGTTTTTGAAAATGTTTCGAGGACAAACATTTTAAATTTCTCTGGTGCTGTCTCGCCAATTGTACTGCTGACCTGAAAACCACCCTGAGTTGGGCCGCCAAATATGCTTCCAGCGAGTTCAAGAACAAGCTTGGAATAAAGCATTCCACTGAATGTTTTCAGTTTCTTTAGATTTTCTTCCTTTCGCTCGATAGCGCGTTTTATGATTTCGTTAGCATCGATTTTCCCGGTAACTTCGACAGATTTCATTTTGATTGAAGATGGTTTTAATCCTATATATAGAGTGTCCATCTTTCCTTCAATTCCCAGAAATTTAGTTTCATAGCCAAGGGATGATACCTTAATTATTTTAGCTCCAATTGGAATAGGAAGTCTGAATTTTCCAGAGGATGATGTGTAGGTTCCTCTCTCTGTATTTAAAACCCTGAGTGTAGCACCGGCTATCGGCTTTTTCGTTTCGGTGTCAATCACAATGCCATTGAAAACATTTACGTTTTGAGATTGTAGTTTGGTTAATGAAAAAGCAATTAGTATGGTTATAAGTAGAAAAGAAAAAGTTTTAACGCTTGACATTTAAATACTCTTTATTAATTATGATAAACCGGATTCAGGTTGAGAATACGGAGGTATTAATATTATGTTTCAAAAAAATTATAACATTTCTTAATTATTCCCATTGTGAATTTCTAAATAGAAAAAATTATTGCTCTTCAGGAAATTAATTTATCCTAACTGTTCTTCATCTGAGATGATGATTATTTTGTCGCCTTCGGAGAAGAACATTTGGTTCGACTTCTTAGGATTGACAACAACGCCATAAGCAAGAAAACTCTTTCCTTCTGATAGTTTCCTTGATTGATGTAGTTTGTATCCGATTGCAATCTGATTCCTCTGACGAGCTGATTCCATAACTGTATAGAAATTGACAGGTCTCCCAAGCTCAACATAAAATTCAGCAGGCTTAATATAGATAGCAGGCCCGCCGGCACTGAATAAATCCTCGAAAACTGTCTTCAGTTCTTTGTTCTCCGATATTTGCGAAAGCATCAAGCTGTCTAATTTCACGCTGACTATAAAATCATCTGTATAAGTAATTTCAGCAAGCTGTCTGTTCCTGTCGTCGAGCATTTCACTGACTATTGAAAATGTATGTCCCTTTAGGTCTGCAATATCCCTGAGATGCAACAATGTGCTTAGTGTCTTTGCATCTGTTGACTGCACGTCGGTCAGCTCTGTCTGGCTGAGAACAATAATATGGTCGTATTGCTCGATTTGAAGGTCGTCCAGTATTCTTCTATTAGTAGTATCACCGAGCCAGAAGGTTACAGTCTGATGAGTGAGACCTGAACAGTGAGTTGCGAGTTCTTTCTCGACAGCCATGCTGTCTGCAACGACTGTAATTTTAGAACCGGGCCAGACATAGTTATCGAGTTCATTAAGAATTAACGGAGCACGCCTGTTCCAGCCAAGAATTAAAGTTGATTCGGCTCTGGGAGGCACGTATTTCGGAGCAATCCTGATTGCACCCGGGTCAATGCCAAACTCTGTCAATCCTGAAAGTATAACGGTATCATCATCTTCGGAAACGGCAATCACCATATCGCCTTTTTCAATCTTGGTTGTCATAGGAGGCTTTATCATTATTCTGCCGTCATGGCGGCGTAAACCAATTATGGCTGAAGTTTCATAAGCAAACATTGCTTCAACAAATGTTTTACCGACGATTTTTGATTCTTCCTGAAAATAAATTTCATCGCCTTTGAAGTCGAGCAATTCTGTGAATACGACAGAAAGTCCTGGCTGGCGGCAGGTTTGAGCAGTGATTCTTGAAATCAGGTAATCAAAGACAACAAGCTGAACTTCGTTTTTACCGGCAATTTCTGCTATTCTGACATTTCTCGGGTCCCTCACTTCTGCAACAATGTGATACTTAAGGGGAACAGGTTTCCTGTGGGGATTATTGGTTATAGCAAGAATAGTTTTGATAACAATCGAGTCCGGGTCTCCTGTTTCGGGTGCAAGGATTATTATAGCTTTTGCTTCGTTAAGGTTGACAATTTCAAGGTCCTGAAGGTCAATCGGATTTCCGGTTCTGCAAATCAATTTTGTATTCTGAGTGCTTCCGCATTTCGATTTGACTTCATCTTCCATTTCGACTTTATCTTTTTCGGCAAGTATAGCAACGCTTGGATTTTTCTGATTTTCATTGGCTATTACAAGCTCAGATACAATTTGAAAAACCTGGAAAGACCAGCCAAGAACGACTGTATGATTTTTCTCGACAACAAAAGACTTGCCTTTTCGGAGGTCGCTGATTTTCCTTACGACACCGCTGTTGACAATGCCGATCAAGGCACTTAACATAAACAAACCGCCAATAGTTGCTATGAACATAAAAAATACAAACAAAGTATTTATTGGGTCATAAGCGACCACACCGCCGTCAAGTGTCCTTAAAATGGTAATCCAAATTGTCCCGAAATATCCAATTTCATGAGAATTTTGCAATCCCTGTATTGCCTGGTCTTTGGGGATAGCACCCGTAATATAAACAAAGAAAGCCAGAACAAATATTGACAGGGCGGCTGCAAGTGATAATAAAAGAATAGGGGCAAATGTCCCTTTTGACATTAAATTATCAAAAACGTATCTCAGGCGTTGGTATAATGTTACTTTTTTCATTATTGTATCTGCATATTAATTGTAAAATTTTTTTCTTTTTATTACGATTGAATTTATTTACTAAACTCTTAAATTATGAAAAAATTAACGAAAATTCAATATCAAATATACTTTATTGAAAAAATACTTGATATTTTAAGGCAAAATCCAACATTATTGGGAAAGATTAATTATAAAATTGTTATTTTTGCATCTCATTTAATTAAGGACTACACTTATAATTGATGAATATGCATAAATGCAGAATTTGCGGGAATTTTGATAATAATTTTTCTTTTGAAGACGAGGAAAAAATGTTCGGTACAAGAGAGAAATTTCTCTATTTCGAATGTTCTGCCTGTCATTGTATTCAGATATGTGAAATTCCCTATGAATTATCTGAATTTTACCCTGAAGGGTATTTTTCTTTAAATTTACCTTCTCCAAATATTTTTAAAAAATATATTAAAAGAAAATGCTTCCAACATTCTGCAGGTAATCATAACTTGCTTGGGAAATTTATTAGCTCAAAAAAAGGCAATGCTTCTTTTAATGTTTGGTTAAAGCATTTGAGAATAAATTTTAATTCATCCATTTTGGATGCAGGAAGCGGATAGGGATTAAGGCTCTATGAATTAGAGCTAGCCGTTTTTAGGAATTTAACGGGTGTTGACCCAAATATTGAATGTGATTCAATTATTGGAAAAAATATTAAGATTTATAAAAATTATCTTAGTGAAATTGAAGGTTGTTTTGATTTAATTATGATGCATTATTCTTTTGAACATACGCCAAATCCAAAGGATATTATGCAGGATTCTTACAGACTATTAAACGATTATGGAACATTGTTAATTCGAATACCGGTAACAGGTTCTTATGTTTGGGAGAAATATGGCAAGGAATGGGTCCAATTAGATGCACCGAGGCATTTATTTATTCATTCTCAAAAAAGTATGGAATTACTTGCTGAACAAACGGGTTTCCAAATTGAAAAAGTTATTTATGAATCAACTGATTTTCAATTTTGGGGAAGTATTTTATACAGCAATAACATTCCACTTACTGCAACAAAGTTGTTTTCATCAGACCCTATGCGGGATTTCAGGCATCTGATTTCCAAAGAGGAAATGAAATATTTTGCAGAACAATCTGAGAAATTGAATAATGAGAATAGGGGATACCAGGCAAGTTTTTATTTGAAAAAAATGATTGTGTATGTCAGATAGTCAAATAAAAAATATTGAATATGATGTAAAGGAATTGAAAGAGTTTCCTGAGCATGATATTACAAATCGAATTGAACTATCATATAACTGGCTTCCTGCTGGAATAGATAATTTACTTGACGGGGGTTGTTCTTACGGCTATGGTACAAGGTTTATCAGGGCAAAAAGCAAAAATGTTTTTGGGATTGATTTGAATCCTAAGCATATCGAAATTGCAGAGAAACGTTACAAAGATATACAATTCAAGTGTTGCAGTTTAGAGAATACAGAATTTGAATCTCAATTTTTCGATGCCATAGTGATTAATGATGTCCTCGAACATACTCACGATAAAATTCAAACTCTGAATGAGATGAACAGAATATTGAAACCGGGAGGTACAATCATTATTTCAACACCTCACAAAGGTTTGTTCACTTTTCTTGACCCATATAATTATGGGTATTATCTCAGGAAGTGCTTTCCATGGCTGTACAAAGGGTTGTATAAATTTATCAGATTAATCAAAGATGGAAAAATCCCAAAAGAATTTAATTCCGAGCATCAGGAAAAACATTTTCATTATTCTCTGAAAGACTATGTGAAAATGCTTAACCAATCCGGATTCTCAGGACATTTTACAATTGAAAAAGTTTTTCGTTCAGGATTGTTTATTGAAGTATTCACTATGAACCTGGAAAGCATATTTAATATTATTCTACCAATGCGGGTAGTAAGAATTTTATTAAAACCATTCTATTGGCTTTCACAAATTGACTACTGGATACCTTACGGTGTTTTTGCTTATAATATTGCTGTAAGAGCGAAAAAGAAATAAAAAAACCCCACCAAATTGATAGGGTTTTAAAATTTTAATTGTTAATTCTTAATTGTGAATTGTTAATTAAATAAGTCCTTTTTTATGCTTTTCTGTTAAATTAGCAAGCATATCCTTTGTCATCGAATCGAGGTCGTAGGACGGCTTCCAGCCCCATTCTTCACGTGCAGATGTGTCCTCGACATCATCGGGCCAGGAATCAGCAATAGCCTGCCTGAAATCAGGGTCGTAGTTAATTGTAAATTCGGGAATGTATTTCTTAATGGAATCGGCAAGAGTTTTAACATCAAAACTCATAGAGCCGACATTAAAATCATTATGATGTTTAAGATTTTCAAATGGTGCTTCCATCAAATCCATCGTTGACTTTAGACAGTCAGGCATATACATCATCGGGAGCTTTGTCTGTTCATTAACAAAACATGTGTAGTGCTTATTTTTAACTGCTTCATAATAAATTGCAACTGCATAGTCGGTTGTACCACCTCCGGGCATTGTCTCTGATGAAATGATTCCGGGATAACGTAAACCGCGGCTGTCCAATCCAAACTTCTTCACATAATAATCAGCTAATAACTCACCGGCAACTTTTGTAACGCCGTACATAGTTGTCGGTTTCAATGCTGTTTCCTGTGGTGCCTTTGCAGGTGTGCCGGGTCCCCAAACTGCAATTGAACTTGGGATAATTACCCTTGCCATTTCATATTGTACGGCAAGGTTTAGAATTACTATTGTACCATTCATATTGACATCCCAGCAAAGCATAGGATTTTTTTCTCCGATGCCTGACAGTATTGCCGCCATGTGGACAATGGTATCAATGTTATATTTCTTTATCATTTCTTCTACTGTTGCCGGGTCGTTTACATTGATGAAATGGAATGGGCCTGATTCGAGTAGTTCTTTACTTGGTTCGGTTTTTCTTCCTGTTGCAATTACATTTTCTGCACCGTATTTTTTTCTCAGGGCAAGCGTAAGCTCAGAGCCAATCTGACCCACGGAACCCGTAACGAGTATCTTTTTAATTTCTTTTTTCATATTATATCCTTATTTAAAATTTTAGAATATTCTTTATTATAAAAAAGGCTTCACAAAAAGTGAAGCCCTGATTAAAATCAAAATAAATTATTTAATCATTCCAAGCTCTTTACCGACTTTAGTAAATTTCTCAACTGCAAAAGAAACATTTTCAGTTGAATGTCCGGCTGAAAGCTGAACCCTGATTCTGTCCATTCCGCGTGGGACAACCGGGAATGAGAATGCTATTACGTAAATACCATCTTCGAGCATCTTGTTCGCAAAATCAACTGCAAGTTTAGAGCAATCGGGATATTTACCAAACATAATGGCAACGATTGGGTGAACGCCGGGTATAATATCAAATCCTGCGGCAGTCATTTCGTTGCGGAATTTCATTGTGTTTCTTTCAAGTTTGTCTCTCAATTCTGTTGATGCTGTGAGTAAGTCCATAACTTTAATTGTAGCACCAACTGTTGAAGGAGGAACTGTATTTGAGAAGAGGTAAGGACGTGCTTTATTACGCATCCAGTCAATAATTTCTTTTCTTCCTGATATACAGCCGCCGGAAGCACCGCCGAGTGCTTTTCCGAATGTAGTTGTTATGATATCTATCTTACCCATAACACCACGGAACTCATGTGTGCCGCGTCCTGTTTTGCCCATGAAGCCTGATGAGTGGCTATCGTCAACCATTACGAGAGCATCATATTTTTCTGCGAGTGCAACTATTTCATCCAATTTGGCAATGTCTCCGTCCATTGAGAAACAGCCATCAGTAGCTATCATCTTAAAGCGGCAGCCTTTTTCATTAGCTTCGATAAGGCATTTTTCAAGGCCTTTAAGTTCCTTGTCTGTTGACGGGTCTAAGCCGATTTCGTTACTCATGTTCCCATGGCTGTAAATCCATCTCTGTGCTTTGCAAAGTCTGATGCCGTCAATGATTGAAGCATGGTTCAATGCGTCTGTGATGATTGCATCATTTTCCTGAAGAAGTGGTTCAAATACTGCACCGTTTGCATCGAAGCAAGATGAAAACAGGATTGTGTCTTCAGTGCCTAAAAATTCAGAAACTTTTTTCTCGAGTACTTTGTGGATGTCCTGGGTTCCGCAGATAAATCTAACCGAGGATAAGCCGTATCCTCTGTCGTCTATTTCCTCGTGTGCTGCTTTAATCAAATCAGCATGTGATGACAAACCGAGATAGTTGTTTGCACAAAAATTAAGAACTTTTTTTCCTTTCACGATAATTTCTGCTCCCTGGGGGCTCTCGATTATTCTTTCATGCTTATACAATTTTTGCTCATGAAGTTTTCCAAGCTCCTCTGACAGATATTCCTTCATTTTACCGAACATAAATAACTCCTTAAATGAAAATTAGAAACAATATTTTTTTATAATCTGAAAAATTGATTTATTAATTAAATATTAATGTTCAAATTTTTGTCAAATTACAGACTTCAAAATTAATTAAGGAATACTATCCAAGCAAGGTATTTCTTAATGAAAAATAAAAAGTTATGAAAATTAAAATATTATAACAATGTAGCGAAACCAAGATTAATTTTTAGCTTATACTCAAGCAATAAATTTTTTGTACCAGAGGTTTAGCATAAGAAGGGAATAGAGTTCTAATCCGAGATTTTGCCTGCCTGATTCATGGAGTCTGAAGATTTTATTTATATATTCTTTATTAAAAATGCCTGTTTTCATTAACGGGGAATCAAATATTTCGGAATAAGCGTAACTCTTCCATTCGTTTCTGAGCCATTCATTGACAGGAGCCCAGAAACCCTGCTTCTGCCTATTAATTATTTCATAGGGCAGAATGGATTCAACGGCTTTTTTCAGTATATATTTTGAGCTTTTTTTGTCGGGTACTTTTAAATTATCCTGAATAGACAAAACAAATTCAACGATGCGATGGTCGAGAAAAGGAACTCTTGCCTCGATGCTGTGAGCCATTCCGATTTTATCTACTCTCATAAGAAGCAGTTCGGGAAGCCTGTGCTGAAGTTCGAGGAATGTCATTTTTTGTAGATAACTTGAATTGCTATTCAAAATATCAGCCTGTTCATAATGTTTTGAAGCATAATTCCATGGATTTCCAATTAATGAGTGATAATCTTTATTTAATAAACTATTCTGATGAGATGGTGTATAAATAGGCACACCGCTCCAGTATAGTTCCTCATTAAAAGTCCCTCGCCTGAGATACTCAAGAGCAAGATATTGATTTAAACCCTTGAATATAGGTTTGGTAGCATAATAAATGGATTTTCTTATGAATGAAGGCAGATGAGTAAAATATTTCCAGTATGTTTTGTGGAAAATGTAATCCCGAAGCATCCACTTATAACCGATGAATTGTTCATCGCTTCCTTCTCCAACCTGAATTACTATTGTTCCCGAATCCCTTGTAAGTTTACTAAGGAAATACAGAGGCATACAGACAGGGTCGGCATTTGGTTCATCTTCGTGCCAGACCAAATCTTCAAGTATTGGGAAAACATCATTGCTGTCAATTAAAATCTCATGATGATTGGTTTTATATATATTGGCAATTTTTCTTGCATAATCGAGTTCATTATACTTTTCAAGTTCTTTGAACCCGACTGTGAAAGTATCAACCGGTCGGTTCATCAGCTCAGCCATCAGAGCCACATTCAGGCTTGAGTCAATCCCTCCGCTAAGGAAAACACCGAAAGGTACATCGCTCATCATTCTGTCTTTAATTGACTGTTTAAGCAGCCGAAGCACTTCCGACTGAATTTCATCAAAGCTCATGTCTGAAGATATTAAATCCGAATTAAACGGGCTCCAATATCTTTCAATTCTTATTTCACCATTACTATTGACGGTTAGACAATGTGCTGGAGGGAGTTTCTTTATGTTTTTAAATAACGATTCACTTCCCGTCATACCATAGTTCAGGTAATTTGGTAGTTCTTCTAAGTTGAGTTCAGATTTAATTGAAGGATGTTGTAGTATTGATTTTATTTCTGATGCAAAAATGAATCTTCCATTTGAAATGGTATAATAAAGAGGTTTTATACCAATTCTGTCACGTGCAATAAATAATTCTTTCTTTTCGCTGTCCCAAATTGCCATTCCCCACATTCCAAGCAGTTTGCCCAGAATATTTTTCCCATATTCGCGATACCCGTAAAGTATAGTTTCTGTATCGGAACGGGATTTGTACTTATATCCGGATTTTTCGAGATTTTCTCTGATTGACAAGTGATTATAAACCTCTCCGTTATAAACGATGGAATATTTTCCATCAGGGGTATGCATTGGCTGGTTTGCGGCTTCGCTTAGGTCAATGATTGCAAGACGTCTGAAAGAGAATCCGCATTTCCTGTCGTCTGATACCCATTGCCCTTCAGAGTCGGGTCCGCGATGGGTGATAACATCACTCATGGATTTCAGAATTTTTTCGTTTATCCGGCTGTCAGATACATTGTATTCAAATATTCCTGCTATTCCGCACATTAAATATTTTTATTGATTGTGAAAAAGAGGGAGTAATTATCTATTCAAACTCCTGTGCAAAGTGGAAGTGTTGATTACTTCAATCATCTCTCTTGTAGCTCTTTCGATGCCTACATGAATTGCCCTGCTGATAATAGAATGTCCAATGCTGAATTCACCTATTTCAGGAATCAGGCAGAGAGGTTTGATATTCAGATAATTTATTCCATGTCCTGCGGCAATTTTTAATCTTGTTTCATTAGCGAAGAAAGATGCAATTTTAATTTTTTCCAATTCATCGTTGAATAATTCACCTTTAGCATTTGCATAATTACCTGTGTGTAATTCAACCATATCGGCACCTGCGAGTAATGATGCTTCGATTTGTTTTTTATCAGGCTCGACAAAAAAGCTGACTTCGATTCCATTGCCGTGCATTCTCTCGACAAGCGATTCGAACTTATCAGGATTACCTGCGACATCTAATCCACCTTCAGTTGTAAGTTCCATTCTGCCTTCGGGTACGATTGTAACCAGGTCAGGCTTTAAATTCAGAGCAATATTAATTATTTCTTCATGAGCCGCCATTTCCAAATCGAGTTTTGATTGAACCACCTCACGAAGAATTTTTACATCTCTGTCATTAATATGCCTGCGGTCTTCACGCAGGTGGCATACAATACCGCTTGCACCTGCTAATTCGGCTAATATAGCAGTGGCGACCGGGTCAGGTTCTTTACCACCCCGTGCTTCTCTTATAGTAGCTACATGGTCAATATTTACGTTTAATGTTTTCATTTCTGTCTAATCCTATTTCAAAAAGAAGTACAAAATTATCAATAATTGTAATATCGGGAAAATAGAGGAAGGAGTAAATAGGTGATTACAAAATTATTCCCGGTTATTTATTGTGCAATCGCTGAATGGTATTAAGCAGTCTTTCTTAAACCCAGATTTTTCATTAGAAAAATTATGTATAAGATACAGGCAATGAAAAATGCCTGGAATT
>MHAY01000075.1 GCA_001804705.1 Ignavibacteria bacterium RIFOXYC2_FULL_35_21
GAAAAAAAATATTTAATTTATATTTTATTGTATTTTAATAATTTACATTTTTTGTTCTTTTCCTTAACTGGACAGTAATGGTAAATAGTATGAAAAACTTAAAAGCAATTTTAATAGTATTAGCACTGATATGTTTAACAGAGATTTCTTTTTCGCAGGAACTTTTATGGCAAAAAATATATGTGCCTGAACAAGATGGAAGATTTGTATCTCCTGCATTGATTAATATTGATTCAGAATTTCTTATGGTCAATTTAATTCGTAAAGCTGATTTTTCGGATAATATGGGAAGTAACAAATTCTTAATTACAAAATTAGATTCAAATGGTGATACAATATGGAATAAAAACCTTTTTTTAAGTCGTAATGTTAAAGGGTTTAGCAATTTGATTAAATATAATGATAATGAATATATGATTTATGGGAGATGGAATAATTCATTATTATATCGTGTAGTTTTCAATGGTTCAGGGGAATTAATATCTGAAAAATATATGGATAACACAGTTGATTTGAACGGTTATGGCTGGTTTAATGTTTCTCCTGAACGTGAATTTTTAGTATCGGTAGGTAAAATAAATCAAGGTAATATTTATATATTTAATAAGGATTTAGATATTTTAGATTCTTTAAATTTATATTTTGAAAATGAGGATACATCTATACTAAATCCATCCTATTTCCCTGTTATTCAGTGTAAAACCGAAGACAATGGCTACTTAATATCAAATTATCAAATTTATCCACATAAATATAACTATTTGATTAAAACAGACAATTCACTTAATATCCAGTGGACACAAAAATATGATGCGAGATTGCTTAATAATGATTGGGAAAAATTTATTTTCAGATATATTTATCATAGTTATGATGATGGAACCTTATTGTGTATTATGAATAATAGTAATCCTCTTGGTGATTCTACATTCGCTATTTTAAAACTTGATAATACAGGAAATATTTTATCTACAAAATTTTACGGAAAACGACTGATTTATGATTTGAATAAACCTCAACCAAGTATCTCTTCGATGCTTGTTACTAATATGGTAAATACTTATGATGGCGGTTATTTATTAGGAATAAATTATCGTTTGCCAACTATTGCTAAAATTAATAATAATTGTGATCTTGAATGGTTAAGTTCATATTCAGTCCCTGATACAAATATTCCTTATGGTTTATCAGATATAATTCAAATTTCAGATAATAATTACATTTTATCTATCAGTGAATATTCTGCTCAATCTCCCGAAGGTTATAATTACTCAAATATTACATATTTATATAAAATTTCAAATAATGCATCCGATGTAGATAATAATATTACAAAAAATCAAATTATAGATATTTTTCCTAATCCTGCACATGATTTCATTCAATTGCATTTTACAGATGCTGTAAAATTATCTGATGTTGAAATATATAATGTTCTCGGTATTAAAGTTCTCGAAACAGATTACAAAGACAGAATAGATGTCAGCAGACTTAGTGCAGGAGTGTATTTCCTGAAAGCAGGAGATAGAGTGTATAAGTTTGTGAAGATGTGAATATTTAATAAAATTACATATATTTGCCTATCTTACAATTGTTTTTCAAAACATAAATAGGAGTATATTATGTTTCACGGAAAAATTGATTCAACCACTGCAAAAGGGTTGAAGGAACTTACCAAAAGAATCGAACAAGCAAAAATCCCTTCTTCAAAATTAGACGAAACAATAAACATTGCAACATGGAACATCCGCGAGTTTGGCAGAAAGCCGAGACGCAAGGAATCCCTGCATTTTATAGCAGAAGTTTTAGGACAGTTCGATTTAATCGCCGTCTGCGAAGTGAGAAAAAATCTCAGCGAACTGAAAACGGTGATGGACATTCTCGGTCCCTACTGGAGAGTAGTTTATTCGGACTTCGTTCCCGATAGAGGCGGCAATGAAGAACGTATCGCTTATCTCTATGACAAAAGAGCAGTATCATTCACAGGATTAGCCGCCGAAGCCGACCCGCCTCGTGTTAAAAAAGAAGGTACAAATGAATATTTAACCGATTTCAACTGGTGGAGAAGCCCTTATATTGCCTCATTTTCCGCAGGCAATTTTGATTTCGTTTTGATTACTGCTCACATACGCTGTGGTAAAGACGAAAACGACAGGCTGATTGAACTTCAAAGGCTCGCAAAATGGGTGGAAGAAAGAAGAAAAGAAGTTTACACGATTGACAAAGACATTATCGTTATGGGTGATTTCAACATCCCCGATTTGAAAGGTGAGTTATACAAAGCCATTACAAACAAAGGAAAAGGATTATTGCTTCCAAAAGCATTGGCTAATCTTGACATAGGCTCTAATCTCGAAAAAAATAAAAGGTATGACCAAATCCTTCATTATCCTTCGGAAAGCAATGTGTTCACAAACAAGGGAGGTGTTCTCGATTTTTATATTAGCGAAAGAGAAATACCAAAACTGTATATAAAGAATCCGCCTGTTAAATTGAAGTTCACTTACGAAATGTCTGACCATCTTCCGCTTTGGATTCAGCTAAACGTTGATACTTCTGCCGAAAAATTAGACCAAATCATAAAAGCAGGCAAGAAGAAGGATGGATAGAGAATATTGGAATTGATAATTTAAAATTGATAATTAATAATTCAAATGTAGAGGCAGGCCTTTGTGTCTGCCTCAATAATTTTATTAAATTAACTGCATTAATATAGTGACAGGTCATAGAAATGCTGCAAAAAATGTTCTGTTGATAACCTATAATAATCGTAATAATATTCACAATAATTATTTTATTTCCCTAAAACAATTTTTCTGATTTATATTCGACTTACATTAAAATTAGCCAAGATTAATAATTCAGGGGGTGTTTTATCATTCCGATTTAAGTGTAATGAATCTTTAAAAGGAAAATTTGTTCTTTTTGAATAACCACGACTTTTAAGTCGTGGGGTGGTTCCTCAACACAATTCGGGATTTATCCCCCATATTTTAATGACTAAAGTTATCATTAAGGAGAATAAACTCCACTATCTGAAGATAGTGGCTATTCAAAAATTTGTTAATAAAATATTAATAATTAATGTATAGATTTTTACTAATTATCTTTATAATTGAAGAATTATTTTTACCAATATAGATTAAAGGTAATACCGGTAACACTGTTATTACTTACTCTTTTCTCTTATTTCACCGGTAATCCCTTATATGCAGGGGCACCCTTAGATAATAGGATAGGTGCGGGAATATCCCCCAAATATTTATCTCATCAGTCGGAAATTCCCTGTTTATGGAACACAGCAGATTGCGGTACTTTTGCCAATGATTATACAGTAGGCTACGGTGCAGGTATTCAATATTCATATAAGTTATTAGAAAATATTCTCTGGCTCGATTTAAGATTGAACTATAATTCCGTTCCAATCAATCTGAACACCACGACATCAGATTACGAGGTTTACAATCCTCAGAGATTATCTTATGAACCGTTATTCTTAATTCATTCATTCAACTCGTCAATACACTATCTGAACTTTGAACCGGGAATTTTGATTCAGCCGATTCCATCAATACCGTTTAAGTTCAGACTTGCTTTTGATGCAGGCTATCCCTTGTCCGGTGCGGTTTATGAAACAATTGAACAAATCAAATCACCGAAATTTTATACTTTCCCCGACAGAACTCAGAAACATACTACACAAAAGGGGGAACTTAAAATGGTTGGTTTGAATTACGGAGGAATTGCAGGACTGCTTTATGATTTTCAATTATCGGATGAAATGATTTTACAGGCTGGTGTTAATTATCATCATCCTTCAGGCTCGGCAATTTATGATGCGAAATTAGAAACCTCATCATTAGGATTTGCCTTAAGTCTGTTATATGAATTTGGAACAGAAAAAGAAGTCAAACCTGAGAAACCCGTTCCTGTTGATACACCAAAACCAAAAATTGTTGAGCCTGTTGTAGTAAAAAAAGAGCCCCATGTTGAAATCAATCCTACTCCTATTGAAGTGCTGGAGACAATTGTTACACAGACATATCCGATTCTGCCGTATATCTTCTTCGACAGTTCATCTTACCGTTTAAAGTCAAGATATATACCCTCAAGAAGTGGTACGTTTAATGAAAATAAATTGCCCAATGAAACTTTGAAGATATATTATTCTCTGCTTGACATAATTGGTTCACGGCTGAAGGCAAACCCCCAATCCCAACTTATCATAACAGGAATGAGTGACGGCAGGGAGCTTGAAACGACAGACAAAAGACTTGACATTGCAAAGAAACGTGCCGAATCGGTTGCAGAATATCTTTCTAACAATTGGCAGATTGATAACAAAAGGCTGAAACTCAAGATAAGAGAAACACCTGAACTTGCTACCAACACAATCTACGAAGAAGGGTATGAGGAAAACAGGAGAGTCGAGATTTATTCACCTGATTTTGATATTCTCAAACCTGTGATTTATTCAAGATTCAGCGAGTATGAGCTTATTTCACAGGATATTAATACTTCATTTAATTGGGAAAATGCCGACATCAATTCAGACCCGAAACTAATGTTATTTGCCGGAAATGAAGAAATTGCTTCGACGATTGTTAACATCTCAGATACAACTGCACTTTTACAATTTGATGAAAACCAGAAGAAAAATTTAGTTCGCTCCCTGAATAATGGAAATGAAATTAAAATCAAATATGAATATGATTACGATGGAAAAAATTATGTGGTTGAAAAAAATCCATTCCTGAAAAAGAATGAAAATCAATTCGAGATTGGCAGGCTGAATCTCATTGTTTTTGATTTCGATAAATCCGAAGTCAATCAGTTGAACAGCGAACTCATAAAAAACTTTGTTGCTAATTCAATCGAGGATAACTCAAAAGTAGATATTACAGGCTCAACCGATAAGCTTGGGGAGAAAGATTATAACTTAGCATTGTCAAAATCAAGGGCAGAAAACACATATAATTTTATTAAAGAAATAAAACCAAAAGCCGGATTCGACAAAATCAAAGGAATCGGCAACTCTGAATTGTTATATGATAATTTATTGCCGGAAGGGCGATTCTACTGCCGTACCGTGTTAATTGAAGTTACTACTCCTGTTAAATAAATCCTTAGGTGTTTATATGAAAAGAAGAGATTTACTGATTAAACTCAAAGGGGAAAATGAAATACTGTCCGCTTCGCTGGATGAGAAAACCGATGCTCTGAATTATGCAGAGGCATTGCATCTTCTCAGAAGAGTATCATTCCACCCGACACCCGAACAGGTGAACCAGGTAGCCGGCAAAACCCCTTCTGAGGCTTTCGATACGATTGTAGGTAACGGCACCGAACAATTGCCTGCTCCCACACCGTCTATGAATAGCTGGCTGAATGTGCTTGAAGAAAATCCATTGGAAAATCTTCCTCAGGAAATACGTGCAGAAATAGAAGGCAGGCACAGAACACATTATTTTGAATTTGTTAACTGGTGGTTAAACAATATGCGGAGTGAAGAATTTCCTTCGATGGAAAAATTCACATTATTTCTTCATTCTACCTGGTGTACCGAATTTACTTATGATACTCTCGCATTGCTCCCGCCGCCGCTTCTGTACAGGAACAACGATACATTGAGAAAAAACAGGCTCGTTGATTATAATAAAATCGCTGAAGCAGTCTCACAGGATGGTGCAATGATTATGTACCAGAGTCTTTTTTACAGCGGCAAAGGTGCACCTAATGAAAATTATATGCGTGAATTGATGGAGTTGTTCACTCTGGGTATCGGCGACCTCGAAACAGGTTCTGCAAACTATACTGAAGGTGACATCAGGGAAGGTGCAAGAGCATTGACAGGCTGGAGAACAGTGGCATACCTCGGTCAGAACGGCGCTCCAGCAAACCGTCCATTTGAAACCTTTTTTGTAAAGGCACAGCACGACACAGGCGGAAAAAAAATTATGCAGTTCGGTCAGATTGCTCCAATAACTGACGATGAGAACACAGAAGACCTCGTCAGGTCAAAGGAAGTATCCGGCTTAATTGATATTCTCTTTAATGAACGTGGAATTACAGTTGCAAGATTTATTTGTGCGAAAATCCTAAGATTCTTTGTCTATAGCGACCCTGGTGCTGACAACATGAGTATAATAAATGAGCTGGCTCAATTTATGACAGCAAACAATTACAACCTGAGAAAAGTTTATAAGAAACTTTTCACCAGCCAGTACTTTTTCTCGGATGAAGTCAGAGGCTGTCAGATTAAGACTCCACCTGAATTTATAATCGGGCTTGAAAGAATGTTAGGTGTTGATTTTGATTCCCTGCAACAGAGCAAGACAAGAACATCGGTTTCTTCACTCGAACAGCTTCTTTATGACCCGCCGAATGTGGGAAGCTGGAAGGCTTACAGAACTTGGCTCAGTACGACTACTTATCCTTTAAGAATAAAATATGCAAAGGAAATAGTAACAAGCCTTTCAAATACTCAGTTGTTCGACCTTGTTAAAAAATTTCCCGAATATAATATTAATTTTACAAATTTACTCTCAAATCTGACTAACTACTTTCTTCCCGTGAGCCTCAGCCAGTCAAGACTTGACACATTCAGGCAGATTCTCTTGAACGGTATGCAGGAATCTGAATGGCTTTCGGGAGTGACTTCCAACAATTCAAGTGTAGCTCAAGGCATAAGGTTATTTCTTGATAGGGTAATTGTTTCACCGGATTTTCAACTATGTTAAGGAGCGAAAAATGAAAAGAAGAAAATTTATCGGCATATCTGCTACAACGACAGCAGGCATTTTGTTAGCTCCGAAATTATTGAAAGCTAAAAATGATTTATCGCTGATTCCGAATGATAAAATACAGTCTCTCGAAGGCGATAATGTTTTAATTATTATTGAATTGTTTGGTGGAAATGACGGTTTGAATACAATTATCCCTGCCGGCGACAGCGAGTATTATAATCTTAGAAAAGGTATTGGCATTCCTGAGAACTTAGCAGTCAAAGTCAATGATATATACATGAATCCGGCATTGGTTGAGGGTATTAATAATGAAGGATTGAAAAGAATGTTCGAGGATGGCAGGCTTGCAATTGTTGAGGGTATTGGCTACGACTCACCAAATATGTCGCACTTTCGCTCTGAAGATATATGGCTCAGCGGGATTAATCCGAAAACAAATAATAATGTCAGATTGCTTGAAGGTTGGTTAGGGAGATACTTCGCATTGAAATTACCAAACTTTCCTTTGGAAATACCGGAACATCCATTGTCAATTGCAATTGACGGGACAGTTCCGCTTCTGTTCAAGAGCGACAAAGGGCACATGGGCATTGCACTCACAGACCCCGATGAATTTTATGAACTCGGCAAGGGATTGACACCGATTGACCCGATGTTGACTGGCTCTGATTATTATACTGAAGAATATAATTTCGTTCATGCGATTGCCAGGCAATCCGAAATTTATTCGACTGCAGTAAAAAATGCTTATGATACAGGGAAAAATATAATCGCAGGGAATGTGTATAGTCCTAACACACTGTCACAAAAGTTAAAGCTGGTCTCATCATTAATAGCAGGCGGATTGAAAACAAAAGTGTATTACATGAAAATCAGCAATTTCGATTCTCATGCACAGCAGGCAAATGCTGACTTTTCAGGACAGCACTTCACTTTGTTAAACGATGTTGCCCGTGCCATCACTGAATTTATGGAAGATGCGGCTTTAACTGGTTTTTCTGAAAGAGTAACCGGAATGACAATATCAGAATTTGGTAGAAGAACCTATGAAAACGGAAGCCGCGGCACTGACCATGGTGCTGCATCAATGCAGTTTATATGGGGAAATGACAGTTATGTTAACGGCGGCTACTGGAATAACCGCCCGAATCTAAGCGATTTGGATATAAACGGAAATGTGAAATATCAAACTGATTACAGGGTGATTTATACTGAAATGCTCGAAAAAAGATTTGATGCTACGACAGATGAAATTACACAGGTGTTCGGGGAATCATTCCTGCCTCTTAACATCTTAGAAAAAAGAACTTCAAGTGTAGAAGAATACCTGAAGCCGAGAAATGGCGAATTTGTAAGGTCATTCCCTAATCCGAGCCAGGGTAGCGGTGTAGTTTCATTCGATATGTATAATCCCGGCAGAGCGATAGTCAATATTTATAATGTTAACGGCAAGGAAGAGTTGACCTTGCACAGCGGTTATTTACAGCCCGGGTATTATGAAATGCCGTACAGGTTGAATAAATCGGGAACATATATCTGTTGTGTTTCTGTTGGTAAAAAAAGATATAATACAAAATTTGTTGTTATTAAATAGGAATATGTCGTCCCTACGGGACTCGAATTGTAATAATGACAATGTTCTATAAATATGACATCCCTACGGGATTCAATCAGGGAGTAGCTATGTAGTAGCGGTATATTTATAGAAATGAAATATTCAAATTCAATGAGCTACATAGTAGCGACATATTTATAGAAATGATATTTACAAAAACAATGAGCTACATAGTAGCGACATATTTATAGAAATGGTAGAGAAATATTATGCTCGATTATAAAATGAAAAATATATATAAAATCATAATATTAATTACGGTAATAACATTATTTTCTATTACCGAATCCTATTCCTATGAACCCTGCGATTCTATACGCACATGTATTGGCAGACATCTCCGGTACAAGGTAACATCAGGCAAGGGTGCCCATTATCTAGATGTAATTAATAATAACCTGCTGAATAAAATATCACAAACCATGACGGTTGAAATGTGGCTCAAACCGGAAAGACAAAGCGGTAATCTCCAGTATATTTGCGGTCTATGGGGACCAAGCGTTGGAAAAAATGATTCATGGGCTGTTTACATTTCAGCAAATGATTCCCTGATTTTTGAATTAAACGGATTGAACAATTTAGGGCAGGAAGATAACACAATCGTAAAATTTCCTGCTTCAACCTTATACGATACATGGAACCATTTTTCTTTTGTGTTCAACGGTACAAGCGGCTATGCATATATTTATATTAATGGTAGTCCTGTTGACTCCACAAGAAACATCAATTATCCTCTTAACAGGTTGAACAGGATTTCAAATGACGAATTGTCTGTACAATTCGGAAGTACAAATGCACTATCAAATAATCCCAATCTTTACAGAACCTACAAAGGAGCAATGGATGAAATCAGGATTTGGGGAAGAGCCTTAAGCCCTGACGAAGCATACTGCCTGAAAGATAAAGCTCTGGTTGGTACTGAAGACAGCCTTTTACTCTATTACAGATGCAACGACCCGGGAAATATATTTACAATGTGCGATGCTTCGGGTCATAATAATATCGGATTCGCTCGAAGCGGATTAACAACCGAATGGTCTGACCGCAATGATATAATCAAAGTGATTGTTTCTCCAATGGCAATCATTGACACAGTATTTTGCGATAGTGTCAAAATATACAATTTCGTTATAACCGATACATCAGTCTGCTCAACGGGATTTTATATCAGAAATTATCAAGGTACTACAAATAAGACAAAATTAGTATATAACAACCGTGAATATTCATTGAACAATTGGATTTACTTTCCATTAACACCAAAGACACCGCTTATATTTCAAATTAAAGCAACGCTGAATTTTATCGGTACTATTACAACACAAATGTTAATCAGAAATGCAAATTCATGCGGATTTGCAATTGCAAATATTCCGGTATCAATTACAAGAATGACAGAGTTGAGTGTGTCTAAGCTTAGGCTCGATTTCGACTCTCTTAAAGCGGGATGTATAGAGAAACTATACATTGATTCGACAATCAGGATTTGTAACAACACAACAGGTTCGGGTACTCCTCGTAATGTTACAATAAATGGTATTAATGTAAGGCTACCGAATATTTTTACTCTGACTTATCCTGCATTGCCCAGGGTTCTGAGACCCGGCGAATGTATTGATGTTACAGTGAGGTTCAACTCAAGGGATATTGATGCATATTATTATGATACACTGAAAATACTCTCAGACGATAAATGTGCCTCGGTTGCCGCTATACCGTTGAAAGGAAGAGTGAAAGAAGTGATAGGATTGAACAAAACCGGTGGTAAACGTCTCGACTCGATTGATTTCGGTAAAACATGCATCAACTTTCCTTCGGATGCGGTTGAATATAGTTGGCGAAATCTTGTAGAGCAGGATATTACTATCACAAATATTATTATACCGCCGAATTTTATTGGAAAGCCATTCAGATTCCCTGTTACATTAAGGCCTAATACAGGGTATAATCCGAATTATTTCAGATTTCTCCCGCTTGTAAAGGGAAATTTTAATGATTCGATTATATTTGAAATTAAAGCAGGCGGATGTACAATCCAGAGAAAAGTTTATATAAAAGGAATAGGCTATGATGCAGCAATCAGCTTTGCAACTCCTTCTGTTGATTTTGGTACTGTAATAGTCGGTCAGCAATCCACTATAAACGTTACAATCAAAAACGACAGCGAGGACCCGCTGTCAACATCTATTTATCTTAAGAGGGGCGACCCATTCTTCCTTACTGGTGCAAGAGCAATCACTGTTCCTCCGAACTCAACAAGAACTTTTCCCCTGACTTTCAGGCCCTCTTACCAGGGGACATACAGTGATGAAGTTTGTATTTACGAAAATTCATGTTTTCAGTCATTCTGCATTCCCGTAATGGGGAGTACAATAGTCCAGAGATTCGCTTTCATTCCTGATGTTATGGAGGTTCTTAATGTTCTCGGCTGTGAGACAAAGGACAGCGTTCTCGAAATTAAAAATATATCGGGACAGACTCAAACATTATCAAACTTCTCACTGACTCCTGCAGGAACTCCTTTTATACTGCTTGAACCGCCAACATTGCCATCATCGGTTACTTTGAATAACGGAGAATCAATTACATTCAAATTCAGGTATAATCCGAATGATGTCGTGAATGACAGGGCAGACAGAGCCTTCCTGAACTACACTACAAGTGACAATGAGCAATGGTCTGCTAAGCTGTATGGAACATCGGTTATTCCGAAATTGTTTTTAACAGAAGAAATACTTTATGAGACAATCGAGGTCGGAGCTACGAGAAGAGATACAATCACATTAGAAAATATATCAAGCTTTGATATTTTTGTTGACAGCTTGTCAATATCACCGGGTTTTGTAATTATCAATCCTGCAATTTTCACCGGCAGGCTGTTGAAGCCGAGGGATTCAATCATGGTAATCGTTGATTTTGTTCCCACTCAGCCTCAGCTCTACCAGGGTGACTTGACAGTCTTTTCTTCACAGCCTTGTCCTTCGATGAAGAAGACTATACTGACTGGAAGAGGAATAATCATACCTTTGGATGCACCGTTGAAAGTGATTAGCTATGGATTTATCAAACCATGTGATTGCGAAGTAAGAACAATACCGCTAATCAATAATTCATTCACTTTTGCAATGTCAATTGACAGCGTTTGGATTGATTCGGTTAATGTTACAAATCCTGCACCTGAGTTTTACACATGGTATTCTTTCTATTCACCAAATTCACAAGTACCTTATTCGATACCTCCACGGTCAACCGATACATTGTCAATAAAATTCTGCCCGAGGAGACCTTTCGATTATAATCTCGTTGACAATGATGCAAGGCTTCATATAAAAGCAAGCGGCAGCGGCTGGGCTGGCGAATACACGACTTATCTTGCAGGTAAGCAGACTTTGCTTTTCGTTTCCGATACAGGCAGGGTTATCTTTCCTCCCACACGTGTTGATACTATGGCAAGACCACAGTATATTCATTTGTACATACCGGATTTGAGGTATAATCCACAGAGGGACCCTGTCAGAATAAAGAACATAACTTTCCTTCCTGATGAAAGGGTGTTTACTGCAAATGACTCTCTGGGTAATCCATTGCCTCTTAATCTCGACACAAGCGGAGCGCTGACTATAAGAATTGATTTCAAGCCAAGAGCCGTGCGTTATTACGAAGCGAAAATTCAGTTTGAAATTGATGACCCGTGCATTCACATTGACACAGCAGTAACAGTCAACGGAAGCGGTTTTGCTCCTGCTTTCGGATTGAACTTTAATTTCAGCCCAGTCACAAGGACCATAGACACTTTCAAGGTTGTCTATTGCGATACATTAAAAGTACCTGTCTATACTTCACGTGATTTGCCTGCAAACCTGATTGATATTAATTGCCGTTTGGGTTATGATACAACCAAGCTGGAGTATATTGGAGCTGATTCATACTATCTGAATAATCCTTGTCCCAACTATGTTCCGAACATTATTCATACATATTCGGCATTTGGCGGAAGCGAATTTCTTTTGAAAAATTTCTGCAAGCCTGATTCTGTATTGCCACTGTTCACGGCATATTTCTTAATCAAAACACCGGGCAGGGACACATTCGACATTACTGTTGACAGCATTCATTTCGATACAGAAGAAGTAATACTTTTCCATCTGATTGCCGAAAGTGATAATGCAAAAGTAATAATCCAGCTACCTGAATTGACTTCTCTGAATGCAGTTGATTTTGACAGCGTCAGGGTGCTGGACTGTGTGCAGAGAACTATCCTATTACAAAATACAGGCGATGTTCCCCTGAATATTTTCTCGGTGCTTAATCTTCCGAATGAATTAAGAATTGTTTCATCAACACCACTCTTGTCTGATACATTATTTGTCGGAGATACTTTGAGCATTACGCTTGAATACTGCCCGAGACTGAAGCAGTCACTCGACCGGTGGGTAAATACAATGAGCGTTCATCCATGTCCTGTGCTGGATTCGAACCACGTAACAGGAATTGGCTATGCACCTGCATTCCCTGTTTTATTTGACATATCGGACAGGTTCTATTCGATTGACACAATATTCGTTCAGCTTGGTGATACACTGACACTGCCTATATACAACGAGAAAGATTTTAATACTACAATAAGGGGAAACACCTATTGGCTTGAGAAATTAAATTTCAATACCGAGATAGATTACAATCCCTTCTCACTGAAATTCTTAAATGCACGAAGCCTGATTGCATCAACATTTAATTACAATTCCACTCCCGGGAGAGTTGTACTCGATTTCAAAAACACTGATACTTTAAAAGCTGGCAGAATTGCCGAACTTACTTTCCTTTCTGTTGTGCCCGACACCATTGTCACAGACATCATAGTCAGTGCAAGCAACTTCACAACCGACTCATTAATGTTTCTCGACATTATTCCATTGCCGACAAACAGTGTTCTGGTCTCGCTTGGTGACTGCAACCTGACTAATCTGAATTATACCGGAAAGACTTCATTTTTGGAGCAAAACTACCCGAATCCATTCGACAGAACAACCGAAATCGGATTCACTATAGGTGAAAAGACACCTGTGTATCTTTGCATATACACATCGCAGGGCATTCTCGAAAAAACCATAATTGATGGAGTCGAACTGAAACCCGGCACTTACAAAGTTAATCTCTCAACCGAAGAATTCAACACAGGATTATATTTCTACGCGCTAAGAACGAGGACTGATTATTGTAATAGGGCAATGGTAATAATAAAGTAATATTTTCGTTTCCTGTTATAATTCCTAAAAGTATTTTGTATATTTGAGTAGAACTATAACAGGATGCGTTTATGAAAAAGGTAATTTTTCTTTGCTGTTTATTCCATCTCTTAACCATGACACTGGTATGTCAAACCTTATCAGTCTTTGATATTGACACGTCCAACTTCCCGACAATGAAAGCAAAATTCTTTGCATTCGACAAAGAAGGTCAACAAATCACTAATCTTAGTCCATCCGATTTTACTTTAACCGAAGATGGCATTCAGAGAACAGTAACAAGAGTCTCCTGTCCAGCACCAAAACCTGTTGTACCGATTTCCTCTGTATTAACAATTGATGTTTCAAGTTCAATGGAAGGTGAAGGACTCAAAATAGCACAACTCGGAGCAAGTACATGGGTTAACGCACTGAATCTTGGAATTTCAGAATGTGCTATTACCAGCTTCAGTGATAAAAGCTATTTAAATCAGGATTTCACTAACCAAAAGCAAATATTATTAGATAAAATTGTATTATTTACATCACTTAATGGAACCAATTACGACGAAGCTTTTCTTAATCAATATAGCGGTGCTATTCAAGTTGCTTTGAATGGAAAAAATAAAAGAATTATTATTTTTCTATCGGACGGATATCCAAAATTTGAACCTCAAACAAGTAGAATAATTCAGGTATGTCAGCAATATCAAATATCTGTTTTTTCAGTAGTTGTAAGTATGTCTGCACCTCAATGTTTGAAAGATATATCTGAACAAACAGGAGGTCAATATTTTGAAAATGTTTCAACAGAAGCAAGAATTAAGGAAATATATCTTAGAATTTTGCAAATTATACAAAACTCAGAAACATGTGATATTGAGTGGCAAAGCGATAAAAATTGTGTAACCTATCGCTCGTGTTATGCTCTCATAAAACCTATAAACCTTCAATCAAATTTTGTATATTTTATTTCAAATAATAACTTTGCAAAAATCGAGTACAGCCCTTCACCATCAATGAGTTTTGATACAATTTCTCCACCCAATTCACAAACAAAGAATATTACAATTACTGCAAGAAACAAAGATATTTTAATTAATAATGTAACTATATCAAATCCCGAATTCCAAATTATTGATTGGGGAGGCTCCCCACCCCCTTTCACTTTACCAGAAAATCAAAGCAGAATTATAAAAGTTCAGTTTTCTCCAAATAAAATAGGTTATGCTTTTTGTAGATTTGAATTTGAATCTAATGCTTGTTCGGGGAATTCATTCTTTGCAAGAACCAGTTTTATATTTGACACTTCTGTAAATAAAACATTAATATTAACGCACCCAAACGGTGGAGAATCATTTTTAGTCGGAACAGACACCGTTATTACATGGGATGGAGTTTTACCAAGTGATACTGTTAGTTTGGATTATAGTATAAATAGCGGAGCAAAATGGAAAAGCATCACAACCAGTGCATTAAATTTGGAATTCAATTGGAAAAAGATACCTTCACCTCCCAGTACACAATGCATTATGAGAGTAAAGAGTCGAGGAAATCCTGTTGCATTTGGTGATTTGATAAGTACACTTGTAGGACACACTAAATTTGTAATTTCTATTGCATTTAGTCCTGATGGTATGAAAATAGCAAGTGGAAGTTATGATGAAACAATTAAATTATGGGACATAAGTATTGGAAATGTAATTAATACTTTTTCAGGACACACTGATGTTATAAGATGTGTCGCTTTTAGTCCTGATGGTACAAAATTAGCAAGCGCCAGTGGCTACTATGATAAAACAATAAAATTATGGGATGTAAATTCTGGAACTGAAATCAAAACTTTTATAGGGCATACTAGCGATATTTATTCCATAGCTTTTAGTCCTAACGGCACTATGTTAGCAAGTGGAAGTGAAGACAAGACAATCAAATTATGGGAGATAATTTCTGGTACTGTAATAAAAACTTTTTCAGGTCATACTGATGGTATAACTTCCATCGCATTTAGTCCTGACGGTACAAAGTTGGCAAGTGGAAGTTTCGATCATACTATCAAAATATGGGAAACAAATTCTGGAAATTTAATTAATACTTTTTTAGGACATTCTGTTGTTGTAATTTCTGTCGTATTTAGTACCGATGGCTCAATGTTAGCAAGTTGTAGTGGTGATTCGACAATTAAAATATGGGATATAAATTCTGGTACTATTATAAAAACTTTTACTGGGCATACTTATACACCAACTTCAATAGCATTTAGTCCAAACGGCTCGATATTAGCAAGTGGCAGCGGGGATTCGACAATTAAAATATGGGACATAAATTCTGGTACTATTATAAAAACTTTTATTGGGCATACCGGCAGAGTTCGCACTGTCACTTTCAGTCCGGATGGTCTTTTACTTGCAAGCGGAGGTAATGATTCAACAATTAGATTATGGTCAATGGATAATAATGGCAATGTGCAGGAAGATATCTCCGACTCTCTTTGGTCTATTGTCACTCCTCAAGCGGCGGCTGTTGACATTGATATGAAACAGGCGCTGGTTGGAACCGTTAAGGATTCGGTGATTACCGGCTTTATTACTAATTCTGGTTCGTACCCTTGCAGGATTGATTCGATTTATTTTGAAGGCGGAGACAATAACCAATTTGCACATGTATCGGGTTTCCCACCATTCAATGTTGATGTGGGAACATCCAAAGCAGTTGAGTTAAGGTTCAAACCGAATTCAGTTGGAAACAAATCCTCAACAATTGTGATTATTACACAGGCTGATACATTAAGACAGACTATCATAGGTGAAGGAACTCTCCCGCAATTGCAGGTCATGACAAATATTCTCGACTTCGGCAAAGTTGAATTAGGTTCTGAAAAAACATTTCAGGATACTTTATTACTCAAAAACATAAACACAAGCCCGATTGACATAACAAATACCGAATTAATGTATCCCGATACAGAGCAGTTCAATATACTTTCTGGAGGAGGAGCATTTACATTGAATCCCGGTGAATCACGCCCTCTGACAGTACAGTTCAAACCTAAATACGGAGGCAGGACATCGGGTGGAATCGGTTTCGATTACGCAGGTACCAGCTCTCCAGCAACAGTTGTACTATTTGGTGAAGGCATCGGCGGTATGGTAACAATCCCTGACGACTCCGCTAAGGTAGGTGAAACACGTGAACTGAAGATGATTTTCAGTAAAGTGAAAATGGATGGTATTCAGGCAATTGCCACAAACTTTATGTCAAAAGTGAGATTCCAGAGGACAATATTAGCTCCAATAGACAGAAAATCTATTTCAACATTTAGCAATGATTCGATAATAATTAATATTTCAGGCGACATAGGTAGTAGTACAGAATTAGCATCAGTACCTGTCGTAGCTGCATTAGGCTCCGTAACTGAAACGACATTGGATTTAATTGAATTCACCTTGTATAATGCAGGAAACAATATTGTTGATTACGACATTGAAACAAGGTCAGGCAAATTCAAGATATTAGGTATATGTGAAGAAGGTGGCAAACGCTTACTGGATTTTTCGGGAAATGTAAAATTGTTTTTAGTTAATCCTAATCCTGCATCAGACGAAGCAGAAATAGAATTTGAACTTATCGAAAGAGAAAGAACACAATTATTCCTTACAAACATTCTTGGAGAAACTGTAATTACCCTTTTGGATGGCATACCCGAATTAGGTAGGCAAAGAATTAGAATAAATACAAATGATTTACCTCAGGGTAATTATTTTGTAATCCTCAAAACGCCTACAATTATAAAAACACAGAGGGTAGGAATAGTAAAATAAGGAAACATTGTATGTCGCTTAATCATCGTCGGCGTGGGCAGATTCGAACTGCCGACCCCTACTACCCCAAAGTAGTGCGCTAACCGGGCTGCGCTACACGCCGATAATTGAGACTGCAAAATTAACGCTTGCTGTCCAATTAATAAAATTTATTTGTCATTCCCCTCTTCGCCCTCAGGGAGAAGAGGTTGGGTGATGAGGGAAACAGTATAACCAATTCAGCTTTTTAAATATTTCTCGACTATCGCCTTCACTTCCTCGAATGTATCAACAAGTACATCATTCAATATGACATGGTCAAATTCTGTGGCTTTGCCGATTTCCATCTCCGCCCTTTTTAGACGCTTCTGCACTTGCTCCTCGGTTTCCGTATGCCTCCTTCTCAGCCTTTCTGCCAAAGCCGATTTGTCCGCAGGTGTAAGGAATATCAGAACCGATTCCTCAGGATAAGTCTCCTTTAATGATAAAGCACCTTTGACGTCAACATCAAACACGAGAATTTTACCCTGGTTGATGGCTTTGTCAATCTCAGATTTAAGTGTTCCGTAATATTGCCCGAAAATTTCTTCCGATTCAATCATCTCGTTATTCTGAAGTTTCCTGAAGAACTCGGGAATATCCATGAAATAATACTCCTTCCCATGTGTCTCTCTTGGACGCTTGGGGCGGGTAGTTGCCGAAATCGAGAACTGAAGCTGGGGAAAAGTCCTCAGCAGGTATCTCGCTACCGTTGATTTGCCGCCTCCGCTGGGTGAGGACAGCACGATTAATTTTTTCTTAGTATTTGGCATAATCTATTTGATTCGTTGTAATTTTGATTCGTTGTAATCAAAAATAAATATATTTTTACTTTTTTTATATTCTATTTAAAGTAAGAATAGTAAAATTATTTTCCTTTCTTTTTCTTTGATGCAATTATCCAGTCTATCAGATTCTGTAATTCCGGCTCTGACTCTTCTTTCCTGAAATCCTTAAGTTTTTTATTCCATGCTTTATTTCCGGAATTATATATTGATTTATAAATTATTCTTCTCAAATTTACAGGTAAATTATAAAAATTTTCCTGAAATATTTTCATTTCTTTTTTTGAATATTTGGAAATGGTAATAATTGAAGCAAATTTACCCTTAACCGACATAGGCAAATCCGTTTGCAGGACTTGTTCAATGAACAAAAAAGGAAGCAGGCGATTTTCGGTCAATCCCTTAAAAGCTCTATTCCGGACAATCGAGAAATCATCATAAAAGCACAAATGAATCCGATTTGAAACATCATCGGGCATCAATCTTCCGAGCGAATAAGCAGCGGCGGCTCTGACATAAGGATGGCTGTCTTCAATCAATGCCCTGAGAATATCAATCTGGGGATTTGCTCCGATTTTACCGATTGCTTGTGCTGCTTCAGCTCTCAGCATCCAGGAACTGCTTTTATATACTTCGGAAATGCGTTTGACTATATCATATATTTTATATTCGGACATCAAATCCATGCAAATCTTGATTGTTTGATATTCTTTCGATTCGCATGAATCAATTAATAAATTCTTTACCGGAAGTGAACCTTTTTTCTGGAATACTGATAAAAGAGCAACAATAATTCTTCTTTCAAATAACGATTCTGTTCTTAATCTGTCAGCCAGGAACTCCACAGCCGGTGGATTTTCAATAATTCTATCTTTAAGAAAATTAATTTTCTCCACCGTTAAATTTCCGCCTGACACAAGTTTTGAATAAATCTCCTCCCCTGTTTTATTTTGAATTAATTCGACTAAAGAATTAGTGTCCAATTTTGATTGAATGAATATTAACCTTCTTTCAAAATCGAATTGAGATAAATCATATAATTGAAATTTGTACTTATCTCTGTAATGGTCCCTCAATAAACGATTCGAATTAATTGAAGAATCGGCCATAAAAAGATTATAACTGCCGTATTTGTCTCGCATATTATGAGACGGATTCCCATCGGGTAAAGCTGCGGTGCTATAATAAGCAGTAGAAGTATCGAATACTTCTTTAAAAAAACTACTGAAACCCCCTCCTTTTTCCAATTCCTTCTTATCAATTAAAATATAGTTTCCAAACGTACTACTGCTCGAAGCATCTACCAATAAAGAATAAGAAGGTAATGATGAAGATAAAATTGTGTCAGGCTGGCCATAAACACTATATCTGTCATTTCCAAAATCATCCTGAAGAGCTGCAAAACTGTTTTCTTCTGCAAAAGCCTGAGCCATTCCTTCGGCTTCGTACACGTCATTCCCCTGCTCATCGAGCAGGATACCAAAACCGCTGTTAATTGCCGAACCCTGGCCAAATTGATAAGTTTTATACATGTCAAATCCATTATAATCATACAATCCTCCGAGGCCAAACCAGTATCCAAATCCCTGTGAACAAATCCCCGATGTATATTTATCATTCCCTCTGCCGTCAACCAGCAGGCCTATACCACCCGATGAATAAGGATAGTAGCCGACTGAGGCTCCCTGAGAAAAAGAAACATAAGGTATAGAATCAGATAAGTCATTTGGATAAAAAGGAGTATCTGTATAATAATAATCCTTGCCGAAATTATCTACCAACGCCCCAAAACCTTTTGTCAATGCAAGTCCCTGTCCAAAACCTGAAATATCAAAATAATCATTTCCGGCATTGTCTAACAATAAACCAATACCGAATGATGAAGCACCCTGTGTCATCATTTTCCCGGTATACTTATCGTTGCCTGATAAATCATGCAAAATTCCAACACCAAATACTCCGCAGCCAAGTGTAAAATTATCACAATAATAGGTGTCATCTCCTTCCAAATCAATTAGTACATTTATACCAAATGCAGTTCCTCCAAAAGTGAAATCACCACCTTGATAAGAATCATTGCCTGATAAATCTACTATAAACTTTACGGTATTACTGCTTGGCTCTCTTATATTAACAAATGAGTAATAATCATCTCCTCCGATGTCGAGTATGGCAGTGAAATCGCCATCATATCTGTCATTCCCGCTTCCGCCGAGGGCTATTCTTCCATAAGGAGTTTCAATGATTGTTGTCTTTATTTTGTTATTCAGAATATCAATATTATTTTTTGCGATTTGCGATAGCTTAAGCAATGTCTGATAAAGCGATATGCCGTTTGAATACATCAATGAACGGTTTGCCGACTGCGAGTAAATAAAAAAATCTTTTGCTATTTTTTGCAGTGAATCGAAACTGATATTTGAATCCTCGCTAAGAGAACCCAAAAGAACTTTTTCATAGTTGTCTTTCAGAAAATTCAGCCTTACTCCTTTTTTATAAAGAAAATCATCCGCAAGAAGCTGTTTGATCTGTAACACAGGCGATATAAACATCCTGAATAACTGCCCCCCTTCATTTCCCAGCGTCGTATCGGTGCCGAACCCCAGTTCATTTTCAATTTCCTTCGTCGAAAGATTATTTTCATAATAAACAGGCTGATATTTCCTGAATTCAAGCTGGTCGAATACTTTCGTAAAATAAGCGTCCAAGGTTTTCTCATTGAGGTTCATCAGTTCATTTGCATGCTCTTTTACCAAATCAACAGAACGGAGAGGATTCCCGAACAAAGTATCAAACAATTTCAGGCAATGATAATTATTTTCAGCCGTATCAATTGGAAGCCATATATCACTCAAATTAATTTGATATGATTTCAATCCGTCATTCAATACCTTGAAGGCTCTACTGCTCATTGAATCCTGGGAATATATTGAAGTATTAATACTTATGAAAATCGTTATCACCGCCATTAAAAATCTATTCATTCCTGCCTTATTCCGATTCATTCTTATTTTCAAATTTCCTGTCCTTATTTCACTTTTTTTCATATTGTAATAATATGAATAAATTTATTCTAAAAAAAATTGAAACAAAATCATACTTTTTGGATTTATTTTATTAAGAAGTTATAATCGTTCTTTTAAATTTCCATAGTCGGGAGTTATTTCATGAAGAAATTATAATTAACCATGTCAGGAGTTACTCCTGACAGTAATAATTGAAACTTTTTTATTAATTGAAACGTTTTTAACATTATTATAGATTATTCGTATTTGAAGGGAGGATAAAAATATGCCCCGAATGAATTTTCCATCGGTTTTCTGGTCAATGGCATTTGCACTACTGATACTGTCCTATACATTTTTCTCAGGCTGCGAAAAAACAAGTGATGTGTCAAATGGCAATCCAAACGGAACCTTAGTAAAATATACAGGCTGTAAAAACACAACCGGCATTGCGGTTTCCGATACGACACCCGACAATCTCGACTGCATCGAGTACAGCTTCGACAATGATGACGGCATACTCAGGTTAAAGCACATAAACGCTGGTTTCAACTGCTGCCCGGGCAAACTCACTGCCGATATTTCAATCAACAGCGATGCTATTATCATCAATGAAAAAGAGCAGGAAGCCGGATGCAAGTGCGAATGTTTGTTTGACATTGATTATGAAATAAAAAATCTCGATTCATGGACTTTCAGGATTGTTGTTGTCGAACCATACCGCTCTGTTGAAGAAGATGTACTGGAGTTTGATGTTGACCTGAAAGCACAGCCCTCGGGCAAGTTCTGTGTGGAACGCAACAACTACCCGTGGAACATGAAATAATTACGAATTATGAATTACTAATTACGAATGAAATTTATTTTGCGTACTTAGCGATTCTTTTGCGGCTTTGCGTGAACTGCTTTCCCCATTCCCTATTCCCCAGCCCCCACACCCATTATAAATCTGCGTAATCTGCTTAATCCGCTGTTCAGACAATTTGCGTCCTTTGCGTGAACCAAAAAATCAGTGAAAATCAGTTCCATCAGTGTTATCCGTGTTCTAACAATTTGCCTCTCTACCTGTACAAAAACCCCGTGCAACTCCATGCGACTCTGTGAAACGAAAATAAGTTTCTCCTCTTTCCACTTCACCCTAACAGTCTAACAGCCTACAGACTTTCAATTATATAACCACAACTCAACACTTAACACCCAACACTCAAAACTTAAATTTGATTTGAGTTATTTCTTCGTTTTCATCAACAGCTTTTTGATCGAATCAATGCTTCGCCTTTCGTCATCCTGGTAGGACTGCAAAAGTTGTTCCTTTGTAACTACGGGTTTAGGTGAAGACGGGGTAAAAAAGATTTCCTTCGATTCCTCTTCCTGTTTGGTTTCTTGGGGGGGCATGACGGGTGCAGGCTTAGGTTTTTCCGGTGCAGGCCTGCCGGCTTCAAGCTCGATTAACTGTCCAGCCGCTATTTTATCTAAGTTGTCCTTGCCGAAAATGGTAATCAGCTTTTCAAACACGGTTGCCCTTGTGAATGGCTTGGAAATGAATCCTGCAACACCGGCTTTCACCGCCAATCCCAGGTTCTCGGTGTTCGACATTGCCGACACCATCAGGATTGGTATATGCTTTGTCATCTTAATCTTTTTCAGAATCTTCAGTGTCAACTGTCCGCTCAGTTCAGGCATCAATATATCGAGAATAATGAGGTTGGGGACATACTCGACGGCAAGGGCAATGCCTTCAATCCCGTTTGCCGAAAGAAGCGTCTTGAACCCGTAAGACTCAAGAGTTTTCGACAGGATTCTCTGCATCCAGATGTCATCGTCAATTATTAATGCCCTGTACTCTGCCATAATAAATAAAAGTTCCGAAAAAAACTACTTTCCTATATTATTATTATCGTTCTTTGTCGCAGAAAATTTAATCGTTTCGGGCTGAACTTCCTCTTTTATTTCATTTTGAAGATTGACCCCCGATTTGGATAAAGCCGATTTTAATGACGAAAGGTTTGTTTGAGATGCCTTGCGGTTCTTTTCGATAACTTTATCAAACACTTCTTTCCTGTGGACAGGTATATTCTTGGGAGCTTCGATTCCCAGCCTTACAATCCCCCTGTCATAGCTGAGGACGGTAATTTTTACCGTTGAGCCGATTGTAACTACATCCCCGACTTTTCTCGATAAAACAAGCATTGAACTAATCCTTTATACAAATTGCGTTATCCATAACGAATTAATTTTCTTTTTTCTCTTTATGTGTTATTGCATGATTCGGAGAATACCTATCAGTCGGCAGTATCACCTGCTCCCCTTTCTGGTTCTCGACATCAAGCACAACCGGTGCCTTGAGATTCGCTGTCATTATGCCCGCCTCATCCTCGAGTGTTATAACCGACATAATCACCAGCTTTTTCAAGTTAAAATTTTCGCCCGGGTCATAATTGAGGTCAATATGCCAAGGGCTGAGCATTGGGAATCCAATTTCAGGCTTTTCAACAGATAAAAGCCATTTAAACGGCAAGGTTTCTTCCTCGCTAATCAGCACAAAATCATGAAGCTCCTCGAAACCGAGAAGCCCGTTCTCAAAGTGAAAAATGTGCTTATCCTCGAATGTGAGTTCCCCAAACTGAAGAGTCTTTATTGTCCTTCCTCCTGAAGCTTCGTTTCCTTTCATATCAGACTTTCTTCTATGATAATTATATTATATTTATTTAAATGTTAGTCGAAATTACTAAATTTTTATTCTATTCCAAACATCATATATTATCTTTTTATTAATCCGTGTCAGGTGTTACACCCGTTATTAATCCGTGTCAGGTGTTACACCCGTTATTAATCCGTGTCAGGTGTTATACCCGTTATTAATCCGTGTCAGGTGTTACACCCGTTATTAATCCGTGTCAGGTGTTACACCTGACACTTTTCTATTAACACCAATCATAAATTGGGGAAGAACATGGGTAAAACCCATTCTTCCTGTCTTCTCCACACACTGTAGTGTGGGCCTAATCTTATTTTATCAATTCTTTTGAATATTCCTAAGACCGAAGTGCGGGGTTATTCCCGTCACTTCGGCTTCTTCTCATTGACATAATAACCTTCTTTCGACAGGGTTTTCGCCGGAAGGTTGCTAACCGTAACCTCAACTCTTCTATTCTGTGCCTTGCCCTCTTCTGTAAGATTATCGGCTACGGGTATTTGTTCGCCGAAACCGCGAACAATCAGGTTCTCCTGCTTAATTCCGCGTGTTATTAATTTATATGCCACATTCATAGCCCGTGCAACAGACAAATGCCAGTTCGACTCATACCTGAATGTCCTGATTGGCACATCATCTGTGTGGCCATCAACCGTTATTTGGAAATCAACACCTCTTATTATATTAGCAATTGTATCCAGAACAGGTATTCCCTGCGGCTCGACTTCTGCCTTGCCCGATTTGAACAAAAGCTGTTCAGGTAATGCCAGCACAAGCTCATTCTGCGAAGACCTTATGCTGATAAGCCCTTTTTGCAGATACATTCCAAGCGATTTTTCTGCCTCTTTGGTAATTTCTTCCAACGACTTCGGGCCAGAATTGGGCATAATCGGTTCGGGTATTGCATTTTTATGGCCCTTCATTACTCCGCCTCCACCCTGCAACACCTGCTCCTTTGTGGATTTGAAATAATCGGAAAAGGCATTCGATAACTCCTTATACCTCTCCTCGTCAACCTGCGAGGCGGCATATAGAATAACAAATAAGCCCAAAAGCAAGGTAATCAAATCCGCATACGTTATTAAGTAGCGGTCTTTTGATACCTTGGCTTCCTCTTCTTCCGATAGTTTCCTGTTAAATCTTACAGCCATAACATTTTATTTATTATTACAGTTATCGGTTAAATCAATAAAATCTTGAAATATATAATAACCTGAACCAGGTAAAAGATTCAGAACACTTAACAATATTAACAATATTTATACCATAAACATAATTTTTAGGCTACCGGAGTAGTCTGAATGTTTCAGTGATTTTATCGAAGAATTAATTTTCCCCCTTTGAAAAGAGGGGGCAGGGGGTTTTTTATTAGTACCACCTTTTAAGGTAGGGGATGTGCTATAGCTCAACAACTGCCCTCCCAATGTTAAAACATGGGGTTATTCTCATTCAGAGCCACTAAGCCGCTGAGAAAAAAACAAAACGTTCAAAATTTAATGCTGAGATTTGCCTATGGATTCCATGTCAAGCACTGAATGACATTCTTCCTTCCTCCGATTTCCAATTTCCTAATTTTCAATGGTCTATTAAATATATATCCACCATTCGTAATTCATAATTCGTAATTCGTAATTGATTACTGCGTCACCACCAACTGCTTTAGCTCTACCTGCCTGCCGTTTACATAGACAGTTACATAGTAAACACCTGAAGACAGGGTTCCGGCTTTAAGCTGGAAATAATGTGTCTCATCCTTGTTCATCGTACCGTCGAAATAAGTTCCCATGCTTCTTCCGAGCATATCGCTGATTTGTACTTTCACGTTAGCATTATCAATCAATGATTTGAAGGATATGGTAGAAAATTCTACCATGGGATTAGGAAATATTCTTAAATCAAGTATATCTTTTTCAACAGCACCGTTTTCTTCAACTCCACTAGGGGGATATGCCATTATATAATCTTCTTTACTCATTGTTGACTGTTCGACTCCATTTGATACAGTGAGTTCAACAGTGTATTTTTTGTAAGTATAATATACATGAACAGGATTTTGTTCAAAGCTTGTACTGTCATCACCGAATTTCCAAAGCCATGATGTTGGATTATTTATTGAAAGGTCGGTGAACTGTACAGTCAAAGGAATATCTCCTTTTAATGGTTCTGCTGAAAAATCAGCTCTTAAAACATTAGCAGGATAAACATTTATATAATCCGTTTTTGTAATTTCTGAAGAATCAGCGTTGTCTTTGATTTGGAGGCTGACAGAATATTTGCCGGTATCTTGATAAGTAATTATTGGATTTTGCTCTAATGAAGTGTCTCCATTTCCAAAGTTCCAGAGCCATGAAATAATATTACCTTCAGATTTATCTGTAAACTGTACTTCAAGTGGGGAAGCTCCGGAAAGAGGTGCAGCCGTGAATGCTGCTTTCGGTTTAATATCATAAACAACGATGTAATTTGTCATTGAGATAGTATTTTCATTTGAACCATCCGAGACTGTAAGAGTTACGGTAAATGAACCGGAAGAATCATAAGTGTGTATAGGATTTTGTACTGTACTTGTACCTCCATCGCCAAAATTCCATAACCATGAAGTTATATTTCCTGTTGAGTTATTAGTGAACCGAACTTCAAGCGGGGCAACTCCCGAAAGAGGCACAGCCGAAAATGCTGCTATAGGTTTATCATCATATACATAGATATAATTTTGTTTAATTGTAGTATCCCCTTTTATTGCATCTGTGACTGTCAAAGTTACAGTAAATTTCCCGGTAGTTTCATATATATGCAAAGGATTTTTTACTGTACTTGTACCTCCATCACCAAAATTCCATAACCATGAAATAATATTTCCTGCGGAGTTATCATTGAACTGCACATCCAATGGCACTTTACCGGATTGAGTTGAAGCTTTAAAATCAGCTATAAGCGTATTAAAACCTGCAATCTTATAAAGGTTGCCACTGAAGTCGGAAATCCAGAAATTATTATCTCGCGGGTCAATATCAATGCCGCGTGCATTTATCATTCCTCCGGTATTCGATTCAAGATTCATAGTTTCAATTCCTGTCCTTAAATCGCTCTTATCAATTTTCATAGCAACTGCTTCTGTCAGGCTTCCCCCACTAGGAAAGTAAGTACAGACCTGATATAAATATTGAGAGCCGTCATAGCAGATACCTCTGGGCCCATAAGTTTTGTTATATGGATTTGGATTTTGAGAAATTACGGTTCCGTCTTCAGGATTAATTTTATACATAGTTCTGTTTCCGTCCCTGTCGCAGGCTATAAGGTTTCCATCAACAAATTCCAAACCGATAGGATAGCCTTTTGCAGGACTTTTATAAGACTTAATTTCATTTCCTAGTGTATCGAGAACATATATATTTCCTCCAATGCTTGCAGTTGTGCTGTACAATTTATGGATGTAAAGAATACCATTCTCTCTGTCGAGAGTTAAATCGCTGAAAAGGCTGTCACCCTGAATTTGAAAAGATTTTTCAATAGCAAATGTTTCTCCGTTTAGCTTGTAAAGCTTGTTCCCGTAAAAACTGGTTGTCCATAAACCACTAATTCCGTCATATGTAATTCCGTAGGGTACGTATTTCACACCACCTGAAATAAGCACAGAGCCTTTTTGCAATTTATTTATTGAAAAACTTTTGGAGACGATAGAATTTTCAGTCGAACTGACACGTATTCTGCAAAGCAAAGCATCAACACTTGGAACTTTCCACCTGAGATAATTGCCTACGACTCCATTAGCAATTTCATTCCATGTAGAACCATCGTTAATCGAATACTCGATTTTAACCGGTTGAGTGAATCCGTACCAGGAAATAACCGTCGAGCTTGTACCTACATAAACCTCACCACCGGCAGGAGAAGTAATAGCCATATCGGTAACAATATCTGTCGGAACAGTAACTTCCCACATCGACCTTCCGTGAGTGGCGGCTCTTAGCATTAAATCGGGAAGAACAAGACGGTTCAGATGGAAGCTTAAATCTATTACGGGGCTTCTCGGCAAGCCTCTGCCGTAGGGAAGCCATGAATTGCCTCCGTCATAAGTGGCGAATACACCCACGTCAGTTCCGACGAAAAGTATGTTTTCATTTTCAGGATGAATTGCAATAGCATTGCAGGGAGCATCAGGCAAGGTTTTGCCTATGTTTTCCCACTTTTTTCCAAAATCGGTTGTTTTGAATACATGCCCTGAGCCATATCCCGAAAATGTAACATAAGCAGTTCCTGCATTTTCATACGAGGTTTCGATGTCGGTCAGGTATCTGTTGGCAAGCCCGTTTTCGGATACCTCTTCCCAACTGTCGTCTCCTCTTTCGGCACCGTCCTGGCATACAAACACTTCTCCCACTTGCGTACCAGCCCAGATTACTAATTCATTTACCTGAGATGCGGCGATAGAAGAAAATGTATATGTTTTCTGACTTGTCATAGCCACCCATGAATCGCCTTTATCAATGCTTGCATAGATAGCATGCCTCCCATGATATAAGACATTGTTATTGGGGTCCATAATAAATGGAGAATCCCAGGGGCCAATATCATTAGTCGGTATTCCTGATACGATAGACTTGCTTGTCATATTAGATAAATTAATACGTCTCAAACTCCCGTACTGAGATTCACCATAAAATATATTCGGATTGTTATAATCAACGATAACACGGAAGCCGTCTCCCCCTATTAACCAGGACCAGTTGTCAGGAGTAAGATTTCCGAGGGTTCCGTTGTCCTGTGTACCTCCAAAGTTCCTGTTCTCTTTTGAATGGTCAACAGCCAGAGAATAAAATTGAGTTACCTGAAGGTTATTATTTATTTCTACCCATTCCTGTCCCGCATTTGAGCTTTTGTACATTCCGCCGTCATTACCTGCATAAACCATGTTGGGATTCAGTGGATTAAATTCGGCATGATGCTGGTCAACATGAACATTGCCGCCTGAATATCCATTGGTAACGTTTGTCCAGTTTGTTCCGCCATTTGATGTTCTGAAAATATCAATCCCGCCGGCAAGAACTATGTTTTCATTGGTAGGATGAACACAGATATAATTATCATACCAGCCCTGGCCATTGAAAAAAGTAGCCTGGCCACGATAAACTATTGCCCAACTGCTGCCGCTGTTCGTTGATTTATATATAGTGCCAATATTACTAATATCTGTCAAAGCATAAAGTATTTCAGGATTGGACGGAGCAAGCTGAACCGATACCCTGCCCATACCTGCATCAAATCCGGCACTTCGTTTTTCCCAGGTATCACCCGCATCCGAAGAATAATAAACACCTTCGCTTGTTACTCCGATAAAAATTCTATTTTCATCGTTTGGGTCAATTGTTACATCAGTAACATTCTGGTCAAAAGTCTTTGTCCAGGTTGCTCCTGCGTCAGTTGACTTATAAAAACCCTGTCCTTTGTAACAGCCGCCGGCAACAATAAAATTAGAATTTTTGGGATGCACGAACACTTTTGAAAATGTACCGACATTTCTCAATCCGATTAGGTTCCATGTTGTCCCGGCATCTGTTGATTTATACAATCCTGCACCAAGGTAAATCGGTGTTCCGCCCAAACCACCGCCGGCACTGCTGACGGCTTCACCGGTACCTGCATACATAGTATCGGGATGATTTGGGTCAATAGCAATCGAGCCAAATGCGATTCCGTTTTCAAAATCGAAAATGGGAGTCCAGTTAGCTCCATAATCAGTTGTCCTCCATATACCCCCAGCAGCCGCACCTACGTAAACCCAACCGTTCTTGGTTGGATGCGGAGCAACAGATTTAATTCTGCCGCCTACTTTAAAAGGGCCAATCGGTATCCACTCAGGCTGTTGTGCTTGTATTAACGCAGTTGCATTTTTCGTATGCATCATGCGGCCAGCTTCCTGAATAGCTTTGATTCTTGCATTTTCAGGCACATCTTCAAAAGGATATGCCCTCTGACGCATAAATTCATGAACCCGGACAAAAGGCTTTGGCAGATTGTCCGACGGGGTTATTGCTTCAAGCAGGCTTTTCGCCTTTCTGCTTTCGGTTGTCTGGCTTTCGAGGTTAAGCGAAAGGCAAATTATAAGAGCGAAAATTACGTATAATTTTTTCATAATTGAGTCCGTTATAAAACAATGTACATCAAATAAATTAAAACGAAATATAATATAGATTTATTATAGCAATACTTCGGACAAAAATAATAAAAAATCAGGCAGCAATAGTCCCGTAATTTCTAAATTCTCTGAAAACTGAATGGAATTTTATCAAACTCA
>MHAY01000076.1 GCA_001804705.1 Ignavibacteria bacterium RIFOXYC2_FULL_35_21
CCTCTTCAAAAAGAAAAATTTTATTTTGCATTGTTGTTGAATAAAAAATGACTTTATAAGGAACGACTACTTATAAACCTCATCCAACTCATACATAAACACATTATTTTGAAAACTTATTTAGGATTGTGTTATATGATTAGTTCCTATTATGTATTTAATTAGAATTAAAAGGGCATGTAATCTGCTTTTACATGCCCTACTTATAATTATCAAGTCACATTATCTTATCAATTGCATTTTCCGTGTTTCTATTATCCCTCCGGCTTCGAGGCGATAGAAGTAAACACCATTGTATAAATTAGGTGACCTGTATATTGCTGAATGTTTGCCCGGTTGCCTGTATTCATTGACAAGCACTGCGATTTCTCTACCAAAAGCATCATAAACTACAAGTTTGACAAACTCAGGTTTCTTCAGATAAAATGGTATTTCTGTTTCATCAGAAAATGGATTTGGAATGTTTTGACCGAGAGTAGTACTACTTTCTAAATTCCATTCCACATCTTGTGGACGTCTATAATGGATTGAATCCTTATGCATCATTGTGTCAGAGTACTGATAAGGAAATCTATCTAAATCAGCAAGTATTCTGTTATAATAAATTGAAATTAATGAATCATATAATGCACCGTAAGTCGTATCACTTCTTATTGCGTTCAATTCTAATAGTCGCCAATTAGCAGCTATTGAATCATAAGTAAAAGTAGTGTAATTCGTAACGATGTCTGAATATATATCATCTGCATCATCAAGCTTATCAAAATATTCAAATAAAAGACCAAAAATAATCCAATAACTCAAATCACTACTATTGCACCAATATTTTGTATGTGCAAATAAATCACTCAGTTTTTGATACGTTTCTTCGCTTTGGTCATTACTTAGCTCAATAGCTTCCATTAAATCGTGGAGAATTTGAATTTTACATTTGCAATTAATATTTAATGAATCTCCTATGTAATCAATTGCCTGGTCAATTATATCCTGCCATTGCTCGGGAGTAAAGGATTCTACTGTCCATTTACCAACGTTCCACACATAATGACCATCAACTAGATAACCATAAATACCGATACATGTATCAACATTGACAATAGCCGGATTATCACTGGGTACAACACATGCATCACCTGAACTATTGCATAATTCTAATTCATCTAAAAGAGTTAATCCATTACTTCTTACAGTACAAACACCAAATGATTCAGGCCTCCACTCGTTACCTCTTACCCTAATTGGACCATAAAGCCCTTTTAAATGGTAATCCGAGTTGATTGCAAATTTGTTTCTTCCATCCCACAAATATATACTGCCTTCATCGTCAAAATCTATATCAATATAATCAGGGCTTTTGACATAATGCTCATCCCAAAATAAATTAAATTCATTCTTACCATATCTATAATAAGATGGATCCCAGGGATAAAACTCTAATCCCAGGATTAATTTACTCTTATGTGAATAAATACCTCTTGCCCACTCATTGAAGGTATTATAACATAAAAACTGTTTATCTGATTCCCAAGCTTCAATACAATGATATGTCATATTATATCTGTTATATTTAATTGAACCAGGCATTGAACTAACAAATCCACTTCCATATTTACCCCAAATGAAATAATTATCATTTATATATGATTTTGAAGCGAAATTACAAGTGCCATTCACAAAATTTTTGAAATACTCATTTTCATGTATCCATACATAATTACAATTCTCATAATAAATACTATATGTCATACAATTAAAACGAGAAAAGGATATGTCCGCATGTTTTAAATAATCTAACCTAAGTCCTATAAATTTTTGATTTGTTACGGGAACTGATTCAATAATTCCTAAATCCTTATCTCTAAAATCACAATCTGTTAATGTAAAAGTATTAGCAAGTGTATTACCAATCAAATCCCAATTATTTAAATATAAGAGTACTGGTGCAGCACCCGATGAACTATTTAAATGAGAATTGGCTAAAAATTTGCAAGATATTATCGGTGAGACAGCCATGTTTAACCCTTTTATTAATACATTATCAAAATCAGTAAAATTTACAGTTAAACGGCTTCTCGTCCAATTTGGTGGTGTACCTGTTAAATTGATTTTTGACGGCTGATCAACTTCAGTACATATATCCCTGCAACAATCAATTACCCGACCGCTTATTGTAATCCTTTTATCTGATGTACCAATTGATGAGAAAAATCCTTTACATTCATTTATTATATTTTGGTTCAAACTAACCCAAGAACCTTGAGCTATACTAATTGACCCGCCAATATGCACAAGAAATTCATTCAGCTTTACTACTGCATCCTGCATTATAATAAATTCTCCACCGTCCTCGACTTCGACTTTTGTTAATAATTCCGTTTTAGCATTTTCATTAACAATTAATTTTGAACCACTTTTCACAAGGATTTTTCTTGGTGATGTTCCGTTTATACTCGTAGCGCCGTTCAAACGTAGAACTCCGCCATTCTGAACAATAATATCCTTATTGCCACTCATTTCAATTATACCTCCAGGCTGAACTTCCGTTGTGCATGCATCCACTGTTAGAAATGCATTATCTAATAGTACCACATGTCCATAAATTTCGGATATCAAGTTTTCAGTTTCATATTCATCAATAAATAAAAGTCCTGCCGTTTCATTATTTGTTCCTTTAATAAATAAATCTGACACTTTCAGATTGCCTTTTAAACGAACATCTTGCATATATCCTGTAGTAAGAATTTTACCGTTTGAAGGTAGTGAAGTCGTTGTATTAAAGCATTGAATTTGATGTTGCTTATTATTTTGGTCTGAAAACAGTATTCCATCTATTGCCAAGATACAATTATCAGAAACACTTAATATAACATTCTGAGATGAATTATTGAGTTTAGTCATCCCTTGATTGTTATGAGGATTATTAACATCATATTGTTCCCAATAGAAGAAAGCATCATCAGGTTTGTTTGAGCCGCCCCAATCGAGAACATCCAGAATACCATCATTATTATTAGGGTCGGGTCCTCTTGATATTGATATTTCAAACAAACCTGTTCCTTCTTTAACTTTTGAGCCGAAATGCATCAGCATTTTTCCATCTTCATTAACATAGCCTCTTGCATCGGGTGGATTTCCACCATCATTTGCTGCAAATGGTAATGGTGGCGTTGATGAAGTATATTCATACGCTCCCTTATTCTCAATCGCATGAGCAACTGCACGATAAGCATTAACTCTGCCAAACCCCATTCGCTGTGCCCAGGAACGTTTGATTTTATCGCCATATATTTTTTCATTATTTTCGTAAACATCATCTTGTGTTTTATATTCTGGTTGATATTCAGGATCAGGATCCGTAGAACCATCCATTACTTTATCAGAAGTAAAAGTAAGAATATCATAAGCTTTTCTCTGAACGTAAGAACCATCACCAATAACTGTCCCCTTACTTTCATCGTACGGCATTCTAAAGAATTTATTAATTGATACCATTAAAGCACAAATACCTGAAACCTGAGGACCTGAAAAAGAAGTACCTTCTACAAATTTATAAAATCTTTCGTAATCATGTTCTAGGAATGGGTATCCTCCAGAAGTTACCGTTAATACTTCAAAAGGAGCACAGATATCTACAAAAGCTTTTTCTTTAGAATTTCTTCTTTTTAATATTGGTTTTTCCACATTATTTTCTTTTACTGTTTCCATACTATTCTCTCTATCAAATTTGTCTTTATCCAAAGACCAATTAGAACCTGTAGTAGGATCATCAGTACGATCTGCAAATTTTTCAGAACCCTTCCATAAACCTTTAAAATATTGATATGGAGGTGTATTTTTACAATCTAAAACACCATCATCGGTTCCTGCAACACATATTACTTTATAATCCAAGTCGGGATCAGAATTTTGGTTATCACGATCTGAATCATAGTCATAGGGATCAAAAGTATTAACAAAAACATTACTTGCTGGATATACTTTATCCCCCCAAGGACCATTGTAGGCTATTGCAACATATATAATACCTGATTTAATTAATTTACTTATATTAAAATAATCATCTCTACTACCGGTAGTATTACTGCTATTAAGTACTGATACTAATCGTTTTTTCCCGTTCAATTCCAAATCTGTATCTGTTTCTAGGTAATCATCTGATCTATAATAAAAGCTCTTATTCGATTCAGGGGTACCTTCTATCCAAGGATTTGATTCCTGTTTTAGAGTAATCGCTGGGTCATCAGTTACAGAAAATATTAGACCAGAACAATTAAGACAAGTTCCAGATATTTTACCGTTAGCTCCTTGTGCAAATGCTGTGGCTGAGACTGATACACCATGTCCATAAGTAAAATACCCAGTTGAATGATTAGATAAACCGTCACCATAAGAACTGCCATCATTATATGGAGGGTTTGTGTTATAATTTTCATTTTGAATTCTTAAAAAATAGCCATGCGCAGATTGAGACCAATCATTAATATTATGTATTTCTTGCAAATCAGGATTATCTGGAATATAATTTTCCTTCCAATTATCTATCATACCAATAACAACATTATTTTTCCCCTTCGTTATTTCCCATGCCATTGGTGTTTTATCATAATAAAGATGGTGCTGAAATCCAAATTTATGATAATTTGGTTCATAAAATGTATTTACATCTTCTTCATAATCAAGATAAATATCTTTTATTGAATTGCCTGGTATCATTCCAATATCATTATCCGGTATATACCCTTGAATTGAAGGCATATTAGCAAATTCGCAATAAATATGCTCCATTGTGTCTAAGAATTGTTCTACTTCTCCAATCTTTACATAATTATCAAAATATAAACTAAAATATTGACTACGTTCTCCAATTGTTTCTTGTGGATGCACTTTCCGTAATCTATATGTTCCATAAATTATTTCTAATTGTTTAAAGACATTTTTTATATTTGGGTAATTGATGCTATCAATCGCATCATGAGTTACATAAAGGAGTGAATCGGCACTAACTGAATCTAATACAATGGCAGGCACATTAAATCCTACATCCCAATATTTTTTAGCATAAACTTTTCCAAGTGCTTCAGGATAATAATTCCAACCTGTATTATTCCAAAACACTGAATCGCTATTAGCTGAGGGATATCTAACACCGCTTGTATCAAAGACTATTGCTGAGTCTTGATTTATTAGTTGTCCTGTTGGTGGATATGTAAGTGGAACAATTGTATATTGGGGTATCTGTGCAAATACAACACTATTAATAAAAATAATAATCAGTACAATTTTTTTCATTTTTACCTCAAAACATAAAATTTATAAATTTGTTCGTTAATTGCAATTATATATAGTCCTGTCGAATAATTATTAATATTTATAGTAAAAATATCATTATCAATAAAAGAATAATAATAAAGTAATTCACCCAGAATGTTATATATCTTAATACTTTTTATTCTCAAATTATTATTTGATAAAATTTTTATGAATGATTGAGAAACGTCAGGTTCAATTTTAAAATCATAATTTGTTTTTATATCATCTACATTACTCCCAGAAATAGATGGCCAATTAGCAAATTCGCAATAAATATTTTTCATTGTATCTAAATAATATTCTACTTCTCCAATCTTCACATAATTATCA
>MHAY01000077.1 GCA_001804705.1 Ignavibacteria bacterium RIFOXYC2_FULL_35_21
TTGTTTTATGTTCCTCTTCAAAAAGAAAAATTTTATTTTGCATTGTTGTTGAATAAAAAATGACTTTATAAGGAACGACTAATTAGCGTAAATCAATAATTTTTAATAGTTAATGGCTATTTTTTTTGTTGTGATATTGTGTAAAGTGATGATTCTTATATATTGATATAGATGGAGTTAGATTCTTCGCCTTGCTCAGAATGACATAGAAATAAAAAAAAGGGCAGATTTAAAAACTGCCCCTACAAAAATTTCATTATGCATTATACATTTTGAATTCTACATTATTTCAATGTTTCCTTTTCTCTTTAACACATCTTTTGCAATAATTATTTTCTGAATTTCATTAGTGCCTTCAAAGATTCTATTGATTCGTGAGTCTCGGTAATACCTTTCAATCGGCATTTCTCGGGAGAATCCCATTCCTCCATGGACCTGCATAGCAAGGTCTGCACATTTGCTCAGGTGTTCGGATACAACAAGCTTTACGATTGCCGCCTGACGAGGATTCATTGTCTTATTATCGTAATCGTTCGCAGTTCTGTAAACGAGGGATTCAGATACATATATCATCGCTGCAATATCGGCAAGCATAAACTGAACAGCCTGGAAGTTAGCAATGGGCTCGTTGAATTGCTTTCGTTCCCTTGCATACAAAGTCGAAAGCTCCAATAATTCTTTCATGCCTCCTAGACAGGCGGCACCAAGTCCTAATCTACCCGTATCGAGAGTGTGCATAGCAATTAGAAATCCCCTGCCGTCTTCACCAATAATATTTTCTTTTGGAATCCTGACATTATCAAAAGTAAGCGATGAAGTTTTGCTTCCTCTGATTCCCATCTTTTTCTCGGGAGCTCCGTGTGTAAAACCGGGTGTACCTTTTTCGACGACGAAACCTGTAATTCCCCGCTTGGTTCTTGCAAAGACAGAGAACACATCCGCAAAGGGACCGTTTGTGCACCAAAGTTTTTCGCCGTTTAGCACCCAGTGGCCTCCGTCAAGTTCGGCTCTTGTTTTAAGATTGAATGCATCTGAGCCTGCCCCTTGCTCCGTAAGGGCAAAAGCGGCAATTTTTTCGCCTGAAGTTAATTGCGGCATGTATTTTTGTTTTAATTCTTCGCTGCCTCCGATAAAGATTGAATTAGTGCCGATTGAAACATGTGCTCCAATCATTGTGGCAGTTGACATGCAGGCTCTTGCGATATTTTCCTGGATAATGCAATAGCCTATCTCACCAAAACCGCTGCCGCCGTATTCTACGGGAAATGCAGCACCAAGCAAACCAAGTTCTCCGATTTTTTTTATAATATGAGGAGGAATAGCTTCTTCTTCGTCAATTTTTGCGGCAAGAGGTTTAAGCTCATTCGTAGCAAAATCTTTGACCATATCACGCAACATGCGTTGTTCTTCTGTAAATGTGAAATCAAACATACCTGAATCCTAACTAACAATTAAAAATAAACTAATTTTTTGATTTCAAAATATAAACTACAAAGATATGTATGTTTTTTAATTTATGGAAAATTTCGGAGAAATTAATTGTGTTCGATGTGTTGCTATAATTGGATGCATAAAAAAATTTTTTTTTGAATATTTGGAATTATAAATATTTATAATTTTTTTAATTTGAAAACGTGTAACTTCAAAAAAAAAAGTTAGGGCATATTACCAACTTCGATTGTTCATTGTTAATATAGATTTCTAAATAACAAAACCACGAACTAATAAAGGAGTAGCGACTATGAAGAAAAAATAACATTTCAGTTTTTATCTTTCAAAAAAAAGAACCAACGAGGTGAAGCTCGTTGGCTCCGCAGTAGTTTTTTACTGCTGCCTCAATGACGGCTATAAATCAGCACCGAGGCTGATTTGCAAATTAACTAATTTTTGTAAATTTTTAGAGGAGAATAATAATGAAGAAATTTATTTTATTATTTTTAATTATACTTACGTGTTTACAAATTTCAAAATCACAAGAAGTATCAGTTGTAATGCTTCAAATGGAAATGAAATTTAGAAAAGTTTAGTTAATTTTATAAAACAAATATTTTAAGGAGGTTTTATGAAAAAAGTACTATTATATTTTACATGCATAATAAGTTTATTAATAAATTGTTTTATTTTGGAAGTTGACGATTTTAATTTTAAAATAATAGATTCACCCTTAGGTTCACAATATCAACTTGATGCAGTAAAAAAATTAGATGGTTCTTATCTTATAGCTACTCAATGGTGGAAAAAAATTTATGATTCCTTAAATATTTATAAAATTTATTTTTCTTTAGATGATGGCAATACATGGGAATTGCATGACCAAAATGCTTATACCGGTCAATATTCAATATTCGAATTATATAATGATACCTTATATGGAGCTCCTATTTCGGCACAAACTAATACTGATATACCTCCTTCAGCTGGTTTGCATAAATCAGGTGATTATGGTCAAGTTTGGTATTGGGTAGGTGGTGGTGCAGGTTTTTTTTGATAAAAATATTTGTTTGAATATTAATAGTGAAGGTAAATTATATATAAGTAATTCAAATTGGGGTATATTTATATCAAGTGATATTGATACAAATTGGATGTATAGACCGGCAATAGATGTACCAACAATTTTTGCAACAATAAAAAAAGAAAGTGATGAAGTATATATAAGTAATAGAGAATATGGTCTATTTAAATTAACATATGGTGGTATATATTATGAATACTTAACAGACAAATTTAATAAGCCAAATTTAAGATTTGAAATTATTAAAGCAACAGATAAATCTGAGTTAGTTGGGTATTCGAAAGTTTCAACAGAGCCAATAGGTATATATTTTTCAACAGATGACACAACATGGAATTTGATAAAAAACATTGATTCTACAACTGAAATTAATGTGATCGAACCTTATAAAAATTTTATTTTACTTGGAACTTCATCTGGTTTAGAGTATACAAGCAATAGCGGTTCTTCGTGGAATAGCATTGAACTACCAAATATACCCGGTAATGATAAAAGTATTTCCTCAATTTCAATAAGTGACTCAGGGCATATTTACGCTGTTTATGGCAATTATTATTTGATAAAAGGTATGTTGCCCTATACAAATGTTGAAGAATTAAATCCAAATGAAAATGGTTTTGCTTTATCACCAAATCAGGTAACAGACAAAATAATAATTCGATTTAAAGATGAATTTTTCAATACAACTGAATTACAAATATTCAACAGTTATGGACAGGAAATGGAGAGTCTGAGCCGAAAGATTGAAACTAATACAAATCAAATTGAGATAAATGTATCCTCGCTTCCAGATGGTTTATATTTTGTAGTTCTAAATGCAAATGGAAAAATAACTTCAAAACCATTTATTGTGTTGAAATGATATTTTACTCAAACGAATTAACTATACTTTCGCCGATGTTACGACAAATAAGGTTCTGTTAAACCTGGGTGAGCTTTCAACCACAAAGAATCTGCACATAAGTCAATTTCTTCAGGGAATACTAATGAACGGCCATCATCTCTTATTTCTACTTTTTCAAATGTATTTTTATCTTTTAGATTATTGAAAATACTATCCGGTTTGAAGTAAGGTGTAATATCTAATATGTATGAGGAACCATCATTAAATTCAATTTTAACCCTAAAATCATTTAGCGGTTTTACTTTTGTTATTATATGCCAATTAAATGTATTCATTATTCAAACGAATTTACAATACTCTCTCCACCATCTACTGCGATGATTTGTCCTGTTATCCAATAGGACTTATCATTTATAAATAATGATATTGCTTTGGATACATCTTCAGGCAGTGTGTTTCTTTGATTTGGATTTATTCTTTTTGATGCTTCCAACATGCTTTCATAACCGGGAATGTGTTTTACCGCCTGTGTATTAGTTACACCCGGAGAAAGGGCATTAACAGTGATTTTATAAGGTGCAAGCTCGACGGCAAGCTGGCGAACATAAGATTCGAGGGCGGCTTTGGCAACAGATACTGCACCATAATTTTTCATAGCACGCGATGAACCGGCACTTGTTAATGTAATGATTTTACTGCCTTCTCTTATTAATTTATTATGAATCAAATCCTGAGACCAGTATAAAAGACTGTGAGCCATGACATGCAGGGTCATTTCAAGATTCTTTTTCTGAAGCTGGTCAGCTTCGACAGGAGCAATTAAAGGTCCGATTGAACCAAATGCGAGTGAATGAATCAAAACATTAATATATGAATCAGGTTCATCAGCTAATGCGGTTTTAATTGTTTCGATTACATCATCCCTGTTTTTTTCATCTGCAGCATTAAGATTGAAAAACATTACCTTAACACCCATTTTTTTAATTTGTTCATGAAGCTCTTCGGCATTTTTTTTATTTGAGCCGAAATCGAGGTGAACACCGAATATATTATATCCTAATCCGGCTAATTCAAGTGCGGTTGCCCTGCCAAACCCACCTGAACAACCGAGAATCAGTGCGTATTTATTATTGTTTTCCATATTTTCCCCAAAAGTTAAATTAAGCGGTTACAAACTTAACAAAAATTTACGGATAATTTAGTCTTAATTAAAATTAATGTTAATTTGTTAAATAATTATTTTCAATAGACGTGTAACTTTTTGAACTGTTTCGTCATCTTTATATAAAAAGTTATTTTTATTTATTTTTCGGTGATGCTATGAGAACCATAATATTTTTTTTGTTGTTTGCTTTATTTCTTAATCCTCAGGGTAAGGAAAAATCATATTTGAAAGGTACTGTGCTGGATAAAACTACCAATAAACCTTTAACGGGTGTACAGATTACAGCATTTAATAAGGATACTGTTTTAACATCCATTTCAGACAGAAATGGTAATTTTAAATTCGATTTGAATCCCGGAAATTATTCACTCAAATTTTCATATTTCGTATTGCCTGATACAATTATTTCGGAAGTTAAAGCAGAATCCGGTTCTCAAACTCAATTGAAAATGGAATTAATACCAAATACATCAAATTTAACAAGTGAAGATGAAAAAGAATCATGGCCTAAAGATGCTTTTGGTGTAGGAGGAAAATTAGGGAAACCATCGGGAATAGAAACCAGTATTGATTCTCCTTTGCTGCCTGTACCTAAAAAAAGGACAAAGGATGGTGGTGGTAAAGAAGAAGGTACCGTTTATATTATGGGTGCGAAAACCATGGCAAAAGATGAGTCAACAGCAGAATCTTCAGTTGAATATGATTTAAAAAAAGTTAAATTGGATGATACAAGGGCTGTGGAACCGTCTTTACCTCCATCTGAAGGCACTGGAAAAGCCGGTGTGCTTACATCGGGTGAAGTCAATGATTTTCGTAAATGGGATTTGTGGAAAGATATTTCGGATAATGATTTTAAAAACTATTCGCAGGAATGGATTTTCAAACCAAATGAAAGATACACAGTACAACTTGTTACACTCGACAATATGCCTGTAATTGATGCTACTGTTCAGCTTCTTTCAGCAAATGGTGATGTTCTTTGGACAGGAAGAAGCGATAATACAGGTAAAGCTGAATTATGGGGAAATTTATTTACAAATGACCCGGTTGAAAATCAGGGTTTGTCAATAGTGATAGATTATAAGGGTAATAAAACAAAAGTTGAGAATATAAAGAAGTTTCACGATGGAATTAATGTTGTAAGGGTGGAGGATTATTGCAGTATTCCCGAGAATGTTGATATAGTATTTGCAGTTGATGCTACAGGCTCAATGGGAGATGAAATCAAATATCTGAAAGCAGAATTGAAGGATATTATTTCAAAGCTTGGAGATAAATTCAAGAATATAAAAATAAATCTCGGAAGTATTTTCTATCGCGACCTGCAGGATGATTACATTACCCGTAAAAGTGATTTGTCACCTGATATTGCAAAAACGACTGATTTTATTAATGCTCAGGAAGCAAATGGCGGAGGTGATTTTCCTGAAGCTGTCGAGTTGGCCCTGCAAAGTGCGATTAATGAAATATCGTGGAGTGAGACAGCAAGGACAAGGTTGATGTTTTTGATTCTTGATGCTCCTCCTCACAGCACACCCGAAGTTAAAGCCAGGCTCAAGGAGTTGACTGCGAGAGCTTCAATGCTTGGTATAAGAATAATTCCGGTTACATGCAGTGGTATTGATAAAAGCACAGAATACCTGATGAGGTCTCTCGCACTTGCAACAAACGGCACTTATGTTTTTCTCACTGATGAAAGCGGTGTAGGGGATAAGCACATCAAACCATCAACCGATAAATATGATGTCGAATTACTGAATGATTTGTTCATTAGGTTGATTGGGCAGTTCACGGCAGTTCCCGATTGCAATCCCGATAAGGCATTAGCAGGACTGGACCCGAATAATAATATACTCAATCAGGGTGACAATAAAATTGATTCGTCAGCAGAAAATTATCAGCAACTGGTTAACAGAATCAAGTGCTATCCGAATCCCACAAACGGAGAGCTGATAATCGAGTTGACTGGACAGGTTGATGAAATGTACATAGTTGATATAACAGGAAAAATTCTTGAAAAATACCAAAATTTAGCTCTCGGCAAGCAGATTGTTGACCTGAAGAATTATCCCACAGGTATTTATTTCATCAAATATATGATTGAAAGTCAGTGGGGAACACAAAAGATAATGCTTGTGCATTAATAAAATTTGATATACGCCACTCTTCTGATTATAGAAGAATAGCTTTTTATTCTAAAACATTGGACGTTGGATATTTCCATTTAAGTCAACAATATTTTGTATTTCTTTTTTTAATTTTGGCAGTTCGTTATGAATTATTTGCCAGACTTCTTCAGTATTGACGCCAAAATAGTCATGAGCAATAATATTTCTAAAACCCTTTATCGCTGACCAATCTATAGTTGTTATCTCATTCCTGAACTCATTAGACAATTTATTTGCTAACTCTCCAATAACAACAAAATTCATTAATGATGCATCAAGTACCTGATTATTAATACCGAATTCCTTGATATTTTTAATATTCTGAACATAACTAAATATTTTATCTATGGCTTCAAGTATTGCTAATAATATTTGATTATCTCTATTAGACATAAGTCACATCATTAAGAATAAGGTTCTTAAAAACAGGCTTAATGTATTTTTTTGTGCAAATATCAACTTCGAGGTTGAATTTATTTTTAAAGATGTTTTTGATTGCTTGCTTTTTGTGGAAGAGGTCTTCTGTATTATTTTCAAATTCAATGATTAGGTCTATATCGCTGTTTTCATTATTGGTACCATTGGCATACGAGCCAAATATTCCGATTTTAGAAACACAAAATTCCTTTTGAAAGAAATTCTTGTTCTCAGCTATGAAATTCAATATGTCCTTTTTTTCTATCATATATCTTAATGCAAAATTACATAAATTTTTAACATACAAACCTTATCTGTTTCCGCTTAACCTTAGTAACAAAACTTATGCACCCATACCAAACCTTATTACTTTATTTTTACTCGATTTTTATTCAATAAGCTAATAAGGTTTATGTGGACGATCCAATTTATGTTATTAAGGTTAATAAGGATTTTATAAGGTTTTTTATTTAAATTAATTTTTGTCAATAACGGAAATTATTGTCATAATAATTATTAATCGTATTTTTGAAATCGTTTAATTTTTACTTTTTGTAATATATAATTTCTGATGAGTGAAAAAATAGAAATACCTCAGGCGAAAAATCCTGATGATATAAATGAGCAGTTCGGTGTTCTGGTTGACATTATTAAAATATTAAGGAAAGAATGTCCATGGGACAGGAATCAGACTAACGAGTCAATCGCCCACCTTATGATTGAGGAAACCTACGAAACTATTGAAGCTATCAACAATAAGGATGACAAGGAATTTAGCAAGGAACTCGGCGATTTACTATTGCATGTGATTATGCACAGCGTTATGGCAGAGGAACGAAATGCTTTCGGAATAATTGACGTAATAAAAAAAATCCAGAAGAAGCTTATTCACCGTCACCCACATGTTTTTGGAGATGTCGAAGTAAGCGGCGAAAAGGATGTTCTCAGGAATTGGGAGAACCTGAAACTGCAGGAAGGCAGGGATTCAATTCTTGATGGTGTACCTCCTACATTGCCGGCATTGTTACGTGCCCAGCGAGTTCAGTTCAAAGCTTCCAAGGTCGGATTTGACTGGAATAAAAAGCAGGAAGCATGGAAAAAGATTGATGAAGAGTTGGCTGAACTGAAATATGAACTCGAACAAAATAATCATAAAAAGGCACAGGAAGAACTTGGGGATATTTTGTTTTCGATAGTTAATGCTTCGCGATTTGAAGATGTTGTTGCAGAGGAAGCATTACAAAATTCGAGCAATAAATTTATCCGCAGATTCAAGTATATTGAAGTGAAAGCTGCCGAGCAGGGCAGATTGCTCAGTGACATGACTCTTGCCGAAATGGATGCACTTTGGGATGAAGCGAAAAGTAAAGAAAATACAGAATAAATTTGTAGGGGCAGATTCTAAATCTGCCCATTGTAATAATATTGAAATTTATTAATTATTAAAATAATATAATATTGATAATTTTAAAATGTCAGACTCAAGTAAAAAAAGCAGGTTCATCGGAATACTAATAATAGTAACGATAATAATAGTATTCGGAATATTTTTTATTCCAGATATATTTAATGGGAGCCACAATAACGATTCAGTTCCGGTGGATTCTACAATTACAAATAAAAGAGACACAGCAAAACGCATAGACACAAACTTTCTAAAAGCCATCGTCAGCGACGAGGATACAAATGAGAGAATTATACGGGTCAGTGAGAAATCTGATTTGGGTGTCGAGTATCAGATTGATGATAAAGCCGGCAAGAGTGTCAGACGTGTATTCACTGGCAGAAGAATAAATATTGCAGTTATTGGTGTTGATGCACGTCTCGGAACAAGGTCGAAGCGTGCGGATGCCAATCATGTTATTTCGATTCTCATTGACCAGGGAATAGTTGAAATAACATCATTACCCCGTGATACACCTGTTGATATCGGCATGCCTGATACCAGTGGCCAAAACAAATTAACAATTCTTTATGCTAAAGGCCAGAAGGGATACTTTGAAGAAGTAGCCCGAATGGCAGGATTGGACAGGATTCATTATTATGTCGAGCTTGGTTTTTCACAGGCGATGGGGATAATTGAACTGCTGGGATTCAAGGACCCTCATTCAACACTTCAAGTGCTAAGAAGCCGCAAGGGATTAGGTGGAGATGATTATCAGAGATGTTACAACCAGGGACAGTTCATAAGACAAATGCTGCTGAAACATTTCGGTAAACTTACTGGTTTTTTCGGTGATATTTTATTAAGAGGGGGATTAGCTTTAATCAACACAAACATAACTTATGATAAAGCAAAAGATATAATCAATAAACTCAATAATAAAGGCTTTCCAAAGAATGACACTTCAGTAACAGTAAAAGTCAGGCCTCCAATAATGCTTAATTATAAAGTATATGATTTTTCTAATCAGGAAATCATTACACAGCTTGAAAAAAGAATCGAGCGTTTTAATGAAAATAACGGTGAAATTGATACAACAACCGGAGAAGTAGTTCATACTAGTTATAAAGTTGCTCCAAGGCTTTGGAATGCTATCAAGCAATCAATAAAAGATACTGCAAGGAATTCTCTAAGGGTGATTGGAAACCTGAGAACTTACTTTGACCAAAGAGCATGGCTCCAGGTAAGCGATAAGAACGACAGGGAAAAAATTCGTGAGCAGATTTGCATTTTGCTTATGTCTGCCTATACAAAAATGAAGAAACCAACTCAGGCTGATGAAGTGAGAGCACTGATTGATGCAGAGAAAAAGGTATTTTCGGTCCCACTACAATGATTTGAATTAAACACACTCTTATTACAGTTGGAAAATTACAATTTAATTGACTTTTATAATTTATTACATTATATTGTTAAATTCTTAGTTTAACTCAAAGACTTTTTATATTTGAATTATTATTAAAATCGAAATGAAAACTCTAATTTTAGTCAGGCACGCAAAATCCAGTTGGGAAAAACCTGAAATGACTGATTTCGACAGGCCTCTCAACGAACGTGGTTTAAGAGATGCTCCGTATATGGCGAAACTACTCAAAGACAAAGGAATTTTTCCTGACCTGATAATATCAAGTCCTGCTATAAGGGCACTGACTACAGCAAGAATCTTTGCTAAGGAATTAAAATACTCCCTGAGGTCAATTCGCACAAATGAAATAATTTATACAACCGGTCCCAAGGAAATTCTGAATATGCTAAGCCAGATAGATGATTCGAAAAATTGTGCGATGATTTTCGGGCATAATCCCGATTTAACAGCACTTGCAAATTATCTTTCGGATGAGGATGTTGATAATTTACCAACAGCTGCAGTTTTGTGCATTGATTTTTACAATGATAGTTGGTCTGCAATTTCAGATGATACAGGAAAGATAAGATTTTACGAATATCCGAAAAAGTATTTGAAGAAGAATTAATTTTGTGCAACTTCTCTTTTAAAAATTATGTTTAATATTTTAAAGTCCAAAAAATGAAACATGTCATTAAGAAGTACATACTGATAATGATTTTATTATTTGCAGTAATAAATATTACATGTTTTTCAAAAAATCAATTTAAAAAATCAATAGAATCAATTACAAAAATAATATACCATTATTATGACAGTTCAGTTCCACCAAAATACCACCGCAGTTACACCATACTAATTACGGAAAATAAAATCAAAGTTACAGTTGATAGTTACGGAGATATACTGAATGATAAGGAATTTGAAATTGATTCGAGTCAGTTTGAATTTATTAAGAAATCATTATTTCAAAATAAAATAAGAAAAGGAAAACTGATTGAAAATAAAGGTTGTACGGGTGGCACATCAGACCAAATAGAATATTTTAATAACGATGATAAGTTATTCTCTGCTTCTGTTTATCATTGTGGTAACAAGGATTACGGTGACTTGCGGGGTGATATAAGAAATGTTGGGAATGATATTAAGAGTCTTATACCGGATTTTAAGGAACTACTAAAATAGAATTACTTGAATCTTTTATTTATAATTACTTCATCAATTGCCTTTGTTATAGAGACGTGGTAACAGTTAAAATTAAAGGGGCAATTCGTGAATTGCCCCTACGTTTGCATTAAATTCTACTTTATATGCTTCAAAGATTCTTCGGTTGATTCCAATGTTGGCTCTATCGAAAGGACATTACCAACAGCACCTTTCATCCATTCATCTGGTAAAATGCTTCCTTGCTTGATGATTCTTTGCATTTCGGTACCGAGATTCTTTCCGGCGAGAAATTTTTCAAGTTGGAACTCAATCAGGTGCCCGATAGGATATGCTGAAAGATATAAGGGATAATCAATCATATGGGAATATATAGCGAGAATAGGCTCGTCCTTTACGCCAAATATCGGAGCATAATATTTATTCCATACTTCTTTTGCAATTCTTATGACAGATTCTTTTAATTGTTCCGGTGTAGCATCGGGATTTGCATAGAGCCAATCCCATACTCCCATGTCAACAAGTGAGACTCCCATGATTTCATAAGAAGACCAGCAATTATCGAGTGTCATAAGATAGTCTTTATCAGGGTTTGTTTCTTTTATACCAAGAAGTTCGAGGTCTCTTTTCTGAAACACGAATGCCCATGCCTCTGTAAATGCAGTGTTCGGAACACCAGCCAGCATGTAATAATCAACATCCTGAAGTGAAATTGTCTGCTCGACGTTATGCCCGAACTCATGTATTGCTATGTTATAGCCCTTGTAATCCATTCCGTCCTTACCAACGCGAGTTCTCAGATTCGAAATATCGGATTTCATTTCCGCTCCCGAAGCATGCCCGGCACCTCTTGAAGGGTCAACCTGAACTTTGGATGATATGAATGCTGTTTTTTCGGGATTGAATCCAAGTTTAGTAAGAATTACAGGTAATTCTTTTTGGAAAGCCTCCCGAGTAGGATATTTACTTTTTGTCGTTGCAGTTAGTTGTTCCTGTGAAATTGAACTTCTGGCTTTGAAACCATCATACCAAATATCGAACGGTTCGAGTTTTCTACCAAGTCTTTTGCTGATTAATTCTCCGACTTTATTCATTGTAGGAGATGATATGAATTTAACAAACATCTCCTCGACTTTTTCCTGAGGAATTTCAAACTCCTGTTCAAATTTTCTTTTAATATAGGTCGGGTAGTAAGGGCAGTATGGGTCAACTGCCTTCATAGCTTTGAAATTTTCGAGCAGGTATTTATATCTTGTGTTTGGTTCAGGCTTAAACTGAATTTCCTTCCCGTCTTTTGTAACTTTATTATCAATTGGATTCCACTTCACACTTTGATTATTTATAACATTCTCAGGTATCTCCTGTGAAATAATTCTTTTCATTACTTCATAAACCATTTTCTGTTTTTCAATTCCGTCAGCTTCGCCATAATGTGATTTGAGTTCATCACGCAAGCCCCAGTGGCTGATGAGTTTCATATCTGCCGGAAAATATGTTTTACCTGATTTATCAATCAGATTACCCATATAAATATTATATTCTGATATGTATGAGTCAGCATCTGTAAGGCTTTTTGAAATCTTCTGATTCAATTCTGCAGGTATTCTCGAATTAAAAATGTCAGCCATACGGGCATAAGCCCATTGTTTTCTTGTCCAGTTTGGTCCCAGCTTAATTTTATCATCTAATGAATAATACGGGAAATTCAGAAGTATTTGAAAAGCAATTTTATTTTTATAAAAATCTTCCTCAAAATGAGCGGTTGGGTCATAAGCCCCGAAATCCTGGTCTATCGGTAATTTCTCACCAATATCGAGAGCAAGAGGTTTATTCAGTTCAAGCACGAGCTTTCTGTATAGTCCTCTGATGTATTCAAAATTGGTTTGAAGCCTGTTAAATAATTTATCCAGTTCTTCATCTGTATTAATAAAATATTCGATGCAGAATTTTTTGAACTCTTCAGGTGAGCCATCAGCTTGCACCCATAGCGAAGCGGCTTGTTTCACTCCATGCTCAATTCTAAATTCATTCTTATTGCCGTATTTATTAAGCAATTCTTTAATTGTGTTATCAATAGTTGTATTGTCAATTGCACTCATTTGAGAGACCTCCATATTATCCATCTTTTTACATTGAGTAAATATCATAGCAAATGCTACTAAGAAAATTATCAGTGAAGTTTTCATGGTAATTCCTGTCCATTATTTTACAAATTGGAATTTAGTAAAATGTTAAATTAAAAAATTTATTCTGAAAAGAAAACAGCGAAGGCAAGGTTGTTCAATTAATTTTCATTTTTCAATTAACAATTATCAATTATTCGATGCCTATTCACTTGTAAATAAATACATAACATCTTCAGGATTAAGGTTTGCCTGAGCTCCAAAAGCTTCCTGAGCAAATTTTGGTGATTTTACGTAATTCAGTTCAATCAGAGCCTCTTCGTATGTTTCAATTGGTGCAGCATCTCTTCTGCTCAACGGGTGAATATCATCCATTTGAATACTATTCTCCAGCTTATCAATAGCTGAAAGGAGAATATCCTTCTGCCAACTTGTTAAATTACCTTCTTTTTTGTTCTTGTCAATGCTAGATTTTGCAGTATCCCTAACCTGTTCAATGCTTAATTCAGCACTGCTGTTCAGGTTTTTTTCGGTATTTGTTACATTTGTTATTTGCATAATTCTTTGTATCTTAATTAATAATTTTTTAATCAATAATTCAAATTAAATGCCATTTAGGTGCCTGAATGATAAAAAAAGAACAATTTTGGAATATTATTTTAAATTTTTAAAGAATAATATTTTTTTTTTCAAGGTTATTAGTTAAATTTATCTTAAAATAAAACTAATGTTAATCAAAGGGGATTATGTTATGAAAAGTATTGTACTACTTATTTCAATTTTATTTTTAGCTGTCGCTTGTGCACCAAAAGAGAAAGAACTTACTCCGGACCAGATTTCTAAAGAAAAACAAGCCATTGTAAAAGTGATGAAAGAATACAATGAAGCTTCCGAAGCCAAAAGCTGGTCAAGGCTCGTCGAAACTCTAGCCAGTGAGGTAAGATTCTATGGCACTGATTCTGCTGAAGTCATCAATACTTTTGATGATTATAAAGAAAAAATCCTGACACAGTGGAATTTGTTCGATAATCAAAAATATGGAGAGATGACAAACATCCATATTGAAATGGATCCTAACGCATCCTTTGCTTCCATTATTTACGGCATTCCTTTCGATGTTACTATTGGACAGAAAGTAGCCCATTTGTTCCTGAGAATTCAGCGAACATTGAAAAAGGAAAATGATAAATGGGTCATTGTGAGTGGGATTGTTGGTTCTACAGATCCAAAACAAGCTTTACTTCTTCAACAAATTTTGGAGGAAAAAGCCGGGATTCAACCGGCTCCCGCAAAATAATAGGTAAAATATTGTTTGACATAGGTATATGCAATAATTTTGCATGTACCTATTTTTTTATTTTCATAAAAAAAATATTTATTAAAATGTAGGGTCAGGTTCACAACCTGACCGGAAAAATAACAATGTAGGGCCAGGTTCACAACCTGACCGGAAAAATAACAATGTAGGGTTAGGTTCACAACTGACCGGAAAAAACAAAACAATATAGGATAAGGATTATAAGCTGACAGAAAAAAATAATACAGAGGTTTTATATGCAAAAATATATTGAAATAATCGAACAAGATAAAAACAGGCATCTTAATGAACTAATCGAGTTTCTGAAATTCCCGAGTATCAGCAGTCAGTCTGAGCATAAGCCGGATATGGAAAATTGCGCATCATGGCTTGTAAATAACTTAAATAATTCAGGAATAAAAAATACAAAGATTATACCTACACACGGTCATTCAATAGTTTATGGAGAATGGCTTGAGGCATGTAAAGATGCTCCAACTATACTTATATACGGGCATTATGATGTGCAGCCTGTTGACCCGGTTGAACTCTGGACTTCAAAGCCTTTTGAACCTGAAATCAGGAATGGTAAAATTTGGGCAAGAGGTACAGCAGATGATAAAGGACAATTATTCTGCCATGTTAAAGCAATCGAATCACATTTTAAAGCAAACGGGAAACTACCGGTTAACGTCAAGATTTTGTTTGAAGGTGAAGAAGAGGCAATGGAGAGCCACCTGGATGATTTTATTATTCAGAATGCTAAACTGCTTTCTTGCGATACTGCAGTCATATCTGACACAGAATGGTTCACCGAAGGATTACCAACTATTTGTTATGGATTAAGGGGAATAACATTAGCTGAGGTTACTGTAACTGGTCCAAATAGGGATGTACACTCAGGTTCATTCGGTGGCGGAATTGATAATCCCCTGAATGTTCTCTGCTGGATGGTAACTCAACTTAGGGACAGATATGGCAGGATTCGAGTTCCCGGATTTTACGATAATATTGTTGAATTAACAGATGAAGAACGCGAAGCATTTAAATTACTTCCTTATGATGAAAAATTATATTGTGAAGATTTGGGTATAAATTCTGTTTTTGGAGAAATAGGTTACAGCACACTCGAAAGGGTATGGGCAAGGCCTTCTCTCGATTTGAATGGCATTGTCGGGGGCTATACAGGGGAGGGAGCGAAGACAATTATTCCATCAAAAGCATCTGCCAAAATATCCATGAGACTTGTGCCGAATCAGGAGCCTGAAGATATTGCAAATAAGATTGAGTTCTATTTGAAATTAATTGCACCGCCGACTGTTAAAGTTGAAGTCATTGCAAAGGCAGGAGGAAAGCCGGTGCTGACGCCTTTAAATGACCCTGCAATTAAGGCAGCATCCCGTGCCTTGAAGCTTGCATTCGGCAAGGAACCTGTTTTCATGCGTGAAGGAGGCTCGATACCTGTCGCAGAATTATTCCAGAGTGTTTTGAAAGCTAACACAATCTTCATAGGATTTGGATTACCTACAGACAACATCCATTCACCGAATGAAAACTTTGATTTGAATAATTTTTATAACGGAATAAAAGCAATTGCATATTTTCTTGATGAATCATCAAAGTGATTATAAAATAGACATAAGACAAGTTAGAATCTTGCATAAAATCTTATTTTAAATAGCCACAATCTTTAGATAGTGGAGGTTAATGTGTTGTTTACGACTTTAGTCACTTGTTATTATAATGGGATAAATCCCGATTGCGGTAGTCATATTTTCCACTATTTAAAAATAGTGGCTATTCATTTAACATAAAAGAATGACTTCTATATCAAATTGTTAGTTCTACAAAAAAAATAATTTCTGGTTTCCATGCCGTTTGGTATCTTTGCAGGATATAATAAATAGGATATAAAAAATAATTGTTTTAAGAAATAAGGAGTGATTATGGCGGAAGAGAAAAAGTTTGTACCTTTTGTTTCTTCGGATACTTCCCTTCCCGAGATGACAATGAAGGCTTTAATTCTCGGTTTAATTATGGCTGTAGTTCTTGGGGCGGCAAATGCTTATCTTGGATTGAAAGCGGGTATGACAATAGCTGCAACCTATCCTGCGGCTGTCATCGGAATGGCTGTTTTAAGGTTAATGAAAGGCTCGATTTTAGAGGAAAACATTGCCCGAACAGTAGGTTCAATTGGCGAATCTGTCGCCGCCGGAGCAATTTTCACCATACCTGCTTTTATGATTGCAGGAATCTGGGATGGAGCTAACTTTGGCAGTTTCAGATATTATATTGAAACATCAATTATTTTACTCGTAGGTGGTGTAATTGGAATTTTATTTGTTACAATTCTTCGGCGTGTAATGGTCGAGGACAAAGACCTCCCTTTTCCCGAGTCAGTAGCCGCAGGTGAAATCCATAAAGCAGGCAGAACAGGTAAGAGCGGAGCAAAATTTCTCTTTGGGGCAATGGGAATAGGCGGCTTAATTCAAGTATTAATTAAAATTAAATTCTTTGCAGCCGGTTGGGAACATTTTATTGGTTTTGCATCAAAAAAGATAACTTTAGCAAATGGTACATCTGTAACTACCAGCGGTGGAGGATTGCTTAGCACGCCTGGTGTTAGTCCAGCTTATATGGGAGTTGGTTACATCATCGGCCCTAATCTTGCCGCTTTAAACTTTACCGGTGGTTTACTTGCATGGGGATTATTTGTCCCTTTGCTTATGTATTTTCTTGGACCTCAAATTTCTGCCGAAATGGCAACTAATGGCACCGCTATAAATAATGAAACATGGATTGGAGTTGCTACCAGCATTTGGAAATCAATAGTAAGACCTATCGCAATAGGTGGTATGTTGATGAGTGCAGCGTTCACTTTATGGAGAATGAGAAAAAGCCTTGCTGCAGGATTGAAACGAGCAATAGGAGATGTTTCTAAAGCGGCAACAAGCGGTAAGGTAGCTGAAGACAGAGTACAGAAGGACATGAATTTTAAATGGGTATTCATCGGCATTTTCCTTGCCGGAATTGCTACATTTTTTATATATAATTACTACGCACAAAATGTTTTAGCCGCTCTTGTGGCAACTTTGGTAATGATAATTGCAGGATTTTTCTTTTCTGCCGTCTCCGGCTATCTTGTAGGATTAATCGGTTCCAGCAATAATCCGATAAGCGGACTCACGATATCTACATTAATTGTTGCTGCAATATTGATGGTTGCACTTGGAATGAAAGGAGCTCAGGGTATAGCGGCGGTTCTTGGCGTGGCGGCGGTTGTCTGTGTTGGTGCCGCAGTAGCAGGTGAGATGCTCCAGGATTTGAAAGTTGGACATATCCTTGGCGGTACTCCCTGGAAGATGCAGGTAGGTGATCTATTCGGCGTTCTTTTGTCTGCTGCAGTAATGTTCTGGCCTCTCTGGCTTTTGCATCAGGGAGATATAATGGACCATGGCGGACAATTTATTAATGGAGTTACCGGCCTTGGCGGTGAATCATATCCCGCACCACAAGCGTCATTAATGGCTATTATATCGAGCGGTATTGTCGGTGGCGACATGGCTTGGCCCCTGATTGTTGTTGGTATTATAATGGCAATCGGCTTTATTCTTGTTAAGGTAAAAAGCCCGATGCTTGTTTGTGTCGGCATGTACCTTCCACTCGAAACATCATTTGCAATTTTCGTCGGTGGTTTGATTAAAGGAATCTATGAAAAGTTTGCTGCAAGGTCAAAATTCAATGATAATCAAAAGGCAAGAAGTGAAAATGTCGGAGTGCTCCTCGCCGCTGGATTGATAGCGGGTGAAGCACTGATAGGCTTACTATTTGCAGCATTGATAATTTTCAAAGTGAAGATTGATATACCTTCATTCTTAAATCTTCCATTCTATGTGAGCTTGCTTGTGTTCATTGCTGTTGGATACATTCTTGTTCGTATTCCTATGAAGAATGCAGGAAATCCTGATGAACCGGCACCACCAATGACAATGTAAAATTGAAAAGATATAAAAAATTAAACCCGCTTTGTTAAACAGAGTGGGTTTTTTTTTACGGTTTCCCCCTTTATCAAAGGGGGATTCAGGGGGATTATTAAACTATTTCAAACCTGATTTTCTTATTAAGTGCTTCGACATATTTGTTCAAAGTCGAAAGCCTTATGTCTTCTGCATGGTTCTCAATGCGTGAAATTGCTGACTTTTTAGTATGCAGACGTTTTGCTATCTCTTCCTGTGAAATGCCATTTTCCTCGCGCAATTGCCTGAGTAAAACGTTAATTTTAAAATTCCGATACCCTTCATCAAATCCTACTTCAAATTCGGTATCTCTTTTTTTCCTTGCTTCGATATATTTATCCAAATCATCTTTCATTGTAATGTCTCCTTAAATAATCTTTTTTTCTATTTTCTGCCATATCAATTTCATTTTTTGGTGTTTTCTGAGATTTCTTAATAAATCCTGAAGTTAATACTATTGTTTTTCCATTATGGAAAAAACACAGAACTCTTATTTTAGTATTACCAGCATTAATTCTTAATTCCCATAATTCATCAGTTCCAACAAGCTTCTTAAGATAATTAATCGGAACATGAGGAATCTCTTTTATCAACATAAGCACCCATGATGTCTTTTGCATTTGCTTTGAACTTAAAGAATCAAAGAACTTTTGAACGGGTGATTCACCATTCTCTGTTTTGTAGAATTCTACTATTCTCAAACTTTCTCCAAGGTTAACATATATGTTAACGCTAATTATTAGTTTTTATTTTTCTTTTAAACACTTTTCCCACAGGACATCATTAATTTTTTGCTTTCCCCCTTTATCAAAGGGGGATTTTTAATATCAAATTTGATAGATTTTAGTTATTAAACAAGACAGAAACAGCCGGTGAGTCCGATATTTGCAGGTCATTTAAATTTTCATCTTCGAGGTGAAGAGCAAGTGACTCTTTAATATTTCCAACAGTTTCATCAATTGTATAGCCTTGAGTAACAATTGGTAATTCCATACATTCGGCAACATATTGCTCATCGCCCTTAGATACTATAAAATGAATTATTTTTTTCATTTTTTTTGCCTTTGTCAATCTAATTATTAGAATTTAAATCAGTAACGTATAAGTTAGAAATTATTTTTTCAGTTTTAATTTAGATTGAAAACTCAATATTCTCTGGTTAATGATTTACCAATTTATGATTAAATTGCATTCTTTTGTAATTTAGAACGGGAATAAAATATTGTTTGGTTTGTTTAAAGAAAAAGAAGAATTGAATTATCTGGAGATGACTCCTCTCAGGAACTATGAACATGAATTAAACGAAAGTAAATTGATTGACGTTCTTGTACCGAAATTCAAAAATGAATTTCTCAGGGATTTTCTTGTACCAAGAAGCCGTTCACCATATATCAAAGCCAATCTCGATGAGTTCGGCTCGGAAACATGGTTGTTGATGAATGGCGAGAACAAAGTTGAATTAATTGCTGATAAATTAAATGAAAAATTCGGAGACAGGATTCAGCCTGTCCTTGGAAGATTGACAACATTTTTAACACAATTGTATAAAAACGGTTTTATTTCATTTAAAGAGATTGAAAGGAAATAACAATGGGAAAAATACTTGGGCATCTCGAGCCAAAAGCAGTATGGAATTACTTCGAGGAAATCTGCCAATATCCTCGTCCTTCCAAAAAAGAAGAAAAGATTGCCGCCTATATGATGGGCTGGGCAAAAGAAAATAAGTTTGAAACAAAGAGAGACAAAGCTGGCAATATAATTGTCCGCAAACCTGCAACCAAAGGTATGGAAAACCGTAAGCCGATTGCCATCCAGGGGCATATTGATATGGTCTGCGAAAAGAACAATGATGTAAAATTCGATTTCGATAAAGACCCGATTCAACCCTGGATTGACGGCGACTGGGTAAAAGCAAAAGGCACAACACTTGGTGCTGATAACGGTATTGGTGTTTCTATGGGAATGGCATTAATGACTTCAACCGATATTCCTCATCCTCCACTTGAATTACTTTTAACGGTTGATGAGGAAACAGGATTAACAGGTGCCATTCAGCTTGGTAAAGGAATGTTGAAAGCAGAAATCCTGATTAATCTCGATTCAGAAGAAGACGGAACATTTACGATTGGTTGTGCAGGAGGACAGAATACCTCTGCTTTATTTAATTACAAAAAGGATAAATATCCTGCCAATACAATTCCTTATGAGATTGTTCTTAAAGGGATGCGTGGCGGACATTCAGGTATTGAAATCCATGACGGCAGGGCAAATTCTCTTAAGCTGATGACAAGAGTGTTGATGAACCTTACCGAAATGTTCGATGTCAAGTTGTCAAGCATGAACGGTGGAAATAAACATAATGCAATTCCCCGTGAAGCGTTTGCCGTTGTACTTGTTTCAAGAGCAAAAGAAAAAGCATTTCTTAAGGAAGTGAAAAAATTCGATAAAATTCTCCATGAAGAGTATCTGACAAAGGAACCGAGTATTAATATATCAGCAAAGAAAACTCAGAAACCTGAAAAGGTAATGACTAAGGGTTTTCAAGCTGCATTATTAAAATCATTCTATGCTATGCCACATGGTGTAATCAGGATGAGCCCGGACATGAAAGACCTTGTGCAAACTTCTACCAATTTTGCCGTTGTCGAAACGAGAGACAAAAATGTATATGTTCTGACAAGCCAGAGAAGTTCAGTAGCCAGCGAGAGTGTTGACATAGCGGCAATGGTGAGATATGTCCTGGAACTTGGTGGAGCAAAAGTAACTCATGGTGACGGATATCCTGCATGGCAGCCGAATATAAATTCGCCTATCCTGAAAGAAGCTACTGCAATTTATAAGAGAATGTATGGCAAAGAAGCAATAGTTCAGGCAATTCACGCAGGTCTCGAAACAGGATTGATTGCTGAAAAATATCTAGGAATGGATATGCTTTCATTTGGCCCAAACCTGAAAGATGTTCATTCACCTGCAGAGATGGTACAGATTTCTACGACAAAGAAATGCTGGGAATTGCTGGTTGAAATAGTGAAAAATATTCCTGCAAAATAGGAAGTCGGAAGCTGGAAGCCGGAAGTTGGAAGCACGAAGCTGGAAGCCGGAAGACGGAAGCCGGAAGACGGAAGCCGGAAGCCGGAAGACGGAAGCCGGAAGACGGAAGCCGGAAGACGGAAGACGGAAGACGGAAGCCGGAAGACGGAAGCCGGAAGACGGAAGCCGGAAGACGGAAGAAAAGATAAAGGGAAGTATTTTTAAGATAATGAATGAAATTTAAATTTGAAAAATTAATTATCTGGCAAAAGGCAATGGAATATGGAGAAAACATTTTTAAGTTATCTCTCAAATTCCCCAAGGATGAAATGTACAATCTTACTTCCCAGATACGCAGAGCAGTTGATTCTGTTGCATTGAATATTTCAGAAGGTTCCATTGGGCAATCTGAATTGGAATATAAAAAATTCATTGGTTACGCAATTCGTTCTCTGGCAGAAGTAGTAACTTGCATATATAAAGCATTAAATAGAAAATATATTTCTAAAGAAGAATTTAACGAGCATTACGAATTTGCATTTAATCTAATGAATATGATGGTTGCTTTTAGAGACAAAATAAAGCCCACAATGAATGAATGATAAACTTCCTTCTTCTGACTTCGGGCTTCTTGCAAAAAATTGAAAGAAATTTATGACACAAGCTATAGATTTTAAAAGAGAAGTACCTGCCCTGTTTCGCTGGTCTGTTCTTGTCATAATATCTTTTGCCATGTTCGGCAATTATTATATATATGACAGCATCAGCCCATTAGCCGACCTGCTGGCGAAAGACCTGCATTTTTCAGATTCGGACATAGGTTTGCTCCAGGGGATTTACAGTTTTCCGAATATAATTATGGTGCTGATTGGCGGTATGATAATTGACCGAATCGGCACCAAAAAAGCCGCACTGATTTTTACTGTTTTAGTAATGTTCGGTGCTTTTGTTACTGCACTCAAAGGCAACTTATATACTATGGCTGCCGGCCGTTTAATATTCGGTTTGGGTGCCGAATCAATGATTGTAGCAATCACAACAATAATAGCCCGCTGGTTCAAAGGCAAAGAACTTTCTTTTGCATTCGGATTAAACCTAACTGTAGCCCGGCTTGGTTCTTTTCTCGCACTTAATTCTCCGACATGGGGCAAATCGTTTTACAGCAGTTGGGATGGCCCCTTGTGGATAACGGTAGGAGCAGGTGTGTTCTCTGTCTTTTGTCTAATTGTTTTTTATTTCGTTGACCAATACTGTGATAAAAGATATAACCTGGAAAAAGAAGGCGGTCAGGATAAAGTGGTATTCAAAGAATTATTTTCATTCGGAAGGTCATTCTGGTTCATCACACTACTATGTGTTACTTTCTATTCAGCCATGTTCCCATTCCAGACATTTGCAATTAAATTCTTCCAGGAAGTACATGGCACATCCCGTGAAGTCGGTGGTAATCTTTCTTCAATCCTGACCTTAGCGGCAATGTTCTGCACACCATTATTCGGTTTATTAGCCGATAAAATAGGCAAACGTTCATTGCTGATGATGTTTGGTTCATTGCTAATCATACCGGTTTATCTTATTATGGCATATAAGCTGGATATAGCGACTCCGCTTGGCCTTACTGGCTTTATAAATCTAAATATTGGTTTCATGGACATACATTCAAGTATTCCTGTTTACCTTATTATTCCTATGTCAATGATGGGTATAGCTTTTTCACTTATCCCTGCTGTTATGTGGCCCTCTGTGGCATTGATAGTCAAACATTCTAAGCTTGGCACTGCTTATGGCTTGATGACTATGATTCAAAACATTGGCTTATGGGGTATGAATGTATTAATAGGAATGGTTAACGATATGACTCATGCTTATACGGCAGGGATGTGGTTGTTTTCTTCACTCGGATTTTTTGGTTTATTATTCTCGTTTTTGCTTTGGAGAAATGAGTTAGGCCCCAACAGTCATGGGCTTGAATTTCCGAAATTAAAAAAAGAATAAGTTAATGGAATATTCTGTATATTGGTAAAGTAGCATAATAAAAAAAAGTAATTTCAAAAAAAATAAACAGATTAATAATAAAAATATTTTTTCCTGATTTCGTTAAGATTTTATAATTTTAAGCGAATTTAATTTTCAAATTTCATAATATTGTAACATTGCACGAAGGCAGTGCATCTTCTTAAGATAAAACCTTGATTTTAGCTTTTCAATTATTTTATTGATACTGAGGTATAAGAAGACATTTAATTAAAATCTTTTTTTTTAACAACAAGAGAAATATTATGGCAGGGAGTGTTAGACTTAGGAATGCAGCTACAATTGCGTTGAAAGAATACCTCGGATTAGCCGAGGAAGAATCTTTACTGGTTGTATGCGACGAAGGATTAAGAGAAATCGGCATAATACTATATGAATGTGGCAAAAAACTGTGTACGGAAGCAATGTATGTGGAAATGAAACAAAGAGAATTTAACGGGCAGGAACCTCCTGAATCCATAGCCCAAATGATGCAGCAGGTTGATGCGGTGATTTGTCCCACTTCAAAATCTATTACACACACAAAAGCCAGAAGAGATGCTTCTAAGCTTGGTGTCAGGGTTGCTACTATGCCCGGGATAACTGTCAGTACCATGGTCAGGTGCATGAATGCCGACCACGAACAAATAGTTGAACTCACCAACAAAGTTGCTGAACGATTGAAGAAAGTCAAACAAATTCGCATTGAAACTTCACTTGGTACAAACGTTACACTTCCAATCTCAAAGAGAAAAATTTTATCATCGACAGGTGTTCTGCGAAATATTGGCGAGAGTGGAAATCTTCCTTCAGGTGAAGTTTACCTTGCACCCTGGGAAGAAAAAACCAACGGCACTGTTGTGTTTGATGGTTCAATTGCAGGTATTGGTTTATTGAGAAACCCAATAAAGGTTCAATTAAAAAACGGATACATAGAAAAAATTGAAGGTAAATCCGAAGCTAAGGATTTTGAAGAACTTCTTGGTAAAGTTGGTTTCAGGGATGCTAAGGCTGTTGCAGAATTTGGTATTGGCACTAATTATAAAGCCAAACTTACAGGCGATATTCTCGAAGATGAAAAAGTGTTGGGGACAGTCCACATGGCATTTGGTAATAATATGTCCATGGGTGGAATCATATCAGTTCAAAGTCATATTGATGGTTTAATAAAAGAACCTACAGTTTTCTTTGACGATGAAATGGTAATGAAAGCTGGAAAACTTCTGTTTTAATTCTGAATTTTTTATTCTGAATTATGATTGTTGAAGATTGGTTAGAAAAAAATAAATGAAAAGAATTTCAAGAATAAAGGTAATTTTATTACCGTCTCTTATTGCATTTATTTTATTTATAAGTTGTGAAAAAAAAGAAGAGACTATCGAAATCCCTTTAACCAAAGAACAGCTTGATTCAATAAGAAAAGCCGATATTGAAAAAGAGATAGCCGAACATGATACATTTCCCCAAATAAATTACACACAGGTTGTAATAAGAGACAAAGCACATCTTCAGGAGATATTTAATAAGATAAAAAATCCGAATACAGAATTTCCAAATCTTAAAGTATTAGCGACATTAAACAGGAAAGAACTTAGGTTCTTCGCTGTTGGCCAGACAATCGTTGTACCTGATACTATTATTGAAAACATGTTTGCATATTCCTGCTTTCCGCAATACTATCCCGGTGCGAAAGATTTAAAAAAAATCATAATGGTATCGAACAAATACCAGGCATATGCATGTTATGAATATGGAGAACTGGTGAGGTTTTCAGCTTCAAATACAGGCAAAGAAAGGACCCAGACATATCCCGGCAGGTATGCCCTTGAATGGAAGGAAGCAGTTCACCGTTCCTCCCTCGACAGTGAATGGGTAATGCCTTTTAATTTCAATTTTCATTCGGAAGCCGGTAGCGCTTTCCATCAGTTTATGATGCCGGGCAGGCCTGTATCACATTCCTGCTGCCGTCAGTTCATGGACGATGCAAAGTGGCTATTTTATTGGGGTGAAGGATTTAAAAAAGATGAAAAAGGAAAGAAAATACCATTGTCCGGGACTCCTGTTGTTTTGATTGACCATTTTGACTTTGCACGTACAAAAGGTGGGCCATGGCTGGATTTAAAATCGAATAAAGATAGTATTTTGTCATTACCTGAAGACCCTATGGCTGTCGAAGAAGCCCTTATTCCTATGTGCCAGATTCCCGAAGGTAGCCGGGGCAGTCTAAGAAATAGACAAAGGTATGTTCATGCCGAGGATACATTGAGAGAAAGAGGTATCATCAGGCCAGGTGTTAAATTGATTGTAACTGTTAATTACAACGTTCTTCGCCGTCAGAAAGAACTGAAAGAAATTAAAGCAAGAGAAGCAAAGCTGAAGGAAGCCCAGAAAAAGAAAGAAGCCGAATTACTTCATGAAGGAACTAATTCAAACAGCACACCCAAATAACTTCCTGATTTAGCTTTGGGGGTAGGTATTAATACATCTCGTATTTAGAATTAATTGAGGTTGATTTGAAAGCCTGGAAAGCAGAATTATTCTTACTTTTAATGACATTTATTTGGGGAGGGACTTTTTTATTTACTAAAATCGGCCTTCAATATACATCACCGGCTTTATATGTTATAATCAGGTATTCAATTGCTCTGACAATATGTTTGATTGTTTTCAGGAAAAATTTTAAGGTATTAAACCGTCAAACTTTCATCAGTGGTATAATATTAGGATTATTTCTCGGCGGAGGATTCCTTTTACAAACTCTCGGCTTAAAATATACTACTGTTTCTAAATCTGCATTTATAACAGGTGTTTCTGTTGTATTAACCCCGATTGTATTTTGGTTTGTTGAAAAAAGAAAAATCAGCTATTGGCAAATTAGCGGAGTAATTATTGTTACAGCAGGATTATGGTTATTTACACAACCTGATTTTTACAACATAAATATAGGAGATTTCCTTACTCTTCTTTCAACATTTTTCTGGGCATTTTACATAACTTATATGGATGTCTTCACCAAAGGGAAAAGCGATTTTAAGGAAACAAGCTTGCTTGTCATTTTTCAATTTGTAGCGGCTTTGCCTTTGGCATTAGTTTATTTTCTTGCATTTGAATCATCAAACATATTTTTAGTCTTCGATAAAGGATTATTATATTCATTATTATATAACGCTATTTTAGCATCATTTTTCCTGACTATTATACATACCAGCGTCCAAAGATATACTACACCCGTAAAAGCCGCACTGATTTTTTCTCTCGAGCCTGTTATAGCATCATACCTTGCTTTCTTATTTTTAAATGAGTTCATGAATGCTATCGAGTTTATTGGTGCAGCTATACTTTTATTCGGAATCCTATTATCCGAAACCGGTGAGTACTTCATGAAAATAATTTTTCCAAATCAAAAGAAGATAAATTAAAAGCTCGTAATACACAATAATTATTATCTGCAGATTTAGATGTTCAATCCCTATGGGATTTGTTTTCTATTGCAGGTTATATTTGTTACAGACATTCAATCCCTCTGGGATTGTAATTAATCCTTTGGGCTAACTCCGAAGGAGTTAAACATCTGTAACAATGACATCACATTACAAAAAACCAACTCCGGAGGAGTTGAACGTGATGGGTTACCAAATTTGTTAGTTACCTAACATGAAAAAAAGAAAAACAATTTTCATATCACTTGTAACTTTTTTCTCAATTGATGTGTTTTTATATATAGAATGTAACTGGCGCCTACTCTACATTCAATAAATAAACGGGTTGTATTACAGCCTTATTATAAATTATTGATTGTTTGAAGGAGTATGAAAATGAAAAAGATTCTGATAGCTCTCGTCGCATTAGCATTCATAGCCTTGCTAATTAGTGCAAGTTCATTTGGAATAATTAAAGGTGTTGTTCTCGATGAAAAAGGGAATCCGGTAATCGGGGCAACAGTCAGGGTTGAAGGTACATCCAGAGGAACTTATATTAAGAATAAAGATGGTAGTTTCATAATTCAAAATGTACCTGTTGGTACATATAAATTAATTATTACTGCTGTCGGATATGAGAAATATTCAACTACAATAAGGATAACCGCAGAAGAAACATCTGAAATAACTGTGAAACTAATATCAGGAAAAGTTGAAACAAAATCAGTTGATGTTCTTGGAAAAAAGTTAATTGTTAATAATACAGAGATCGGTACAAAAAGAAAAATATCAGATGAAGGTATAACTCAAGTTGCTCGTGAAGGTGTTATTTCTGTAAATGGTATTGATGTCGGAAATCAATTTACTGGCGGGTATGGGTGTAAAAGCAGTTATGCTCCTGCTCCATATCAACAGGGATATTTCAATACCGAAGCCTACGACAGAATATATGATAATGAATTTAAGGAAGCGATTTCTGACCCGCTATCAACTTTTTCGATTGATGTTGATAAGGCTTCATACAGCAATGTGAGAAGAATTATAAATAGTGGCAGTCTGCCTCCCGAAGATGCAGTCAGAACTGAGGAATTGATAAATTATTTCACTTATGATTATCCTGAGCCCCAAAATGATGTTCCATTTGCAATTTATTCTGAAATAGCTGATTGCCCCTGGAACACAAGTCATAAACTGATTCACATTGGTTTGCAGGGGAAAAAAGTTCCACTCGAAAATATCCCACCCGGAAATCTTGTTTTCCTGATTGATGTATCAGGCTCTATGAATGTTTATAATAAACTGCCTTTAGTGAAATCGGCTTTAAGACTATTAATTGAACAACTGAGACCCCAAGATAAGGTTGCCATCGTTGTATATGCGGGTGCGGCAGGCCTTGTTCTCAATTCAACTCCGGGAAGCAAGAAGAATGAAATTATTGATGCAATTGAAAAACTGGAAGCAGGTGGAAGTACAGCAGGAGCAGAGGGTATTAAATTAGCTTATGAAGTTGCAAAGAAAAATTTGATTAAAGGTGGAAACAACAGGGTCATACTTGCAACCGATGGTGATTTCAATGTCGGTGTATCAAGCGATGGGGAACTTACAAGAATGATTGAAGACAGAAGAGATGATGGAATATATCTTACCGTTCTCGGCTTCGGAATGGGGAATTACAAAGATTCTAAAATGGAAAAACTGGCTGATAAGGGGAATGGCAACTATGCTTATATTGATAATATACTCGAAGCAAAGAAAGTGTTTGTCAATGAGCTTGGCGGGACTCTTTTTACTATTGCCAAGGATGTAAAAATCCAGATAGAATTTAATCCTGCACTTGTTAAGGAATATCGTCTAATCGGTTATGAGAACCGATTGCTGAATAAGGAAGATTTCAATAATGATAAGAAGGATGCAGGCGAACTTGGTTCAGGGCACACAGTAACAGCATTGTATGAAATTGTTCCTGCTAGTAGCGATAAAGAAAACGGTTCAAATAAAGTTGACCCGTTAAAATATCAATCTTCAAATGTCAATAATACTTCATACAATACCGATGAAATTGCAACAGTGAAATTCAGGTACAAAGACCCTGATGGAACTCAAAGCAAATTAATTGTAAATACATTGAAAAATGCAGATAATAAATTGAGCCAATCATCCGAAAATTTCAGATTTTCCTCTGCAGTAGTAGAATACTCAATGTTATTGAGGAAATCAAAATTTGCGGGAACATCAACTTATGATGGAGTAATCAAACTCGCAAAAGGTGCGAGGGGACAGGACAGGGAAGGTTACAGAGCAGAATTCATCAGGTTGGTTGAGGCTACGAAGGTGCTTTCGGTGGCAAGCAAGTAAAAAATGCTGAATTAAAATGAAAATGTAAAATGTAGGGGCAGATTCAAAATCTGCCCTAGTGCTTTGGAATTATTATAAAAAATTTTAAATTCTAAAAAGATTAAATACAAGCACAAATTATAAAAGATAAATTACTCTTTTATTAATTGAAAATATATTTTTTCTCCACTGAAACATTTTACGATTTTTTGTGTTATTACTAATAGATAAAGGACACTTTTTAAATTATTTTAATTTTTTTTGTAACTTTTTATTGTTTCAGGTGTCATTGTATATATAAAAAGATAATTTTTAACTTATATAAATTTTCTTAAATAATTTTATAAGTAAAAATATGAAAACAAAGTTTTTTCTTTGCTTGTTATTATTTATACTCATATTTTTAAATTTTACAACCAGTTCTGCACGAATATCAAAGGATGAATACCAACTTTCAACACTTGATGAACTTGAAAATTATATTAAACAAAACAAACATTTACCGGATATTCCTTCTGCCACTGAGGTAGAGGCAAACGGCATTCAACTTGGAGAAATGCAAGGCAAACTTCTTAAGAAAATAGAAGAGTTGACATTATACGTTATTGAATTGAAAAAAGAAATTAAACAAATTAAAAAAGGAAAGAAAAAATGAATACTTTTTATTTAATAAAAAAATTTGGTTTTTATATTTCAATTAAATGTTTAATGATAATTTTTTTTATTTCCTTAAATTCTTGTGAAGAAACAATGGATATTGGACCAGTCGTACAACCTCCATTTTTTGCTGTATTTGAATATATGTACCCAAATCCCATTAATCAAGATGATACATTAACTATTGGGGTTGATATCTTTAAAAATGATTTACCGGTATATGACACTATTGATTTACCGAGATCCATAAATGATATTACAGTAGAGCGAATTAGTTCTGGATTATCCGTTAGTGATACATTTGAAATTACATATTTTTATAATCCAAAGACTAAAGAATATTATGGAAATTTAAAAAATGATTCGATAATTCAAATTATTAAAATTAATACATATTGTTTTATTATACAAACAAAAGTTAAAAGAAAAAATAATAATAATAAAATTGGTTTAATTTCAATAATATTATATAATAAATACATACTTAATCCCGATTCTCATTTAATTTTTTATTAATAATAAGGGTGATTAATATGAAGACTTTTTTATTTATATCTCTTATATTACTTTTCAATTTAATTAATATTAATGCAAGTTCAAGTACTTTTACTTATTTGGTTAAAATTAATAATATTTTATTAAATAAATCAATTGAAAGGAAGGAGGAATGAGAAATGAAGTTAATAATATATATCTGAGAGTGTTAACATAAGATAGATATTTTTATTATATTTGTATT
>MHAY01000078.1 GCA_001804705.1 Ignavibacteria bacterium RIFOXYC2_FULL_35_21
ATTTCTTATATTTACCCATACTCTAACTTACAAAAAGTTGGCGGCAAAGCCAAGTGGTCATACCACCGCCATAGGCGGTGGATTTCTTTGATTAAAGAAGGTGTAAATAATTTTAACACAAAGTTCACTAAGTTAAGCACAAAGTTCGCAAAGTATGAATGTAAAACTAATGTTAAAAAAAACCGTGTCAGGAGTTACTCCTTACACATTATCATCAACAGTCTTATTAATGTTGAAATGAAATTAATACACAGCATATTACTCCTACCTTTCTTTTTCTTTTCGGCTTGCGAGCAGAATGGAAATGCATCGAATAATCCCGACACAATCTCAATCGCAACATTCAATATCTCATGGCTGGGAGACGGGATTGATGATGAATTACCAAGAACGGATGCAGATTTGCAAAGAATTGCAGATATTATATCACAATTAAATCCCGACATCATGGGATTACAGGAAATTGAAAATGATGCTGCAATCAACAAATTACTGAAATATTTACCGGATTATGAATCCTTCATTGGAACTAATGGAGGAAATCAGAATCCCTGCGTTATTTATAAAAAAGGCATTGAAGTTTCTGAAGAAAGTGAATATACTCCACTGATTGTCGAACCTTATAAAACAAGGCCAGGACTAATTGCCAAAGTTCGTAAAGGTAATTTCGATTTTATAATGCTTGTCGTACATCTTAAATCAACATCCCGATATGATTCGACTGCCGAACTCGAACAATACAGCAGGAAATTAAGAAAGCAACAATCTGGTATTATTTCATTCTGGGCTGATTCAATTCTTTCACTCAAAACCGAAAAGGATATAATTATACTTGGTGATTTCAATGATTATCCAAATAGAGTAACTAATCCCACATTAACTTCTATTGCAGAAAATCCGCATCTCAACTTCATTACCCATGATTTGAAAAGCTGTAAATTTCCAATTCTGAATGGAATTGACCACATTATTGCATCGGATGATGCTTCAAAAAGATATGTCTTAGGTAGTCTAAGACTATATGATTTTTTCAGTTCTATGAGTGAATCAGAGATAGAAAAAGTCTCAGACCACTGCCCTGTCCTTGTTCAATTCGAGGTGAAAACGAAATACAATGATTGAGACATTTTGAATTTTGATTTTTATATAATTTCATTGTTGTCCGAAAATAATTCCCCCTTAAAAAAGGGGAACTCTCTGAAAAATAATACTATGTCTTATTAATAATATTTTTATATCGGACAATAGTGATATAATTTATATTAATCATAAATAATATCTTTTCAATAAAAAATGGCATAGTTTTCTTAATTCTTTTTTTGATTCCATAACAAGTATTTTCATATCTTCATATAATTACAATAATTATCCTTTGTTATTTTTATAAAACCATCTCGAATAAATCTTTCTAAAATTATCTTTGATTGAAGAGAATTAAATTTGAATTTCCTATTGAGAATTCCAATAATTTTCAAATAATTGATGGGATAAGATAAATCATTAAGTAAAAATTTAATTTTAATAATTGGTATCCTTCTCATTTTCTGAAAATTAATCTCACTTTTTTTGTATTTAACATTTTTTAATCCAATAAAACTTCCATCAAAAAACCTAAATCTTTGTGGATGGTCAATTTTTAAATTACTTCGAATACTTTTTTCAGAACATTTGGTATATTTTTTCAATTCTTTACTTAATTCCGTTGAATGCATAGGGCGTTTATTTGTTTTTAAAATATACTCAACCATATCCTTTAAGGATGTGCCGTAACAATCACCCCAAATTTTTAGTCCGTATGTGCTTTTTTTTCCATAACAAACAATTTCTTCTACAGTATTTGCAGTAGAACTGATTGAACTTCGAGTAAATTTTAGATGAGGAAAGATTAATCTCATTTGTTTCTCAATCTCAGAAATATGCATTGGACGCTCATTTTTTTCTAAAATATCGATCATATATTCATGTAAGGTTTTCTTTGTTGTTTTTTCAATATAAATGTTATAATCTGAATCTACATTAAGATTAAACTCTTTATTTACTATTAAACCAATCATAATTCTTACGCTGTTTGATTGTTCAATACTATCTTTTTTTGAAAAAAACCTGAAATAATCATCAAAGAACATTGTATAACTTTTTTTAACAATTCTTGTACGAACTTGTAAATCTTGATAAAAATCAGCAAAATCAAATTGTTTCCATAATTCATTTTTGATATAGAATTGATTCTTTATGTTTTTTTTGTTACTAATTAATAATTGATGTGTATTTATTACCAATATTTGTAGTAAAAAACAAAAGTAATTAAACGTAAAATTTAATTTTTCCTCATTATTTACTTTTTTGGCAAATGATTCTGTTAATAATATATAATCATTATCTGTGTTTATCTGATACTTTGTATGATTAAAAAATATTTTAGCTAAAAATGAAAAAATAGATAAATTCTTTATTATTTTAATATTTATTTCTTCTGATAATTGTCTAACTCTTTCATGTGATAATCCTAAATCTAAGCTAATTTTTCTCAATGTTGTTTTTCCTTCGTAATTATAGTATCCATACAAATGTGAAAAAATAAAATTCTCCCTATCATCTAAAATATAATTTATGATAATTATATCAAGTAGTTTAAAAAGTTTCAAGTTTTTATTGTTAAAAGAAGTTTCATATTTATTAAAAATATCTGATTTGATTCCAGTGCTTACATTAATTAATTTCTTTATTTTGGAAAAAGAGTTATCCCATTTTTTTTCTTTATATTTAATGCTTGTCGAAAACTCCCATATTTCGGAAACAAAACGTTCAACTTCAATTATAGTTGCCTCACCAACCCCTTTCATATTTCTTGCTTTGTTATCTATGAATTGTTTTATATTTAAGAAAAACTTTTCTAAATTATTATTAGTATTGAAAAACAGAGATTTAAGAACATTTCGCAATCTTCCTGATTGTTGATTCATTCTTGTTTTTATGTATTCGATTAATACATCGTTTTTTACTAATTCACTATTTAACAAATAATTAATTTTGTCAAATTTTTTGGTTTCATTTGTTTCCTGATTCTTTGTTTGGTATGATTGGGTTTTATAATAATTAAATTTATTTTTATTAATTATGTTTTCACAAAATTCCGTCAATTCGGCATTTATTTTAGAAGCACAACCACGAAATTTTAGGAAAGTTTTATTGTTCTTATAGTATTCTAATATGTCTTTCACTCGTACTAAGTTATTACTTAAGCATACATTTATTGCTTTTACAGTAAATTTATAGTCCTCCAATTTATTATCTAAAACACTTATCATCTGAAATTCCAATATGTTGTTTACAAATATTAAATTATAAATATTAACATTTTTTAAAAATTATTTTTTCCAAATTCAAATTTTGTAATATAGCAAATATTTTATTCGAAACTATCCTTTTCTTTTTTCTTTTCGGCAATTAAACAAATGATGAAAGTGATTATGCTTAGTAGCAATGTTACTGCGGATATGTACATACCTGCATAAAATGTGTCGGATTCGTATTTCATTTCAATTGTATGATTGCCTGAAGGAACAGCGACTGCACGGAAACAATAATTAGCACGATATATCTTTGCAGGTTTGCCGTCAATGTAGGCTTTCCATGCGGGATACCAGATTTCACTGAAAAAAACAATCGAAGGTTGTTTAAGACTGACCTGGTATTCAAATTTGTTGTTGTCATATTTCACACACTGCACCTTTTCAGGTATGCTGTCGGTTTTTGTTCCAGACATTGCAAAAGGTGGTGGTTCTTCCAAAATAACTTCATTTTTATAATCGAACTCACTGGTTTTCATTGTTTCGAATACTTCTTCAGGATTCATTACAATAGCTTTATGGACGGCATAAGCACGCGGGAAATAAGGCCCATACTCGAAGAACCGATAATCTTTTGAAATGGAATCTTTGAGAATAGCATACCTGACATTGTTGAACTCATGGACGGTTTTGAGCCCTGGAGCAGGCGCTCCTCCCCTTTTCAGGACAAGAGGATTATAGCCGTCTGTTGTCATAATTTTGTCCATAATTCCCTGGTTGCGTGTCATTGCAATCACGCCTTCCTTGTATAGCCTGATAGATACCCTGAACAAATCCTTAGGAGGCTTAGCAACGAAAAGCTTTTTGGTTTCTGCATTGATAGCATAAGATTTTTCGGGATTGTCCGGTCCCCGGTTGAATGGTGAACCTGCAATAAACAAATCGAGCACTGCGACTAATATTAATAAACCACCGCCAATTCCCGGCTTCAAAATCTGTTGATTGATTAATGCCGACAGTATAAAAACAGCAACTATAAAAGCGAGAGCCACAAGCCCTGCATTTTTCACTACACCCTGAAACTGCTCGGGTGTATTAAGGACGCTCACCATAACACCAACTGCCGTGAGAACCGCTATGAGCAATGGAATAGACGACGACAATATAATTTTTCTGAATGCCATTGATTCTTTGGGCTTGTTCCAAAGAACATCAAAACCGAATCCTGCAGATACTGAGAAAATAAGTACAAGATAGAACATCATCCTTGCCGGCATTCTGAAATATTCAAAAAGCGGAAGCTTGTAGAAAAGCTCGAATATAAAGAAATTCTTACCGAATGAATAAAGCAAGCTGAAAGCGATGACAATTAGAAACAGAATCCCTTCCTTCGTTTTGAACCTGTAGAGTAAACCTATGAAACCAAGTATGAGCGCGGCAATTCCGAAGTAATATGCCGTTTCCCAATAATTATAATAAGCAGAATCTTCGAGATGATAATCGAAATTTCGGGATTTGAAACTCTTGCCATCAATAGAACCAAATAAATTGGGAACAACAGAAGTAAAAATCTGTTTCATTTCGAGAGAGCCTTCTGTTGCTTTTTCATAAGTTATATTTTGTCTTTGTGCAAGTGAAGCAAGCTCACGTGATGGTAAAAGCTGAATAGAAAATATACCAATAGAAATAATAAACGGTATGACACCACAGATTATAAATTTAATATTGTCTTTGCCTTTCAATTCTTTATTTTTTACTGCAATGAAATAATACCACAACAGCACTATGCCAAGCATGATAGATTCGTACAATGTTGACTGGGGATGCCCTGCAAGCATAGATAAAGCAAGGAACCAAGCAGATAATATAGAATATTTAATTTTTCTCTGTTCGATTCCTTTAATAAATAACATCAGCACGAATGGGAACCATGCAAAATGGAAAAGTATCATCGGATGAATCAAATGGCAAACGAGAATTAATGAAAAAGCAAATGACACCGATGCTATAATCGAGCCGATATGGCTGATTTTCCAGTAGCGGGATAATGAATACATTGCAAGTTGTGCAATCAGGAAATGAAGGATAATCGAGAACTGAATGAACCAAATTGCCACATGCCCGTTTGAATCAACAAACAAAGATAATAATCTATTTAATGGGTAGAAAAAACCTACCTCGATATCTGCAAGGAATGGCATACCTGAAAAAATGTAGGGATTCCAGAACGGAAGAACTCCTTTTGAAAACTCTCTTGCGGCAAAAGTTTGGAAGGGATACCAAAGTTCAGTAATATCTTCCCAAAAAAATGCTTTAGAAGTTAATTGGTCCCAGAAAAAAAGCAAGGTTGTTCCTATAAAGAATAAGAATATCAACCAGAATTGAATTCGAGGAGGTGGAACAATAGTGATTTTTGCTTTCTGCTTTAGTTCCGTTACTTTTTTATTGATTTGCTTTTTTGCAATTTTTCCCATTAACAGCTCAAAATAATAAATATGGATTTGATGAAAATATTTTCATTGTAAATTAATAATGACTGTTCTATTAAACAAATTCTTTTGGTAAATTTGGTGTTTCGATTTTTTATTTAAAATATTTTATTTATTCGCATATTCCTTTCGTATGTTCACGAATGAAGCATAATTGAATTAAATTGAATTGAAAAGCTACTTTTATCAAGTTATATGAAACAATTATTTAAAGAAAATAATTTATGAATAAAATAAAAATACCAAGTTTAAGGATAGGAGAAATTGAAGTTAAAACACCAATCATTCAAGGAGGTATGAGCGTTGGCATTTCTTTATCAGGGTTGTCATCTGCTGTAGCAAATGAAGGCGGTATAGGAGTTATTGGCACAGCCGGTATTGGTATGCTTGAACCTGATTATACTACAAATTTCAAAGCAGCAAACAACTGGGCCCTGAGAAAAGAAATAAGAAAAGCAAGGGAAATGACGAATGGGATTATTGGAGTAAATATATTGTTAGCTCTTTCAGATTTTGATGAACTTATGCTTGTTGCTTTGGAAGAAGGAGTAGATTTAATCTTCGTAGGAGCAGGACTTCCATTGAGAATACTAAAAGCAATACCACCGAATAAATTTAGAGAGTATTCAAGCAAGGTTGTTCCAATTGTATCTTCAGCAAGAGCAACAAAAATTTTATTTCAGCATTGGGTGAATGAACATAATTTTGTTCCTGATGCGATAGTTGTAGAAGGACCTTTAGCCGGCGGGCATCTTGGTTTTAAAATAGAGCAGATAAAAAATCCTGATTTTACACTGGAAAAATTACTGGGAGAAGTTATTTCTGTTTTAAAACCATTTGAGAAACAATTTAATAAACATATTTCAGTTATAGTTGCCGGAGGCATTTTCACAGGAGCGGATATACATAAATTTTTGAAGTTGGGAGCAAATGGAGTACAAATGGCAACCAGGTTTGTTGCTACTCATGAGTGTGATGCCTCGATTAAATTTAAAGAGACTTACGTGAAATCCCAGAAGGATGACATTATTATAATTGAAAGTCCTGTTGGATTGCCGGGTAGAGCGATAAAAAATCAATTTCTGGAAGATGTTGCAAACGGTTACAGAAAACCATTTACATGCCCCTGGAAATGCCTGAAATCCTGTGAATTCAAAGCTGCCCCTTATTGTATTGCACTCGCATTGATAAACGCCAAAAAAGGAATTTATGAAGAAGGATTCTCTTTTGCAGGTGCCAATGCTTACAGAATTGATAAAATCATCAGCGTTAAGGAACTCATTGATACTTTATTGGAAGAATATAAAACGGAGTACTTAAGGTTTAATAAAAATTGATTAAGTAAATTGTTGATTTGTTGTTCTAATAATTGAAATTAAAAGAAATTTAATCAACATGAATTAATAAAATAAATCGTTATAAAAATTAAATTTTAACTTTTATTGGAGTTACTATGGGACTTGAAGAAAAAATAAATGAGGAGTTGAAAAACTCAATCAAATCAGGTGATAAAATCAGGATGGAAACACTTCGTTCGATACGTGCAGGAATTATTGAATTTAATAAAAGCGGTGCCGGTAGAGAAATGAACGAAGAAGATGGTTTGAAAATACTAAATTCAAATGCGAAGAAAAGAAAAGATGCTATTGCACTTTATGAGCAGGGAGGCAGGACTGACCTTGCCGATAAAGAGAAACAGGAATTGGCAATAATCGGGGAGTTTCTTCCTCAACAATTAAGTGATGATGAGGTGAAGGATATTATTAAGAAAATTAAAAATGAAATTGGTGCTGTAGATATTAAAGACCTTGGCAAAGTGATGGGACCGGTTATGAAGGAACTGAAAGGCAAGGCGGATGGCGGGAAGGTACAGCAGTTTGTGAGAGAAATATTATCAACAAATGAATCATAAATTTGTTTATTGAAAATATGAAAAGTAATAAAACAGCATTAAAAACAAAAAATAAGAAGTTAGATACCGTATTATATAAAAATATTAAATATATAATCGAAACAGCACGTAACTATTCTTATAATGCTGTTAATTTCGCTATGGTTCAGGCATATTGGAATATCGGAAGAAAAATCGTCGAAGAAGAACAAAAAGGAAAAGCCAAAGCTGATTATGGAGGATTTTTAATTAATGAATTATCAATTAAGCTTACAAATGAATACGGGAAAGGATTTGACAATAGAAATCTATTCTATATGAAAAAATTTTATTTGACTTTCCCAATAGTGAACGCACTGCGTTCACAATCTTCGATGCTGAACAATCAAAAAGTGAACGCACTGCGTTCACAATCTAAAAAAAGAACAAAAAGCTACGCGATGCATGATCAATCTAATCAAAACAAAAAAGTTTATGCATTGAGTAGCAAAACAGAATTCATGATTAATAATGATTTACGAAATGAATTGACATGGACACATTACCGTTTATTGATGAGGGTTGAAAATAAGAAGGCAAGAGATTTTTATATCAAAGAATCAATAGAGAATAACTGGTCAACCCGGCAATTAGAACGACAAATCCAATCTTTTTACTATGAACGGCTTATTGCCAGCCAGGATAAATTATCAGTAAAACGAGAGACAAAAAAAACCTGCAAGGAACTCCAAGTTGAAGAATTCATAAAAAATCCTTACGTACTTGAATTTCTTAATATTAAACCTAATACCACATATCTCGAAAAGGAAATTGAAACTGCTTTGATTGATAAACTACAAGAATTTTTACTGGAACTTGGTAAAGGTTTTGCGTTTGTCGAACGACAGCAAAGAATAACAACAGATAACGATAATTTCTTTATTGACCTTGTATTTTACAACTACATGTTAAAATGTTTTGTACTGATTGACCTCAAAGTAGGTAAACTTACTCATCAGGATATTGGTCAAATGGACATGTATGTCAGAATGTATGAAGATTTAAGAAAAGATAAGGACGACAATCCAACTATTGGTATTATTCTTTGTAGTGAAAAAAGTGAAACTGTTGTTAAATACTCTGTTTTGAAGAATAGCAGACAGTTATTTGCTTCCAAATACATGCTGTATCTTCCAACCGAAGAAGAATTAAGAACAGAAATGCAAAAAGAATTTGATAATATAAGAATTGAAAAACTATTGAAAAGTAAAAACAAATAGGATAATGCTTTATTAATGTAAAATAAAATTATGAAAGATAATTTTTTTGAAGAAGAACAATACATTATTGATGATACTTTAAATCAGCTTGAATTTCCGGTTATACTCGATTCCATTTCTAAATTCTGTTTCTCAGAACCGGCACAAGAAGTAATTACGAAACTAAAACCTTCTGAAGAAATTTTTTGGCTAAGAAAAGAACATGATTTAATCGAAGAAATAATCAGCCTTCAGATAGCTGATGAGAAGCTGCCATTTGAGGGTTTTAAGGACATAAGGCAGAAACTTTATAAGTCACTTATTCAAAATGCCATTCTTTTACCTGAGGAAATTCTCGATGTTTTATCAACTATTACAGCATCAAGATTAATAAAAAGTTTCTTTATTCATAGAAAAGAAAAATACCCCCGGAGCAATGAAGAAACTGAGTTGTTGCATGAGAACAGGTTGCTTGAAAAACATATTGAAGATACGATTAGTGAAACCGGAGATGTTAAAGATAATGCTACAAAGGAACTCGCAAGAATAAGAAAAGAAATACGCCGAAAATCCGAAATGCTGAGGCATAGATTGCAGGCTATTTTGAAGAAAGTAAGCGATGAAGAATTACTTCAGGATGAATTTGTCTCATTGAGAGAAGGAAGATTTGTTCTTCCTGTAAAGGTTGAACACAAGCGGCACCTGACAGGCATTATTCATGGTATGTCTCAGACCGGCTCGACTGTTTTCATCGAACCGGCAGAAGTTATAGAGATGAATAATGAACTTTCACTTTTGTTGAATGAAGAAAAAAGAGAGATACACAAAATATTAACTAATCTCACTGCAGAAATCGGTGATGATGCCAAACAATTCTTATCATCAGTTGATATTATCGCTCATATTGATTCAATCAATGCCAGGGCAAGATACTCAATTAAGTTCGGGGGAATGAAACCGATTATCACAGAAGAAAGTGAGATATATCTTGGGAATGTAAGGCATCCTATTTTGGTTCAGGCTAAGGGCCTGAATAAAGTTATACCTTTATCCATTGATTTTGATTCGTCAAGAATGGGACATCTTATTTCGGGTCCAAACGCTGGCGGGAAAACAGTTGCTCTGAAAAGTATCGGACTGAATATTGCGATGGCTCTTAGCGGAATTTATCCTATGGGGTATTGTAAAACGAATTTCAGAAGAATATTTTCTGCAATCGGCGACCACCAATCTATTCAGAATGACTTGAGTACATTCAGTTCACAAATTCTTCAACTTAAGAAGATACTTTCTTATGCCGAAAAAAGTACTTTGGTGCTGATTGATGAAATCGGTTCTGGGACTGACCCTCAGGAAGGCACCGCACTTGCATCGGGTATATTGGACAGCCTTCTCGAAGTTAATTCTTACTTTGTTGCAACTACACATCAATCATCACTGAAAAGCTATGCTTTGACACGTTCGGAAATCGAAAATGATTCCCTTGAATTTGACGAGAATCAACTTAAACCAACATATAAATTTTTACAGGGTGTTCCGGGTAATAGTTATGCTTTTCAATTAGCAGAGAATTTAGGGCTACCCGAATTGGTATTGAACAGGGGAAGAAAATATCTTGGGACTAAACAATCGGAACTTGAAGAAAGCATAACCATTTTGCAGAAATTCAAGTCAGAGGCAGAAGAACTCAGAATGAAGGCTGAGAGCGAGAAATTGCAATCAGAAAAGATTAGAATTAATTATGAAGAAAAGCTTAAAGATATTAAGCAGAAGAGACAGTCATTAATTGACAATGCACACAAAGAAGCTTATGAAATAATTGACTCTGCTAATGCCCTGATTGAAAATACAATCAAGGAAATCCGGGAAGAAAAGAAGCAGGTAACAGAAATAAAACAAGAATTTGCAAAGACAAAAAAATCACTTGAGAAAAAGATTAAGGAGTCTGAGGAATTATACGGAATAGATGAAGGTAAACATGATTTTCATGTTGGTGAGCATGTAGTATCCTCTGATTCAAATGTTACAGGTGTAATACTTGAATTATACCCTGATAACCAGACAGCGCAATGCGATTTCAACGGTGTGAAATTCAAAATGCCTCTAAAAAATCTAATACCCGTTAAAGCACCAAAACCAACTAAGTCAACGACTATTTCAGAGCATATCAGGTTTGACATTAGCTCATCAATTGACTTACGTGGTAAAAGAGCCGCAGAAGCCTTGCGTGAACTTGATGAGTTCATATCAAATGCAATTATGTCGAATATCAACACAATACAAATTATTCATGGGAAAGGCACAGGTGCATTAAGACAGGCAATACATGAGTTTCTTGTAAATCATCCATCAAACCTTAGTTTCAGAGAAGGAACATTGGTCGAAGGTGGTGCAGGAGTAACGTTTATTGATTTGTTGTAATAATTTATGCTATAGGTAAAGATACAACAAATCTTGTCCCCTTCCCTAATTCACTCTCTACCTTAATTTCCCCATTGTGCAATTGAACGATGTGTTTAACTATTGATAAACCCAATCCGGTGCCTCCAAGTTTCTTGGAACGGGATTTATCAACAGTGTAAAATCTTTCAAATATTCTTTCCTGCTGGTCTTTGGGGATGCCGATACCGGAATCTTTAACTTCTATAATTATTTTGTTATCAGATTTATTTTTTACTGATGGGGAAGGTTGTGAACCTACCCCTACTTTATCGGTAATATTTAATTGAATTGTTCCTTCGTTTGTATATTTGATTGCATTGTCAATAAGGTTGATTAGCAATTGTTCTAATTTGAATGGGTCAGCTTTGATTAGTGGGAGGTTTTCTGAAAAATTGCTTTGCAGATTCAGGCCTTTCGTAGAAACTGATTGATCAAATATTTTCAAAATATTTTTAGATAATTCAATCAAATTAACTTCCTGAAATTCTAGTTCCTGTTTCTTTTCCTCGAGTTCAGATAATATTGTCAAATCCTCAATGATTCTGATAATTCTGTCTGTGTTTTTTTCAATTACATTAAGATAAGGCTTGTGTCTTTCATCAATTTCCATCTGCAATGTCTCAACATACCCCTTAATAGAAGTCAATGGTGTTCTTAATTCATGTGAAGCATTTGAAATAAAATCTTTTTTCACAAGCTCCAGCTTTTTCATCTCAGTAATATTGTATAAAATCAAAATAATTTCATCTTTGGCTTCAATATAGCTGCCACTGCATATGTAAAATCCATCGGCAATCTGGATTTCCTTTGTTATGCTTCTGTATTGAGATTTTAATTGTTTGATAAGTTTGGCTACTTTAGCATCCTGGAGAACAGACCAATAATCAGTCCCAATAAGATTTTCTTTGTCGAAAAGAATATTAAAACTTTTATTCGAAAGAATAATCTTTCCGTGTTTGTCAATTACAACAAAACCTTCCTGTAATCCGGAGAGCAGGCTGCTTAGCTCTTCTTTTTGTTCCCTTATTTCTTTAAATGATGAACTCAGTTTTATTGTCATATCGTTAAAACTATCGGCAAGTTCTCTAAGTTCGTCACTTCTTTTAAGCAGTATTTTTGTATCGAAATCACCTGCGGATATTTTCCTCGATGCTTCAGCCAAAGATTTTATGGGTTTTGTAAAACTTAATGAAAAGAAGAATACACCTATAAGAGTAATCAATGACAGGATTATAGAAGAACTGATAATTCTATTCCTTAATCTTGAATATAGAATATCAATGTCTTTGGTATGCATACTGACACGTGAAACCGCAATTATATTCCCGTCCTTCAGAATCGGAAGAGCAACATAGAGCATGTCTTCCTTTATCGTATTACTAAATCTCAGAGAAGTTCCAAAACCGTTGTTGATAGCCTGTGCTATTTCTGTCCTTGTCCTGTGATTTTCCATTTCAGCAGGGTCTTTTTCAGCATCAGCTACAACCAAGCCATCAGGAAGTATGACTGTTATTCGAGCGTGAATTTCTCTGCCCAACTTTTTTATGTAATTATCAAGCTCCTGGTAATCCTGACTATCAACTTTTGTTTCAATTATATTTTTAATACTGTAGTTTAAATTCTTCAGATGATTTGTCAAATTGTCGAGATATTGCTCACGGACAGTGTAATATGTTAACAATATCAGTAATGTTGTTAAAGTTACAATTACAATTAAAAATCCGATGAAAATTTTAAGGAAAATCTTACTCATATTTATTTAGAATTTATAAATCAATATATTTGTCTTGTTCAAAATTGTCCTTTATAATGTTTTTTATATTGGGGGAAGGTTATGAACCTTCCCCTACATTATCCACATTTTCGGATTGGGAAGGTTGTGAACCTTCCAATTTATCGTCATCGTTTGATTGGGAAGGTTGTGAACCTTCCCCTACATTATCCACATTTTCGGATTGGGAAGGTTGTGAACCTTCCAATTTATCGTCATCGTTTGATAGGGAAGGTTGTGAACCTTCCCCTACATTAATGCCAGTTTCATTTATTTTATTTTTTTTATGATGTTTAATTACCTCACCGTCAATTGCAAATACGACATCCTCTGCAATGTTTGTCGTTAGGTCGGCTATTCGCTCGAGGTTTCTCGTTATGTCTATGAATTGCATAGAGACATTAATCATGGACTTATCTTCATGCATTACCCCGATTAATTCTGTCATTAAATTATTCTTAGCATCATCCACAATCTTATCCCGACTGCAAACATCCTTTGCTAAATTAATATCATTTTCAATGAAAGAATTAATACTGTCCTTGAGCATTTTATTCACTTGTTCGGAAATTATATGGATTGAAGTCAGAATTTTTGTCTGATTGGGTTCATCAATTAAATCCAAAGCACACCTGCTGATGTTCACACAATGGTCAGCCATCCTTTCGAGGTCATTGTTCATTTTCATTATCATGAGAATGGTTCTCAGGTTGACAGCAAGCGGGCTGTATTGAGCTATAATTACAACACAATTTTTATCAATATTCATCTCTAATTTGTTGGCAGACTTTTCATCATGTTTCATCACTTCATTCAATAAATCACTGTCTTTATCCATCAACCCTTTGATGGATTTATTAATCATTGACTCAACATGAAAAGCATATCCGACAATTTTCGCTTTTAATTTATTTAATTGGTCCTCAAGCATCAAATTTCTCCATATTTTTAATCAATTTTAAATCTATTAGTCATTAGTCGTTAGTCATTAGTTATTAGTGAATTTTGATTTCTTGCTTTCGACTTTCGACTGTTAACTTTCGACTTACTATCCGAATTTTCCTGTTAAATACTCCTCAGTTCTTTTATCCTGGGGAGTTGTAAATAACTTTTTGGTTTTTCCATGTTCAATCAACTCGCCAAGATATAAAAAAACTGCGTCATTTGAAATTCTTGCCGCCTGCCCCATATTATGAGTTACAATTAACATTGTGACATAGCTTCTTAACTCACCGATTAGTTCTTCAATATGAGCAGTCGCTTTAGGGTCTAATGCTGAAGTCGGTTCATCGAGTAATAGAATTTCAGGTTTCATTGCCAATGCACGTGCTATGCAAAGTCTCTGCTGCTGGCCGCCTGAAAGAAATGTACCTTTTTTATATAAATTGTCTTTCACCTCACCCCACAAAGCAGATTTCATTAATGAATCTTCAACAATAATATCTTTTTCACTTTTTTTCAGTTTAATACCATTAAGATTATATCCTGCAATAACATTATCATAAATATTCATTGTCGGAAAGGGATTCGGCTTCTGAAAAACCATACCTATTTTTCTTCTTACAAGGATTGGGTCAAGCTCATAAATATTTTCATCGTAGAGCTTGATACTGCCTTCAGTCCTTGTGTTTTCTGTTAACTCATGCATTCTGTTGATAGCACGAATCAAAGTTGTTTTGCCGCAGCCGGAAGGTCCCATAATCGCAGTAACGCGATTCTTAATTATTGAAAGATTGATATCTTTCAACGCCTGTGAATCATCATAATAAAAACTAAAATTTTCTATATTTAAAACTTGATTTTCCATTTTCTTGATATAATCTTTGCAGTAATATTCAAAATTAAAATCATTAAAACCAATAAAAAAGAAGCTCCCCATGCGAGGTTATGCCATTCCTTGTAGGGACTGCTTGCATAATTAAATATAACAAGCGGAAGTGAGTTCATGGGCTTCATTACATCTGTACTCATAAATGGATTGCCGAAGGAAGTAAATAACAAAGGTGCGGTCTCCCCTGCAATACGTGCCACAGCGAGCAGAATACCTGTTAAAATACCGCTTAAACCTGAAGGAAGAACAACTTTCAGAATTGTCTTATAATAAGGAACACCGAGTGCCATTGATGCTTCCTTTAGCGAATAGGGAACCATTTTCAATGTTTCTTCAGTTGATTTGGCAATAACAGGCAACATCATAATAGCTAATGCTATACCACCTGAAAAACCGCTGAAACTGCCCATTTGAAGAACTACCCAAATATAAACAACAATTCCGATTGATATTGAAGGCATTCCCTGTAATATTTCCAAACCTGTTCTTACCCAATATGATAATTTTGTCTGTCTGTCCTCCGATAAATATACACCGATTGCAATTGAAACAGGAATTGCAATGATTGATGCAAGCAAAATCATTATCAGAGTTCCAACAATTGCATTTGCAACTCCTCCGCCAATTTCTCCGGGTGGCTTTGGCAACCCTGTAAGAAAACTCCAATTGATTGAACTGATACCCTGCTTTGCAATATAAAATAGAATATATGCTAATAAAAGTGATATGAATATTGCTCCGGCAATTGTAGCATATTTGAATAACTTATCCTTAAAAATTCTGAAATTGATTTTTTTCTCCTTGAAATAGTCAACATCAAAATTTTGATTTGATATCATTTCACTTTTATTATTTATCTCGTTATTCACTATTCCTTATTCACTAACTAAACCGTGTAGTTTTCTTTATAATATATTTACCGATTAAATTTATTAAAGCAGTTACAATAAACAACAACAGACCTATTTCAACCAATGCCGACAAATAGGTGCTGTCAGTTGCTTCTGTAAATTCATTTGCAATTACTGATGCCATTGTGTTTCCGGGAGAAAAAATTGAAGTGGGCATTATATTGGAATTTCCGATAATCATCGTTACAGCCATAGTCTCACCTAATGCTCTGCCCAAAGCTAATAAAGCACCTGCAAAAATACCTGAACCTGAATATGGTAGAATAATTTTTCTTATGACTTCATACTTTGTTGCACCAAGTGAATATGCCGCTTCTTTGACATCCGAAGGTACCATTGTAATTACCTCCCTCGATATGGAAGCAGTATAAGGTATAATCATGATTGACAAAACTATAGCAGACGAGAAAATGCCGACACCATAAGCTTCGACTCCAATTGCAACCTGAAAGTCCCTGATAATTGGTACAAGCACAAACAAACCCCAAAATCCAAATACAATGGAAGGTATGCCTGCAAGTAATTCAACAGAAGTTTTAATTACATTATGAAAAAAACCTTTGTAAAAATATTCACTTAAAAATACTGCTATCATTAATGAAACTGGAAAAGAAATTAACAAAGCAAGAAATGATGTTATCAATGTGCCTATTAAAAAAGGTAATGCTCCAAACTGTCCATCTACAGGGTCCCATTGCTTACCTGTTAGAAATCCGAAACCGAATTTTGATAATGATTCCGAAGATTCAAAAATAAATGTGATAAAAAATCCGAATAAAAGAATAATCAGAAAAAAAGCAGAGGCATATAAAATGCCTCTGTAAGTTTTATCACCATTTAATAATTTTCTCATTCTTTTATTGGTTTCCCATTATATGTAACTGATTTCAAGATTGTCTCTGCTTTTAAAAGTGCCTGCTGTGGCAATGGTGAATAATGAAGAGGTTCTGCATATTGTTCACCCTGGTGAATTAGCCACCAGATTAAATCCACAATTTCCTTTGCATGACTTTCATCCCTGTTATTATATTTTAATTCTTTGAATAAAATGACCCAAGTGAAACTGCTTATAGGATAACCGTCAGCAGAAGTTGTATTTGTTATTGATGCTCTTGTGTCGGCAGGTAGTTCAAAATTAGCTGCCAAACTGACTGAACTAATTGTCGGGTCAATGAAATTCCCAGATGAATTCTTAATCAATGCGGCAGGCATATTATTGCTTTTTGAATAAACAAGTTCGACATATCCGATAGAACCGGGTGTTTGTTGAACAAGACCCGCAACTCCCTCATTTCCTTTGCCTCCTAATCCGATAGGCCAGTTAAGAGATTTGCCTCTTCCGACCTTTGTTTCCCATTCTTTAGAAATTTTTGTTAAATAGTCACTGAAAATAAAAGTTGTTCCACTCCCATCGGAACGATGAACGACAACAATCTTTTGTGATGGGAGTTTGACATCGGGATTAAGTTCAATAATTCTTTTATCATTCCATTTCTTTATTTTCCCAAGAAAAATGTCAGCAATTACATCACCTGTAAATTTTAGTTTAGGATTACCCGGCAGGTTGTACGTTATTACATCAGCACCCAGACAAGTAGGAATGTGTACAATTGCTTTTCCTGCTTCGGAGAGTTCCTTCTCATCCATAAAAGCATCTGTCCCACCGAAATCAATTGTTTTACTAACAAGCTGCTTGATACCGCCACCGGAGCCAATTGACTGGTAATTAACTTTTACCCCCTTTATTTTATAATACTCATGAAAAACTTTTGAGTAAAAGGGAAAAGGGAAAGTAGCACCGGCTCCGAGGATTTCAGTGGTACCGCTTACCCCTTCTTTCAAGGATTTCATATCCTTCTTTTCTCCCGAACATGCTGTTATTAATATTACAGCCAATATCAATAATCCAATTTTTTTCATATATTATTTCCTTAATTTATTTGGTAATTTTTTTTTATCAGGAAGGTTTAGAACCTTCCCCTACATTATTTATATGTTAATCTGCATTGTCAATTTCACAAGGTTCATATCCGCCTTGCTTTTGTCATCAAAGTACCTTTTATCAAAATCCAGTATCAGAATATTTTGATTGCCGAAATTATATCCAATACCAATAATAACTCTGTTATCTCCATCTTTGTCCTTATCAGTATTCGGGTCAAAGTGGTCATACCTGCCGATTACTCTGAAATTCTCATCAATTTTTCCTTCTGCATAAACCGAATATCCCTGATGTTTTAATGCTGTATTTTCAGAATCTACCATAGAACCTTTGTAATTACCCTTACCCGATTCGAACTGTCCGGATAAAGTAAAATATTCATGTTCGTAAGACAGCATACACGTGTTTACAACCCATTCTGGCGCCTCCCAATCAGGTAATGTATCAATCCTAGCCTGATTACCCGAACCGAAAATACCAAGATATGACAATTGCAGACCCGGAAGTATTTCCGCAATTGGACGTAAGGTTAATCTTGATTGGATTACTTTTCCCGTTGTTTTTTCCAGGCCATGGTAACCGCTTCCGTTATAAACACCAACAGCAAGGCTTCCAAATTTACCTGCATATTCTTTATTAACAGTTTGCGTATAATTATCATCCATCTCGCCGCCAAGTAAACATGCGGCAGTCAAACCGAAATCAGCAGAGTTAAACAAACCTGCTCTTTCCATAAACATTGTTCCCTGCATCCTGTAAAAATTCAAATGCTCCTCAAAATCCAGCCATGCAGTATGAACTTGACCAAATTCAATATTGGGCTTTGTGAAAAATGCAAAATCTCCGAATTTTATATTTGCATAAATGTACTTCAATCTCACTTTCATATCCCCTGTTTCATCCTGCCATGCGTCAATGGTTGTCCGGTAACTTAACCAATCGAAAACATTCTTTTTTGCCGTTAAATATGCCCTGTTAATTTTAAATTGATTATCCTTCATTTCGCCTGCATTAATATTTGCTTCGTATGACAAATAACTCAAAACATTAAAAGTGAATGTATCACTTTTCGATTTATCCTCCCCATTCATTATTTGAACCGAATAAAACATAACAATAAAAATAGCTAACGTAATGAACGCAGCCTGTTTCATTCTCAATTGTATCATACAATTTTCCTCTGTTTATATGTGACAAATCTGAAATTGTTTGGATTTGCGATTTTATTAGGAGGTAATTGTTCATAGTCAGCAAACTTACCCCTTTTGTGTGAAGTTATTGTTAATATAATCTGAATTTTGTGTTAAGAAAATCATTCACGAAATTAACATTCCTGTGTGAAGTTAATGTTAATTAATTGTTAAGATTGTGTTAAGATTATTTCTTGAAAAGTGAAATGCTAAATACAGCAGAGAATTATGTTAGAGGCTTTAATTTATTTATTCATCAATATTTGACAATATATTGATAATTTCTTTTTCTGTTATATCAGGTATTTCTGATTAATCGTAAATTGAAAGCAAATAAACTGTGGTTCGAATTTGAACAATATGTGTTATTATCCTTGCACCACCCGACTTACCTCGTCCTTTCGATGAAATAGCTAATCTGATTTTATAACACTTATTTCCAAGTGGTTCACCTTGAATTGGATTTTCAATTAAACTTTTTCCTAATACAATTATTTCATTTTTCAAAGATTTGTATTTTTTACAAAGTCTCTTAAGTTGTTTATCAAATGGTGGGACAGTAAGTATTTTATATTTCATTTAAAACATCATCGAGTGGGATTGCTTTCATTTTATTTTTTTTTATAGAGTTGAGATTTTTAACAGCTTGGTTCATTTCTAAAATAAACCTCTTTTTATTCTCAGAAATAAGATAATACTTTACAAATGGTAAGTTATTTATCAATTCAATAAAGAATTCTTTTTTGTCTTGCTCTATATCTACTAAAATCGTCATATAAAGGATATAGTAAATAAAATTTATTAATTTTATTGTATAATGATACGTTTCCAAAAAAATATTATTTCGGTTTAAATAATTAAAATTATCAAAAGATTATTTTAAAATCCAAACCACTCAATCAAATTAAACAATGTGCTTTTCAGCTCATTTCTTTTTACGACCATATCAACAAATCCATGTTCGAGAACAAACTCAGCACGTTGGAAACCTTGTGGTAATTTTCTTTTAATTGTTTGTTCGATAACACGAGGCCCTGCAAAACCGATAAGTGCATTTGGTTCGGCAATTATTATGTCTCCAAGCATGCCATAAGAGGCACTGACACCTCCAGTTGTCGGGTCAGTTAAAATTGAAATGTAGGGAATCTTAGCTTCTTCCAATAAAGATAGAACAGCACTGGTTTTTGCCATTTGCATCAGGGAGAAGGCTGCCTCCTGCATTCTCGCACCCCCTGTTGCACTTACGACAATAAGTGGTACTTTTTTGTCTAAAGAATATTTTGCCGCTCGGTAAAACTTCTCACCAACAACTGCTCCCATACTGCCGCCTATGAAGTTGAAATTCATGCAGCCAAATGAAACAGCTTTACCATTAATTGTACCAAAACCGACTGTTAATGCATCATTCAATTCTGTCTTGGAATAATTTTCTTTCAGTCTTATTTCATAGGATTTGGAATCGGTAAATTTCAGAGAATCAACTGATTTGACATTTGTCTCAGTTTCAACAAAACTACCATCATCAAGTATAATCTGAATAAATTCTTCACTTCCAATCCTGAAATGGTAGCTGCATTTCGTACACATGAAATAATTGTCTTCGAGCTGTTTCTTAAATATCACTTCGGAACATTCGGGGCATTTTGCCCATAATCCGTCAGGCATCTCCAACTGCCCTTTTTCCTGTATGTTTTCTTTAGTTCTCTGGAACCATGCCATTTACTTTCCTTTTCTGAAAATGAATTATTTTTCATTTAAGCTAAGTTAACAAAAATTTTTCTAACAAATAATTATTATTTCTATGAGAAATTTTATTAATAATTCATGTTACGCATAAATTTTACAAACCTTAGTCAAAACCTTATTTCACCCTTTTTACCTTAGTAACAAAACTTATTATTCTACAAATCAAACCTTATTACCTTATTTTGATTTTGATTTTTGGTTGAATAAGCTAATAAGGTTAATATAGCCGGTTACTTTACTTTTTACTAAGGTTAAATGTACTTGATAAGGTTTTTAAAATTACAAAGGTGTAGAATAAAGTTTTCAATATTGCTTAACATGAGTTAATAATTCCAGGTTCTTATTAATAAAACAACAAAAAGGATTTAATTATGAATATACTTAAAACATAAATATTATTTTTTTGATAAAATATTATTTAACTTTGTAATACATTTATTTTAAATCAAATTCAACGGAGTAAATATGTTTAAAAAGATTCTTTTTGCATTGTTAATAGCAACAATTATCACCTGTCTTGCACAAGCCCAAACCGTTGATGATATTGTCAACAACATGAATAAAAATAAAGGCAGTGCGGAGGCTTTTGCTAAAGTACAGAATTGGAAGATGACCGGTTCAACTTCTATGATGGGACAAAACATTGCTTTTGTTCAGTATTTCAAAAAGCCAAATATGTTAAGGTTAGAACAGGATATGATGGGTCAGCATATTATACAAACATTTGACGGGAAAGAAGGTTGGATGGTAAATCCAATGACAGGAAGTAATGAACCACAGCCTATGGATTCGACAACAATTGAGCAAATGAAAAGGATGAATGACGTTTTTGAGGGACCTGTCAGTAATTATAAAGAAAAAGGATTAAAGATTGAATTATTAGGCAATGAAGACGTTAATGGAACAAATTGCTTCAAATTGAAAATTATTAAACAAGATAATGAATCAACTTTATGGGTTAACTCTTCTACATATTTCCCTGTTAAAATGAAATCTACTGTAAATCAAATGGGGCAAAGTATGGAAGTTGAAACAAGCTTTCTCGATTATAAAAACTTCGAAGGTATTAACATGCCGACAAAAATAGTAATGTTAGCAATGGGCATGGAGATAGCAATGGTATTTGAGAAAATTGAGTTTAATACTGCAATGTCGGATTCTCTATTTAAAAAACCATAAATAAAATGTTTTTAATAAACCGGTGCAGGATGTTCTGTTCCGGTTTTTTTATTCTTCAAACAAGGAGGGTTGAGTTTCCTGTTCCGCCTCTTCGATAATCGGTTTTACTTCCTTTGGATATACACCTGCCTGAGCAGAAATATTTAATAGAACACCAACAGCCGCACAGTGGAAGATAACTGCCGTACCTCCATAACTGATGAAAGGCATTGGTAATCCCGTTGTTGGGAGTAATCCGCAATTTACACTTGCATTCACAAAGGCATAGAGAGTTAAGGTTATTATTATTCCACATGTCAGAAAATATCCGAGTGTATCGGGTGCATTTTTTGCAACTATCATTCCTCGCCAAAGAATAATCAGGAAAACAATGATAATTATTGCCGCTCCTATAAATCCATATTCCTCTCCTATTACAGAAAAAATAAAATCGCCATAAGATTCAGGCAAAAATAATGCACTCTGCCTGCTCTGGCCTGGACCTAATCCAAAAATACCCCCATTACCCAATGCTATTAATGATTGTTGGAGCTGGTAATTAAATACCTCAACCACTTCACTTGATTTAGATAATCCCAGAAATGCCGAAACTCTCTGTATCGGATACTTTGCTACAATTGCATAAGAAGTTAAGATTGCAAATCCTGTAAGAGATAATCCACCAAGATGAAATAAATTCACATTTCCTATAAACATCATGGCAATGGAAATTAATAAGATAATTAGGGCTGTTGAATGATTTGGCTGAAGAAGTATCAAAAATATTACTAATCCGCTCCATATAAGAAGAGGGAGCATCCCTTCCTTGAAATCCTTGATATATTCCTGCTTTTTAGTAAGCAAAACCGAAAGATGAAGTATAAGTGCAAACTTAGCTAATTCAGACGGTTGAAACCTGAAGAATCCAAGATTTACCCACCTTGATGCACCCTTTACTTCTTCCCCTCCGAATAAAACGAAAACTAGAAGTGCGATTGATAAAATCAGAAAGAATTTTGAAAGTTTTGCTATTAAATGGTAATCTATTCTTGAAAAAAACAGTAAAGCAAGTAATCCTATTCCGATTCTTATCGAGTGGCTGAGGAACAGGGTTTCCCTCGAACCGAATTTCAATTCCGCAAAAGGAGCGCTGGCACTATACACAAAGGCAATGCTGAAAAACATCAGCCCGATTATTGGCAATAGAATATACCAGTCAATATGTCCTATTCTTTTTCCCATCCATCGAATTAATAAACTATGAGTTTTACTTACAATTCAGCATGTATATATGACAAAAATGATTTAAGAATAATTATTAACGATTTTTGATTTAAGATTTTTTGCCTAATAATTTTGCTCTGGTTTGTTTCCTTTTAAATCTTAAATCGTTAATCCTTGTTCATTATTCTTTCCCGCTAAATAGTTGCTGTTTACAAATTCTGTTATTAAAACAAAATAGTCGTGTTGAATAATGATGAACTTCAACACAAGCATATTTCATCATCCATAGGTTTTATCTCAAATGGATTCTGAACCAAGTTCATATTGACAATTATTGATTAAGTCCCTCTCCTCTTGGAGAGGGATTTAGGGTGAGGTTAAATTACAACCCATTTACAATTTGCTTGAAAACCTCTCCCCTATGCTCAAAATTCATGAACATGTCAAATGATTTGCATGCAGGAGTAAATAATACAATATCCCCCCCTTCAGCAAATTTCCTTGCCTTTTTCACTGCTGATTCCAAAGAATCAGCTTTTACACAACGAATCATTGATGAATAATGATTGAATATTGAATCCGCTTCCTCCCCAATCGCCACAACGCACTTTACATTCTTTTTCACAAGCTCATCGAGGGATGAATAATCGTTATTATCCCCTCTGCCTCCTGCAATCCAAATAAGCGGTTTGTTGTAACTCGATAGAGCATACCATGTCGCATTCACATTCGTTGCTTTGGAATCGTTGATGTAGTCAACTCCGTCAAGAGTTCTCACAAACTCGAGACGATGCTCCACACCCTCGAAACTCATTAAGCTGTCGCGAATGTTCTCATTACGCACCTCAAAGGCACGCGCGGCTAAGGCTGCTGCCATAGAATTATAGACGTTATGCACGCCGGGAAGGCGAATCTCATCAAGCTGCATGATGACCTCCTCTTTATTATGCTCCGGAAACCGCATAACCAATTTGCCTTCTTTTGCATAGACGCCGTATTGCACGGGCGACATGGAAAAGTAAGCTGTTTCCCCCTTGGTTTGCGTCTCATTTGCCAACGTTGCTGCATCGTCGGCATTCAAAATTACAAAATCTTTTTCAGTCATATTTGAAAAAGTTTTCCACTTTGTTTGAGCATAATCTTCGAAAGTTCCGTGGTAAGCCAGATGGTCGGGTGATATATTCAATATTATTCCCACATGTGGTCGAAATTCTCTTATCCTGTCTAATTGATAACTACTTACTTCAACAACTAAAATCGTATCTAAATCTAAATCCCTCACGATTGCCGAGAGTGGTGTCCCGATATTCCCGACAGCGAGTGCCTTTTTACCAGCTTGATTTAATATATATGCAGTGAGAGTTGTAACCGTTGTTTTTCCATTAGTGCCTGTTATTGCAATCAGTGGATTATTCTGGCAAAACTGCCAGGCGAATTCCAATTCGCTAATGACAGGAATTCCTCTTTTGTCTGCTTCTTCAATAACCCATGCTTTGCGAGGCACACCCGGTGAGGTGATGATACAATCAGCATTAACTAATGCCTTTTCTGTATTCCCTCCGAATTCAAATTCAATTCCTGCTTCGATAAGCTTTTTTACAGCATCATTAAATTCATTTTCAGCTTTCAATTCAGAAACAAAAACATCATGCCCAGATGATTTTGCAAGCAAAGCCGCAGCTAATCCACTTCGGGCAGCACCAATTATTGTGTAGTTCATATTAATTCAACTTTAATAATTAATGAATGCAAAATTAGTTTAATTTTAGAAAAATCGTGTTGATATTCTTTTTTTAAAAAAATTTCATATAGTCTTAATTCAAACTTTAAATTATTATAATTGACAATAAAATTTATTTCTTTAAATTCCGTCAGAAATTTGGATTATTGAAGGGAATTTATGAATATGACATTTAATGACTTAATTGATACCGTGGATGAGCTTCCACCTGAAGAGCAAGAAGTACTTGCTGACGTAATTAATAAAAGGATTATCGAAAGAAAACGAAATGAAATTATTAATGATGTTATTCAAGGAAGGAAAGACTATCAGGAAGGGAATGTTCGAAGAGGCTCTGTTGCTGACTTAATGAAAGACTTGACAGAATGAATAACATTGCCTGGTCTGGAAACTTTACCCCTACAGTAAAAAAAGCCATTAAGAAAAATCCTGAATTAGCCGCTAAAATAGAACGAACCTTAGAAAATCTCAAAACAGATATATTTCATCCCTCTTTGTACAGTCATAAATTAAAAGGAAGATTATCCGGTTGTTGGTCATGCACAGTTGATTATGACAATAGAATTATTTTTGAAATAAATAAAACAGAAAACAATGAAACAGAAATCCTACTCCTATCATTTGGTTCACATGATGCTGTCTATTAAAAAATCAATCTTACAAATTTAAAGGAAATAGCTCTCCAATAATCACTTTTTTCAATTTAAAGTTATTATTCGAAAGACAAATAACCATTAAATTTCACCAAACTGATATAATACCAAATAAGGAATTTATGAAGTTTAAATAAATTTTTTTCACAGTAATCAAATTACTTTATTTTTGCAAATGTAATATTACTATTTAACTATGAAACCAAAAAAAGAAATATCAAAAAGTGAAATTGTAAAAACAATCAGGAAAGAAAAGAAATTTCTGAAAGACAAGTACAATGTTAATGAAATCGGGCTTTTCGGTTCATTTTCTCGTTCAGCTCAAAACAAAAGAAGTGACATTGATATACTAATAGACTTTTCAGTTATACCTGATTTGTTTACTTATGTTGAAATAATGCTTTACCTGAAGGAAAAACTTGGAAGGAAAGTGGATTTGGTTATGCAATCGGCACTCAGACCCGAAATTAAGGATTATGTCATGAAAGAGGTGATTTTTTTGTGAAAAGAAATCTTCAGTTATACTTAAATGACATTTATAATAATTCAAAGCAAATTCTTGAGTTCGTAAAAGGAATGACTTATGATAATTTCATAAATGATACAAAAACAGTATATGCTGTAATGAGGGCATTGGAAATTATTGGAGAAGCCTCAAAAAAAGTACCTTTAAGTTTCAGAAAGATGTATCCTCTGATTGAATGGAGGAATATGTCAGGATTAAGAGATGTATTAATTCATGAATACTTCGGTATAAATCACATTGTCATCTGGCAAATAATTGATAGTAAAATCCCCTCATTAATTAAAAACCTAAATCAAATTTTACAAGAATATAATTCAAAACAAAATTCGATTTTTTAATTGTTATTTGAATGAATATAGGACTTTAAATTACAATAGATAAAATCAACATTAAAACTTTTTCCTTATATTTGCTGACTTTATGATTTGTTAAGTTTAATCTAAATAATAATTACAATGGAGCTAAAAGACAACAGGTATGTCATTGACGGGGTTGATGTTCTCGACCTGTGCAATAAGTACGGGAGCCCGCTTTACGTCTATGACACTGCAAAAGTGCAGGAACAGTATGAAAAAATGATGGATGCATTCAAATCCACACGTCTGAAAATAAATTATGCCTGTAAGGCATTAACTAATATTAGTGTATTGAAATTTTTTAAAAAGCTTGGGGCAGGGCTCGATACGGTTTCCATTCAGGAAGTATGGCTGGGTTTGCGTGCAGGATTTAATCCGAAGGATATTATTTACACACCGAATTGTGTTTCGATGGAAGAAATAAATCTTGCAGTCAAAGAAGGTGTACGAATTAATATTGATAACATCTCAACACTTGAACAATTCGGCTTGGCTTATGCTGATAAATATCCGATTTGCATACGGGTCAATCCACATATAATGGCAGGCGGCAATGACAAAATCAGCGTCGGACACATTGACTCAAAATTCGGTATTTCAATACACCAGATGCCTCATGTCGAGCGTATCGTTAAATCGAGCCACCTTGTAATCGAAGGACTGCACATGCACACAGGTTCGGACATACTCGACATTGATGTATTCATGCAGGGTGCAGAAATACTTTTTGAAATTATCGGAAAATTTGATTCCGTAAAATATGTTGATTTTGGAAGTGGTTTCAAAGTTGCATACAAAACTGATGATTACGAAACGGACATAAATCAACTTGGTGAAATTTTATCCGACAGGTTTAATCAATTCTGTAATGAAATCGGAAAAGAAATAACACTAATGTTCGAACCGGGGAAATACCTCGTAAGCGAGGCTGGTTATTTGTTTGCTAAAGTGAATGTGATTAAACAAACGACATCCACTATGTTTGCCGGGCTTGATACGGGAATGAATCATTTAATCCGTCCTATGTTTTATGATGCATATCATCAAATAATAAACATTTCGAAACCTGATGGAAAAACCAGGCTCTATACTGTTGTCGGTTATATTTGCGAAACGGATACATTTGGATGGAACAGAAAAATCAGCGAAATTTCGGAAGGAGATATTTTGTGTTTCAAAAATGCCGGTGCATATTGTTTCTCGATGTCGTCAAATTATAATTCGAGATTCAAACCTGCCGAGGTTTTGATACATAATGGTAAGGATTATCTAATCAGAGAAAGAGATGACATAAACGATTTATTAAATAAGCAAATAGAAATAGAATTATAAACTCTAATCGAGGGGAAGTTATGAAAAAATTATTTTACTCAGTAATAATCGCAATAATTCTGATTCCATTATTATCAATTGCGCAAACAAAATTAATAGAAAGAAGAATAGGGCATGTCTATTTTCTCAGTGTTCCAAATTATATGACAGCTACAAAAGACCTGAACAAATCTGCAAGTCTTCAGTATCAAAACACATTGAAAGAGGCTTATGTCATTGTAATCGAAGACAACAAAGCTGAATTGGATTCACTTGGTATTAGATTCACAGACCCTCAGGATTTTTACGATGGCTTCATAACAGACTTCACTGCCGACCTGGAAAATAAAAAATTCACAGGCACTAAAAGAATTAAAATAAAAAAGAATAATGCAGTGCAATCTGAGGTTTCGGCTATTTTTAATGGTAATCCCATCTGGTATCTAATAACAGTAGTTGAATCACCTACACACTTTTATAAAATAATCTCCTGGACACTTGAAGAAAATAAAGAAAAACTGAAGCCGGATTATATTAAGATGGTCAATTCATTTCATGAATAAAAAATATTAACAGCGTCAGATTCAACAGTAGGGACACGGCATACCGTGTCCCTACAACTTCAGAAATTTTTCACATCCATTAGTAATTTTTATATTATTTGTAACCTTTTTTCATCTCATTGTGTCTTTTTGACATTGGTATAAGGCTGCGAATATTTTTTTATGAAATTTCATGAGTGAGAAGCATTAAAAAAACAGGACTGATATTAAATTAAATAAATCTATCAACACTTTTATAAACAAATGCTTAGGTGACGATATGAAAAAGTCCTTTACAACTTTTCTTGTATGTTTATTATTAATTATTTTCTTATCTCCGGTAATCACTACTTCAAAAACCGGCTTATCAGATAAAAAGTCCGAATCCACATTAAGGGCTCCAATAGGATTTCTTGATAATCAAAAAAATGCGGTTAGTAATGTAGAATTTTATACGAGTAATTATGGAATTTTCGGTCTAAACTATACATATAATAAAGGTGGCCTATTTTGGCCTAGGAATTCAGGAAACCAATATTTATATGCAGCAGGGTTCTGGTTTGGAGCTCAGAAATTTCTTCCCGGTGAGACTTTCCCAAGAAAATTAGTTGAGGTTTCATATAATCCGAACAATGGTAAGTCATGGTTTATTCCCGGTAGAATTGAAGATGGTGATTTATCCAACCAGACTGACAGTAATACATATCGTGCCTACTTTTCATCAGATTTCAGGAAATATTCCGGTGTACCTTTTGACGTGACAGATGGACCAAATTGGCCCTTATGGATTAATCCCGATGATTTATTATCAACAGGACTTTATCTTGGAGGTTATGAACCTGATATTTCAAAACGTAACAAGGATAATTATCCCTTTGGTCCGGCTTTTGTTTCAGGTGAGGATATTTTTTCAACATATAAGGATACCGATTTAGAACAATTCGATGGTGGCCCCGGATTGAGAGAACCACTTGGTTATCCGTTAAGATTGCAGGTTGAGCAGACAATATATACATGGGGAAATGATTTATTGAAAGATGTTGTTATTATTTATTATAACATTATCAATTTTTCTCAGGATACACTCTACGATTGTTGGTTTGCTCCGGTTTATGATGTTGATATAGGTAAGATTCCTTCACCGGAAGCAGAAAATGATTATACAAAACTTTATAATGATGACAGAACTTTGAACCTTGTTATTGCCTGGAGTGATACAATGACTTATGAAGGAGATAAAGAACCGGATGGTATTATTGGATTCTCTTATCTTATGACTCCATCTGTTGATAGTAATAATTTTCTTAGGAAAGATAAAAAGATCTTTCTGGTAACCGAACAACTGGGAATAAAGACATATAAGAATTGGCCAATTGACGAAGATTATTGTGGTGATATAGATAGATATGCTGTTCTTTCAAGTTGTACAATTGATACAATAGAAGGAAATGGAGACATGAGATTATTTTTCTCAACAGGACCATTTAATATGCTTCCCGGTGACTCTTCGAAAATTGCTTTATCAATTATGTTCACTACGCAGGATTCTATTATTGGATTTCAGAAATTTACAACGTCAAAACCTGATTTCACAAAGATTGTTGAACTTGCCCGATATACTCAAAACTTTTTCTATAACAACATGGTTTTAGGTATAGATGATGAAAAAAAATATGATGATGATAATCTTAATATCTATCCCAATCCTGCTGTTGATTTGTTCAATATTTTGTCTGAAAATTCAGACATTATAGAGCAAATAGAAATTTTCAATGTCCTCGGAGAAAAGATTTTTGTACAAAATGATATACTTACTTCTGAATATAAGCTGAACACACGAAATTTGCAGAATGGGTCTTATTACATTAGAATAAAATCAGGAAATAGTACAGATACAAAATTGCTGCAAATCGCCAAATGATACAATAAATTACCTTTTTGGTTTTAATGTAGGGGCATAGAATTCTATGCCCCTACTTATTTTATTTTTAGGACACAGAATCCTGTGTCCCTACATTTTTTTATTTTCAATTACCTGTTCGCATCGTTTCAACATTAACTCTGCCGATTCATCCCATGAAAAGGTTTGTGCCCATTCGACAGCACCTTCAGATAAGCGATTGAATTCGATTTGATTGGTTAACAGTGAAAAGATTTGTTCTGAAAGTTGTTTTATATTTCCATATTCATATAGCAAGCCTGAAACACCCGCTTTTACTGAATCACGTAAACCCGGCACATTGGCTGATATAACAGGTGTTCCGCAGGCATTAGCTTCTATGTTTGTTATTCCCCAGCCTTCTTTGATTGATGTATTAACAACAATATGTGATTTACTTAATAATTCTACTTTCTCTTCTTCGCTGACAAAGCCGTAAAATTTTGTCCTGTCTTTCAATCCAAGCTCTGAAACCATTCTTTCAAGTTCAGGCTGGAAGTCTCCCCTGCCAATAAATTCAAGTCTTGCTTCTGGTACTTTTTCAGCAATCAAGGCGAATGCTTTTACAAGATGGTCAACACTTTTATACTTCTTTAATCTTCCGAAATACACAACAGTCGGCTTATCAAACTTAGTGCAGATTTTCATAGGAAACCGCTCCTGCTCAATTGCATTTGTTACTATCGAAAACTGTTTGCGATTGAAACCTTTTTCTATAAATTCATCCAATGTACTTTCTGAGACAACCACAAACTGTGTGTTCCGATAAATTCTATTTACTAACTTTTCTGCAAGATAAACATATGAACCTGAAATAAATCCTGCTTCCCTGAAAATAGCCTTCCCGAAAAAATGATGGCTGATTGCGAGCAATGGCTCTTTCACATAGCAGGGTGTGTAAAACGGTATCTTATTTATATCATCAATTATTATATCATATTTATTTTCTTTACTCAATTTTTTATATAAACCCCTGACATTATAATTGAAGAAGCTCCTGCTCCCCTTTCTGACAACTCTTATTCCATCTATAATTTCTTCTTCGGATGAACCATCAAAACGGCAACATGCAAGAGTTATATCATGTCCCTTTGCGGCAATGCGTTTGAATATTTCATGAAGATGCACCTCTGCCCCTCCCCCGAATGGATTCTTTATGTCTTGCCAATTGAATATGAGAATTTTCAGATTTTTCATATAGGAAATTTTAAAATATTCTTAAGAGAAAATTTACAGGAATTGTTACCCACAAAAATTCGGGATAACCATCAATTTTCGCTGGAATGAATAATTTATTATTTTGAAAAACTCTGATAATCTCATTTACAAAATATATTGAATTATCACTATCATAACGTATTTTAACCGGAGTTCCAAGTGTATCTAATAAAACACGTAAAACAATTTTTTCTTCAATTCCTGCTCTCCTCATATTCTCAGGATAAATAAGTGCACTTTGGAATTTTCCTAAATCAATATATGGTTCAATTAAATAAGGAAAATATTCAACTTCATTCCCCAAACTATCAAAGCATTTCCCAGATTTTAATTCATTACGAATATAATTATCAAGTCTCTTTATCTGTCCATTCTTATAATATATTATGAGTTCGCCATCTAATTGATTGTTATTTTTTAAATTTATAATTTTTTTTATTTTCCCATTTGGATACCAATAACGGTTCTCACCAATACATTGCAATCCTAAATATTGACATGTACTATCAATTTGAGATAAATTTTTTTTAGGTAATATTTCACGTGCAATCATAACACTATCTTTTGTATAAGTTTTTATGAGTAACAAACTATCATTTAACGATTCAATATTAATAAGAACATTAATATTATTTTTCGAATTTAAGTTCACCAAATCTCTTTGGACATCCCATTTCTTTGTGGTATATCTTATATTATGACATGAACTTAAAGAGAACAAAATACTCAATATAATTAGAATTGATATGGATGACCAATAATTTTTGTTTTTTGATTTTATTATTTTCATAATATTCTATTCGAAATTGATAGAAATAATATTTCAATTTATGATTTTCAAAATGAATAGCAAAACTGTGGAAGAATTTCTATTCATTCCCAAAATGTATAATTAAAATTGTGCAATTTTAAAATGTTAAATCCGTATTTTTGTATGAGAAAACATTGATAGAGATATATATGAACGAAAATCCATACAAGGAAGCAATACGTTATATAGAAAATGCTGAAGAAGTCTTAAAAAAGGCAGGCAAAGAGGGCAAATTCTATAAGGATGAAAAGTACGTCAAAGCTGCATGTGGGATTGCCTATTCAGGTGCTCTTAAAGCATTAGACTTATTATTTGATATAAAAACACTACCAAAAAGGAAAGGAAGAAAATCAATACAATATTATCAAGCAACTTTAACTGTTATAGATAAAAAACTTCTTGACCATTTAAACAGTGTGTATCATGCATTACATTTAGATGGTTATTATGATGGTGAAAGAAGTGTCTCAATCATAAATGGCGGATTTGACCATGCAATATCAATTATCTCAGCATTGAAGCCATATTCGAGAAATGGAAGGAAATAATTTTAATAGATTTATTTTACCTACTTTAAATATAAATTCATCAGAAGTCTCAAAACAAATTTTTTTTTAATTCATAGGTTCAACTATTTTTCCTATAAATACTATTGTTCCAGAGTTATTTTCACGTATGACAAATACGAATGGACGATCTAATCTAACAGTTGGATTTTGTGGTATATAAGAAGTAGGAACCATTACGACTGAAGTCGCTGCTGCCGCTTCTGTTCCTTCCTCATCTACCAGTATAAACGTTTTAAGCTTGACTTCTGATATAAATAATTCCACATTTTTTAATATATAAGAAAAATCTGCTCTTTCACCATCAAAAGCTATTGACATACCAAGATTTTTCAATGCATCATTAAGTAGTAAGCCATATTCAATTTTATATTTAGGCATAAATAAATTAACAGAATCAGTATTGAAATTTAATAACCATTGTTTGTAATTATCATCATTCATTTCATTAATTAAATCATTAATATTATTCTCTGGCTTTGGCAGAAATATTGTCATACTATAATCTTTATTCCCATAAGGTAAATCTACTGATTGAAAATCATTATTGGAATAATAAGAAAATTTATTTTTCTGATTCATCATTCTGCAATCTTTACTTGAACCATTGATAAGATAAAATTGGTCATTTTTTGTTTTAGTCGAATCAAATTTATAAGTCCAATTGCCCTTGAAATAAATTGCATTAATCAGGAACATAACACTTTCCGGATTAATATTATCTATTATATCTTTGATTTTTCCTTTTGTATTAGTGTTTACCCAATCATTGATTATATCTTTTGCCGATGGGTCATCAAAATTCAAACCTGTAACTTGTGCGTTAAAGTATTTTCCACACAAATCAAAAAAACTTTGCTCAAAGGGAAAAGTGTTTCTATACCATATAGAATTAGCTAACTCGAACTGTACTTTACTGTCAATATTTAAAAGTAAATTAATTAAGCTTTGATATGAATTATTCACCTGGTCCATCGAAAGGCCGAGCATTTCAAGTGTTTTGAGCATTGAATCCCGAGTCGAACCTGCTGCACCATTAACGGTCATACCGAGTGCCATAGATACACTTAAAGGTGAAAGAACAATGTTCTTATCTCCTTCCTCACGGTTTACTTCCCTGAAAAACTTCAATCCGAAGTTGTTACCTGACGTAACAATTTGCTTTTCGTCTTGTGTCAGCGGTCTTACGGGTGTATTGTCGGTGGATTCAGAACATGAATTAATCAAAAGCAGTATCAAGATTGCGATTATTAAAAGGATATTTCTCATTGTAAGCCTTATATAAATAAAATAACAAGATTAAAATCCATTGATTAAATTAATGAAATATAAATTGAAAAACAAGTGTTTTTTATACACCCCTTAATGCTCTCTTTGTAGAGGGGAAATAAATGGTGTTGTTTTTAACTTTCGCAGGGATGACAAGCTATTTCAAATATATATCCACCATTCGTAATTCCTAATTCGTAATTCGTAATTGATTTCTGGCACAAACATTGAAATAATCTGTAGAAAATTAATTGTTAAAAATGAAAACGAAGTATTGAAATTATCTCTTATGCTGTTATCAAAATTATTCAATGAACAATTACCGATTTTTCATATAAATAAAACAAATACCAATTGAAATTAAAGTAATAAGTGAAATTATACAACCAAGTTTAAAAACGAAGGGTTTAAAAATAAATTCTACTCTGTGATTTCCCGGAGGAACAATAATAGCCCTCATACAATCATTAGCCTTATATATTTGTGTTTCTTCGCCATCAATAAATGCTTTCCAACCGGGGTAATAAACATCTGCTAATTTTAAATAAGCAGAATCTATTGAAAAATAGGCTATTTTTATAATATTATTCTTGTACGAAGTGATACGAGCATTACCGGAGCTAACCTGCTTGGGATAGAAACGTGTTTCGGATTCTTCTAAAAATAAAGTATCGCCGGAAAAACTTTGATTTGAAATTAATTGACAAGTCTTTTTACTACTTATATACCTGATTTTAGTAAATAATTCTACTCTATCTTTTACAAGTTTGTTTTTATAAACTACATAATTTTGATAAGAAAAAACTTTCTCGACAGAATTTTCAGGAAATGTAAATGCAGAATCAGTTACCAAATATTTAACATTGAACAATCCGAGTAGAACCGGATCCGATAATTTATTATTATCCTTGGGATTACAATAATCAAAAAATGTGTGAGGCAGAATTCCTTCGTATCCATCTATGAATTGAAGATTATAGATATCTCCCAAATTTTCTGGTAAAAGATTTAATGCTCCCTGAACCCGAATGGCAGCAATTCTTTCATATCCAGAATTTTTCTGCAAATACTTAATTAATTTGTTTTCCGGATAAAATGGATATTTTGTAGAATCAATAAATGGAGTAACAAAATGAACAAATCTAAAAAGTTGTATAAAAGTAATAATTGTAATTAACCAATAAAAATTCTTTGATTTTAACTTGCCTTTCGAAAAATATATAAAAATAATTATTGTAGTTAAATTAATTAATAGTCCGATTAAAACGTGAAAATTTGTTAATTTATAACCATTTAGAGTAATCCATAATCTGTTCTCGAACCAGTTTTTTTCATAATAAGCTCTATGGGATAAGGATTCATTCATTTTTATTCTTAAAAAATCAATAATATCTTTATGATATATAGAAATAATCACATTTACTATAACAAATCCCAAAATAATTATGCAAAATAGTATCAGTGTTATTTTTATTATTTTGAATAAACTATCATTTTTCCTGACAAAATCCGTACTTATAAAATCATTAAGTACAATCCCGCCAACAATAATACCTGAGGTTATAAACAGAATAAAGAATCTATCATAAACATAATTATAAAATGGCGTTAAAAGCGGTAAAACAAGAGAAACTCCTGCGATAATTATCCAATGCCTGATATTATATCTTTTGTAATTGATAATACCGTAAATAAATAATAATAATAACGCAAGGCCAATATATGCATGAAAATCATTAGGAAAGGCATCAAGAATTCTTCTAATATCAAATCCTCTAAAATCACCTGTCAATTCGGGAAATGCAAAAGATATTGTTAATAATGTTAAAATTAATCTCTTAAAAATATTAAATGTAATACCACTACTTTCAAATCTTGAATTTCCTTTTATAATATCCAGCAAAATATATTGAATCTGTGGAATCCATAAAAAAGCAGTTAACAGGAAACTTAAAATAATAATACCGAATGCGATTTTTATATGCTTAAAGGTTGTTGATTTATCGCTATATTTTTTTGTCAAGGCATAAAGAATCAAAAACAAAATAATAAATGATACTGACTGAATAAAACCTCCTAACATAGACAAACCTAAAAATAAAGATGTCATGAAAAAGTATTTTATTTTTCCACTATCTATATAACGTTCGAAAAAAAGAAGTATAAATGGCAGCCAGCAAAAAGCACCGGCAATGTAGAAATAAAGCAAATAGCTTACAAACATACTATTAAGAGAATATGCAAGGCCACATAAAAAAGCCACTCTGTTGTCTATTTTCAAATACCGCATAAAGGTAAACATCGCTATTGCTGATATTAGACATTGTAAGATTATCTGTAAATGCCAGGAAATAATAAATGGGAAAATAAGGTAAATAAAATTTGTGATTTCATAATTGGTAGCATAAGTTATAGAATATTGCGGAATACCACCACATTTATTTGGATTCCAAAAATCAAAATTGCCTTTCTTATGGGATTGTTGGGTAACATAACGATAAGGTGCAAATTGTAGAAAGACATCATTAATATAATGATTGTGTGATTCAACTTTAGAATAATTATGATTGAAGGGCTGATAGTAAGACAATCCAAAATCGTTAGGTAACATTTGCTTGTTAAAAAAAATCGGGTAGAAGACTACTGAAATCAATCCTGAATACAAAAGCAAAGCAATTAGATAGGGTTTGAATTTTTTCATTCAATAAAATTATCAAATTTTAGAACTTACAAATCGTAAAGTAGATTTATAATATTTGCAACTTATCATATTGTCAGGTTGTTCCCACTTCTATTTTTGACATTGCGAGAATAAGCGGTATTAGATTTTCAGATATTTTTTCAAACTAATAATAAATAATTATACACAAATATTAATATCTATCTACAAATTTTCAACAATTTCTTTTGCTTTAAAATTTAACTTTGCATGCAATTTTGTTACTTTATTGCTAATCAATGCTAAAAATAATAAATTGTAACTTCAATTCAAAAAATAGAATTCAAAAATTATTTGGCACAGTCATTGAAAATACACTTGTAGAATTTGAGTGAAAATTTAAAGGATGTTAGAGTAGCTCTAAGTTTTGGGAAAATGAGAATGATTGGCGGATGTAGAATAAAATACACTTGTATAATAATAATCACCATTTCGGTGGTTTTGGTTCTTAATGGATGTTCATTTTCGAGGAGCGTTCGGCAGGGAAGCCGCACATCTGTTAAGAAACACACTACAGAACAAAATTCAGCATCAAAAACTCAGGATGAAAACAGGCAGGATGCCCTACTTGATGCTGAATCGGGAAATGTGTTGCAAAGTACTTATAACACAAGTCAGAACATTAAAATTCCTACTCTCAGTCAACAGCTTAAAACCCTCAGCGATGAACAGCAGGTAATGAAAACGACAATTTCGGGTATGCAAACCGACATTACCGAAATTAAGTCAACATTGGCAGATATAAAAAATGCACTTAGCAACTCAATACCAAAACCTCAGGATGCTGTCAAAGGTGTAAATTCCGATAATAATTCGGTTAATAATCCTGTAATTACCAAATCAAATATTATTTTATCGGATGAAGCAATTGAAAATATACCCGAAACAAAAACTGAAGTTAAATCTAATGAAAAACCAAAAGCAAAGCCGCTCATTGTACAAAAAAAGCCTGTCCAAAGAAATAATAATTATGTGAAATATGTTAATAATGAGAAACCGGTAATTAAAACTTCGCCACAAGTTTTTTCCAAAGAAGAGACTACTGAACCAACAAATGAAAATGTTTCATTTACTTCCGTTGTTCAGGATTTAAGCAAAAAAGATTATCAGGATGCTATAAGAAAATTAAATAAACTGATTACAACAGAAAAAGACCCCGAACAAATAAACAATTGCAACTTTTTATTGGGTGAGTCACATTTCGGATTGAAGCAATACGAAATTGCAATTTCGTATTACAAAAAAGTAATCGCTTCAAGGCTGCCTGTAAAGAAGGACAATGCCCAAATCATGCTCGCTGAAGCACAGGTAAAATCAGGACGAATTGACGAAGCCAGGAAGGCTTACCGGGTTTTTGTAGAAAAGTACCCCACAAGCGAATTTCTGCCGAAAGCCCGGAAAATGCTTCAGCAATTGTAATATTAAACCGTGTCAGGTGTAACACCTGACACGGTACATTTATGAATTATGCCGGTACACAAAATTTTGTGTCCCGGTTTTTTTTGCAATGTATTTGGTATAATTTCTTTGATTTGGGTGTATATGTGACAAGATGTTATTTAAACTAAATTTTGTCATTCCGAACGAAGTGAAGAATCTCCCAAATACAGCATCAATTCTTGTTAAAGATTCTTCGCTACGCTCAGAATGACAATAAAAATTATTAGAATTTCCCGAATTTGAATGCAAGGTTTGCCGAAGGCCCGCTTATGTCCTTGTTTGTAGTTTTCGATAAATCCACACCGGAAACGAATCTATAGCTTGCTCCTAAAGAAATTCTAAAGAATTTTGCAACATTCAAATCAACAGTAGCACCGGGTTCCACTACAAAGAAGGGTGTTGATTCATAAACCCAACCATCATTATCCCAATTCATTCCGTCATGAAATGACTTTGTGTAGGAAGCACCACCCGCACCAATCAGAGTGTTAACAGTAAAATGGACGAGTTTGTTTGAGCTATTGATATACTCGATAAAAACACCGCCCCAGCCAACACGCAGGTATGCCGTAGAATCAAAAGGTGGCTGATAATTATTTATTTTATGAGTTGTAACAAGTCCGTAACCACCGCCGCCTATCGAGAAGGAACTATTAATTATCCATCCACCGCGGCCTCCTGCCATTAAACCTAATTCACCCTGGATTTGAGTTAGTTTAAGTTCGGGAGCGCCATATCCACCATGTGTGATTTCACCGTTTCCGAATAAAGTTTCGGATTCATCGGTATCTTGCCTGGTTTCCAAAGCCAACGTAATTATCGGATATATCAATAATACCGCTAATAATAATAATGCAAATTTTTTCATTTCATTCCTCAATAAAAACCTAATAAAACAATAACAATGCAAAATACGAATTAAGTTTTTATAAGTTTCAAACAAGTTTTGAAAAATAAAAAAAAACAGCACCCCATAAATTGAGGAACGCTGTTTTAAAATTTTTCTATAATTTATTTTTTTAGAAAAATGCACCAAGGGAAAGAGAAATAAAAGCTTTTGCTTCCTCCCCTGCTGCCTGTCCAATAAGATTTATATAATTATATTTAACCTCCAGATTTAATGTAACAAGCTGTACATCAAGGTCTACTCCAGCACCAAGTCCAAAGCCAATACGGCTATCGGAAGGACTGGTAGAAATCGGTAGGTCAACATCCCCTTTAGGATAATCAACTGAGCTGAATAAGTAATTATAAGTCAAATCACCGACAGCATAAACACCAATGAATTTTTTAATAATAAAGAAGTTTATCCCTGCTGTAATTGGTACAACATTTTGTGAAGTCTTTAGTGTTGTTAATAATGAATCGGTAATAGGATGCCTGACTTCGATTGTTGTTTCAGGAAATTTGTGGTAAGCTATTCCACCGACAAAATACAGATTATCAGACATTCCCACTCTTACTTTTGCTCCGAAATGATAACCAAGTTTAGAGCCTTCCCTGAATAATTTTCCAACATCAGTTATACTATTACTGTTGTAAACATTATTTACCTGGTCATTAGGTGTTGACAAACCTAGTAAGACTCCGAAATTAGTTGCGTCTGCACGAGAATAAAAAATACCAATGAAAAGAAAAATAATTAGTATTGGTTTCAAAATTTGTTTCATAACTTATCCCCTATTTTGATTTTTGAACTATTATTTTTAATAATAACTGATTAGTTGAAAAACTATTTTATCATATCGTAAAGTAACATTGTTAACTGCAAATTTATCAGCTTTTTTTGATATATTTGTAAAATTTATTAAAATGTTAAACTTTCAAAGCAGCATTATGAAAATAACACTTTTAAATAAGCTCAAAATTACGATAAGCATAGCATTATTCCTTATCACTTCAGACACAATACTATCGGCTCAGGATGATAATCTCATCATGCCCGCAAATTTAGGTATTTATGGTGGATTGAATTTTAATATGCATACTCCATCTTTTATTTTTTCTAAATTTCAACCAAATATAAATTTTGATGAAAACAATAATAATTTATGGTTTCATCTTGGTTTTATCGGAAACTACCCATTAAATGAAACATTTACTATATCCGGAAGACTTGGGTATAACGGATTAAATGGCGAATTATCAAAAATTGAAAGATTTGGTACACCTGATACAATAACATCAAATAGTTTGCAAGGCGATTTGCATTATATTGAAATTACACCTATAATTCAGTTCCATAATTTACTCCCGTTGAAAAGATTGTATTTTTTAGCAGGGCTTGAATTCGGAATTCCTTTTTCGACTAAATACACAGCAAAACAAACTCAAGTATCACCCCTGCCCGCACAGAATACTTTATCACAAAGTGGTGCCATACCCGATGCTACATTAAGATTTGCAGGAGCTATCGGAGCAGGATATGTTTTTAATCTTAGTGAATCGGTATATCTGATACCTGAAATTTCTTATAGAATACCATTCACTCACGTATCATCCAATAGTGGTTTTACAACTTGGGATGTTCCCCAACTAAGAGCTGGTGTGGCACTGACATTTGGTCTGTCGAAGACACCCGAAAAACCACCTGAAACATATTCCGATTTACAAATCGGATTTAAAGAAGTTAATTATTATGACAAAGAAAGAGGGAAACATCCATTGCAGAATATTCGGGTTGAGGATGTGCAGTACACAGAACTTTTCCCAATGGTGCCTTATATTTTCTGTGATGAAAATCAGCCTGCACCTTCTGACAGCACACAAATACTGACTGGTTCAACTGAAAAAGGGGAATTCAGGATTGAAACTGTTGAACCGGATGCTATGAAAATCAATGTAAAAACACTCGATATCGTCGGTAAAAGAATGACTGAAAATCCGGATGCCGATTTAACTATAACAGGAACAATTGATAATAAGAAGGAAACACCTGCATCCCAGCTTTCATTACGCAGAGCCGAATTTGCAAAAGAATATCTTGTTAATATTTACAAAATCAATCCTGATAAAATAAATATTAAAACCGGAGGTTTGCCTGAGAAACCATCGGCTCAGACAGTTGCAGAAGGTGATGCAGAAAACAGGAGAATAGAACTATCGAGTTCAAACCCAAAAATTTTAACCCCGATTATAATGAAGGGTGAAAGTCAGACAATTGCAGAACCAAATCTCGTTGAGTTTGTACCTTTTATTACTTCGACAGATTCTGTAACAATGTGGCAATTTGAAATCGAGCAAGCAGGACTAACTATAAGAAACATAAAAGGCAGTGGTGATATTCATCCGATTCAGTTCGTTATTATCCCAAATGAATTGAAGAAAAGCCAAATACCTGTTGATTATGTTTTGACAGTAACAAATGCAAAAGACCTAAAGAGAACAGTCTCAGGCTCAATTCCTACTGAATATTTCTCGTTTACAAGGAAAAAAACCGAAGAGTTGCCTGATAAGACTATTTCAAAATATAGCTTAATACTTTTTGATTTTGATAAAGCAGATATTTCCGAAAAAGACAAAGCAATAATCGAAGAAAATATTTTGCCGGAAATCAAATTTAATTCGACTGTTAAAATTTACGGATATACAGATAAAATCGGGAAAGAGGATTATAATAAAAATCTTTCGGAACGCAGAGCCTTAGCAGTGAAAGAACTTCTTTCATCAAAAGTGAAAGATGCAAAGTATGAAACATGTGGTGTCGGTGAAAATGAAGTTATTTTCGATAATAATTCGCCTATTGGACGGCATTTATCGAGAACTGTACAGATTTATGTTATAACACCAAGATAATAATTAGTGAATAACGAATAGTGAATAATTATTGGTTAAAAGATATTTTAATTAAGAATAAATGTTTGTTGATTCGTCTTAGTAACTTGTTTAAATGACGATATTAAAAATGATTGAAGAAAAAAGAAATTATAAATATTTATATAACCTGAATTCACCTGCTGACCTGAGAAAGCTAAAGGTAAATGAACTTCCCAAGGTATGTGATGAAGTGCGGGATTACATGGTTGATGTGATAACCAAAACCGGCGGCCATTTCGGTGCAGGCCTTGGAGTTGTTGAACTCACCGTTGCGATGCATTATGTCTATAACACTCCTATAGACAAAATAATTTTTGATGTTGGGCACCAGGGCTACCCTCATAAAATATTAACCGGCAGAAGAGACCTACTCCCAACAATCAGGCAAAAGGGAGGTTTATCGGGATTCCTCAAACAGAGTGAAAGCGAATATGATGTCTTTGGTGCCGGGCATGCCAGCACCAGCATTTCTGCAGCCCTCGGCATTGCTACTGCAAGGGATTTGATGAAGAAAAAATTCAGGGTTGTTGCCGTGATGGGCGATGGTGCAATGACAGGCGGAATGTCTTATGAGGCAATGAACAATTGCGGTGTTCAAAAACGGGATATAACTGTGATACTTAATGATAATGATATTTCAATATCCGAAAACGTTTCTGCCCTATCAAGTTATTTTAATAAATTATATGCAACTGCAACAGTCCAGAAATTAAGAGAGAACATCTGGGAAATTACAGGCAGGATGGAGCATCTCGGCGATAGAATACGCCTTGCGGCATCGAGAATTGAAGGTAGTGTTAAAGCATTCATTACGCCCGGATTGCTTTTCGAAGCTCTTGGATTCAATTATTTTGGCCCTATTAATGGAAATAACGTAAGACAAGTTGTTAATATGCTGAACTCCATAAAGGATGTTCACGGACCAATACTTCTTCACATTTTAACACAAAAAGGGAAAGGTTATGGCCCTGCCGAAAATGATTCATCCAAGCTTCATGCTATAGCAAAAATTGATAAATCTGACGGGAAGGCACATAATCTTAACACCAAGCCTGCACCATCATATTCAAAAGTATTTGGTGAAGCAATGATTGAACTATGCACTAATGACCCTAAAATAGTTGCTGTTACAGCCGCTATGGGCGAAGGTACAGGTTTGGATTTGTTAGAACTAAAATTTCCCGAGCGGGTAATTGATGTTGGAATAGCCGAAGAACATGCTGTAACTTATGCCGCAGGTTTGGCAACAGGTGGAATGACACCCGTTTGTGCCATATACTCGACTTTCCTGCAAAGAGCGTTTGACCAGATAATTCATGATTGTGCATTGCAAAAGCTTCACGTTGTTTTTGCTATAGACCGTGCCGGATTAGTCGGTGAAGACGGTCCCACACATCATGGTATTCTCGATATGGCTTACCTCAGGCCTATTCCAAACCTCGTTGTTGCCGCACCAAGGGACGAACAGGATTTTCGAAATCTACTTTACTCCGCTATTTATAATTATACAAATGGTCCTGTGGCAATCAGGTATCCAAGGGGAAAAGGTTTAGGAGTTAAGATAAGCTCTATGACATCAATTCCACTTGGAAAAGGTGAAAAAATAATTAATGGTAAAGATATAGCCATTCTTGCTGTTGGGAAAATGGTTCATGAAGCCGAAAAAGCCGCATCAATGCTAATGAAATATGACATATCTGCCGAAGTTATTAATGCAAGATTTATTAAACCTCTCGACACAGAACTCCTGGATGAAATTTGTTACAGGTTCGATAAAATTCTGACCTTTGAAGACGGGCAGGAAAAAGGCGGATTTGGTTCTGCAGTTTTGGAATACATAAGTTCAAAACATTACAATAATGTTGACGTAAAAATTCACGGATTACCTGATAAATTTATCCAGCATGGGACACAAGCTGAATTACTTCATGAGTTAAAACTCGATGCTGATGGAATAACATCAAGTGTACTTGAAATGTTAAACATCAGCGAAGATTTTCAATTGGAACACATACACGAAATCGCTGATTGACACTCATCTTTGAAAAACATCTCCTTTATAAACTCGATTGAATAGCCACTATCTTCAGATAGTGGGAAAATGTCTGAACAACAATTATGACTTCAGTCACTTATTTTAAGTTGATAAATCCAATTTGAAGTGATGCAACAAGTCCACTACTTGAAAGTAGTGGCTATTCAATTAAATAAAATCATTAGAGTAATTTATATCAAAATGAAAATTCTCAACAATCTTTGAGATTTAGCAAATACTTCGTAATTTTGTAGTCTTGTTAAAATGAGATCTCGTAGCTCAGTTGGTAGAGCATTTGACTTTTAATCAAAGGGCCGCAGGTTCGAGTCCTGCCGGGATCACAAATTCAATCAAATTATTCTTCCTGCAATTTATAAATATTCTCTTCAAAACATAACAATTTATTGACTTTAATTCTTAATATTATTTTTGAAATAAATTCTGCAAATTAATTTGTTTATTATAAATCCAATTCCCAAAAGTTCATTAATCAACAGCAATACAATGATTACAAAACCAAATAAATAGAATATATTTGTGAGACTGGTTTGTTTAAGTTTTGTAAATCAAGTATTTTTGCAGGATATTTTGGATAAGGAAGGCAATAAAAAATTTATTAGGCTTATTCGAAGTAAGGACAGTAAAATTCTGAAAGAGCTATCCCCTTTTTTAATCATGGGATGGCAGATGGTACTGACAATCGTACTCTGCGGAATTTTAGGCTGGTGGCTCGATAAGCAATTTGACACAAAACCGTGGTTATTAATTGGCTTCCTGTTTTTTGGTGTGTTTGCAGCAATGGTATCATTTTTAAAAACTGCTGCAAATTATAATAAGAAAAAAAAAATTAACAATTAATATTGTAGGGGTTTAAAATTTTAAATCCCGCATATAAAAGAGAGTGTTTAGCATAATAATATAATTTGAATGAAATCATTTTTCTGGGCTGTTCTGATATGCCTTATAAATACAGTTGCGGCAGTAATCACAGCCAGGATTGGTTTGAAAAAAGATAGTAAAAATTTCAGCAGAATAATTTTCGGTTCATTTGTTATCAGGTATTTCTTAGTTTCTGCTGCCGTATTATTTGTTTTATTATTTGTAAATATAAATAAGTTGGTTTTCGGACTGACGTTTTTAATTTCGACTTTTATTTTAATTATTTCTGAAATTTTATATTTGAATAACAGGGCGGACTTGCTCAAGACGCAAAACAAAACAACGAAACAGGATTAAATATGGCTGGAAATAATATTTACCTCAATCAATCAACTGAACATGGCAATTATCCATCACATACAACTAATGAAGCACAAGCTAATCACCCGGTTGAAAATCCTGCTCAGGGACATGGACAGTTAGCTCCCGGAGACGTATTCCCTACATTACTCAGTAATCTTGGAAATCATCGCCAAATTTCATTTTTCAATGCAGATATTTCCGAACTGCCTGTAATAATTTATGATTCTAAAGTTGGCTTCCATGCTTATTCTTCATCGAGCAGTATGGTTAATCAGAAACTATTTACTATGCATCAGGATGCTCACGGACATTTCCATCCGCCAATCAGGAGAGCGGTTGACAATCAACCTGTGAGTTTGGATTTGTCGGTTACATCCCTTATCGTATTTGAGTGGATTGCAATAATTGTTGTTGTGTTTTTATTCGGATGGGTAGGTAGAAAATATAAAAAGAATCCGACAAAAGCTCCTTCAGGATTTCAAAATGCATTAGAATCATTAGTGGTATATTTAAGAGATGAAGTCGTATATCCTAATGTAGGTTCAGTAAAGTCAGCTAAAACGCTACTACCCTATTTCATAGGATTATTCTGCTTCATACTTCTTTGTAATATATTTGGATTGATACCAGGAGGGCATACAGCGACCGGTGCAATAGCAGTAACAGGAGCTTTGGCAATAACAGCATATTTTGTTATTAATATTACAGCAATAAAAGAAGCAGGAATTGGACACTGGTTAAAACATCTTCTCGGAGGAGCTCCAATCTGGCTGTGTTGGATAATGATACCAATTGAAATAATATCAATGTTTGTCAAGCCTTTTGCATTGACAATACGTCTTTTTGCAAATATGACTGCAGGACATGTTGTTTTGCTTTCACTAATTGGATTGATTTTCTTTTTTAGGCTTTCAAACGGGCTTGGTGTAGGACTTGCAATCACACCAATTTCTGTCGGATTCTCAATTTTCATGTATATATTGGAATTGCTGGTTGCTTTCCTTCAGGCATATATATTTACGATATTGACGGCAGTATTTGTCGGGCTGGCAATTGGTGAACATGCTCATGAAGAAGAACACGCTCATTAATTAATTACGAATTATAAATTACGAATTACGAATGAAACAATAATTTAGAATAAATATAATAATTTTGTTTTTTAATAATGATTTGGAGGAATTAAGATGGATTTAGGAACACTTGGAGCAGGACTTGGTGCAGGTATAACAGTATTAGGTGCAGGCTTAGGAATTGGAAGATTAGCCGCTGCAGCACTTGAAGCATTGGCAAGACAACCTGAAATTGCCGGAGATGCACGTACAACTATGATTATTGCCGCCGCACTTATCGAAGGCGTTGCACTGTTCTCATGCGTGATTTGCATGTTGCTCGTTGTAATGAAATAATAATTATTAATGAATACCACTCCACTGCTTAATTGTGGTGGAGTCGTTTGAATGTATATGAAAATTATGATGCATGAAAATAAAGCATCACTGAATAAATAAAATTTATCATTTGAACTGAAGGATAAAAATGGACAAAATAATGGATATCGAGCCGGGGCTGATGATATGGACTATATTCAGCTTTTTAATTTTCCTGGCTATTCTTATTAAATTCGGGACCAAGCCTCTTTTGAATGGTTTAACAGCCCGCGAAAACCGAATTAAAGAAGCAATTGAAAATGCTGATAAAGCAAATGAAAAGGCTCAAAAAATCCTGAAAGAAACAGATGACAAACTCAGCACCGCTCAAATCGAAATGGCTGAAATCGTTCGTAAAGGGAAAGTTCAGGCTGAAGAGTTAATCAAAAAAGCCGGTGACGAAGCTGATAAAGTGAAGAAGCAGAAAGTTGAAGAGGCTATCAGGGAAATCGAAAGAAATAAGGAAATTGCTATTAAACAGCTAAGAACTGAAGTTGCAAGCCTTGTTGTAGCGGCTACAGAAAAGATTCTCGATGAGACTTTAGACAAAGAAAAACATTACAAAATGGTTGAATCATATATCGAAAAACTACCATCTAATTAATTTAAAGTGAGAGAATGACCGAACAGAAAGTATCATACAGATATGCACTTGCATTACTTGAAACAGCTAAACTGGAAGGTGTGGTTGAAAATATTTACAATGACCTGAAATTTATCAGACACACAATCGAACAATCTAAGGATTTGAAAAATTTAACTTTCAGCCCTGTCATTCCTTTTTGGCGGAAAAAGAAAATTTACGAAGAGATATTTTCAGGGAAGTTAAATTCCCTGACTATGAAATTTATTACTTTGCTTTCAAACAAAAGAAGAGAAAGACTGTTACCTGATATATGTTATCAATATGAGGCTCAGTTTGATGAGTTAAATAATATTTTACCTGTTGAAATTGAAACAGCAGTGGATTTATCGGATGTTATAAAATTAAAAATTGTACAAAAGATTGAAAAGCAAACGAATAAGAAAGTTATTCCGGATTTTAAGATTAATATATCTATGAAGGGTGGATTACTGGTTAAAATTCAGGATTGGGTTTTCGATGCATCCCTGAAAAATCAACTTGAAATATTGTTTAAGAAATTATCAACGGATTAATATTAATGTAAAATGTAGAATGCAAAATGTAAAATGAATTAATAAATTTTATTGAATTTGGTAAGAAAATAAATTATAATAAAATAACAAAAAGGAAAAACTATGGTTGATGTTCGACCGGATGAAATATCTGCTATATTGAGAAGACAGCTTACAGGCTATGAAAAAGAAGCGGATATTTATGAAGTAGGAACCGTACTGCAGGTTGGTGACGGAGTTGCTCATATCTACGGCTTAAGTAAAGTGATGGTATCGGAGCTTGTTGAATTTCCGAACGGAGCTTTCGGAATGGTATTGAATCTCGAGGAAGACAATGTCGGCGTTATGCTCTTTGGTGATGAGAGAGGTGTTAAAGAAGGTGATACTGTCAGAAGGACAAAAAGGATTGCTTCTGTTCCGGTTGGAAAAGAACTTCTCGGAAGAGTTGTAAATCCTCTTGGATTTCCGATTGATGGTAAAGGGCCAGTCAATACCAAGTTGACATTACCAATCGAGAGGAAGGCTCCGGGTGTGATTTTCAGACAGCCTGTTAAAGAGCCGCTCCAGACAGGTTTGAAAATGATTGATGCTTTGATACCGATTGGAAGAGGTCAGAGAGAATTAATCATCGGCGACCGCCAGACAGGTAAAACAGCAATCGCACTCGATACAATCATCAACCAAAAATATACTCATACTGAAGAAGCAAAAAAACACGGTATAAATCCTGTCTATTGTATTTATGTTGCCATAGGTCAAAAAGGTTCAACCGTAGCGAACGTCGTGTCATATCTTGAAGAATTCGGGGCAATGCACTATACAATCGTTGTTGCCGCTAATGCTTCAGACCCTGCACCATTGCAGTTCATCGGACCTTATTGCGGATGCTCTATGGGCGAATATTTCAGGGATAACGGGATGCATTCGCTTGTTATTTATGACGACTTATCCAAACAAGCCGCGGCTTACAGGCAAGTCTCATTACTTCTCAGAAGGCCGCCGGGACGTGAAGCTTATCCCGGGGATATTTTCTATCTTCATAGCAGATTGCTCGAACGTGCTGCAAAATTTTCAGACAAAGAAGGTGGCGGAACATTGACCGCACTACCTGTAATCGAAACACAGGCAGGCGACGTTGCAGCTTATATTCCGACAAATGTGATTTCAATTACAGACGGACAGATATATCTTGAGCCGAACCTATTCAATGCAGGTATCAGGCCCGCTATGAATATTGGTATTTCGGTATCCCGTGTAGGCGGTAATGCACAGAATAAAGCTATGAAAAAAGTTGCTGGTCCACTGAAGCTCGACCTGGCTCAGTATCGTGAACTCGAAGCTTTTGCAAAATTCGGTTCCGACCTTGACAAAGCTACATTGGCTCAGCTTACAAGAGGTGCAAGGTTAACCGAAATATTGAAGCAGAAGCAGTTCACTCCGATTCCTGTTGACAAGCAGATAGCATTGATTTGGACAGCTACAAAGGGTTATCTCGATGACCTTCCGTTAAATGCAATGGTAAAATATGAACATGAATATTTCCAGTTCATGGAAAGTAATTATAGTAACATTCTTACTCTTCTTATCGAGAAGAAAGAATTGAATGAAGAAGTTGTCGCAGGATTGACAAAAGCCGCCGACGAATTTACTGCATTATTCAAAAAAACATTGGGTAAATAATGATTGTACTCACAGGAGGAGCCGGATTTATAGGTTCCTGCTTACTCGGGAAATTCAACAGCATGAATAGAAGCGATATCCTGGTTGTTGACCATCTCGGAGAAGGGAACAAATGGAAAAATCTTGTGGGAAAAAATTTCCTGAACTACAAGCATAAGACTGAGTTCAGAAGCCAGCTCAAAAGCGGTTTTTACGGAAAAGAAATTGAAGCGATTATACATTTTGGTGCTTGTTCTTCTACAACTGAAAAGAATGCAGATTACCTGCTCGATAATAATTTCACATACAGCGTGGAATTAGCGGAGTTTGCTCTTGCGAATGAAATTAGGTTCATCTATGCAAGCAGTGCCGCCACTTATGGAAGCGGTGAAAACGGTTATTCAGATAGTGAATTTGACAAGCTTCGTCCTTTGAATATTTATGGTTTTTCAAAACACCTGTTCGATTTGTGGGTCATCAATAAAAGCTATGACAAAACTTTTACAGGCCTGAAATTTTTTAATGTCTTTGGAAATAATGAATACCACAAAGGCGTTATGGCAAGTATGGCTTATAAATCATACTGCCAGGTCAAAGAAACAGGCAAGGTTAAACTTTTTAAATCGAATAGTCCTGACTATAAGGACGGTGAACAGAAACGGGATTTCGTTTATGTCAAAGATTGTGTTGATATCATCTGGGATATTTTTGAGAAGGAAGATTTCGCAGGTATTTATAATCTCGGTTCAGGTGTTGCAAGGACTTGGAATGATTTGGCAAATACAGTGTTTTCTGCAATGAAGTTAAAACCTAATATAGAGTATATTGAAATGCCTGAATCAATAAAAAATCAGTATCAGAATTTCACTCAGGCTGATATGACAAAATTAAAAGGAACAGGATTAAAAGTAGAATTTCGACCATTAGAAGATAGTGTTAAAGATTATTTAGAAAATCATTTGTCAAAATGAATATCATTCTGAACTTATTTCAGAATCCATATAAAATAATGAATGTCATTCTGAACTTGGTTCAGAATCTATTAATTTAAAATTGATTATTGAAAATTTATTGAAAATTGAAAATTAGAAATTGAAAATTTTACT
>MHAY01000079.1 GCA_001804705.1 Ignavibacteria bacterium RIFOXYC2_FULL_35_21
ACATTAATTTTTGGTAATTTTAAATTTAACAATTTTTAAGAGGAACCTTTTTTTATTTTTTAATTTTCAACTAAGTTTAAGATAACACCTTAATTACAATCAAAGAGTGATTGAACGTTTGTATTAAAACATAACTGAAATTATCTATAAACCTATTGGGATTGAACTTTATAAGCCAAGGATAATAATAACTGCGTAACATGAGTTAATAAATCAAATTATTTTGACTATGCACTTACTTCAGGCAGGTTTTCCCAGTCTGTTGTATATTGAGGAGATTTCATATCGGATTTTGTTCCCCATGAACGTTTGATGCCTGAGCTGGCATAGAATAAAGTGCGTGAGCCGAACTCGAGGTTCAACCTGTCCATCGTTTCGGTTACTTTTGCCATTTTGATTCTGTCTTCGCTGTCGAATAAGCCAAGCTGGGAGCGGTCAACGGGTTCAAACCCTGTCAGCATCACACCTACTTTCTGATACAAATAACCTTTCCTGAAAATCTGTTCAACACCTTTCATGGCATAGCTTATCATTTCTGTAGTCGAATCGGATGGAACCGGAAGATGTACCAAAACTCCATTGTGGTACTGCGGAGTTTTCTTGAATGGGTTTGTCCTCAGAAACACAGTGAGCAGTCTGCATGCAGAATTTTGAGAACGCATTTTTTCTGCCGCCCTGGTAGTGAAAAGTGAGACTGATTCCTTGATTTCCTCTATTGTTTCAACATACCTTCCGAATGAACGTGAACAGATAATTGCTTTCTTATCAGGAACAGCAGATTCGAGGGAAACACAGGGTATTCCGCGAAGTTCATAGACAGTTCTCAATCCCATGACAGTCATATTATTTTTGACCCATTTGTCATTAGCCTTTGTTAAATCATAAGCAGTATTAATATTATTTTTCTTTAGAAGTTTTGTGTATTGATGGCCAACACCCCAAACGTCGCTAACGTCGGTTATTTTGAGGTATTCATCAATTTCATTTTGAGCTATTCCATAAATATTAAGAACACCATCATATTTCGGATTCTTCTTAGCTATTCTATTTGCAATTTTTGATAATGTTTTTGTTTCTGCTATTCCGACCGATACAGGTATTCCAATCCACTTTTTTACAGTTTCACGGATTTCCCTGCAATATTCTGTAAGATTTTTTCTTTTGAATCCCTCAAGGCTGATAAATGCTTCATCAATGGAATAAATTTCAACATTAGGTGAGAATTGTTCGAGTGTGGTCATTATACGATGTGAGATGTCACCATAAAGAACATAGTTTGAAGAGAAGACATTTACATCATGTTTTTTAACTAAATCCTGAACTTTGAATAATGGGTCGCCCATTTTTATTCCAACGGCTTTTGCTTCGTTCGAAAGTGCTACGATAATTCCATCATTATTAGAAAGTACAACAACCGGCTTCCCCAAGAGTTTAGGATTGAACACACGCTCACAGGAAGCATAGAAGTTGTTGCAGTCAACGACTGCTACAGGCGGATTATTTTGAGATTTTGTTTTCAATTTAAAAAAATTATTAATCTATAAAATGTAAATGTATTAAATTTTAACGAAAGAGTAATTTAATTATTTATTAAGTCTAATAGTTGAAATTGTCATTTTATAAGATAATGTTTTTATTTATTTTTGTTTTTATGGAAAATAATCTAAAATATGGGAATGATTTTAAACTGAAATTTGATGGGCAAATCAACCAAATCGATGCTAATATTTTAATTAACAGCTTAATACATACAACTAATGTTATTCAAGAAATAAATCGTTACTTGGATAGTGGAAAAAGAATTGAAATAAAGGTTAAAGCACCTGAGAAAGGGAGTTTTTTAATTCATTTGAATTTAGTTGAAACCATTGATGCCGTAAAAAGTATCTTTACAAAAGAAAACATTGAGATTACTGCTTTAATAATAAGTTCTTTGGTTGGTTTAATTGAATTAAAGAAATTTTTAAAAAGCAGGAAACCAAAAGACGTAAAACAAGATGAGTCCCTTACAACTATTACAAATCAGGAAGGTAATATTTTAGTAATAAATAATTCAGTTTTTAATATATATGATAAAAGTCCAATTGTGAAGGATGCTTTATCTCAAAACTTTGAATCAATTCAAAACGATCCCTCCATCACGGGTTTCGAAATAACAGATACTCAAGAAAAACCATATATACGAATTAATAGAGAAGAATTTGAAACAATGGCTTTGAAATCTGAAGAATTATCAGAGGGTGAGAGAGTATTAACGGAAGCGGCGACTTTAAATATAGTTAGATTATCGTTTGAAGAAGCTTTAAAGTGGGATTTTTATTATAAAGGCAACAAAATTTCTGCGAAAATTAAAGACCCCAATTTTTATGAATTAATTGATAAAGGTGAATCCTTTGCTAAAGGAGATATTCTTGAGGTTGAATTACAAATTGTTCAAAAATGGGATGAATCAGTGAATACTTATGTGAATAAATCTTATCATATTAATCGAATAACACGACATCTAAAAAGAGGTGAGGAACAGAGATTCCATTTTGAAGTATAAAATTCTTCCCAAAATTTATGAATTATTTTAATCAATCAGGCTTTGTAATGTTCTTTTTATTCGCCAGAGAAATTCAACTGCATCATCACGTTTGGATACGAGCAATTCAATAGACAATTTATTCTCATTTTGGAAAATCTTAGCATTTGGGTATGATGGTAATAAATCCAATATCACAGGTAATACGGTTTCCTGAAAATCAGTACTTAGGTTTGTCAAAAATTCTGCAGAGAGTTTATTTTTCTTCAAGGTTATTTTTGCAAAGCCTGAAGAAAGTGCGGCTACTCTCAGTTTCACTGCAAATATTAACTCATTAGCCTGTTGAGGAAGTTTACCAAACCTATCATTCATTTCTTCTAAAATTTCATGCAAAGCATCATTATCTCTTACATGATACAGCTTTTTGTAGAAATGGAATCTTTCGGTTTCACTTGCAATGTAATCAGAGGGAAGAAGAGCATCAGAATCGAGTTCGATTGTAATATCTTCATTGACAGGCAGGATTTTGTCTATCTTTTTAGAATCAAAGAACAATTCACTGAATTCTTCGATTTTAAGTTCACTGACAGCCTCATCGAGAATTCTTTGGTAGAGTTCAAATCCTATTTCGTTAATGTAGCCGCTCTGTTCAGGCCCAAGTAAATTACCTGCACCCCGGATTTCCATATCCCTCATTGCAAGCTGTAATCCACTGCCAAGTTCTGTAAATTCTTCTATTGCCTGTAAGCGTCTCAATGAATTTGATGATAAATTTTTGACCGGAGGAATTAAAAGGTAGCAATATGCCTGTATGTTGCTCCTACCAACCCTGCCGCGAAGCTGGTAAAGCTCTGCCAATCCGAAGTTCTGGGCATTGTTTATAAACATTGTGTTTGCATTTGGAATATCAATTCCTGACTCGATTATTTTTGTTGTGAAAAGGACATCAAATTTTCTTTCAAGGAATTTTTCCATGATATGTTCTAACTCGCTTGAGCGCATCTGCCCGTGAGCTACTGCCACTTTTAATGATGGCATGAGCATTTGAATATTTCTTGAAATCTTTTCAATATCCTGAATTTTATCATTCACGAAAAAGACTTGACCTTTTCTTTCAATTTCCTTCGATATTGCTTTCAGAATAATTTTATCATTCCATTCAAGAATTTCAGTATAGATGGGGAGCCTGTTCCTTGGTGGTGTTTCGATTATGCTCAAATCTCTTGCACCCATGAGTGAAAAATTCAGAGTGCGTGGAATGGGAGTAGCTGTAAGAGTCAATGTATCAACGTTGGTTCTCAATTTACGAAGCTTCTCCTTGGATGCAACTCCGAAACGGTGTTCTTCATCAATAACGAGTAAGCCAAGATTTCTGAAGGAGACATCTTTACTTAGAAGCCTGTGAGTACCTATTAGAACATCAATTTGGGCATTCTTTGTTTTTTCCACCACTACTTCTTGTTCCTTTTTGGAGCGGAAACGAGAAATTACCTCGATGATAACAGGATAGCGATGCAGTCTGTCCATGAATGTCATATAATGCTGTTGTGCAAGTATTGTCGTAGGTACGAGAACAGCGACCTGCTTACCTGCCTGAACGGCTTTGAATGAAGCCCTGATTGCAATTTCGGTTTTTCCGAAGCCGACATCGCCGCAGACAAGCCTGTCCATAGGAGTTTCGGATTCCATATCTTTCTTGACTTCTGTTGTCGTTTGAGCCTGGTCTGGAGTGTCGTCATAAATGAATGATGCTTCAAATTCCTTCTGCCACATTGTATCTGAAGGATATGATATTCCGGGTTGCCGCTTGCGTTCGGCATAGAGTTTTATTAAGTCCCGGGCAATGTCTTTAAGCCGTTTCTTTGTTTTTGCTTTTTTCCTCAACCATTCAGTAGAGCCAAGCTTACTGAGTTTTGGAACAACACCTTCCTGTGATGAGTATTTCTGGATTTTGTTGATGTAATTAAGATTTACATATAAAATATCGTCATCTGCAAATTGCAGTCTGAGGCAATCCTGAAGGCTTACACCGAGCTTTATGGTCTTAAATCCATCAAATTTTCCTACACCTTTATCTACATGAACGACAAAATCACCGATTTTCAATTGCATTAATTCTCGGAGAGATATGCCTCCTGTAATTCTTTTACCTCTTCTTGTAGTCTGGGTTCTGAGCCTGTTAAATATTTCATGTTCTGTAAATATTGCAAGTTGAAAATCAGGAAGAAGAAATCCATGAGTGAATGACTCATTGAGCCATAAGATTGAATTTAGAGTTACATCTTTTTCAGCCAGATAGGTGGAATTCAAAGTATCTTGAACTTCGGACATTTCGATACCATTTTCAACAAGCTCTTTTAATCTTTCTAAATGCTCTTTTCCTTGTGCAGAGATAACTATTTTAGCATTTAAGCCTACAAGCTTTCGCAACTCTAAAGTGAAATCTTTTACAGAACCATGATATTGCTTTTGTTGAGATGAATTTATTTTTACATCAGCTTCACCAAGTTTGTTGATTGATAATTTTTGATAACTACTGAATATATCCCAATTATCAATAGAGGATTGAAGGGAGTCGGGATTATCGAGAACAAGAATCGTATCATTACTCAAATATTCGAATATGGTTGAATCGGCAGTAGTTCTGGATGAGTGATATATGTTCGCAATAAATTCTATGCTTTGATGTTCTCTGATGCTTCTCTGTGATATAGGCTGAAATTCCCGGATTGATTCGATTTCATTATCCCAAAATTCGATTCTGAGTGGATTATCCCAGCCTAAAGGAAATATATCAACTATACCTCCGCGCACAGCCATTTCGCCTTGGGACGAGACAAAATCAACTCTCTCAAAACCATTCAGGCCTAGCATATTTGAGAACGCGGAGTATTCGAGAAACTGACCTTTATGCAGAGTGGTTCTGTATTTTGAAATTTCCTCATGTTTTGGAATACTGATATTGAAAATGTCAGGTGTGGAAATTGTAATCGAAAAATCATTCTTTTGTAAAACAGAAAGGCCGTCAATGAGCCATATAAGCTGTTCATCCTGATTTTCTGCAGTATAGTGAACTTTATTCGATGGTTCGGATAATAATGCTAAAACATCATCGCCCAAAACAAGCTGTAAATCGTGGAACCAATCTTCAGCTTCTTGTGCGGAAGGTGTTATGATTAAATAATTTCTTTTTTTCTTTAACCATAATGAGGCGATAACAAGAGATTTCAGAGAACCACTCAGTGTTTTAACCGAAATGTCCATGTTCGCAGATTCCAGCAAGCCTGATAATTCCCTTGTGATTTTCAGGTGTTCGAGGTATTCAATTACTTTTTTTATTTGAGGTATATGAGTCAATTTTAATGAATAACCAATATCACTTAATACAATTTTATTTTAATCTTCTGAAATTATTTCAACAGTAGAACCGGTCTTCTGCCTGATATTGTATGAAACCGAATTAAATTTCCTGATTTCTTTTAGCATTTCCTCACGGTTCAGTTCTTTGTTTGCATAAATTATATATTTAATTTCTCTGCGGGTATCCCTAATCACATTGCGTACAGGAGGTTTTTCCATAATCATTCAATATTAATATATTTTTTAAAGTTGTGTTCAAAAATTTTCAACTTATCATTTTTAACACGGATATTAAAATGTACTCCTTCGTCTTTATCATCCCTCGATACAATATCAGCATTTGAATAGACCTCGGAAACGAGGTCCATTGCGGTATATGGTAGTACGAAGGATAGAGTTTTACTTTGCTCCTCAGATTTTTCCTGCATTACACTCATCAGCTTCTGAATATTGATATTTCTCGATGCTGATGTAAACACAGCTTGGGGATATTCGGATTCTATTGCTCTTAAATCATTCGCGTCTTCAATCAAATCTACTTTATTCAGGACAAGAATTATTGGCTTTTCAGCGATTTTCAGACTTTCGAGTGTTTCATTAACTACCCTGATATGTTCTCTGAAAAAATTGTGGGATACATCAACAACATGAATTAATATATCAGCTTCCGATGCTTCAGCAAGAGTACTTCGAAATGATGCAATCAGGTTGACAGGCAGTTTCCTGATAAAACCCACCGTGTCAGAAATGAGTGTCTTTGCTCCTCCCGGAAGATTGAATGACCTGACGGTCGTATCGAGAGTGGCAAAGAGTTTATCCTCTACATAAACATCAGCATCAGTAATTGCATTCATAAGTGTTGATTTACCGGCATTTGTATAACCAACGAGTGCGAATTGAGTGAACTCTTTCCTTCCTTTCCTCTGCTGTTCTCTTTGAACGGAAATGTCTTCGAGTTTTTCTTTCAGTTTCTGAATCTTAATTTTTAACATTCTACGGTCGGTTTCAATTTGTGTTTCACCGGGACCTTTGGTCCTTATGCCGCCGTATTGTTTGGACAAGTGAGTCCACATCTTGGTTAATCTTGGCAGAAGGTATTGAGATTGAGCAAGCTCAACCTGAACCTTTGCTTCCTGCGAACGGGCATGTTTGGCGAAAATATCGAGTATCAGTCCGCTTCTGTCAACAACTTTAATTTGAAATGCTTTTTCCAGGTTTCTGAGCTGCATAGGGGAAATGTCATCATCAAAAATGATGAGAGTGATAGCCTTCTCTTCAATGATTAATTTAATCTCTTCTAATTTACCGGTGCCTATAACAGTAGAGCGGTTTGGGGCAGCCAGTTCCTGATATATCTTTTCGATAATTTCAGCACCTGCGGTTTCAGCAAGGAACTCCAATTCATTAAGATGCTCGAATGCTGTTTCACGGTCAGCACCTTTTTTTCCTATTGCAATGGCAATAGCTTTTTCTTTTGTTTCGGTAAAATCGTGCAAATAATTTCCTATAAATTTAACTGCATCTATTCACGTTTTGTTGGGTGAAATATTGATTTGTGAGATTTAATGTTAATCATAAAATAATTTGCTAAAGTGAAAAATATTTGGTAATTATGAATATGCAAAAACAACGAATATATATTGATACTTCGGTTATCGGCGGCTGTTTTGACGAAGAATTTCAGAAATGGTCAAATAAACTATTTGATGAGTTTATTAGTGGTAAACACATTGCAGTCATATCTGATTTAACTATTGCAGAATTGAACAGGGCTTCAAAAGAAGTTGCAGGTAAGTTATTACAATTACCAGAAGAAAATATTGAATATGTATTCAGAAATGAAGAATCAAACTATTTGGCGAGTAAATATATTGAGAATGGAGCACTAAGCAATAAATATTATGAGGACGCTCATCATATTGCTCTTGCAACGATTAATAATTCAAATATTTTAGTCAGCTGGAATTTTAAGCATATTGTTAATATGAGCAGAATTACAATATATAATTCGGTAAACATTCTATTAAACTACAAAACAATTGAAATAAGGTCACCAATGGAGGTGGTGGAATATGAAGACTAAAACTTTTGATTGCGTTGAAATGCAAAGAAAAATTCGAGACAGTTTTTGGATTGAATCGAATGGTGATATTAAGAAATTGAATGAGATTATTGATAGAGAATTGAGTACTTCTGATTTATTCAAAAGGATAAATGAAAAGAAAGAAAGAGAATTAGTTCAGGCTTAATTTAATCAATATTCGAGATATTAATATTTGCTAAAGCTATTAATGATTCTCTCATCTTAATTCTAAAATAAGTTGAATTATGAAAAATAAAATAGATGATTCTTTTTTTGAAGTACGATAGTGGTAAATAAATAATTAATGTTTAATTTTAAAAGGATTATATGAATTCTATAAACTTACCATATCGTGAATTGAGGGATTTCTGCGGGAAATACCATATAAAAAAAATGTCATTATTTGGTTCTGTACTTACCGATGAATTCATACCCGAAAAAAGTGATGTTGATGTTTTGGTGGAATTTATTATTGACAAACACCCTAGTTTATTTCAATTTGCGGGGATTGAGATTGAATTAAGCGAGTTGATAAATCATAAAGTTGACTTAAAAACAAAGGAAGATTTAAGTGTTTATTTTAGGGAAGATGTTTTAAAAAGTTCTAAAACAATATACGAATCATAGAAACATTATGAGTATGCCTAAAAATACAATAAGACTCAGGCATATGTTGGATGCAGCCAACAAAATCATGAAGTTTATTAAGAACCGCTCACGTTCTGACCTCGATACTGACGAGATGCTTATTCTGGCGATTTTGAAATTAATTGAAATTATTGGTGAAGCAGCATCATCAGTAACATTTGAAATAAAAGAGAAACATCCGGAAATTCCCTGGAGGCAAATAATTAGTGTCAGGAATAGATTGATACATGGATATTTCGATATTAATCATAACATTCTTTGGGAGATTGTTATAAAAGATTTACCACCACTTATAAAGAACCTTGAAATCATGTTAACTGAGATAGAAAATTAGAAAGAAAAGAGTCCATCAAATTTCATAATGGTGACATTATCTTTCCCGGATTTTTTGTAATTTTATTTTTTTAAAATTGAATTAGTTAATAAAATTTGAGTTTTGTTATGACTTTGACAAAAGATGCGATATTAAATGTTGTTAAACCGATTTGCCCTGAAGCCGGAACTTATGAACATAGAAATCAATTATCCATTCTTATAACGAGAGAAAAACTGAAGGAAGTAGCCCGTGAACTTAGGGATAACCCAGAAACAAGTTTTGACATGTTGATTGACATAACAGCAATTGATTGGCTGAAATCCGATAATAGATTTGAAGTCGTTTATTTTCTTTATTCAAACAAGCATAAAAGCAGACTTCGACTCAAAGTTCCTGTAAAAGAAGAAAATCCTGTTTGCCCGACTGTTACAATCATTTGGGAGAGTGCCGCTTGGTATGAGAGAGAAACTTATGATATGTACGGAATAATATTTGAGGGACATCCCAACCTTCGCCGCTTCTATATGCCTGAAGATTATGTTGACAAAGAATCAGGCGAACCGATTTATCCACTTAGAAAAGATTACCCGTTGATGGGAGTGCCTGACACTTTGCCTTTGCCGCCTTATCCTGAGAAGTATGGGGATTTGAAATAGGCATTCATCATTTTAGATTCTTCGACAATGCTCAGAATGACAAATTTTCAAGTAATGGATTCTGAACCAAGTTCAGAATGACATTAAGGTCAATTACCGTCTTTCAGGTATTGAATAGCTTCATCAACAGTTTCAGCATAATCGAAAATGGAGTCAAGCTGAGATATACTTAGCATTTTCATAACCATTTCTTTGACACCGACGAGAATGATAGGTGCTTCTGTATCTTTTAACTGCCTGTTTGCAAGGAGCAATGCTCCAAGACCAGTGCTGTCAACATGCTCGACAAAAGTCATATCGAAGACAAGTGCTTCCAACTCTGGCTGGCACAATATGAGCAGCTCCGCTTTTAACTGTGGTGCAATGTCGGCATCAAGCTTATTATTCTTCAAAGTAAAAATTGCTATGTTGTCCTGTCTGTCAATCGAAAATCTCATACACTTGTCTATTTAGATAATTTTAATATTTTTGAAACTACAAATTAGTTATAGAAGTTCAATTATCAAAGTTTTTTTGCAGGTTTGAATGAAAAGAGGTGAACCCACAAGGATTCTAATTATCAGATTAAGCTCAATGGGAGATGTTATTCTGGCCTCTCACCTTGTTCGTAATCTGAGAGAAAGTTTGCCTAATGCTAGGATTGATTTCATTACTGCAAAGCCATTTTCAGAGATATATCAGTTCAATCCTCATATATTCAATCTATATGAATATGATAAAAACTGGGGAAAAAGTTCAATCAGAGAATTTAAAGAAAAAATACTGAAAAATAATGGGCTCGAAAAATATGATTTGCTCATTGACCTGCAGAGAAATTACAGGTCTCTGCAACTCAGAAAAGGTCTTGGAAATAAAATTGTCAAAGTCAGGAAAAACAGGTTAAATAAATTATCTTTAGTTTATTTTAAGAAAAATATAACTAAAGTAATTCAACAGATACCTGAAATTTATTTCAATACAATAGTTGGTTATAATGTACAAGATGACGGAAAAGGTCTTGAACTTTGGCTACCCGGAGATAAAGAAAAAGGTTTTTATCAGCCATTTTCAATAGTTAGAGTAAATGATGATAAGATAAGAATCGCAATAGCTCCGGGTGCTTATCATGAGACTAAGAGGTGGCTGCCAGAGAGATTTGCAGAGCTTATAAATGTATTAAAGAACAATTATAATGCTGAGATTGTCATTATTGGAGGACCATTTGATGTTGAAATAACTAAACAGATAATTGATTTGTCAGGTGAAGAAGTCATTGATAAAAGCGGCTCTGATTCAATAATCAGTACAGCCGAATTAATTGATAAATGCAATATACTAATTACAAATGATACAGGATTAATGCATATTGCCGCAGCTAGGCAGGTGCCAGTTGTTGCTATATTCGGTTCAACCGTTAAAGAGTTTGGATTTACTCCTTTCAGAGTGAAGCATTTTGTAGTTGAAAAGGATATACCTTGCAGGCCTTGTACACATATCGGCAGGGAAACCTGCCCGAAAGGGCATTTCGATTGTATGAATAAAATAAGTGTTGATGAAGTTTTAACTTATATTGAAAAAATATTATTGGAATAATCATGATAAATTAAACAAATTAGAAAATGAAATGTAACACTGAGCTATGTCGAAGTGTGAAACCAATGATAAAGCCAGTCTTCGACTTAGCTCAGACTGATAATTCTTAAACAATGAAGAAGAAATGGTTCTAACAAAAGAAAAGTGGTGGATTGTTTTTGTAATTGCTTTAATGGCGATAATCATTTTTATTAATCTTGGGAGCGGTGAGATTCAGCCATGGGACGAGGGTTTGTATGCAATTCGGGCGAAGAGTATTCTTCATTTTAATGATTTTTTGGACCAAACAGCTTACTCGCCCGGTGGCTTGTATTCATCAACATACCCCCCATTAACGATTTGGTTCATATCTGGTGCAATGTCTATCTTCGGTGAAAACCAATTCTCAGTAAGGCTTTTTTCAGCTTTGTGTTCCGTTGCAGCTTTAATATTTATTTTTCTTATTTCAAGGCGTGTGGCCTCATTCAAATTTTCTTTGCTTGCGGTTATACTGACGGGTGCAACTCTTGTATGGAATAAGTTTTCTCGTGAGGGGATGACTGACATTCCACTTACTTTCTTTTTTATACTGACTTTTTGGGCTTCGATTAAACTCAGGGAATCAGATGATAAGAAGAAAATAATTTTATTTTCAGCCATTTTTGCTGTTGGATTTGCCTCGGCACTTATGACAAAGATTGTTATATCTTTTCTTCCGTTGTTGTTTGTTTTTTTGACCTTTGTGGAGAATAATAATAAGAAATGGTATTTGTTGGTTGCATCAATTGCCGCAATAGCTCTTGCTTCCCCATGGTATATATATATGATAAGTCAACATGGAGCACCTTTTTATAAAGCCTTATTAGTTCCACATATTTATTCTGTAGTGGAAACAAACAGCCCTAAGCTTGGAGTGCTATACTACCTGAATCAACTCTTAGTCTCGAATTCATATATTCTGTTTACATTTGTTTTCTTATTAATGTTTATATCAGATAATTTTAGAAAGAAGATAAATGAATTAATAGAATCGAAGTATATTTTATACACAGTGATTATGTGGTTTTCAATAGCATTCATAGTATTATCCTTATCCAGAACAAAGATGCTGCATTATGCTGTTTATATGGTTCCTCCGGCTATTTTTATCGCTATTGTGTTCATTGAAAATATAAGAGAAATAATTAAAAATAACAAGATAATATCGGTATTACTTATTTGTGTTGTTGCTCTGATAATCTGGTCTTTCAATCCCGGCTTAAGAGAGGATATTAAAATCCTTTTCACCGACTTTTCATTTACTAATGCATCATTCATTTATTTTCTGTTTATTTTAGTTTCAATTGCTTCTGTGCTTTTTCTTTACATCAATTTATTTGATAAATGGATTTCCAAATACATGATTCCCATCGTTTATTTTATAACAACTATTTTATTATTTAATATAATTGTATTGAATGGTTTTTATAGATTAGGCCATTCCTACGGAGCAGAGAAAGCTGCAGGATTTGTACTCGATTCGAAGGAAAATTCATTTGTATATTTATACCACGAGGCAACTGCCGCAGATTCACTCAATCCACAGCTTGCATGGTACACTAAAGGAATTATGAATCAATGGGTGAAAGGAAAAACATATAAGCCTTATACATTACCATTAAATCAGAAAATAGTTGATGTTTTGAACGATATGAAATCTCTTAAAGAAAATATTGTAATATATTATAAACCAAGAGAAAAAGAATTTGCGGAGATTGTAAATAAAAATGTATCGAAAGAATGGAAAATAACTGAGTATTGTGATAGATATATTGTTTTCAGAAGAAAATTTTAAAAAAATAAAATGAATATAAATTTATTTGTTTGTCCCGATTGCGGTTCTGATTTAAAAGAAAATCAGGGAAATTTTATTTGTAGTTCATGCAGTAAAAATTATGGTGTAAATCATGGTATTCCATTTATGTATCCGAGCTATTTTACAGAGAATGAGAAGCAGATGAATTACCTCGAGCATTATAAATATGACGGTGAGTATTATGATTATTTTGAAGGAAGAATTTGTAAAGCAACCGAACATGATGAGAGGAGATTAAGAGAATATATTTTATCATTAATCCCAAAAACAGCAAAGAATATTCTTGATGTTGGGTCTGGCGGTGCATGGCTGGCAAAGTCATTGCAGAATAAAAATGTTGAGTTGTACTCTTTTGATATTTCACCAAACAATATTTCAAAAGCATTAGAACTTTATCCTTTTGAAAACCATCATGGAATTGTTGGCGATGCACTCAATCCACCTTTCAGGAATGGAACATTCGATTGCATTATTTCATCGGAGGTAATAGAACACATTGTCGAGCCAAAACTATTTATTCAAAAGTTGATTTCACTGTTGAAGACTGACGGGAGATTAATCATCAGCACACCATACAAGGAAAATATTCAATATTCGATTTGTACGCATTGCAACCAGCCGACACCTCATAATGCTCATCTGCATTCATTTGATGAAAATAAATTGAAGAATCTTATTGATGATAATAAAATTGTATTTAGTAGTTACATATTTGGCAATAAAGCCCTGCATATGCTGAGAACTAATTTTTTATTGCAATTCCTTCCATTCGGATTATGGAAATTTGTCGATGCAATAGCCAATTTTATTCTGAATAAAAGAGGGCATATTGTGTGTAAATATGAATTAAAGTGAGATTAATTATTTATTTTTCGCTTTCAAATTCTTAAGAATTAAATTATTTAAAATGTAAGAGTAAGTATTTTAAAATCAGTTTTAAATACTATATTTATATTTCTTGGGTATTACAGATAGAATTGCCCTTAGAGCATTATTTATTTGTCAGATGTTTGAAAATATTTAGAAACATCTTTATCAATTTTTATGTAATTAATTTTTTCCTTCTTGTTTTGTTGATACACTTCTTTATTTGGCGAATAAACGGTAACAGTAAACCCTTCCTGCAATTTTGCGTGATGTTTTCCTCTTACTCCCTTAGAAAAATCATACTCAGCTAACATTGTATCATTTGTATTTTTAATTTTTGTTTTCATACTGTTTACTTCCTCAATACTTTCAGTTTCTCAAATAGTTCTTTTTCTTCCTGGGATAAATTTTGTGGGATGTTAACCAGTATTTTAGCGTATAAATCTCCTCTCTCAGTTGGATTGTTGTATTTAGGCATGCCCTGCTTTTTTAATTTTAATACAGTGCCATTCTGTGTCCCGGCTGGTATTTTTAAATTGATTGTCCCGCCAAATGTTTTCAGCTTGGTACTGCCTCCAAGTATGGCTTTGTATAAATCAACCGGCACTTCAATGTGAAGGTCATCGCCGGTTCTCTCAACTTTGCTATGGGGTTTGACATTTAATTTGATGATTAAATCACCAGTTGTACCGCCATGTTTGCCTGATGTTCCCTTTCCTGTAATTTTTAACGATTGACCATCGGTTACACCCGGTTTAATTTTCATGTCAATTTTCTGTTCATCAATTTGAATTAATCTCTGAGTGCCGCTAAAAGCTTCTGCCAGAGTAATGTCAATTTCAACAACAGTGTCTGTGCCTTTTTTGGGTGGTTGCCGAAACCCTGTTCGTTGAACAAAACCCTCGCCGAAAATATTTTTGAAGAAGTCGGACACGTTGCCTGAGTCAAACATATCGCTAAAGCCTCCTAAACCACCGCCTTTTCTCTTTCTTCCTGCCTGGCTTGTGCCGAACCATTCTGACCAGTCGAAGTTCTGGGCATCACCGCCTGTCTGCCTGTAACTGTTCCAGGATGAACCAAGATTATCATATTTCTTTCTTTTCTCAGGGTCGCTGAGAACCTCATAGGCTTCGCTTATTTCCTTGAATTTATTTTCTGCATCTTTCCCTTTGTTACGGTCAGGATGGTACTTCACAGCAAGGCTTCTGAAAGCCTTTTTGATTTCATCAGTCGTAGCAGTCTTGCTTATACCGAGTATCTTATAATAGTCCCTGAATTCCATTTTAATAGTTGATGTTACTTATAATTCACATTAAATAGATAAAATTTTCAATTTTCAATTTCCAATTTTCAATAAATTTTCAATAATTAAATTTTAAAATGAACCTCCATAAGTTATTTTAAAAATTTGCTCATTATAAATTCAATGAAAATTAAAAAATTTAAATTGATAATTCACTACAAATACCTGTGAACAGGTCCATTTTGTTTAATAAATTTCGGTTTGAACTCACCGGCTTTTCTACCGAAACAAACACCGAGAGCTTCATAAAATTCAATTTCGTTTGTATCAATAAATCTTTGTCTGATTGCTTCATAAGTCGGAATGTAGATGATTTTATCATGTTCGACATCAACTACGGTTACACCGGATAAATCATTAACAAGTAGAAGGACTGCGGCTCCTCCGCCTTGTTTGCCAAAAGCAACGTCATAGCTTGTTGTTCCACCCGACCTGACAAGATGCCCCAAAGAAAGTTCCCTGATTTCGGGAAACTCGTATATACCCTTAACATAAATTCCTTCCTGCTTCAGAACTTTCTCCCAGTCGGGGTCTTGCTTCATATAAAATTCAAGCTGTTGTCTAATGTATTGTCCGACACCTGTGAGCCTTTGATGTCCGAAAGAATCCTTCAGGGACTCATCCGTGAAGTATCTGCCTTCTTTGTCTTTGACTCCTTCTGCGGCAACAATTATGTAAGTCGAGCCTTTGACATCGCTCGAAATAAGCCTGCTGGTATATGTTTCCTTAAAATGCTGATATAGAATTTCATAATCTACATTAATTTCGGGGATGAGAATAGCATCGGCATCTGCCCCTATCCCTCCCCTGAAAGCAGTATGGCCTGCATACCTGCCGAATACCTCAATAATCAAGGCTCTGTTATGGGTTAAACCAGTTGTTCTTAATTCGGCAGTGAATTTTGAAATGCGGTTAATCGTGGAGTCGCCTCCGACTGAATAGGTCTGAAGGTCGAGGTCCATTGTTTTCGGAACATGCACACAACTAATCCCCTGGCTGACCAAATCAACAACGACCGAACCTGTGTCGTCGCCTCCGGCTATGACAAGTCCGTCAATGCTGTGCATTTTCAAGCCGGCTTTGATTTTTTCGTACTTCTGGTCATCTTTGATTTTTGATATTTTTACTCTTGAGTGTCCTGCCTCGGAACCTGCGACCTCAGAACTTATCCTGTCTGCTCTTGCCTTATCAATAATCACAGGAACAAGACTGGTAAGATTGTACAGCCCCGCATAGCCGTTTGGTATGATGCATATTTCAATACCGAGATGGTGAGCCATTCTTGCTGCACCGTTGATTACTGCATTTAACCCTCCGCAGTCGCCGCCGCTTGTAATAACACCGATTTTCTTTATTCCGTTCATTTTTACCCCAGATGGAATTTAATTTCTTCTAACATTTTCAATTACAAAACTAATAAATCCTATGTAAAAGGAAATCCCTTTTGAAACAAGTTTATGGAATAAATAACAAATAATGACCCTTTTATAATTTTTTTTTCCGCTTCAATAAGATATTTTTGAATTTCTGTTTATTTACAATAAAAATATAATGGATATGAAGAATAATCCAATCGGAGTATTTGATTCGGGCATAGGCGGTTTAAGCGTCCTCAAGCAGTTCATTCGCTTTCTGCCATTTGAAAGATATGTATATCTTGGCGATACAGCACGTGTTCCTTATGGCAACAGGTCTCCTGAGACTGTTAAACGATATGCAAAGGAAAGCACGAGGTTTTTGCTCGAACATGATGTAAAGCTGATTGTTGTTGCTTGCAATACAGTGTCATCAGTTGCTTTGGATGTTGTACGTGAGCTTTCGACGGTTCCTGTAATCGGAATGATTTATCCGGCAGCTGTAGCGGCACTCAGGGCAACAGTCAATAAAAAAATTGGAGTAATCGGAACGAGAGCGACAATTAACAGCAATGCTTACTCTGAAGAAATCAACAAGCTGAGTAATGGTGATAATATAAAAGTCATATCCCAGGCATGTCCTTTATTTGTGCCGATTATCGAGGAGGGATGGCTGGAACATCCTGCAACAAGACTAATCAGCGAGGAATATCTTTCAGGATTGAAAGCTGAAAATATAGATACACTTGTGCTTGGCTGTACTCATTATCCGTTATTGAAACAACTTTTAACTGAAATGATGCCTGGAATATCTCTTGTTGACTCTGGTGAACATGCCGCTGTAATGGCTGTTAGAATGTTAGCAGAGCAGGAAAATTTAGTTGAAGAGAAGGATGTTTATGTTCAAAAGCCCGGGATTGAATTTTTTGTTACTGATATACCATCGACATTCTTTGATATTGCACAAAAATTTCTCGGCTTCACTGTCGAAAGTCCGAAAATAGTAAGTCTTAGTAGTCTAATAAAATAATATGAATCTAAAAGGGAAAATTGCGTTAATCACCGGTGCTTCTGCCGGAATTGGCGAAGCATGTGCGGAAGTATTGGCAGAGGCAGGAGCAAATCTCATTCTTCTTGCCAGAAGAAAAGATAAGTTGGATGAAATATCGAAAAGAATTAAAGAAAAGAACGATGTTGATATTTTCAATATTGAATGTGATGTAAGAAATCGAAATGAGGTTGAGAAGAGCATTAAAAATTTACCTGAAAAATTTCGGAATATAGATATTCTTATAAATAATGCCGGATTGGCAAGAGGGATGAATAAAATTCATGAGGGAAGCTTTGAAGATTGGGATGAGATGCTCGATACAAACATTAAAGGATTACTAAACGTTTCAAGATTTATCCTTCCCGGAATGGTCGAGAGAAAATCAGGGCATGTGGTTAATATAGGTTCTCTGGCAGGACGTGAAGTTTATCCAAACGGGAATATATATTGCAGTACTAAACAAGCAGTCAAAGCAATTTCCAGGGGAATGCTCGTTGACCTTAACGGGACTGGAGTAAGAGTTACAAATGTTGACCCGGGGCTTGTCGAAACCGAATTTTCAGAAGTGAGATTCCGTGGCGATACCGAAAGAGCAAAAAAGATTTATCAGGGTTATACACCGCTTACATCGAGGAATGTGGCCGATGTTGTATTGTTCTGTGTAACTCGCCCACAGCATGTATCAATTCAGGATATACTTATAACACCGACCGACCAGGCAACAACGATGATATTGAATAAGAAGATGTAAAGGGTATATTAAATTTTTAAATTAGTACAATTTATCGTATTTTTGAATCCCACAATTGTGGGTTTTTTATATCCGGAACATGCTAATATAAAAAAGGAATTAACCAAATGCATGGGATGGGAAAGGAAAAATTTGCCAAACGGAGAGGTGGCCGAGTGGCTGAAGGCAACGGTTTGCTAAACCGTCATAGTGGTAAAACGCTATCGCGAGTTCGAATCTCGCCCTCTCCGCATCCTAATTAGATTAAATCTTATTGTATTACAACCAAAGGTTTCAACTATCTGCAAAACTTATTTATATACTCCTGTGCTTCCTTATAACCGAGCCTGAGTGATTCCTTAAAATCCAAACATCCTGATTCTACTAATCCGAGCTGCATCTTCGATAAACCTCTCTTAAGTAATGCAACTGAATCTCTCGGATTAATCTCTAATGTTTTATCGTAATCTTTTATGGCTCCTTTATAATCACCAACATTATATTTCGAAGTACCCCTTGTAACCAATGCCTGCTCATTTTTCGGGTTAAGTTGTAAAGATACAGTAAAATCTTTTATAGCACCGTTGTAATCGCCTATCTCAAATCTTGCTTCACCTCTTCTATGATATTCAATTGAACTTTGTGGATTCAATTTAATTGCCATATCGAAATCGGCAATCGCACCTTCATAGTCTTTCAAAAGTATCTTGGCGTTTGCTCTATTATGATATGCAGAAAAAGAGGTTGGATCTATCGCTACAACTTTATTGAAATCTTCCAAAGCATCCTGATGCTTGCCAAGTTCAAATTTAACAAGGCCCCTCATGTTAATTGAGGATATATCTTTTGAATTCAATTCAATTGCTTTGTCGAGTTCTTTCAAAGCCCCGGGAAAGTCTTTAATCCTTAGTTTTTCTTTACTTCTTTCTAACGTATAAGCGTCATTATCATAGAATTTTTCATTAAGTTTTTCCAGGTTCTCGAATTTGGTGTTGACAAACTCAGGAATATTAGCAGCCCTGCTTCGAATTATCATATTTTCCAGTAAAATCGGAGGAGAATCATTCCCGTTTTCGTCAATATGTGTCAGATATAGTTGTGTATAGAATCCCCTGGCTTTGGAACTGAAAACGAGCCATTTACCGTTGGGTGACCACGAATGCCATGAATTCATAGTACCCGGATTATTGCAGTTCATCAGCCTCGGTGTCCCACCGCTTGCCGGAATAATATAAAGTTTGGCATCGGGCTGTAAAAGCATAAAGTTATTCGCCTGAGTAAATACAATCCATTTTCCGTTGGGAGAGTATTTGGGAAAAAAATTACTCATGCCGTTTTGTGAAGCTCCCTGTAGAGGTAATGCTACACCGCCTTTACCATCGTTGAAGGGGATTTGGTATATGTCATATTTAAAACCGCGCTTCCCTTCGATAAACTCGTTTGCATATTCTGTAGGTAAAATAACGTCACTTGACTTTTCAGCTAATCGGTGATGATACACAGGAGCTTTTGCGAAAAGAACGGTTTTCCCGTCGGGGCTCCACATAGCATTGCTCTGGCAATAATTCCTGTCATCGGCGCCCGGCAAAGCTGAAAATGCCTTGTTTTTTACATCATAAACACCTATGATTCCTTTTATCGGGAAAAATAATTGTGAATAATCCATATTGTCAATTCTGACAAAAATTGAACGGTCTTTTACTGTGCTTAGAACATATTTCCCGTCAGGTGAAATCTGAGAAAGCAAGCCGTAAGTAAATTCATTATCCTCACGATTATAATCATTCCATGTTATTATATTATCGAACCTAATATCAATGTGTTTTGAGACCGGTGATATAAAATATGAACCTTTGTCATTAGCATAATCAACATCCATTCCCATAATCTTCGCATCTTTTGAAAACGAATGGCAATTACCGCAAACATGAAGATTCGTCATTAATATTCTCGGTTGTGAGTAATAAGCAATATTTCCCAATCTCCAGCTTATTGTCTGAAGATTATCGGCTGCAAAACCGAAAGGCAGAGTGACTGCACGAAAGAAAATAGGTGCTCCTACAGAGTCCATCGAAATCCTTATTTTCACTTTCCCGCCATTATAAATCCTGCCCGGCTCTTCTTTGGCAATTCCGATAATATTCACTGTTATATCTTTACCCGTTGAAAGACTTTTAATTTTTTCCCAATCAGAAGAATCGGGTTTCCATTTTTTTTCATCGAGATAATCGGAAGTAAATCGAATTTTACCTTCTGATTCTATCATAGCAAGCCACTGGTAAGTATAATTATCAGGGTCTTCCCAAATGAATGTTGGCGACGCTATTTCAGGTGGAAAGATTGAATTGTTGAGAGGGTAAGTTATGGCTAAACTTCCGTTTAGTCCTGATTTCAGTATATGTTCGGCGTATAAGTCTCTTTCATCGGTATTGAAGAAAATATACCATGCTCCGAATCCGAGTATAATGATTACCAAAACCGAAAGTAAGTATGTTAACAGGTTTTTCTTCTTTTTTTTCGGTTTAACGGGCGTTGTTTGTTCAATTTTTTTTGATTGCTTTTTTATTTGATTGCCGGGCAAAGATTTTTTTGATGCTTTCATTTTATAACCTCATTAAGTAATTTATGATTTAATGCATTATTATTATTCCTATTGTTTTATATTCATTTTCTGCCCATAAAACTGCATAATATAATCCTTCTTTCAGTTCATAGGTATAATATTCACGCTTATAAAATCCTTTTTCCTTTTTTTCATTGAATATCTTGTCAACGATATTTCTAATCCCTGAATTGAGTGTTACTCTATTTGATATAACAACCGATTCAAAGGTTAGAAAATTGTAATACCTGAATCCAAACACAGGATTTGTCGAATCATTCAAATTTGTCCTGAACTCCCAGGGCATGGTATCATTTAATTTTAATGTAGGCTCGTATTGTATTGCAGAAGACTGCATAACAGTTACACTTTGAGCATTGCTCCAAACCGGGTCAGGCATAATAATACATTTTACATTGCTATCTATTGCACTTGGGATTTCAATATCATCAGTATGTCCGGAATTCATTCTCAGTGCTCTTGTCATTTTCCATCCACAAGTCCATGTCCACCCTAATAAAGGATTTTGTTGAAAATACGGTAAGTCAGCAGAAATATACATAATCTGAGCACCGTTTCCTGTATCAATGCTGAATGTCTGCTGTAAAGGCTCATAAGTTTGAGAATAAGCAATTAAAGGTAGCAATTCGACAACTAAAAATAATAATAATTTTTTCATTTGAGCCCCCTTACTTTGCAATAATTATTTTGTAAGTAAGATTAGACCTGTTACCTGTTATTTTGCAAAAGTAAGTTCCTGAGGGCTGTCCCGTGGTGTTCCATTTAAATAAATGTTTACCGGGTTGTACTACTCCATCGTGTACTATTGAGAGATTCTGTCCACTTGTATTGAATATTTTTACTGTAATAATATCCGGGTTTGAATTTTCATAGGAGATATTTACAACATTATCTGATGGATTGGGATATAATATAACTGTGTCTTTCGGAGATTCTTCTATTACATCATTTGGTTCCCATTTAGCATTTAGTATAAATAGAAGACCTCCTGCAGTAGCAATAATATATTTAGCATTAATATCAACATCAAGATAATCAATTGCTCCATAATTATATATTTTTATTAAATTTCCAGTTTCTAAATTCCATATTTTTGTATAAAGATTACCAGATCTATTTCCTGAAACAAAATATTTTGAATCCGGTGAAAATTTCACTGTTTCGACATCCAGATGTCCAGTATCATGAATAAAAGATTTATATAAATTTCTATTCTCTATATCCCAAATCTTGATATATCCGTCATTCCCTGCCGATGCTATGTATTTACCATCGGGTGAAAAATCAACATCTGTTGCGAATTCATCATGATAACCTAAAATGGTATCAATAATCATTGTTTCATAGTTCCAAAGAATTATCCATCCATAGACAACACTCTTAGTGCCTGTAACAAAATATCTGCTGTCATCAGATATATCAAATTGAGTGCAGGTAAAATTCACTTTCAGCATGGTTAGTATCACCCGTTAATATATTCCATTTGATTATTCTTTCATTTGAAGAACTAAACTGGGTTAATAATATTTCAGTTCCGATTTTATTATATTTAATACTTGCAACTGCACCATCAATAACTAGTTTTTTTACAGTATCTCCGGTCTTGATATTCCATATTATGACTTGAGTACTATTATCACCTGTTACTATATTCAAATTATTAACAGATATATCCATACAGGATATTGAATTAGTGATATTACTTACATCAAAATATTTTTCTACCTCTCCTGTTTCCGTGTCATAAACACGGATTTTTTCCATGGTTGTAACAACAATTTTACTGCCGTCAGGTGTGAACTTTGCACCTGTTATTGTTTCGGGTGAAAGGTCTTTTGTCCAGGCAGTGTCTTTGTCAGGCACGGGCTGTGCCTGTGCGAATTGCAAAAAAGTAAAAAATAAAACGAGCGATAAGAAAGTTAGATTTTTCATTTTATTTATCCTTAAAAAAGTTAAATATTGTATTAACAATTATTTCACCTTCAAAAATAAGTAAATTTATACTTTACATATCTTTCGCATTTCTCCACCACTCGTACAGTGCTTTCCCGATTAGTGCATAGCCTTTTGGACGCATATGCTCGTCATAATTCCAATACAGATGATTTCCCGAGTTTTCTGCTTTACTGATAATTTCGGTGCAGTCATAAAAAGGTATTCCCAGGGAATTACAGCTTGATTCCAAAATTTTTGCATGTATGTTGTAAACAGAATCAGTCAGCGGAACTAAAGAAGTATCAGAGGAAAATTCTTTAATATACTTTAAATAATACGAACTGGCCTGATTTCTTGATGGTATATAAGCTATATATATTTTTTTTCCATAGAAAGCCATAAAATTTTGGATGCCGTTAAGGTAATCTGTTATTTTGAATTTTTCCTGCAGATGTTCTTTGAATTGTGCATATTCATCAACAGAAAATGGATTGAACCTGCCTTTCTTCATAGCATCGGCAACTTTTGCTGAAACAAAAGTTTCATACCGTTTGGCTTTTTCCGTATTCGACCAGGGATTGCTTGGTGCAGGAACCGAACCAAAAAATGTAAAAGGCTTGCTAATCCACATATGAGGAACGGTTTTCCCTTGTATTACATTTTTCAAAACATAATAAATCCTCGGCATCCACCAATTCGAATATTCCGGAACGAGAGGTTTTTCTAACCATTCCGGATTGTATGGTTGTGGCGGCAAATCATTAGCATGAAGGATAAGAATAACATGGCCAGGTTTTAAAGCCGGCATCATATCGCAAAGCAATCTGCAATAGGTTGAAAAATCCGAACCACCGATTCCAAAATTCAATAATTCAAAATTTTTTCTGTGCCGTTGCGCTTCCTTTTTGAAATTCGATATTATCGTTTCATCTTCCTTTGCCAAATAACCTTCCACAAAACTGTCGCCCATAAAGGCAATTCTTGGTTGTTCAGGGTCAGGTTTTGTGCAGAAATCTTTTCCCCTGAATCCATACAAGTTGAGATTAATTACAGATTCAACTCCGTCAGGGTCAGAAGCCCAAATGAAAGAAGAATTGGAGAGATACTTCAGTTCTGAGGGATTCGTTCCAAAGAAAACAGGAGAATAATTGATTCTGTTGAAATTTGTAACTTCAGGAATTGGGAAAATCACCCTGAAAAGGATTTCCTGGAAAATAAAAAGGATTAAAATGATGATTAAAATAAGTATGGACTTTGGTGTTTTGTCTTTTTTAGAAACAATTTCCTTCTTTTTAGTATTTATTGATGTTGCCATAATAATCTATATTATAATTTTAGTTAATACAAATATTGATTTTTCAAAACCTAAATTTAATAATCTTTGATTGAAAATCTTAATACTTTTTATAAAGTATTTTTTATTTTTGAGAAAATTGTATAACATGCGATATGGAAGCAGGTAAAAACAAATCTATTATAGTAACGAAGCCAAGCCTAAGCCAGATGAAAGATACCGGCATGGCTTTCACTCTGATTTGCCTGCTCATCGGTTTATTTACAGGTTCGAAAGTATGGCAGATTGCAGGAATTTCTTTATTATTTCTCGATATGCTCAATTCGCGTTTGTTTTATATTCCTGCGATATTATGGTTCTCTCTTTCTAATATTCTTGGTTATGTATCCTCAAAAATTTTACTGACCCTGATATTTTTTCTTATTATCACTCCAATAGGTTTGATAAGAAGGCTATTGAGAAGCATTAAGGGTAACAGTTTTGATTCTCTGAAATTGAAACAATGGAAAAAGTCTAAGGAAAGCGTTTTTAGAATAAGAAATCATAAATTCAGTAAAAATGATTTAATTAACCCATATTGAATAAAATTGTTGAGTGTTGTAAGGAATAATATTAACAGTAGTTAGTATTACAATAAATTTATTAAAATTGTGTTATTGTTTCTAAAAACAAAGAGGTTAATATGACTACAGTCAAAGCTATCTATGATAAGGGAAAAATAATTTTACTTGAACAACCAAAGGATGTCAAATACTCCAAGGCTATTGTAACTTTAATTGATGAAGTTAATGATTTTGATGCTTATGAAGCAATGAGGTTGTCAGAAAAATCATTCGACGAGTGGGACAATAAGGAAGATGCAATTTATGATACCTTATAACCAGTGGGACATTGTCCTTGTGCCTTTCCCTTTTACCGATTTATCCACTACAAAAAAGCGCCCTGGTTTAATCATCTCTCCAACTGAGTATCATTTAAGTAATGATGTAGTGATTGCTTTTATAACGAGTAATGTTCAATCAGAAACAAAATTCGGAGACTATTAAATTAAAAAATGGGAGGAAGCAAATTTACCTAAACCTTCAATTATCAGAATGAAGTTCGCAACTATTTCAGGGGCACTTATATACAAAAAACTCGGAAGATTGATTGAACCTGACCTTACAGATTTTAACAAAGAATTACTCGATTTTTTTAAAAAGTAATATCCATCATTGTTTAGGGACACATATTTTGCATTGATTTGGTAATTATTTAAATTGAATTGCAAAATTATCAATTGTCAATTATTAATTAATACTATGGATTTTTTAAAAGATTTGCTCGGGTTTTTGAAGGAGAGGAAGAAGTTTTGGCTGATTCCTGCAATTGTTATTCTCCTTTTAATTGGTGTCCTCGTCGTTTTGACAAGCGGCAGTGCAGTAGCTCCTTTTATATACACTTTATTTTAATTTATGGATTCTGAAATAAATACAGAATGATAGGTTAATAATGAAGGAAGCTATACTCGGAATATCGGCTTACTACCATGACAGTGCTGCGTGTATTGTTGTCGAGGGTGAAATTATTGCTGCTGCACAGGAAGAGAGGTTTAGCCGAAAAAAAAATGACAGCTCATTTCCGCATAAATCAATAGAGTCAGTACTACAAATCGCAGGGATTAATTTAAATGATTTATCAGCAATAGCTTTCTATGAAAAACCGTATATCAAATTTGAGAGGCTTTTGGAAACCTACCACGCTTTTGCCCCAAAGGGATTGAAGAGCTACCTTGAAGCCATGCCGGTGTGGATTAAAGAGAAGCTCTTTATGAAAAAAATGATTAGGGAGGAGCTAAAGAAAATTGATGAAAACATGTATCAATATTTTAACAACCCCCTTAATCCCCCTTTGATAAGGGGGAACTCCGATAAGGTTAAAAATATTCCTTTGTTGTTTCCTGAGCATCATTTGTCGCATGCGGCATCAGCATTTTTTCCTTCACCTTTTGATGAAGCAGCCATTCTGACAGTTGACGGTGTCGGTGAGTGGGCTACTTCTACGATTTGCCATGGAAAAGATAATAGTATTGAAATACTCAATGAACTTGAATTTCCCCATTCCATTGGACTGCTCTATTCAGCTTTCACATATTACTGCGGATTCAAAGTCAATGACGGTGAATACAAATTGATGGGCTTGGCTCCTTATGGCGAGCAAAATTCTCAGCAAACAAAAAAGTTCATTGATTTGATATACTCCGAATTAGTGGATATTCGTGATGACGGTTCAATCCTTCTAAATATGAAGTATTTTGATTTTGCAACCGGTCTTACGATGACCAATAACAAGAAGTGGGAAAAACTTTTTGGTATTTCCCGCCGCCTGCCGGAAGGGGCATTGACTCAAGAGTATGCTAATCTTGCTTATGCTAATCAGAAAGTTACCGAAGATATATTGTTGAGGCTCGCTAAGACTGCTAAGGAGCTTACCTCAAGTAAGAATCTCGCTTTGGCAGGAGGTGTGGCATTAAACAGTGTGGCAAATGGATTAATATATAAATCAGGTTTGTTTGATAAGATTTGGATTCAGCCTGCGGCAGGCGATGCCGGCGGGGCATTGGGAGCGGCTTTGGCGGCGTATTTTATTTATTTTGAGAAGGCGAGAGTTACACACCCCTTAATCCCCTCTCAAGAGGGGAAATTCTTCAACATATATAAGGAAGGCAATGTTGGAAATGGGAAAGTGGAAAGAGGAAATGGGAATGTTGATTCTCATAATTCACAATTCACAATTCACAATTCACAATTAGATAAAATGAAGGTGAGCCTGCTTGGACCATCTTATTCAAATGATGAGATTAAGAAGATGCTGGATTATTACGGTGTTACTTATCATTATATTAATAATAATGAGGAACTATTTAGTAAAGCATCATCATTAATTGTTGATGGAACTGTTCTGGGCTGGTTCAGGGGAAGAATGGAATATGGTCCCCGTGCTTTAGGAAATCGTAGTATTCTTGCCGATGCCCGAAACTCTGAAATGCAGCAGAAACTTAACCTGAAAATCAAATACCGTGAAGGTTTCCGCCCATTTGCTCCTGCGGTTCTCGAAGAGGAAACACAAAAGTATTTTGCTCTTGATGTGCCATCGCCTTATATGCTTTTGGTCATTCCACTCAAAGAGTCTGCGCGGTATCCTCTGCCTAAAAATTTTGACAGCTTGGGCTTGATGGAGAAACTATATATTAAACGTTCCGAGATTCCTGCAGTAACTCATCTCGATTACTCGGCAAGGATACAAACAGTCAGCAGGGAAGACAATCCCGATTTTTACGGACTTCTTTCCGCTTTCCGCGATAAAACGGGCTGTCCGGTGATTATCAATACCAGCTTCAATGTTCGCGGCGAGCCTATTGTATGCTCACCATTGGATGCTTACAAATGCTTCATGAAAACAGAAATGGACTGCCTTGCATTAGAAAATTATCTTATATTTAAATCCGAACAGAAGCTGATTGATGATGAGATGTTTGGGAGGATGAGTGATACTAAATGAATTTTGAATTTTTTTATCGAGTTATAGATTAGTTTTAACCATGCTATCTTTAATGAGAAACAGTATTGATATTTTTCAATGCCCGGTTTGCTGCGGCGATTTGGCGGTTGAGAATGAGTGTGTTCTGTGCAAGGAAAATGGACATAGATTTGATATAGTTGATGATATTCCCCTTATGTTTGTCGAGAGCGGCGAGGGTGAACATGCCGACAAGATAACTCAAAAAGTAAAGCTGTTCTACGAAGAGAATCCGTTTCCGAATTATGATGAGTCGGATAATCCCGGGCTTCTTATTTCAAAAGCAGAAACATCTGTCTTTGCGAAAATGCTTAACGATGAGCTTCCGTTTAATATTCGTATTCTTGAAGTCGGCTGTGGAACTGGCCAGATGGCTAATTATCTGTCGCTTGCGCACCGATACGTTTTCGGAGTGGATTTATCGCTGAATTCCCTGCTCCTTGCAAATAATTTCAAGAAAATGAATTCATTGAAAAGGAGTTCTTTTTACCAGATGAATCTTTTCAAACCAATTTTCAAAATTGATTCGTTTCATATTGTTATTTGTAACGGTGTACTGCATCACACTCACGAGGCTTATGAGGGATTGCGTGAAATAACGAAGTTGTTAAAGAAAGGAGGATATGTTGTTATTGGCTTGTACAACCGCTACGGAAGGCTGTTCACAAATATTCGCAGAGTGATTTTTAAATTATCAGGAAGCAGTTTACATTTTATAGACCCATATTTGAAACGGAAAGATGTCGCAAAATTGAAAAAGAAAACCTGGTTTCTTGATCAATATAATAATCCACATGAAACAACACATACATTCGGCGAAGTTCTCAGATGGTTCGAACAAACAGGAATTGAATTTATTAGTTCTGTTCCTGAAATCGGTAAAATTTGTCCATTATCTGACGACAACAAATTATTTTCAAAAAAATCTTCGGGTAATGTTTTTTCACGATTCATCACACAGCTTACAATGCCATTCCTGACTAATAAAGAAGGAGGTTTTTTTATTATGATTGGAAGGAAGAAATAATGACTAATTACTAATGTAAGGCAGAGTAGAAGTGGAGATAAAGAATTACGAATTACGAATTGTGAATGCCGAATTGGATATACGAAGAAAATAAATTATCCCAAACACCATTGTGAGTGATGTTAGGGATATTGAATATAAATTTTATAGTTATTTCGAATCAACAACCAGTTGTGGTTCAGGTCCTGGCATTGGTTGTGATAAATCCATTCCATGAATTTCTTTCACTTCCCCCAGAAACCATTGTGTAAAAGAATCCTGGGTTTGCGACATCTTAGCAAATGAAGACATTGGGTTGTCGCCTTCCAATGTTACAATAACAAAATCGCCCATTGGCGTTCTCTGCAAGAAGGTACGTTCGTGAACACCTGCATTTTTCCTCGATTCAGAAAATTCCTTCCGATAATCGGTATTTATTTTATTTATGAATTGTTCCCACTGCTGAAACTTGCCTTCCTGTATAGGAGTGGCAAATGCTATTAATTTTGACATTATAAATCTCCATTATTATAATTGAAAGATATTTAGAAATTCAATTTATGTAAATTATTAGTTAAAACGTAATATTAATTTAGATATTTCTAAATTATAACACACTACTATTATTATATTTATAACTCACCTTACGCAAAAATTTTACAAACCTTAGTCAAAACCTTATTTCACCCTTTTTACCTTAGTAACAAAACTTATTATTCTCCAAATCAAACCTTATTACTTTATTTTAATTTTGATTTTTGGTTGAATAAGCTAATAAGGTTAATATAGCCGGTTACTTTACTTTTTACTAAGGTTAAATGTACTTGATAAGGTTTTTAAAATTACAAAGGTAATAGGTAGTAATAAAGTTTTCAATATTGCGTAAGGTGAGTTTATAATTTAAAATCACTTATAAATGGCAGTCTTTAACTATTTAGGTATTAGATTATGTTTTCAGTAATTTTGTAATTGATTATGATATAATAAGCTCTGCATTATGTTATCTGATGATTTATGATAAGTTTAAAAATAAAGGAAGATAAAAAAGGTATTAAAAGAATATTTGTTATTTATCCGGATATTCATGCTGATAAACGACAAATTCCTACACCAATTCATATCCTGGAAATTGATGATTGTTTAAACAAATTAAAATTAATCGTTCATGACAATTTCCCGAATTTCAGAATATTAAAAATTACAGTTTTTGTAAGCTGCAAAAATTTACAGGATTTCACAGAGAAAAAAAATGAATTTACTGAATTGTTAAAATCTAACTCGGATTTATCTGAATTTCCTTTATTATTTGTTGCCCAGCCACCTGCAAATAACATGAATGTTGCCGTTGAAGTATTGGCATTAATGCTTCCGGCTTCGGAGTATGTTTATGAATACGGTAACATGGACAATATTTCCTTTTGCAAAGTTGCCAGTGGTGAGTATATGGAGATATACGGAACAATAACAAATGGAACTAATAACAATCCCCTAACCCCTTTTGATAAGGGGGAATCTGTTTATCAGCAGTCAATGGGATGTTTTGAGGATTTAAAGAATATTTTGGAAAAAAATAATTTAGACTTTGGTAACGTTGTCAGGCAGTGGGGATACATTGGGGGAATTACGAATTACGAATTACGAATTACGAATGGAGGCAAAACAAATAATAGACTCTTCGACTCCGCTCAGAGTGACAAAATTGAAAATTATCAGATGTTTAATATGGCGAGGGCTGAATTTTATAAAAATGCTGACTGGAAGTATGGCTATCCGGCGGCTACGGGAATAGGAGCTAACGTTGAAGGTTGTTCAATAGAGTTTGTTGCGACTAATGATAATCCGAATAAGTTAATCATTCCCTTGCATAATCCAAAACAATCAGATGCCCATAGATATACAGGTAAAAATTTTAACAACCTCCTAAATCCCGCTTTGATAAGGGGGAACTTTAGAGACAAATCCAAATCCTTCAATATTAATGATGAATCTGATACACCGAAATTTGAAAGAGGGAAAATTGTTATTACTGGAGAAACACTTGATTTATATGTTTCGGGTACTGCCGCAATTATAGGGGAAGTCTCGGTTTCGGGAGATATTCGTGAACAAACTAAAACCACACTGGATAATATTACAAAACTCTGTTCAAAAGAAAACCTGGAAGAACATGGTTTGTTCATCGAAGGTGATTTGCCTCTGTTTTCAGGTGTAAGAGCTTATATTAAATACCCACAAGATATACCGGTTGTCGAAAAAATGTGCAGGAAAAAGTTTGGAGATGTGCCAATCCTGTGTGTTATTGCGGATGTATGCCGTGAAGAACTTTTAGTAGAAATAGAAGCTTTTTTAAATTGTAATATTGATATACAGAATTAATTAGGAAGTACGAATTAACAATAAATATCTTAATTTTGTAGATTGTATTAAAAATGAAATTTTGCTAAATAGTAATGAAAGAAATAAATTATAAAAAGGTATATGAGCAATTCCACACTCAAAGGGTCATTATCGCCGGTCCTTGTGCAGTGGAATCGAATGAACAAATCAACAGATTAGCCAGGAAACTAAAAGATTTGGGAATAAAATTTTTCCGTGCGGGTGCCTTTAAGCCGAGAACATCTCCAAATACTTTTCAGGGTTTAGGTATAGAAGGTTTAAGGATGATTAAACACGCAGCGGATGAGTATGGCCTTTACGTTGTATCGGAAATTATGGATAATGGCGAACTTGAGAATTGCTATGATTTGATAGATGTAATTCAAATCGGCAGCAGGAGTATGGCTTCATACGGATTTTTGAAACGTATCGGTAAAGCTACAGCCAAAGACCAAAAGCCTGTCCTTTTGAAGAGGGGATTCAATGCAACTCTTCAGGAATTGCTATATGCTGCTGAGTATATTAGCAACGAAGGAAATCCTAATATCATACTTTGCCTTAGAGGAATCAGAACCTTTGAGCAGATTGATTCTTCAATGAGATTCACTCCAGACCTGGCATCGATACTTGAATTGAAAGATAAAACCGGGTTCCCCGTATTATTCGACCCATCGCACTCTTCAGGGAATTCGAAATACGTTGAAGATTTATCTAAAGCGGCTCTCTTGATTGGTGCAGATGGTCTGTTAGTCGAAGTTCATGATGAGCCTGAAAATGCTCTGAGTGATGGGATGCAGGCTATACTCCCGGAAGTATTGAAAGAGATAATTGAATTTAGTAAAAAAATCTGAATTATGAATTCTGAATATATTTTATATATTAGCACTACTAATCTTTAACAGAAAGTGTGGAAAAAGGTTAATAAGTAAAGAGTTGTGCAAATGGATTCTGAACCAAGTTCAGAAAGACATTCAAGGGAATTACAATGCGAACAATCACACTTAAAACTGCAATAACTGAGACAAATATTTTTGTGGATTTACCTTTCACTGAATTTAAATCAATCATTAAAAATAAATGGATTCCGAACCAAGTTCAGTATGACAACTTCTCTAACATCGCCATCATCACTGATTCAAATGTGAGAACAATTTATGGCAGACATCTTTCGGAGTATAATGTAATCGAATTAAAGCCCGGAGAAGAAAGTAAATCATTAGAAACAGTCGAAAATATTTACCGGCAATTACTTGATTTTGAAATTGACCGTCATGGGTTTATAATAGGAATCGGCGGTGGTGTTGTATGCGACATCACCGGGTTTGTTGCATCAACATTTCTGCGGGGAGTGCGATTCGGGTTTGTCGCATCTACTTTGCTGGCTCAGGTGGATGCTTCGATAGGTGGAAAAAACGGAGTGAATTTTTTAAGTTATAAAAATATTGTAGGTACAATCACTCAACCTGAGTTTGTAATTTGCGACCATGCCATGCTCGATACTTTGCTTGTTCAAGAGTATAGATGCGGGTTAGCAGAAATTGTCAAATCTGCACTTGCAGGCAATAAAGATTTATTTGAAATGCTTGAGCAAAACATTGATTCGATAAACGGAAAAGATAAATCTATTCTTAATAAAATAATTCTTGAAGCGATAAAATTCAAAGTGTCAATCGTTGAACAAGATGAGAAAGATGATGGAATAAGGCAAATCCTGAATTTCGGACATACTTTTGCTCATGCGATAGAAAGTAAAACAGGAATGTCTCACGGTGAAGCAGTTGCTATTGGAATTTGCAAATCAGCCGAAATATCGGTAAAAATGGGATTGCTAAACAATTCTGAACATGAAAGAATAAAATCTCTTCTAAAAAAATTTAACTTACCGATTGATATGAAACTAAATTTTGCAGAACTTCTTCCGGCAATATCTAAGGATAAAAAGAGAAAAGATGAGATGATTAATTTTATATTGTTGAAAGGTATTGGAGAACCGATAATACATAAGTTTAAATCTGAAGAATTAAAGAAATTAATTTAGAAATTATGGATAAAATATGTGTAAGTATATTTGCCAATGACTTTGACTTCTGTATTGAGATTGTTAAGAAGTATGAGTTTGTCGAGTTGAGACTTGACGAAAGAAAATTAAGCAACACACAAATTAGTGAAATTATTAAAGCAGGAAAAAGTATTATCACAACATGCCGAAGAGGTTACATCTCAGATGAAGAACGATTTGATACTTTGCATGCCGCAGTAAATCTTGGAACTGAATATATTGATATCGAACATGATTTCGAACCTGCTTATAAAAATAAGCTTGTAGATTCAGCTAAAGCTAATGAATGTAGAATCATTAACTCATATCACAATTTTGATGTAACACCTGAATATCAGGAATTAGCACAAATAGCAAAATCATTAGAAAATGATTGTGATATTATAAAGATTGCATGCAAAGTTAATTCACGAGATGACTTGATAAATCTATTGCCTTTGTATAAAGAATTTGAACTGGGAAAATTGATTTCACTTGGGATTGGCAATTTAGGTAAAATATCAAGGGTAGCCGCACTAATCCTGGGAGCACCTTTCACTTATGCTTCTTCTGATAAAGGAATTGAAACGTCCGAAGGACAGCTTGATTATATAACTTTAAAACAGATTTATGAAAGAATTAAATAAATCAAATTAATTTCTATAGTTTAACAAATATACTTTATTATTTTTGCATCGTCTTATTGATAGTATTATTAATCATACTGATAAAGGAACTGTATAATGATGGAAATAACTGCTAACGAGATAAAAACAAAAGGAATATCTGCCATTGATGGAATTTTTATGGGTGGCGACGATGCTGTTATAACTGTTAAAGGGAAAAAGAAATTTGTTATTATACCAATTGAAAAATATAACAAAATAAGAGAACTCGAACTTGAGTTAGCTGTTAGGGAAGTTAAGGATGATATTGCTACCGGCAGGTCTTATACAGGTGTTAAAAAACATTTGAAGAAAGTTGCAAATGTATAAAATAGTTTTTACGGAAAGCTATGACAAAAAAGCCGTAAGATTTTTGAGACTGCATCCAGATTTGAAAAAGCAGTACGAAAAAACACTTGAACTACTTGAAGCTAATCCTTTTCATCCATCATTAAGACTGCACCGGTTGAAGGGTAGGTTAAGGAAATTACATTCTGTATCTATAAATTTAGTTTATAGAATTGTTATTGAGTTTATCATACAGAATGATATGATTATTCCAATTGACATATGAAGCCATGATGAAGTATATGAATAATTGTAGTATATATGCTGTGTGCGGCAGACCCATCCTGCATAGTAAAAGCCCCCAAATATTCAGAGTGCTTTTCGACAGCTTAAACTTTCCTGCATGTTATACAAGAATTGCTTCTGACAATCCCCAGGAGATTTTATCAATTGCCGATGAATTGGGTATTTCAGGCCTGAATGTTACTGCTCCTTTCAAATCTGATATGTTTAAACTGATGGATAATTGTGATGATGGTTCTAAAAATATTGCAGCAGTCAATACGATTTTATTCCGGAAAGTAAATCCCCCTGAATCCCCCTTTGAAAAAGGGGGAAAGTTCGGATATAACACCGATATCTATGGGGTGGTTGAAACTTTAAAGCTAAATGGGATTGACTTTAATAATAAAATATGTCTGATTATCGGATACGGTAATGCCGCCAGTGCCGCCGTTTATGGAATAAAAAAAGAATGGAATAATGTAAAAATATTTGTGACGGGAAGAACGAAAGAAAAAGTTGAGGAGTTTACAAAAAGGTTTGAAAGTGAATCTATAATCCCCCTGAATCCCCCTTTAATAAAGGGGGAAAATTCCGTTCCTTATTTGATTATATCTACAATACCACGAAATGCGTTTCTCGATATTAATGAATATTTGGAAAGCTGTGAGTATTTTTTGGATGCCGCTTATCCTGATTCTTTGATGTCTATTGAGGCGAAAAAATTCAATTGTAAAATGATACCCGGGGAGGAATGGCTTATCAATCAGGCATTGGCATCATTCAAGATTTTTACCGGGAATGAGATTCTTCGCTCCACTCAGAATGACAAAGGAAAATGGATTTTAAACCAAGTTCGGAATGACAAGAAGAATGATAAAAAGAATATTTTGTTAACCGGATTTTCCGGTTCGGGCAAAACATCAATTGGGAAGATGCTTGCTGGAAAGCTCGGTTACTTGTATTTTGATACAGATAAATTAATTGAAGAGTATGAGAATTTAAGCATAAATGAAGTATTTAAACAAAAGGGAGAAGAATATTTCAGGAATATTGAGAAAGCAATTTTGGAAAAGGTGTGTAATTTAAATAGGGCTGTTATCTCCTGTGGAGGCGGAACACTTTGCAGTGTTGAGCCTAATAATGAAGATAAAATAATCCCTCTGAATCCCCCTTTGATAAAGGGAGAAAACCTAGTTGTTTGGCTTCATACACCCATAGAAAAATGTTTAAAGAGGATTGATGTAAAGTATAAGCCGATGCTATATTCCCGAAGTATGGAAGAAATTGAACAATTATACAATGAGAGAAAATATTTGTATTGTTTGTCTTCGGATTTACTCGTTGCAAATACTAATGAACCATCAAGGGCTGTAGAAAATATTATTTACGAAATGAAAATGATTAAAGAGAACGCTGAATTTGAAAAAAGAATAAAAAATGTCATTCTGAACTCGGTTCAGAATCCAAAAGTTCAATAAAAATATAATTGAATAAAATTAATAGATAATTAAATGATTTGGAAAAAATAATAAGAAATAGTGTAGTAAATGGGCGTATTGATGCTCCACCCTCAAAGAGTATGACTATAAGGGCTTTGGCGGCGGCTTCGATGTGTCAATCGGAATCTGTTATATCTAATTATTCTGTTTGCGATGATGCTCTCGCTGCTCTCGATATTATTAAGGCATTGGGAAGCAAGATTAGGTCTGCTGATGAGGTTTTAAAAATAAAAGGTGGAAAACCACCTGAAAATAAGATTCTGAATTGCAGGGAATCGGCTTTTTGCCTGAGATTGTTTTCAGCGATTGCTTCTGTTTATGATATTGAGTTTGTGCTTGTAGCTGAAAAGTCTCTATTGAAGCGGCATACTGGTAATATGGAAGAAATATTATGCACTCTTGGTGTTGAATGTAAAACAAATAATGACTATCCTCCAATTAAGGTGCATGGACCAATCAAAGGAGGGAATATAAAACTTGATGGTTCAAAAAGCTCCCAGTTGCTAAGTGGATTATTGTTCAGCCTGCCTCTCGCACAGAAAGATTCCACGATAGAAGTTGCTAATCTGAAAAGCAAACCCTATATTGATTTGACATTAGATGTTTTATCGAAGTCTGGCATTGAAATTCGGAATGATAATTATGAATTATTTAGAATTAATGGTGGACAAAACTACAGCCCTGCTAAATTGGAAATTGAGGGTGATTGGAGTTGTGCTTCTAATTTTCTCGTTGCCGGGGCAATCAATGGTGAAGTTGAAATTGGCAATCTGAAACTTGATTCCTTTCAAGGTGATAAAGTGATTGTTGATTTATTAAATGATGTTGGTGCAGAAGTAGCATTATTCGATAATTCAATAAAGGTTTGTTCAAATGAATTAAAACAGTTTGAGTTTGATGCGAGTGATTGTCCCGACCTTGTTCCTATTCTCGCTGTACTCGGCTGCTTTTGCGAAGGTGAATCAGTTATTTCAAACATATCCAGACTTGCAGGAAAAGAATCTTCCAGAGCAGAAATAATTGCAAAGGAGCTTAATTCACTTGGAGCGAAAATCAGGTTAGAGGAAGATAGTATGAGAATTGAAAAATCTTCTCTTCGTGGTGGAAGAGTTAATTCTCATTGTGACCACAGAATAGCAATGGCTCTTGGCGTAGCAGTCTTATCATCTTCAGAACCTGTAATAATAGAGAATGCAGAATGTGTCAGTAAATCGTACCCGGATTTTTGGGAAGATTTTGAAAAAGTAAAACAAATAAAATAGTGTAAGTAAATTTCAATAAACAGAATAATGAGTTCCGAAGTTCTCAAATAAAACCAAATCCGACTTGATAAAAGTGAATGTTACTCTGATTTTATAAGTTATAGTGAAACTCCACATATTTTCAAGCTTACCGGATAGTTTATGTGTTTTGAGTTGCGGATTAAATGGATTTTCAATAAATAATTGGAGTTTTTCTAAGAATATTTTCTCGAGTTCGGGCTTGTCTTTTATACTTTTCTTGTATGCTCTTAGAAATGATGATGAAAAGGATACTTCAATCATACATTATCCAGAATTTTTTTTAACTCATTTATATCTGAACTTGATGTCAGTTTACCTTCCTCATACTCCTTTATGGAATCAATATGGGATTGATACAATCCTTCTCTTTCAAGTTCGATTAAATATTTATCGGCAAGATGCTTGAGCTCTTCAAGTTCATCATAGCTCAACTTTTTAACATCTTCAATTAGTTCTGCAAAAGCCATAGTTTTTTTAACAATTATTTATTAAAATATTTTGCTAAATCTTTTAACGAAGGATGCGATTTAATATTTTTATATAAATCTGAAGTAAAGATATAGTTACAAAACAGAATTATTATATTTTGAATTTCAAATATTAAATTATAAATTGAAATTGAAACTAAACAAAGGTGTGATTATGTCAAATATAATTAAATCAAATTCCGAATTTATTTCAAACATTACAGATTCATTAGAATCTATAAGCAAGCGTACAAGAGAACAAAGGCATACTAAAACCGATACAAAACAAATAAAAACACGACAAGGGAAAGCTGGAAAAAAATTCAAGTATGTAGATTGGGGAACAGTTGCCGACTGGTTAGACAGGCACTATCCGGGCTGGTCATTCACATCAGTACCGGAATCCTTTAGGGAGTATGCAGGGTATGTTCAGGGTTATTGTCAACTGAAAATTTACGAGAAGGAGGGATTAAGCAGGGAAATCGGTAGCTGGGGAAGTAAAGAGATTATTTTATCAGATAATAAACCCATTAGAAGTGACTATTATAAAGCTGTAGAGTCCGATGCCTTGAAACGTTGTGCTGCACGGCTCGGTGCATTTAATGACATATATGCAAATCTGGATGAATTCTACATAAGCGATGAATTTGAATTAAAAGATATTGATTGGCTGATTAAACCAGGTTTGGGAAATTTATACAAACACTTTGTAGAAAAGAAAAAAGACAAAAAAGGTTTTGTTTTGCATTTGTCAAAATTTTTAAATGGTATCGAAAGTAAGGAAGATTTAGAAAAGGAAATAAAGAATTAAAAAAGAAACAAATTTTTCATATAGGATTATTTATGAATACGTTTGGAAGAATTTTCAGAATAAGCATATTTGGGGAATCGCATGGGCAGGGACTTGGTGCCGTGGTTGACGGATGTCCCCCGGGGATAAAACTCACAACTGATGATTTCTTAGAAGATATTGCAAGAAGAAATCCTGATGAAGTTGGTACGACTCCGCGAAAGGAAAAAGATATTCCTGAATTGGTTTCAGGTGTGTTTAATGATATGACCACTGGTGCACCAATAACGATATTGTTCAGGAATGAAGATGTAAAAAGTGAGGAGTATAATAAATACCTTGTTCTGCCGAGGCCTGGCCATGCTGATTTTGTCGCTTCAAAGAAATACAAAGGATTTAACGATTACCGTGGCGGCGGTATGTTTTCAGGCAGATTGACGCTTCCAATAATAGCCGCAGGTGTAATTGCAAAAATAATTATCGCACCTGTTAATATCAATGCTAAATTGATTTCAGCCGGTGGTTCTGATAATATTGAAGAAGCGATAAAAAAGGCAGAAGCAGAACAGGACAGCATTGGCGGTGTTGTTGAATGTATAGCAGAAAATGTTCCTATTGCTTTGGGAGAGCCTTTCTTTGATGGAACAGAGTCATTAATCAGTCATATCATATTTTCAATACCCGGTGTTAAAGCAGTTGAATTTGGAGCAGGAACTAAAGCTGCTGAGATGAGAGGTTCGGAATTTAATGATGTTTATATCAGCACCGAAGGTCAAACCAAAACGAATAATGCAGGTGGTGTTAGCGGCAGACTTACGAATGGTAATGACTTAATTCTTAGAGTAACATTCCGTCCACCATCCAGCATTGGAAAATTACAGCGGACTTTGAATTTCGCTACTGGCCAGGAAGAAGAATTAGAAGTTAAGGGCAGGCATGATGTATGCTTTGCCAGAAGAACACCGGTTATTGTTGAGGCGGCGGTGGCGATTGCTCTGGCAGATATGAAACTAATTGATAATTTATAATTGAAAATTGATAATGGAAAATAATGCTGAATGCTGAATTGGAAAAAATAATAATTCTTATGAATAACTTATGATAAATAAATCTTATAAATACAACATAAAAAGTTTATTATTTTATCTTCTCTTTTTCATTATATCATCAGTCGCTTTTGCTACAGATGGAATTAAATTCAGTAATGTTGAAGATAAAATCGAATATTATAAAAATAAGTATGGTGCTAAGTGTCTGAATGATAAAATCACCGATAATTTCGGTAATGGTAATGATGCACTATACGGAACACGCAATATGCGGACAATACTGTATGGCATAGCCTATAGGGGTGGAGCGAATAATTATTATCATAAAAGTTGCAAAAGGGATAACCATAATCCACTGCCTGAAGATGGATTAATGAATCTTGCCAAAGAAGGCTTTTCTATTGCTGTTTATCTATACTCAAGAAATTTTGACAGCTCAAAAAAGTTTATTGTAGATACAAAAACCAAAGACACTCTGAGATATTTACAAATAACAGGCTCAAACAGAAAAACTCTAAGAAAAGTGCTGGAATTGGTTTCAGAGGTAATAAATGAACCTGAGAAAGGACCTGTTTATTTTCACTGTTGGAACGGCTGGCATCAGTCGGGTTTTATATCTTCGGCTATATTGATGCAATTTTGTGGTTTCTCAAATCAGCAGGCATTGCAATATTGGCTCGAAAATACTGATGGTGTAAACAAAGGTTATGAGAATGTGAAATCATTAATTAAAAACTTCAAACCGTTTGACGATATAAAAATTGATAATAAAACTCAATCTAAAATATGTCCCTGCGAAAAAAATAAAAATATCAAATGAGTGAGGTTCAAATATTATTGCCTGTTCAGAATGATTTAATTGAATTGATAAATCTCAACACGAATTATTTTGCAAAAGCCGAGCAATCCAACAAGGCTCTGAAAATACCTGATGAAATGTACCGCAACTATGCCGAACATATAACAAAAAAAGCTTTAACTTTAGAACAGATATTGTTTGCAAAACAAAATAATGAAATTATCGGATTCCTGATTTGGGAAGATTATTGCAAACCTCTTGTCGAAGGAATAAAGGCGAATCCGGAAGTATATAAATTGATTGAACCCGAATTAGCATTTGTCGAGCTATTAGAAAAAGAATTAAATGTTAGATATCAATTTAGTGAAAAAGAATGTGCAAAATTACTGCAAGCCGGTGTTCTACCTGAATTCCATAATAAAGGAATAGCTACCGCACTTGCTGGGAAGGCTATTTCTAATATTAAAGAGAAGGGTTATAAATATGCAATTGCTGATTGCACAGCAGATAATTCATGGAAGGTTCTTTTCAAATTAGGATTTGAGATTTTAATCGAAATTTCTTATTCTGATTTCGAGTTTCAAGGAGTTAATACCTATGCAGAATTGGAAGGAAAAAGAAGGCTTGTATTCAGACAACTGCTTTAAAACAAATATGTGATTGAGCCTACAAAATAAGTATTGTAAAGATTACCTGTGTTTATGTCCTCACTCTGCATTGTGCCTGCACGATACAAAGGAATAAATGAACGGGTACCATAAAAAGTGAAAGTTAAGTCCTCTGTGATTTGTTGTGAGCCGCCGAGACAGACACCGAAATCAAAAGGGCGGACATTATTGTACGAGTCTCTTTCTTCTAAATGGTCATCATAAAAACCACCTTCTCCGACAACAACCCTGATTTTTGTAGGATGACTACCGCCAAGCAGAAATGATGCCTGACAGCCAAAGTACATTGTTGTTGAACCTGCCAGGTTATAACTGAGAAACACAGGTACATCAAGATACACCAGGGACATGTCTCCAGTGATGTGAACATTGTAAAAAGTTGGAATCCATCCTAATTGCCCGTTTACTTCTGTTTCGACTATAGTATCCCGCCTATATTCTGCTGTGTATTCAACTCCTTTAATTGCCATTGATATTTCCGGTCTCAAGCAGAAATTATCACTCAATTTGAAATTAAAATACATGCCAAGGTAAGGACCGAAAAGGGGAGAACCGTCATAATTTTGAGCATTATTTACAGGTATGGGGCCACCAAACACAACTCCGCCCATTAGTCCATAGTTGAATGTATCATCAGAAAAGGCTGATAGCCTTGGAATTAAAAAAAGGAACAATATGATGAAGAGTTTTTTCATTGATTTTAAAATTCAATAACATTTTCTTCAATTTTATTGTAAATTTCATCAATTTTGTTCTGCAACTCAATTGTTTTTGCTATAGCAGTAATCATTTGGCAATAATATTTATCAAAGTCCATTATTCTGCCTTTTCTCCAATCCAAATATTTTTTCAGAATCTGATAGCCGCCTATGTGATAATTCCACAGTTCTGGAGTAACATTAGTAAAATACTTTTCTTTGTTAATATAAACTCTTTGCTGGACATCATCATAATAAACCTTTTCGATTGTGTCATTTTTTGAAATAACCGGATATTTAGAAATCGGTTTATTAATTATATTTTCATAAGACAAATGAAAGTCTGACAGCTTCTGCCCTAATTCGCTGATTTTTTTAAAAAGTGAATAATCAGATGTAAATGGAATTCGTGGAAAGTCAATTTTCAAAAATGCAGAATATTTATTTCGATATATATTGGAACATTACTGTCCAGTTAAAAGTTGAACAAAGTCAAAGAGTTATCAAAGCATAAATTGTTCTTTGAAAATTTGAAATCGCTAAGTAGTTGA
>MHAY01000080.1 GCA_001804705.1 Ignavibacteria bacterium RIFOXYC2_FULL_35_21
TGCTGATGGATGCATTTCCTTCTCGCTGTAATTTGTTGACATATTTATTTATTGCAAAATTACTCCTTTTCCCCCAATATTTGTGGGTAATGATAAGATCTAAAGATTGGGGCTATTCATTTTATTCTCACTATAATAATTTATCAATCCGTTCGTTGAACTGTCATGTCCCGATATCTCAGCATCAGATTCAAGTTCATGCAATATTTTCTTAGCTAACTGCTTACCTAATTCCACACCCCACTGGTCATAAGAATTTATATTCCAGATTGCTCCCTGAACGAAAACCTTGTGCTCATACATGGCGATTAACGAGCCTAATGTTTCGGGTGTCAGCTTTTTAAATAAAATTGTATTAGTCGGAATATTCCCCGGAAAAATTTTGTGATTTAATATTTTTTCACGCTCATCGCCGCTGATGCCGCTTCTTGATAGCTCCACCCTGACCTCATCTTCGGTTTTGCCTTTCATCATTGCTTCTGATTGTGCAAACATGTTAGCAAGAAGAATGTCATGTTGATTTTGTTCATCGCATTGAGTTTCGAGCGGAGCAATAAAATCCACAGGAATTAATTGTGTTCCCTGATGAATAAGCTGGAAAAACGAATGCTGTGCATTCGTTCCGGGAACACCCCAAACGACAGGCCCGGTTGAAAAATCTACAACTTTGCCGTCCTTACTCACTCTCTTTCCATTACTTTCCATGTCTAATTGTTGTAAAAATTCAGGGAATAACCTTAGATATTGATAATAAGGTATAACTGCATGAGTCTTTGCATGAAAGAAATTTATGTACCAGATACCGAGCATAGCCATAATGACAGGTATATTTTCATTGAAAGGAGTCTTGCGGAAATGTTCATCCATTTCATAAGCACCCTTCAACAGTTTTTCAAAATTATCGAAGCCGATATAAAGTGCTATTGACAGTCCTATTGCCGACCAAAGGGAATACCTGCCTCCAACCCAATCCCAAAACTCGAACATATTCCTGGGATTAATTCCGAATTCGCGGACTGCTTCAGTGTTTGTCGAAAGAGCTACAAAATGCAAAGCGACATCGCTATCTCTTTTAGCGGTTGTGCTTAGGAACCAGCGTTTAGCGGCGAGTGCATTAGTCATTGTCTCCTGGGTTGTGAATGTTTTGGATGCAATAAGAAAAAGAGTAGTCTCGGGATTAAGCTGTTTCAGGGTTTCTGCTATATCGCATCCGTCAACGTTGGAAACAAAATGAACAGACATTCCCGGTTTTGCGTATGGCTTCAATGCTTCGCAAACCATAGCAGGACCTAAGTGGGAGCCTCCAATACCAATATTCACAATATGTGAGATTGGCATCCCTGTACATCCTTTCCATTTTCCGCTGTGTAAATCCCTGACAAAATTTTTCATTTTTTTCAGGATGGCATTGACTTCAGGCATTACATCCTTACCCTCAAAAAGAACTTCATCAATCGAGCGGTTGCGTAGTGCAGTATGAAGCACAGCCCTGCCTTCGGTTGTATTGATTTTCTCACCCTTGAACATGGCTTCGATTTTTTCTTTCAGCTTTCTTTTTTCGGCAAGTTTTAGAAGAAGTTTTAATGTAACGTTTTTGATTCTGTTTTTAGAAAAATCGAAAAGAATGTCATTAAACTCAATGTGAAATTTGTTGAATCTTTCTTTGTCATTTTCAAAAAGGCTTCGCATGTGAACATCAGCGATGCTTTCAAAATGCTCCCGGAGAGCCTTCCATTCGGTTGTATGTGTCAAAGCCGACATAAAATAACAATCAAATATATGAATATTTATTTATTCCACATCCAACTTTTCAATTCCCCTGATTCCCTTAACCGTAAAAAGATTCGTAAATAGAGTATCAAGAAATTCTTTACCAGGCAGATTCAGAGTGAACAAGCCCTCAAATTTAGAATTTTCAGTTGAAATATTTATTCTCTGTATATTTATTTGCCCGATTACTTTCGTAATATCATGCAGCATCTGGGGCCTGTCGTCAGCCGTGATTCTCAGCTTCACATCATACTTCGTATCAAGTAGAACCTGCTCAGGCACTATTTCGACAGGGTGTTCATTAAAATATTGGTGAAGTTTTACGATGGCTTTGTGTGTTACCACATAATTCTGCCATTCAGGACTCGGAACAGTATTAGGCGATGTCAGCAATTCAATTTGGTCGTTGTTGTTCAATTCATAATCGAGATTCTTAATCTCACCGTTTATCTTTGCCGAAATACATTTATTGGCAATTTCTTCGGATACGGCAAAGGCAAGGTCAATAGGGCATGAACCTTTGGGAAGTATGTAAGAATCCCCATCCTTGATATGAACGACAATTTCATCTACATAAAGATTCATGCGGATCGAACCCCAGATTTTCTGGATTGCATCTTCATCGTCACCAACTATAATATCCTGCATCCACTGGACCCATTCGGCAACATCCTTCCTCTCGAGGTTCAATGGCTTCTTATGCCTCAGCGTTGCAAAATCGGATGCAATACCATCAACTGCAATTTTATCCATTTCCTCAGTCCTGATAATCACCTCAACCAATTTTCTTCCCGGGCCAAAATGCGTTGAGTGAAGCGCCCTGTATAGATTAATCTTAGGCCTTGCGATGAAGTCGTCGAGAGAGCTGACAGGGCCAAATACATTTGCTATTATGCCGTAAGTCCTGTAGCACTGACTGTAGTCATTTGTATTAAGCGTAATAACGATTGAGTAAAAATTGTCAATGTCCTTAAGAGCTTTTCCCTCCTCTATCATTTTGTAAATCTCATAGACATGCTTATGCTCGATTGTAACGACATTATTGATTCTGTTTTCGTCTAACTTCTGAGTAATCAGCTTAAGGAAATTCCGGATGTAATCAACAAATTGCTTACCTTTCAATTCAAGGGATTTCCTGATAATATCGAATGCATCCGGGTCAATGAAATATAGTGAAAGGTCTTCGAGGTCGCGTCTTATTTTAGTTAATCCCAACCTTTGTGCAAAAGGTGTATAGAAATTCAATGTTTCATAAGCAATCGCTTTTCTTTTTTTCTCACCGAGATGAGTGAGTGTTTTCATATTATCAAGCCTGTCGGCAAGCTTGATGATGATTGCTCTCACATCCTCGACAAGTGCCAGGAAGAGCTTGCTGTATGTAGCAGTCTTATCCATCTGGCGTGTTTTCGTACCTTTGATTTTTGTCAGCCCGTCAACGATTCGGGCAATTTCACTGCCGAATTTCTCCCTGATTAACTCTATAGTTACTTCTTCGACATCCTCGACAGTATCATGAAGCAATGATGCAACAGTAGCCTCTGTTTCCCTAATTCCAAAATCTTTAATTAACATCAATGCAACTTTCAGTGGATGAGTGTAATATGGTTCGCCGGATTCCCTCGTTACATTTTTATGATTATCACAGCAAAAGTAAAATCCTCGTGTTATTAATTCAATATCAGGTTTTTCAATATATTTTATGCAATTCGTAAGGAGTATATTCAGGTCCTCCATCCGGTCCCTGCCGAAAGGCTGAGCATCTTCAAGAGGCAAGGCATAAACCTTTTCAATCGGAATTTCTTCTGGTTTTAATTTCTTTTTTTCCGGCATAATCAGTTTAAAAAAGGAGTTTTACTCCATTAATTAAATTTCTTTTACTATTAATTGATTAGCCACTATCTTTAGATAGTGGAGGATTTCAGTAGGGACACGGCTTGCCGTTTCCCTACACATATCCTCATGGAAATCCCAAATATGGTGATTTATGTTTCCACTTCTTAAAAGTAGTGGCTGCTCATTTTATATCCAATAAGCCATGTCAGGAGTTACTCCTGACTTAAACAATGTAATCGACACTTAGAGATAAATTTTATGAATAAGTCTCCAAACCCGAATTAACCTATTATTTTTTCATATAATATTATTAATTTAAACAAAAAAAAGAATATTCACAATTAATTATTCATTATGAAACGTAGGTCTTTTCTTTCTTCTGTTGCGGCGATTTCCGCTTTGCCATTGTTCAAACCGGTATTGGTTCGTGCTTTTAATAAAGATGAATACATACATCCGAAAGCACTCAAACGCGGCGATACTGTTGGTATTATCGCACCAGCTACAGCCGTTACAGACCCTGACCAGCTCGATAAAGCAGTCGAGGCATTGAATTATTTCGGATTGAATGCAAAGTTCGGAAAAAATGTTTTAAAAGGAGAAGGCTACAAGACACGCACTGTTGATGAAAGACTCGATGATTTACATTCAATGTTCAAAGACAAAGATATAGCCGGTGTTTTTTGTCTGCGAGGCGGTTATGGCTCTCCTCAACTTCTCGACAAAATTGATTATGAACTGATTAAAAACAATCCGAAAGTATTCATCGGATACAGCGATATTACTGCTATGCACTTAGCAATAAATAAATTATCAAAACTCATTACTTTCCATGGTCCCGTACTTCTTTCAGGATTTTCAAATTACACGGCAGATTATTTCAGTAAAGCATTATTCAAAACCAATCCAATCGGTAAGGTTGTTAATTCTGAATCAAAAAATGGCATAAGGCTTGTTCACCCGACTCGAACAATTAAACCCGGAAAAGCATCGGGCAAACTTATTGGTGGAAATCTGTCGCTAATATGTTCATTGATGGGGACACCTTACGAAATTGATACAACTAATAAAATTCTCTTCATTGAAGATGTAGGGGAAGAACCATTCAGGATTGACAGGATGCTGACTCAGCTAAGATTGGCAGGCAAACTAAATACTGCATCTGGTGTCATATTCGGTGAATGTCAGGGATGTAATTCAGATGGATTGAATCCCTCACACGTATGGGACTATTCTCTCGGCGAAGTACTCGATAATATTCTCGGCAATCTTAACATTCCGGTTTTTTATGGATTGACATTCGGTCATACAAACGACCAGATAACGCTTCCTCTCGGAGTAGATGCGGAGCTCGATGCTGAATCGGGTACATTGAATATTATAGAAGCAGGTGTTAATTAACAAATAAATTGTCATTCTGAAATTTTTGAATAGCCACTATCTTCAGATAGTGGAGGTTTTTAGTTTATAACTTTGACTTTAGTCACTTATTTAAGGGGATAAATACCAAGTTGTGGTGATTAATTCACACCACTACTTAAAAGTAGTGGCTATTCATTTTTTATTAAATCAACAATATTATGTTTTTCTTACAAACCCCAATAAACCGTGAGCCCTGCGGAGAAAGCCCACCTCTTCCATTCGGATGTTTTTGTGAGATTGAGAATTGGTATTCCAATACTGATGTTTGGTGTGGCATACAAGCCGAGTCCATAAGTCAAATCATATCCCAACCGTATTTTCGCCTGTAAAAAAATATTATTCAACTCAGAAATTTTTCCATCAACTATTCTCTCATATGATGGTGGATTTGTTGGAAACGGCGGTTCATTGGCATCACCTATGATTCTTTCCTTATGAACACTGCTGTTAGATAATAAAAAGCCGAATTGCAAGCCGCCGCCAATATTTAGATGAGAACCTGGAATTCTGTATTTAATACCCGGCTCAATAAGTAAATATGCAATCTTCGATGTAAAATCATATTCTGTCAATAGCATCCCTCCATCAACTCTCGGCAATGGTTCTGCCTGAACTGTAAATTTTCCCGGTGAGTAGTTATATAATCCTGAGAATGTAATTGCAGTCAAGCCGTCAATCCAGTATTCACCTGCAATACCGGCTGTAAATCCTTCTCCACTGCCTGTTTTATAAGCACCGCAATTACAATTAGCTTCCTCTAAATCGAGACTACCATTATGAATCAGGTGATTGAATTCACCTGACAATCCAAAAAATAATACAGGTGAATCTGCTGGCATTCTTGCAGAAAACTGCCAGTCAAATCCCTGGGCGTAAATTATTGAACAGGAAATAATAAAAGTTAATATATACAATGATTTTCTCATTTACTTTGTCAGAACAACTTTCTTGATATGCCTGAATAGTCCTGCCTGCATTTCAAAATAATAAATTCCAGGAGTCATGTTATTCGTAGGATGAGTCAGCAGGTAAGTCCCGGCAGGGAGACTGCTGTCAATCAGCTTTTCAACAAGCTCACCAAAAGAGTTATATACACTAATTTTTATAACTGTTGAAAATGCCATTTCATATTCAAACTGAATTTTCTCGTTTGCAGGATTAGGATAAATATCTTCAAACCTGAATTTTTTGGTAGTGTGGGGTATTGCTTTCAAATTCAAACCGCAGATAGAATCGAGAGAGAATATTCCATTTGTAGTAATCGGCGTTAGCACCTTCGAGCAAGGTCCATCTCCAAATTGAGGTTTTGCAAAAGCTATATAAGTTGAAACATTATCTCCAAGGTAGGTATTGAATTTCAGAATTATTAGAGTATCACTTTGCCTAAAGAAAACATTTTCGGGCATTTTAATATTTATTCCCAATCTTGATGAAGCAGTATCCGGATTAATAATTATCGAGCCTTTTTCCGCTCCTTCAGATGCAGTTCCAAGATTCTCGAAATCGTTATAACGCAGCAAAGTAGTATCAAATGTAAGAGTGTCACTAAATGTTCTCGCAAAGTTAATATTATTTTTATCAACAATAATCGGAACTGAAATCAATCGCCCGGGTTTTGCTTTAATATCCTTTGGTATATATAATCTTGTTTGCTGAGGCTCAACGCTGGATGCATTAACAATTATTTTTAATGTATCCTTTGGAGGTCTGACATCTCTCGATACGATAAACAATGTGTCCGAATAATCCCCCAGCTCCAGTGATGAGTCAGCATTGAATATAATCAGCATATTCCTTTGCGAATTAGCCGCTATAGTGTCAATCAGTATTCTTGTAAATGGCGGGTCAATCAATGCATCTTGAATCCAAAGAGTTGTATTCCCTAAATTGTTTATAGGAATGGATATTGTAGCAGAAGAAGGACAATCTTGATGATGAACAATATTACCGAAATCTAGAGTGTCGATTGCTACGGAAATCTCCGGCTCAATCCCTGTACCTTTCAGATAAATTATTTTTTGCAAACCTTCAGCCGGAATTCCTTTTATATTTCTACTTGCTATATCACTCTCAATAACATATCGGGCTATGAATGTTCCTCTTTCTTTAGGATGAAATTCAATCTTGAATGTATCTGTTTTGAGTATATCGAGATGGAATGGAATCTCTTTAAGTGGGCTAATTATGCTAAATAATGTATCTATCTCATCTTTCTTGTTTTTTATAACCTGAGAAACAGCTCCAAACCTTAGATTCCCCTCGTTTTTCAGAACTACCATTACATCTTCTTTCTTTTTTCCGACCCATACCTCACCAACATCAATTGTATCACCATGATGATCCACATTAGAAAAGTATATATCCAAATTTTGTTTCACTCCGATTCCGAAAAGTTTTACCTTTGCATAATCTACTGAGTCAGGAAAAAGAACAGGATGAGAGCGATATTTTAATTGATAAATTGCACTATCGCCCCCATTATCAGTGGGGTAGTACTCAATTTCCATGGGTATAACATTCTTCTGATAAATTGGTTGATTTAAAATTTTATTTATCCTGAAATCCGGGTTAGGACTGAGTGGAATAATTGTATCGCTTTCTATTACTAAATCACTTTTCGATACATTCTTTACCTGCCATATCCATGATACTTTAGCCGGAGGTTTTACATACACAGAATCAAAATTATACTCATTTTCATAGCCGTCTATATAATGTGTAGTTTTACGAGCTATAAGTAAAAATGAATCTAAAGCCACCATATCTTTGTAGCCTGGACTGGGCTCATTGGGAATTTTTGAGTCAAATAATCCAAGTGTAAGTTTAACTAATTTTTTACCTGCTTTATACTTACTTGTATCTTCAGATGCATAATATCTCATAATAAATTCTTTTTCTTTTCCTCTATCAATAAGTTGTTCAGGTTCATCACCCTGGCGGGGATTAAATTCCCAAAAATCTTGAGGATGATTAATATTATCATACACACCTTTGAAATATGAAGGGTCTTTTGTCCCAAGCTTTATTATATCCGAACCGGTGTTTTTTAGTACAAATAACTTTTCTAATGAATCACCGATTAAACACAAGCCATAATCAACAATATCTTCATTTATTTCAATTACAGTACCTTCAGGAGGAATTATTTCTCCTTCGGAATCTGCACTTATCATTTGTGTCAGCATCACAAATGATATTGAGACTAACAAGAATAATTCAATTTTTTTCATATGCTTCATTGATTCTCAAAATATAATCATAATAAATATTAAAATTAAGTAAACATCAGATATAATCAAATATTTATTTAAGACGTAAATATTTCAAATTAATTCATTTCTGAATTTTAGCCGAATTAATAACACTATTATTTAATAAATTGCGTCAAATGTGCTACTACAATTAAAAAAAATATAAACCGGAGGATTTAGTATGAAATACTTAGTAATGAGCATAGTTCTTTTAAGTTTTATTTTATCAAATAATTCTAATGCACAACCAAAACTTGAAATTGTCGGAGGAGATACCTATAATTGGAATAAAGTTAAACCTAATGAATCACCTTTAAATGCAAAAATTCAGCTAAAGAATGTCGGTACCGACACATTGGTTATTACTAATGTTAAACCGGGATGCGGATGCACGACAGCCCCGCTTGATAAATCCAGATTAGGCCCCAATGAAGCGGGTACTTTAGATATTAAATTGAATATATCCAACAGGCCCGGTGCAGTAACAAAGTCCATATCTATCACATCTAATGACCCGAAGAAACCAAATTCGACTCTTTTCCTCAAAGCTGAGGTACAAGTTGATATTGAGGTTAGCCCTCAATACTTCACATTTAACGATATGAGAGTAGGCCAGGAAGCAGTTTCAAAAGTTAAAATCATTAATCATTCAAAGGAAAACGTTACTTTTTCAGATTTTTCTAATACACCTGAAAATATTTCATTCAACCTTAGCAAAACATTTGTATTAAAGCCAAATGAAGAAATTGAAATTACAGAGAGAGCAAAGCCTGATAAAAAGGGGTATTTCTCATCAACGTTGAAGATGAAAACCTCGCATCCCGATTTTAAGGAGTTAGTGATTAGCGGATACGGGCCTGTAGCTGAGTCACCGATTTTTAATAATAATGAAAAATCCAAATAATTTAATATAAGTTTCTTTATTTTTAGAAAAATTAATTTTAATCTTGAGAGTTCTTGGAATAGACCCGGGTTCGGTTATTTGCGGCTATGGTGTAATTGAAAAAAAGAAAAATTCACTTTATGTCGTAGAATACGGTGTCATAAAAGCTAAGAAAGCCCACGACGAACTTCCTTACCGTTTGAGAGAAATATATCAAAGACTAATTCAGGTCGTTGAAAGATGTAAACCCGACGTTGCCGCATTTGAATCAACATTCTATTCAAAGAACGCTCAATCCCTTCTCAAGCTTGCTCATGCAAGAGCATCCGCTATGCTTGCCGCCGCCATGAATGATATTCCGATAGCTGAGTACAGCCCGAAAGAAGTCAAGAAATCAGTTACAGGTAAAGGTTCTGCCTCGAAAGAACAGGTGCAGTATATGGTTAAAACACTTCTCAACATAAAAGAAACCCCTGAATTTTATGATGTAACAGATGCACTTGCCGTTGCGATATGCCATTGCATGAAATCTGAGATTCCAACAAAGAAAGGCGGAAGCTGGGAAGAATTCATTAAAAAAAATCCCAATCGCATTGCAAAGATTTAACCCGGATTATTTATTAGAAGGTCGAAATTGGCTTTTTATTGTCATTCTAAGTCCATGAACACCACCGTTACGATGGTTAAACAAACATAAGCCAAGTTAGATTTGGACTTAATATCTTATTTGAATAGCCACTATCTCAGATAGTGGAGGGTTACCTTCCCAGCCCGACTTTAGTCACTTATTTTTATTAGTGGATAAATCCTTAATGAGGTGGGCCATTTATTTCCACTATTTAAAAATAGTGGCTATTCATCTTACATAAAATAAATGTGTCATTAACTGTGAAGCAAAGAATCCCGTAGAGACAGGTCTTAGACCTGTCTCTACGGGAGTATAGTGAATAATGAAAAGCTTTAGAAATAAATATAAATTTTTCCTTCTTTTTTTTCAATTCCAATAGTAATATTTTTGAATATTATTATTCACAATAATATTATTATAGTATTTGAAATTTTTTTATGGTGATTTTATGAACAAAGTTCTTTCGAAAATAAAATATACTACCGTATTACCGATAGTTTCTCTCGTAATTATTGTTGTATCTGTTTCTTTTGCCCAAACTGATTTTTCACACTTAGAAGTGAGATTGAGAAATCATGTTTCATTTCTTGCATCCGATTCACTCGAAGGCAGGTTTGCCGGCAAACCGGGCAATGAAATAGCAATGAATTATATTCTGAATCAATTTAAAGAATATGGAGTATCACCTATTGACAATACTTACCTGCAAAGTTTTCCATTCGTAGCAGGATTAAAACTCGATGCAGACAACAGTATGGAAGTATCTATTCTCGTTGAAAAACCGGGTATTCCTCTTGAACTGCTGAAACCCACAAAAAGAAAATGGGAACTTTATAAAGACTGGAAGCCGATGAGATTCAGTGAGAACGGAACTGTGTCGGGCGAAATTGCTTTTGTCGGTTATGGCATTACAGCTAAAGAACTTAATTATGACGACTATTCAGGTGTTGATGTCAAAGATAAAATAGTTATTATTCTTTCCGATTCCGCCGAAGGCCAGTGCCTGATTAAAGAATTCAAACCTTATGCAGAGTTAAGTTACAAAGTAAATAATGCCCGTGAACACGGTGCAGTCGGAATTATTTTCATTAAAACTCTGAGCGATTCTGCCAATACATACTATAAATTCTATCCAGACAAGATGTTCAAAAATTCAGGTATTGTATCTATTCAGGGCAACAGGACACAGATTGCAAAGTTTTTCCCTCATGCAAAGCCAATGCTCGACCTTGAAAAGAAAATTAACAAAGAAAAAATACCACAGAGCTTTGTGCTTCCAAAAGTGTCAGTCTCAATCACTGTTAACATTGCTGATGACATAAAGCAAATAAATAATGTTATTGGGGTTGTTAAAGGCTCAGACCCAAGTTTATCCGATGAATATTTAATCGTAGGAGCCCATTACGACCATTTAGGCTGGGGTGAGTTCAATTCATTTTACAAAGGGAAAATCGCACAGATACATAACGGAGCAGATGATAATGCTTCAGGTGTTTCTGCTTTGCTTGAACTTGCATCAATTTTTAAAAATAAGCCGTTAAGAAGAAATCTGCTTTTAATCTCGTTCAATGCCGAAGAAATGGGGCTTCAGGGTTCTGCTTTTTATGTTAAAAATCCCTTAGTTCCTCTGGAAAAAACCGATTACATGCTGAATATGGACATGATTGGCAGAATGAAGGATAACAGGCTCAATCTGATGGGAACGGGTTCCTCGACAAGATTTTCGACAATTGCAGATTCTCTCGCTATCGTTGATTCAATCAAAATAATAAAAGTAAACGAAGCTTATGGTCCCAGCGACCACGCATCGTTTTACTCGAAAAATATACCTGTGATGATGATGTTCACCGACCTTCATCTCGATTACCACAGGCCCACTGATGATGTTGATAAAATCAATTTCGACGGATTGGCTCATCTGACTCTTCTTGCCGAACATTTCCTGAGGGCAGTTGACTCATATGGCACCAAACCTGATTATCAGATAATAAAAACCGCCGATACGACAAGTATCCCGGCAGAAAGAGGCTATGGCAAAGCCTGGTTTGGTGTCGTTCCTGATTTTGAGGAAAATCCGAATGGCTTGAAAATTACGGGTACGTCAGGTGGAAGTCCGGCGCAAAAAGCCGGCTTGCAGAGTGGAGACATTATAACAAAATTCGGAGATAAAGTAGTTAGGAATTTATATGATTTGACCTATTGCCTGAAAGAATACAATCCCGGCGATGTTGTAGAGATAATAATTCTCAGGGGCGACAAGGAAATGAAATTAAAATGCACACTCGAATCGAGGAAATAATATTAATTTTGTAAAAGTGAAAATTATAAATAATTCATTTGAAATTGTTAATTCGATAAATGAAAACATCAGGGGGGATATAAGGTATCCTGATAAAAGAAAGAGCTTACCTTGCATAATACTGATGCACGGTTTTCAGGGATTCAAGGACTGGGGCTTTTTCCCATATATATCAGAAAAGGTTGCAGAAGTCGGGGCAATCACAATCTGCATTAATTTCTCTCTGAACGGAATGGGAACAAGAACAGACATTTCTGAATTTCCCGAAAAATTTGCCCGAATGACTGTTACCCAGGAAATTGATGATGCAGATTGTATTGTTAAAAGTTTTATTTGTGGAAAGATTTTGAGTAATGATATATTGGATAGTATATGGAATGGTGAAATTTATTTGCTTGGTACATCTCTCGGTGGAGGTATATCCATTCTTACTGCAAAAAGAAATAAAAACATAAAAAAAATTGCTCTGTGGGCTTCAATCGCAAAATTTGACAGATACTCTATTCGTCAGAAACAGGAATGGAAGAAAAATGGTTTTATTGTATTTACTAATTCAGTTACAAAACAGGTAATGAAACTCAACTATACATATATTGAGGATATTGAAAAGCACGGTAGTGAGTATTCTTTAACAGATAATATTTCCGAACTGAAAATTCCCGTGCTTATTGTACATGGCGATAAGGATGTTAGCGTTCCTTTGAAGGAAGCCGAAATGCTGGTTGAAGCCGCTCCTTATGGTATGACTGAGTTTAGTCTGATTGAAAAAACAGGACATACTTTTGGAATTACACATCCTTTCAAACGAACAACCAGGGCTTTGGAACAGGCATTAGAAACAACAATTAATTTTTATGGATTGAAATGAAGAAAACATTTATATTTTTTGGATTATTACTTTTTTTGTGGGGCTGTGAGCTTTTTGTCATAGGAACTGCTTCAAAGAAAATCAGACCTGTCGAAGTCAACCAGAAATCGCCAATCGGTACTATTTATTTATTCAAAACCGAATTAGACAGCAACAATATCCCTGCCGCTACAAAAATACTCGCTACACCAAAGGGTACTCAATATCTCGCAATCGAGAAGCTCGACCTATACGACGAAGTCGAACGCCTCGGCAGAATCCTATCGAATAAACCAATAACTTATATCAGGGCAGATTCTCTTACCCAGTTAAGCTACAAAGTTTCAGTAGAATTTGATTACATACATAAGATGTCATTTACAACATATAAAATAGATGATGCGTGGTTCATCACAGAATATGGTGAGTAAGAATTTTCATTATTTTTAACCTAAATTTAACGAACTTTACGAAAACCTTTGCGAACTTTGCGTGAAATAATAATATTTAGATTTCTCGCAAAGACGCGAAGAAACCGCTAAGTTCGCAAAGAATTAAAAGATAAAGGAGAGTTTATATGAATGAAAATGAAATTTCTCACAAAATTTTTGGTGCAGCTATTGAATTACATAAAACTCTTGGACCAGGTTTGCTCGAATCAGCCTACGAGAAAGCTTTAGCTTTTGACCTTAAAGAAATAGGATTCATTGTTGATACACAAGTCCCTATTAATTTGGTTTATAAAGGTCTAAAATTAGAAAATGCTTACAAAATTGATATTCTGGTAGAAGATAAAGTAATTGTCGAATTAAAATCTGTAGAAGCATTAGCACCAGTTTATTTTGCCCAAACTTTGACTTATTTAAAATTATCAGGAAAAAAAGTTAGGTCTCTTAATAAATTTTAATACAGAGACATTAAAAACTGGAATACATAGATTAGTTAATAATTTATAACTTAGCGAGCTTTGCGAAAACCTTTGCGAACTTTGCGTGAAATAATAATATTTAGATTTCTCGCAAAGACGCGAAGAAACCGCTAAGTTCGCAAAGAATTAGTACCAATATAAATATGGGTATATTATATGAAAACTTTCAAATTATTACTTGTTATTTCATTAGTTTTATCTCTTAATATTTTAAATTGCAGTGGTGAAAAAAAGCAGATTGTATCAATGGATAAAACTACAATAAAACTACCTGAGCCAATATTAAAAAGCAATGTTTCAATAGAAGAAGCATTGCAGCAAAGACGTTCTGTGAGGGAATATGCTGATGAATCTCTAACTTTGCAGGAAATATCACAGCTTCTCTGGGCGGCTTATGGCATTACACAACACGCTGTAAATGGGCCCGATTTCCTTCGCGGTGGATTTCGCACAGCGCCCTCTGCAGGTGCTTTATATCCGCTTGAATTTTATATAATCGCAGGAAATATCGAGGGATTAAATCACGGTATTTATAAATACAATTCCGAAAAACATGAATTGTTCAAAGTTCTTGATGGAGACAAAAGAAAAGATGTTAGCGATGCCGCATTACAGCAGGAAATGTTTGAAACAGCATCTGCTACTTTTGTTATAACAGCTATTTTTTCGAGAACCACAGGCAAATACGGTGCCCGTGGCAGGGAGCATTATGTTTGGCTCGAAGCAGGACATTCTGCACAGAATATCTGCCTTCAGTGTGTCTCTCTCAACCTTGGTACATGTACTGTTGGCGCCTTCGATGATGAAAAAATAATAAGAGTTTTAAATTTGAAGGGTGAAGAAGAACCGATATATTTGCTTCCTGTCGGAAGAAAAAAATAAGAAAATTTATTCATTTAATTTTATATCATTTCCATAAATTGCATATTATTCTAACTTTGGAGTAAATGAATATGAAAAAGATAATTTTATCTTTCCTCTTTTTAATAGGATTCATTACAATAGACGGACAATCCAAAAACCTCAAAGTTCAATTTACTGATTCCTTTATGCAGGATAGCTGCACCTTTTCAACTATTGGACGAAACACATATTTCATACTTGAACCCGGATACCAATTAGAATTACAAGGCAAAGAAGAAAAAGAAACTGTCGGGCTCATTATTACTGTTTTGAATGAAACAAAAAAAGTAGGAAACGTTGAAACAAGGATTGTTGAAGAAAAAGAAACTGTGAATGGAGTACTTGTAGAGATTTCAAAAAACTATTTTGCCTGTTGTAAGCAAACCAGCAGTATTTTTTATTTTGAAGAATATGTTGAAATTTATAAAGAAGGTAAAGTAGTAAGCTACGAGGGTTCATGGATTGCGGAAAGGAACAACAAAGCCGGAATAATTATGCCCGGAACATTTTTATTAGGTGCAAGGTATTATCAGGAAATTGCCCCTGGCATTGCAATAGATAGAGCCGAAATAATAAGCATCAGTGATAGCTTAAAAACTCCATGTAGAGTTTTCAGCAATTGCTTAAAAACAGAAGAAACAACTCCTCTTGAACCCAAAAATAAAGAGTATAAAGTTTATGCTCCTGGGATCGGACTGATTAAAGATGGTGATTTATTATTGGTCAAACATGGTTTTATAAAATAACTCTATAATCTTACTTACCCGTTTCAATATATTGAACAGCTCTTTCTAGAATATCATCCCTCCCGTTGACCAAGCCTTCTAAAGTCTGATTGACTTCGATATCTGGAATAATCTGCTTCCTGTTAATTTCTTTTCCGTCGGGTGCAATTCCAATTAAACCTGTCATCGTAAAATAGTAATCACCCGGCAGCCTGAACCCCAGCACTTCTGCCGCCATCCCTGCCGTCGGGTTTCCGATGATGTTCCCGATACCGTAGTGCCTTATCAGCGTCAGCAAAGCTTCGGAATTTCCATAAGTTCTTCCATCAGCCACAAATGTTATATTATACTTAATACCGGGCCCCTTCGGTGAAATCATTTTATGCAAAACTTCATAAGAAATCAGTTTATGGCCAGGCATCGTAAATATGGGAAGCCGCCAGCTTATTGAATTTGCTGACTGATTAAGAAACAGTCCGAGAAATGCCGGTGAAAGAGGTGAGAATCCCCGAATATCAAAGAGCACTCCCTGTCCTTTAAGCAGGTTATTTATATTTTTCCTGATTATATCCTCATTAACCCTGGTCAAATCAACATAGTAAACACCTTTTTTTAATTCCGCAATTGCAGGTATCCTTGTTTCAATTGTCCCGGACAAGAGCATGTCCCGGCTGAATTCCTGTTCGAAAGGCGGTCCTGACGAAGATTTTATCTTTAAAATTATTTTTGAATTTTTATTACCTGCTCTTAACTCAGCCAATCCCCTTATAGTTACCCATTCACTGTTTTCTCCGCAATACAAACTGCCGAACTCTTTAATTACTTGCTCAACAGGTTTATTGTCTATTTCAGTAACTATGTCACCGGGATAAATATAAGAATTGTTACCGAAAACTTTGTAAATCACAAGTTTACCGTCAATGTATTTCCATAAAAATGGCAAGCCGTAATCGGTCTCTTCGAATCCAGCCCAAACTCTTGCCTGGTCATCGTTCAACTCAGTAGTCATCATCTTCAGAGTGATGAGAAATTCATCTTTGTTTGTATCTGTTGCCGCTTTTGTCAGGTATTTGTCGAGTAATCCGTCTCCGATTCCGGACTCTCCGTCATAAACCGAAAAATGCCTGAAAATGTTCCATAACATCGAAACAATAGCCAGCCTCGAAGTCCGGTCATTCCCGTTAATCACAAAATTCGTTTCTTTCGATGCATTTAACTTTAAGGCTTTTTTGGGATGCGGCAAAGAACCCAAAGTATCGGCAAAACAAGTCAGCGGCATCGAAAAAGCAATTTGAGCCGATAATTTTCCATTATATACTTCGCCAACCCTCGGCAATTTGATTCTCGTTATTTCATCAGAATAAATGAGCAGTGATTTTGCACCTGATTTTTTCTCATTTTTTACGACGATTGCATTATATCCCGCCTCCTCCGATGGGATATGAAAGAACCATCCGTTCACTATTTTCCCCGTATCCGATTCCTCAAATCCATTATTTCGCGGCTCGACATCTCTCACCGTCCCGCCTTTTTCTATTATCGAAATCCTGGCATCATCAAACCAGGCTTTGCCTTCACCAATCAGCACCAAGCCTATGCGTACCGTTGCGGCATTGTCAGGCACATCGGCTTCGATACCATACTTCTCCCAACTGTTCTTTGTGATTGGATTATCAAACATTGTCCCCGTATAAATTACTTGATTCTCGCTTTTGTCAATCCTTATTGCAAGGTGTACCTGTCCGGAAGGCGGTATAACATCCGCTTTTACATAAGCATTGAATCTTATTCGTTTGCCTCTGTAAGGTTCAGCATTCAAAATCTGAAACACTGCTCCTTCCTTTTCCCTGAGCGAAGCATATACATTTACCACATCGCTTTTCAGAACGGTCGCATTCGATTCAATATCAGGACCCGTATGCCTTCGTGCTATAGCCAGCTTGGGCAGTGCATTTTTCGGAGTTTTTATATCTTTTATAACCCTGGGTTTCTTCCCTGAATGGTAAATCTCCAAATCCGGTGCTATGGCAGTGTACAAACTCTTCAGCTTTTCTATCAGCTTACTGTCCGATGTCTCACCTTCGATAAAATCTATCCCGTTTAACAGAAATTCCTCCCAATCGGTTGTCAGAGCCAGTTCGCCGGGATAAAAATACCTTACATACCCATACATTTTTACAAATTCTTTTATATTTTCAAGTCCCTTCGGACTAAGAGGTGCAGGAGGGGCATTTACCTGGTTCACCGAATCAATTATTTCAAGGCTCGCATCATCAATCCATGCCTTGCCGTTGCCAATCATCATCAAGCCGAAGTTCAATACATCCGCATTCTTATCTATTCTTCCGGTGATTTCATAATAATCCCAATTGTTGATGACGACAGGATGAAGCTCACCCATATCCTCGAAACCCGGGCAGTTGTCCGTCAGGTGTGTCCTCAGCCACAGATGTGCCGAACCTCTGGGGCCCATGATTTCCGCCCTTACAGCCGCCCTGAGTCTTATCAGTTTTCCCCTGTAAGGCTTTGCATCTATGGTTTGCATCACCGAACCATGTATATCCAGAGAGTCGCTGAAATGTTTAAGCAAAAAACATTTATTACCGCTCCTCGGAAGCTCGGTTGATACTTCTGCCTCGTAACCGTTCTTGACAGCATAGCCCGGAATCACCCAGCCAAGCGGCAAAGTCCCCGGTGAGCCTTCCTCGAAATCGAGATTATATGGATGGAGCAGCTTCTGGATTGATTCTGCTCTCAAATAAGAAAATGATATAATAAATGTTAATACAAATACTAAACTTTTTAACTTCACTAATCGCTCCCACATTTATAAATTGTTTTCTCCGATTTGCAATTATTAATATTGTAATGACACATAAAAGCAAAGAATGTTTCAAAAAAATAATTTTAAACCTGTCACCCTGAGTCAATAACCACCGCCGAAGCGATGGTAAAACAAAAACATGACAAATTAAAATCGTTCTTTATATTTTTTTGAATTGCCACTATCTTCAGATAGTGGAGATCTGTAACCGGAGATTTCCGATGTAGAGACAGGTCTCAGACCTGTCTCTACGAGGTCAAATCCCGATTTGTGGAGTTCAACTTTCACCACTACTTAAAAGTTGTAGCTATACATTTTTTTTCCTATAAACTATGCCATGAGTTACCACTGACATTTACCATTTTTTAAATAAATGTGTCATTATCAGCCTATCGAAGTGTCGCCCCTTTTACAAAGGGGATTAGGGTGTTGTTAAAATAAATTTGTATTTAAATTGAAACAAAATTGCAAAAACGGGATGTTTTTAATTAAGAAGCTTAGAAGCCCAAAAAAAATGAAACTTTTTTATTTATGAAAACGTTTACAATATTATTAATTAAAATTGGATTTGAAGGGAGAATAAAAATATGCCACGAATGAATTTTCTATCGGTTTTCCGGTCAATGGCTTTTACCGTAATAATTATTGCATTTATTATCTCAGGCTGTGAAAAATCAAGTGTTACAAATGATGGTAAGCCTGAAGGTGCATTAGTAAAATACACAGATTGCAAAAACACATTTACCGGCCTTGCAGTTTCAGATACGACTCCAAACAACCTCGACTGTATCGAGTACAATTTCAACAATGATGACGGCATTCTCCGATTGAAGCACATTAATGCGGGATTCAACTGCTGCCCCGGTAAAATCACTGCCGATATTTCAATTAGTAGTGATGCTATTATAATTAATGAAAAAGAGCAGTCAGCACTGTGCGATTGCGATTGTCTGTTTGACATTGACTATGAAATCAAAAATCTCGATTCATGGGCTTTCAAGATTGTTGTCGTCGAACCATATCGCCCTACCGAAGAAGCAGTGCTGGAATTTAATGTTGGCCTGAAAGCTCAGCCATCGGGCAAGTTCTGCGTTGAGAGGCACAACTACCCCTGGAATATGAATTAATTACGAATTACGAATTATGAATTACGAATGGTGGTTATATGTCATTCTGAATTTATTTCAGAATCCATAGCCAACACCCACATCAAATAGTTCCCCTTATCAAAGGTGGATTCAAGGGGTTGTTTATTAGTTACATTCGTAATTAAAATTACCTCCACTTTTCTTCCCCTCCTTAAATAAGGAGGGGACCAAGGAGTGGTTCTAATACCCCACCACTTGAAAAAGGCGGTTTTTAATAAAAATCTATTGCCATGCTTATCGAATTATTTTCATCTCAGAAAAATATTCTTGCAATAATAGCGGCTGTTGTTGATATTTCACTATTACTATAAGATGAATATTTAGTATCAATTTGTGCCGATTTTTCGCTTGGTGTAAAGAAATTATAATATACTAATCCAACATCGGCTCCAAGACTAAAATTTGGAGAAAAATAATACTCTCCGCCTAATATTCCTCCAACAGACAATAATGACCCTGAATCTTCAGTATCTGAATATTGGCTCTTATAAGTTGATGAATTTGAACCGTAACCAATTCTTAGTCCTAAATAGGGGACCACTGATTTATTAGCTTTCAATAAATAAAAGAAACCGCTTCCAAAAGTAAAACTACTCAGTTTTCTTTCTGTTTGATATGTCACCTCCTCTACCTGTGATGAAAGACTACTATTGAAATACATAATAAACGGTTCCAGCCTGAAACCTGAAAAGTTGATTGGCACATAAATCATTGAATAGTTAATCAGTGGAACCGGTCCATTAATACCTATGATTAGATTAACACCATAACTTACTCCGACTCCAATCTTTGAATCATCCTGGCTGAATGCAGAAACTGACAGAATAAATAATGCAATTAAACATACAAAAGCATTTTTCATAACACTACTCCAATAATTAGTTGAACAATAATTTTATTATTAAGCCACAAACGCTTGTAACTATTTATTTCAATAGTGTAATTATTTTGAATTATCAATTCGGTAAACCTCTATTTGGTGTTTATGTATAATCTAAATTACTGAAAAGTTTATAATATTCAAAAAAAACATTAATGTAGAGAACATTAAATCTATTTCCAACATTTTTCCTTATTAAACTTCTTATAATTAACTTTGTTTTTAATTTACGACTAATTAAATTCCAATGCCGAAAATCACGGTTCACGAGTACAAGGAAAACAACAGGGATGAATGGGAGGATTTCGTCTCGAAATCCAACAACGGGACCATGTTTCACAATCAATCTTTTCTCGATTACCATGAAAAAGGAAAATTTAATTTCCAGCACCTGATGTTTCGCGATGGCGATGAGCTTTTAGCACTGCTCCCGGGCGGCTTAACAAGTGATGGGGATGTATTCTGGTCTCCTGTAGGAGCAAGCTATGGTTCGTTTGTTACAAAGGATATTCATTTTGAAGTTGCCCTGCAGCTTGTGGACACGTTCTTGGAATTTTGCAGAGAAAAAAAATTCAAAGAAATTTACCTGATACCGCCGCCTATTATTTATTCTCTGAATTATTCACAGCATTTGGAATTTGCCATGTTGTACAGGAAATTCGATTTCGAGCATCATTACATTTCACATGCCGTTCACCTCAAACATGGTAATAACTTTTTAGCTTTTTTCGATAAGACGGCAAGAAAAACCATCCACAGGATTCTTCGGGAGAAACGGTTAACAATAAGGGAGAGCGACGACTTCGAGACATTTAATCACATACTCATAAATAATAAAGCAAAGCATAATATCAAGCCGACACATACGCTTGAGGATATGTTGCGGTTGAATAAGCTTATGCCTGAGAACATACGCTTAAATATGGTTTACCTCGGTGATATACCCATAGCAGGTTCCCTTCTGTTTCTTTGCAACAAAAAAGTCGTGCTATGCTTTTATAACATGCTTTTGTATGAGTATGAAGAATTGAAACCTGTCTATCTCATCATGTTTGAGACTGTCCGCTGGGCTGTTGAAAACGGTTATGAATGGGTTGATATCGGTGTTTCCCAGGATACATCTGCAACAGACCCAATGACTCCTGCACAGAGTCTTATATGCTTCAAGGAACGTTTTAATGCACGGGGAATACTCCGCAGCACTTACCATTTCAAATTATAGGAATTGTGATTAACTTAAATATACTATAAAATATATTCCAACATTTTTCCTTATTAGACTTCTAATAACTAATTTTGTTTTTCATAATTTTTACAACTATTTAAATATTAATGCCGAAAATCACGGTTCACGAGTACAAGGAAAATCAAAGGGATGAATGGGAAGATTTCGTCTCGAATTCCAACAATGGAACGATGTTCCACAATCAGTCTTTCCTCGATTACCATGAAAAAGGGAAATTCAACTTTCACCACCTGATGTTTCGCGATAGTGATGAACTTGTCGGCATAATGCCGGGCGGCTTGCAGGATAATGGTTCAGTATTTTGGTCACCCATTGGTGCAAGTTATGGCTCAATAGTAACAAAAGATATTCCGTTCAATCTTGCTCTCGATATATTTGATAGCTTCCTCGATTATTCACGTGAACATAATTACAGGGAGCTTTATCTCATTCCTCCACCCTTGATTTACAGCCATGTCTATAATCAGCACGTTGAATATGCTATGCTCTACCGCAAGGCAGATTTCGAGTTGCATTACATATCACATGCTGTACCTCTGACAAAAGGGAATTATTTCAACAACATTGATGCAAAAGCCAGGAGAATCATTAGGAAAATCATAAGAGAAGACAAAATCAAAGTTGTCGAAAGCACAGATTACGAGGCATTCTATCCCATACTCGAAAAAAACAAAGCGAAGTTTAACGTTAAGCCGACTCATTCTTTACGAGACTTATATAATCTGCAGGAGTTGATGCCTGAAAATTTAAAGTTATTCTTAGCATATCATGAAGCTAAGCCTATAGCAGGTTCACTTCTATTCTTAGCAAACAAAAAAGTTGCTCTCTGCTTCTATATCATGCTACTCTATGAATACAATCATCTCCACCCGGCATTCATTGTCCAGAGCGAATCTATTCGCTGGGCACAGGAGAATGGCTATGAGTGGTTTGACATCGGAGTTTCGCAGGATACTACAGCCGAAGACCCAATGGCACCTGCACAAAGCCTGATTTACTTCAAAGAGCGATTTAATGCACGGGGAATACTCCGCAGCACTTACCATTTCAAATTGCAAGATTAATCTCATGTTAACAGGAAATAAAATATTTGATGTATGTTTCATTTCAATTAATGAAATAAACAAAGACGCAAGAACCCTGAACATGGCTCGTACACTTGTTAAAAATGCTTATTCTGTTTGCATTATTGCGTTCGGAAATCAGGTTGATTCGGATTATTTGTCTAAAGAAAACATTATTTTATTCCCGGTTGAAAAGAAAAATTACAAAAAGGCATTGAGGCGGATTCGGGATTTCTATAGAGGATCAAAGAAATACTTTGACATTGCAACAGCAAAATATTATATAGCTGAAGATTTGTACAGCCTCAGAGTTGCAGTAAAACTCAAAAAGTTATTCGGAGGAAAACTCATCTACGATTCACGCGAGATTTATTCCGCTTTAGGCCCATTGTCGGACAAGCCTTTCAGGCAAAGGATTCTCACTGCATATGAAAAACATTATATAAAAAAAGTTGATAAATTTATAGTTACCGGCTCAATGGATGAAGAATATCTGCGAAGCCATTTCAAAACCGATAAGCCTTTCACTATTATTATGAATCTTCCTCCATACAGAGATGTTGTGAAATCGAACCTCTTAAGAGAAAAATATTCTATTGGCAACGATAAAAATATTATTATATATCAGGGTGAACTACTTCCGGGAAGAGGCATTATACCTGTAATTAAATCACTCCAATATTTTAATGAAGCAGTTTTATGTATTTTTGGACAAGGTTCATTCAGAGAAGAAATAATAAATGAATCAATAAAGAATAATGTAATTGACAGGGTGTTCCTTTGCGGTTCTGTTCCTTATGACGAACTTCATAAATGGACATCTTCAGCAGATGCCGGTTTATCATTTATCGAGCCTGTATCATTTTCATATCAGCTTGCTTTACCAAACAAACTGTTTGAATACTGCATGGCTCGGATTCCTTCACTCGTTAGCGATTTACCTGCAATGAATAAAATTATTGAAGAATATCAAATTGGTATTGCCATTTCCTCCGAATCAACACCCGAACAAATCGCAAATGCATTAAAAATACTTTGTGATGATTCAAACAAAGAGACATTCATAAAAAATTGTGATTCGGCTTCCCACACTCTCAACTTCGAAACACAGGAAGAAAAAATATTATCACTGGTGGGCGACTAATGTATTTCTGGCTTTTCTTTCAGCAGTTAATAGCATCGGGAACACACATTATTGTAAAAGACTTGACTGAAACTATTCAACCATCTCTCATTCTTTTACTCCGTGCTTTCTTCGCCGCAGGATTTTATATATTTTGGGTAATTGTCAGAGAAAAGAAAAATTTCAGGCTCGAAAAGAAGGACATTCCAATTGCCATATTGCTTGGGATACTCAATATACCAATTAATCAATACCTGTTCTTTATCGGAGTACATCTCTCAACGGCTCCCAATGCAGGATTGGCTTATGCTCTTTCACCTGCTTTCGTCCTTGTCATAGCATTAATATTTCTTAAAGAGAGCGGGAACTGGAAAAAAATCACTGGTGTCGTCATCGCAATTGCAGGTGCTGTTCTCATTATGCTCGAAAGAGGGATAGACCTGAAATCAGATTTTTTCATTGGCAATGTCTTATTACTCCTTGCAAGTTTCTCCTGGGCTTTATATACAATCCTCGGACGCGACTTCTCCCGCAAATACGGCGCTGTCTATTCTACTGCTGTTACCATGGTAATCGGCTTCATCTCATATATACCGGTTTATTTTATTACCAACGAACCGATTGCAATAGGAACATTCAACGCATTTGACTGGCTGGGCATTCTCTACCTCGGCATTATGACATCGGGATTCGGCTACCTGATTTGGTTCTGGGCTCTCAAGAAAATGGAAGCAAGCAAGCTTTCTGTATTCAATAATCTTCAGCCGGTTTTAACGACAATACTCGCAATCATTTTCCTTAATCACCAGTTGACAATCCCCTTCCTTGCAGGCGGTGTGCTGATTATCGGCGGTGTTGTGCTGACTCAGAGAGGGTAAATATTAGAATTAATTTAATTTCAGAAAATTTCTGTAATTTGTATAAGATAAGTAGGGGAATTAAAATTTCAATAAATGTATTCAACAGAAGACATAGAGCAATTAAAAGATATGATTATCAGTATCGTTCCTGATGCCTGCAGGGTCTATCTTTTTGGCAGCTATTCCAGAGGTACAGCCGATGTTCATTCTGACCTCGATATTGCCATTATCACCGAAGGACAATTAGAAAGAAAGGCAAAGCTTAACCTGTTATCAGATCTTTGGAATGCAACTTGTGAACAAGGTTATTCAATTGATTTTATACTAAAGCCACTGGATGATTTCGAAGATGAAAAGGATTTGCCAACATTATCAAAGGTAATCAATACAGAAGGAAAACTCCTGTGGCAAAGGATTTAAAGGATATATTGAAATTATGGAAAATCAAAGCAGAGCATGACATTAAAGCTGCAGAGAAGGAGCTATTTTCAATTGACCCATTGACAGATATTGTATGTTTTCATGCTCAGCAAGCTGCTGAAAAGTACTTAAAATATTTTCTTGTTAGTAAAGGGGAAGTGCCATCAAAAACCCATAACCTGAAGGAGCTACTTATAAAATGTATTTCTTTTGATGAAGAATTCAAACAACTCGATTATATTATTTTTATGACTGAATATGCAGTTGAAATGCGATACCCCGACGACTTTTATATTCCAACAATAAAAGAAGCAAACGAAGCTTATAAAGCTGCATTAAATGTTAGCAAGTTTGTTTTAAGTAAAATATCAATATAATTTTCAGCTAACCATTCCCTTTCCTCGCAGGCGGAGTGCTGATTATCAGCGGTGTGGTGCTGACTCAGAGAGGGGTAGAATGAATAATTTCATAAATTATAATTATTTTTAAGAAAATAATATTAGATTTTCAACGTTTTGCAACATACTAAGTTAGTTTCATTATTAATACATAATTATGTCAATAGAACAATTACTTGACCTTACAATGGAATTGCCTCTCACTGAAAGAGAAATTCTGCTTGACGTTCTTACCAAGAGAAATGCCGAAGAAAAAAGAAATGAAATTGCACAGTATTATGAATATGCAAAGAATGAATTTATACAAGGTAATTTGAAATCACAACCTCTTCCCGATATTATTAATGAACTCGAAAAAGAATTGGATTAATCATGGTCAGAGAATTAATCCTTACCGATAGATTCAAAAAATCATTTTCCAAATTTGTTAAAAAACATCCAAAGCTAAAGAGCAATATTTACAAAACCCTTGAATTAATGAAAGAAGATGTATATTCGCAATTTCTTTCAACTCATAAACTCAGTGGTAGATTATCTGTAATGCGTGCATGTTCCTGTGGTTATGATTGCCGAATAATTTTCTCGATTGAAAAACCTTCTGATTCAACAAATGAAGTAATAATGCTAATTGATATTGGGACCCACGAAGAAGTTTATTAATATACATAAAAACTACTAACAATTCCCTTCAGAGCAGGTGGAGTGCTGATTATCGGTGGTGTGGTGCTGACTCAGAGAGGATGATTGCAATCTACGGTAAACTTTCAAGGTCTGCAAGGTCTTTTGGCCGCCCTAATGCTTTCTTGTTTATTTTCAGTCTTACTAAATCAATAAATGTAATTTTAACATTTTCATCTGTGATTTCATTTCTTTCCGGGTAGCAATCATCAAAATCCAAACCGGTAACTGAAGTCATTACATCAATACGGTAAGGGGGATAGCCAAATTGAAATACTTTATCTTTTTCCTGAAAATCATTTTCTGAAAGGTTTAATGATGAGAAACCAAAATCCTTCAGCACATTGATTATCTTTTTGGAATTTTCAATTGTCGGATTAATCCAAAAGTCAATATCTCCGGTGTAGCGTGGTGAGCCATGAAACGCTAAAGCGTAGGCTCCGACAATGAGATATTCAACTTTGTGATAGTTCAACAATTCGGCAAACTCTTTGAAATCCTTGTTTAGATTCATCTTCACTAATAAATTGTTGACGTAATATTTCGACTGCTTCTATTCTTTTAATTGGCGGCTGGGTGAGCCAGTATTCATAGTCTTTTGGCTCATTACCCAATTTGTAAGCATGTACTGATGTTTGAACCATTTTTAATTGATTATTCATATCAGTTGTAATTTACTATTATTTTATTTAAAAATATTGAAAAAATCAGAGCTTACTTCCCACAACCACATTCCAGGGGCGGACAGTCCATTCTACTATTAACCTGTTTTTTACATAAGGGTCATTCTTTGCGAATTCTTCTGCTACTGATTGGCTTTCCCCCTTGAAAACAAGAATAGCTGAATCAAGCGGCTCCTCCAAAGCTCCTCCCAAGACAAGCTCGCCTCTTTTTACAAATTCATTAGCATATTTCAGATGAGCATCGCGAAATTCAGCCCGCCTCTGAACATAATTGTCAACTGTTTTATAGAATAGGATGTAGTGCATAATTTTATTTCAAATCTTAAATCCTTTTAAATAGGTATCTATTAATTCTCTATCCTCTTCCTTAGGTGAGATTAAATACTTTCGCTTGTTTTTTAAAATGATTAAAAGTGAATCTCCTCTTTTCGTTAAGTAAAGATGTACTAATCCGTATTTGTGTGACCAAAATGTGCCGGTCATTCTTGCCAGTGGACCGATATTAATACCAAAAAGCCTGATTAAATGTAATTCTGATAAAGACCGGATTTCTTTTATGTCAGCAATTTGTTTGATTGAGATATTTATATTTCTGAATAGCCTGCGAATAATAATTTTTTCATTATAAATACTATATCCGATAAGTCTATAATATTCAATAATAGCAATAATCAATACTATCGCTAAAATTAATTTACTTAAAGAATCCTCCATTTTATCATCTATTTAATGATGAAATACGCTGTCTTCAAGCCGTGTGATTCGTTTGTCATGTTGTGATACGATTTCAAACTTATCTGCCAGTTGCATGAATGAAAGCCGAAGCTCACCAATAGCCAGGTTAGTATTTGCCTGTTGTTTCTCAAGTCTATCAAGTCTAAGATTAGTATCTTTTCTCGATTCAACTAATTCCTTCCGAATATTTTTTTGCTCAATGAGTAAATCAGAGAGCAATTCAACAATTCTGTTTTCATCTTTCATATAATCTCCCCAAAATTATCTTTTAAACGAAATAATATAAGGAATAATTGTATATAAACAAAAAGAGCAATAATTACTTTTCATGAATAGTGAATGAATGATTTAACCCAGATTTTTCATTAGAAAAAT
>MHAY01000081.1 GCA_001804705.1 Ignavibacteria bacterium RIFOXYC2_FULL_35_21
GTAATGGAATTTATTTCCTAAGAGCCTTAGCAGATGGTGAAATTAAATTTGTCAGAAATATAATACTAAATAAATAACACAATAATTGAACAGAGCAGGATCCTATGTGGTTCTGCTCTGTACTAATTTTTTACATCTGGAACATATTAATAATCTATTATGCGTTTCATAAAAGAATTTAATGATGGCGAAGAAGAAAAATTAAAGAGTATTCTGAAAAACTGTCCATTGATTAAAGCACGAATACGAGCCAATGCAATTTTGCTAAGTTCAAAGAGTTTTCCAATTGCCGCAATAGCAGATGTATTGGACGTTCACAGGGATACAGTGAGCAATTGGCTAAAGAATTGGGATAATAAAGGTATGATGGGCTTGTTCGATGAACCAAAGCCCGGCAGGCCTTGTCATAATAATATGACCGTTGAAGTGGATACAATAGAACCTTAGACTTAATTATAAATTTCAGAATTTATTTATAATTAATTATCTAAAATTTAAAATTTCTCATCTAAATATTTCGGGAGCATGGCTTTCCATGTTTCCCAGTTGTGGTCCCATTCCGGTCCCCAGATGTCGAGTTCATGAGGTATTCCTTTACTTTTCAGAATACCTGAAATATGTGTGGAGTTTTCGGGAAATTCATTTTCGCCTGAACCAGAGAGTATATAGCAATGCTTTTTGTTTGCCAGGAACGATAGCCAGTAGCTGTCTGTCAGGTTAGGCAGATAGTGAACAGGTGAATTGAAATAGCAGTTGTCGTCGAAGTAACCGTGTGCCAGGTGGTCAATATTGTAAGTGCCGCTCATTGCAATCATACCGTAAAATATATCGGGCCTTCGGAAGTATGTATTAGCGGCATGGTAAGCTCCTAACGAAGCACCGCAGGTGATGATTGGTACAGGTCCACCACATTCACCGAATATAAAAGGCACCATTTCCTCGATTATGAAATTATTGTACTGGAATTGGCGATAGGACTTGTCCTGTGGGGATTTTTTGTCATTCAGCCAGCTTTCGAAATTCACACCGGGTATGGCAAAAACTTTGAACTTTCCTTTTTTGATTCCAGGCGATATTGATTCCAATAAGCCGAATTTTTCACATTCGAGCTCTTCATCTGTGAATGCGGGAAACAGCAGAATAGCATATCCATATCTCCCATAAACAGCTATTTCAATATCCTTTTCAAGATGAGAGCTCCACTGAGAGTGGATTTCTTTTTGCATACTAATTCACATTGAGGAATAATACATTTGTTAATAGATTTATTTAAACGAACCTTATTTTAAATTAGTGTATTATTATTTCATTTCAAAAACGGGCATTTTGGGCAGCCTGTTATCCATGAATAACAGATATTCACCTGAATGCAGGATTATTTCGATATAATCTACTTTAGCTCTGTTTCTAAAACCCTCTCTTATCCCGAATTCGAGTGTTTCATTTTCCAATTTCCATTGTAACCCTTTTGTTGTCAGTTTTGCAATATATTGAGGGATAATTGAGATAATTTCATCCTTTTTTGTATCAAAGTTAATTGAGTTATGCACCGGTATTCCATAACGTTCTTCATCATAAATACAAAGATTCATTATTCTGCTGAATTTTTTTATTATGCTCCAATTGTTCAGAGTGTGTTCGAGAACTCCTCCGTGAAGACCGAAAATCAAGATGTTTTTCCAGTCTTTTTTTATGCAAAAGTTCAGGGATTTCTCGAAATCATTTGTTTCCTGCTCAGGTATATAAATGACTTCAGACAGAGTCTTTAATTTATCCGATAAGGGATTTGACAGAAATGTATCAAGGTCGCCAATTATATAATTCGGTATTATAGATTTTTCGTACAGCTTTATTGAAGCACCATCTGCGGCAATAATCGGGATACCTTTAAATAATGAAAAAACCTCATTGCCGGGCAGAACAGCATCTAAGCAGAGGATTGCATCTATTATATCATCCTTGAATGTCAATTTATAAACGTTTTCCTTCATTCACTTCAAATTATATTAAATAACAAATCACCGCAAGTTAAAACTTTTGCGTTTTGAAAAAAAATTATTAAATATCTTTCCCCCTTTGCAAAAGTGGGATTAAGGTGGATTTTTATTAATCTCTATTCGTAAATTGAAATTCGTAAATGATTATTTATTCCCTACGGGAAAAGAAGGGTGTTGTTATTTATTATGTTACCGATATATAATCCCTACGGGATAAATTTGATAAATACTAATTCCTTTTTCCTAATCGAAATATATCCAACATTCTTAATTCGTTATTGATTTTTTATTCCATTTCCGAATATAAATACACGGCTATTGCAATTGCGGCTACGCACTTGTTCAGCATCACCGGGTCAACTTTATCAGGTGTATCTGCAGGGCTGTGGTGATACCAGAAATATTTTCCTTCGTCATTTGTTCCGAGGCTCATAACTGGAATTCTATTAAGCCTGGCAAGAGGGCTAATGTCCACTCCCCAGCCGCCTTTGGTTACCTTTATAGAATCTACCATCTGCAAATACTTTTCAAATCCTTTTACAATTTCCATCAATGAATCCGAAGCTGAAAAGCCAATAACATCGGGAGCAAATACACCGGAATCAAATTCGAACATCAAATGATGTTTCTCGTTTTTATGTTTGTCAGCATAAGCCTTGCCACCCTTAACACCGTTCTCTTCATTCACGAACATTACAGCACGGATTGTGCGTTTCGGTTTTATTCCAAGTTCTTTCAGAAGTCTCACTGCATGCCATGTGGCTATACAACCGCCGCCATCGTCCTGAGCTCCTGTACCTGCATCCCAGGAGTCAGAGTGTCCTCCGAGGACAACGATTTCATCAGGCTTTTCGGTACCGCGTATTTCACCCATAACATTATACGATAAAGCATCAGGCAAAGTCTGTGCTTCCATATATAAATGCACAACAGGATTCTGTCCACGTGCCTGCAATCTTTCGAGTAGTAAAGCATCCTCGTGTGTAATCGCGGCATGAGGAATTTTTGGAATTGAATCGGCATAAACCATCATACCTGTATGCGGGTTCTGCATACCAATCGGACTTGCAGAACGGATTAAACTTGCTACTGCTCCGACTGCTGCGGCTTTCTCAGCACCGTGAGTCCTGAACTGCACCGCATCGCCATATCCTAACCAAGGTTTATTAAAAAGTACAATTTTTCCTTTTGCTTCACCTGCTTTTTGCCGAAGTTCCTCGTAAGAGTGAACAACAAGAACAGGTGCAGTGATTCCTTCTTTCGGAGTAGCAATACTTCCTCCCAAACCCAGCATGGGCATATTTGCTTCACGCGGTTGCATGAGCTTGCACCACTCATTACCACGCACCCAGTGAGGTACATAAACTTCCTCAGCTTTGACATTTTCCAAACTGTCTTTGAGCATTTCATCACGAATCCACATTAAAGCTTTGTTCAGGTTTTCCGAACCGCTTAGCCTGGGGCCATAAGTATCGCACATGTATTCGAGCCTGTTAAACGCAATTGAATCGCTCATTGCTTTATCAATAATTGACTGCACGATTGACTTGTAATTTTTTTGTGTATCTCCTGAATAAGATTTATGATTCTGTAATAGCATAAATAATAAGCAAATAAAAAAAGTTGTATATTTTAAATTTTTCACTTTGCAACTCCAATTGAAAATTTCTAATGAAATTTATTATCATTTTTTTAATTGACAATTTTGTCATTCTACTCAATTTCAGAATTGAATAGCCACTATCATTAGATAGTGGGGTTTTATCACCCGGAACCTACGACTTTAGTCACTTATTTTGATTAGGGGATAAATCCCGTTTTGTGATGATGAACCAACTCCACTACTTAAAAGTAGTGGCTATTCAAAAATTCTAACATAATGTGTCATTTATAGCATAGTCGAAGTTTGATTATCCAATTACAAGAATCATTCAACCTCGTTCATGTTGACATTATTTAAATTTATTATTCGATTTTTCATTCAAAGTTGATTTAATTTTAACAATTTAAAAAAATTGCTCTTCAAAAGGAAATAACAACTAAAATTTATTTTGCCAGGATATGAAATTCTGTCCTTCTGTTTATTGCCCTGTTCTCTTCTGTTGTGTTTGGTACTTTGGGCATAGTTAATCCAAAGCCGCGTGCTCTCATCCTTCCCGGCTCAACTCCAAGTTTTATAAGAGCTTCCATAACGGCATTTGCCCTGCGTTCAGACAACCCCTGGTTAAATTCCATACCGCCAACGTTATCGGTATGTCCCTGAATTTCTATTTTGATACGTTCAAGGCTGAGCATAGCGTCTGCAACTTCCTCGATTATCGGTTGTGATTCGGGCTTTATGTCCGATTTATTAAAATCAAATAGAATAGGCCGTTCAAATGCACTATCAATTTCTGCCCATTTAAACATATCGGATGTGTCGTATTCCCCAAAACCAAACAGTGTATCCACTCTTGCAGGCACATTAACAGCAACGGCGACATGATGATAGCCCCAATATTTCGGCGGTTTGTATGTAACGAGGTAGTAGTATCTGAGGCTCATGTATATGTCCCTGAAAATCGAGATTAGCTCTTCCTTTGTGTATGCCTTATAAAACTTTCCACCCGTGTACTGTGCCATATATTTCAGGTTATGGTCCTGTGAATAACCAAAAGCAACTGCGAAAATATGAATCTTATTCTTACGGGCTTTTTCAATCAAATCACCGATTTTCTGCTTTGAATAATTATCATCTCCGTCAGTGAATATCACGAGCACTCGCGGGTCTTCGAGTGAAGTGTTTTGCAGTAGGTCAATGCAATTCCAAACCGCATCGTTAACACCGGAAAACAAACCAACATTTCTATCGCGATTGCTTCTGTAAATATTCAAAATCTGATGTTTGTCGTTCATCACAGGCACTTTAATATCAAGCTCACGGTTGAAACTCGTGATACCGATATTATCATACTTCATCTTCATATCAACAAAAATTTCTGTGCCTTCGTATATAGCACTCATCACACCGGACATCGAGCCGCTGTAATCCACGCTCAGAACAATGTTATATGGTATTGAATCATTTGCTCCATATTCACGGACTGTGAAGCTGTCTATCGGGACAGGGGGTCGTTTAAGTTTTTTTCCAAGTGTTTCCGTAACACCAGTCCAATAGTTTTTTGTCGTATCTTTCAGATAAGGCTTTGCCATATTTGTAATGAAATGCCCTGAAGAATCAAATACACGTGTGTAGAGCTTTATTTCATCAGGATACTTTTCAGTCTCGATTCGCCAGACATCCATCAATAGCTTGTTTACATCAGCAGAATCAATCGGTAATGTTGAAGTGATATAAATATCCCGCTTAATAGTATCTTCATCATCTGCCAGTTCTCTCTGCAGTTCAAATCCTTCTTTATGCTGGTAAGATTTGCATCCGTTTATTATGATTGCAGTAAATATAAAAGCAATCGAAAATAGAAATAAAGATTTGAAATCAATTGTCTGTTTCATAATTCTCATTTAAAGTTTAACAGCCATAGCCAGCCCGTCACCAATTGTAACAAGGCATGTTTTTAAATAAGGGTTTGATGCAAGGGCATCATTGAAATCCCTTACAGCAAGAACCTCAGACTCCCTCTCATCCAATTTCGATTTTGCAATTTCACCGAATGCAAGAGCATTGTCTGCGGCAAATATTCCCCCTTTTCTGAGCAAAGTAATTGCATAATTTAGATAATCAACATACCCTTGCTTGTCAGCATCTACGAATACCAAATCAAACTTAAATTCAGGTTTATAATCTCTGAGAAATTCTATTGCATCTGCATTTATAACTTCTATTATATTTCCCAAACCTGCTTCAACTGCTTTCTTACGAATAAAGTCAGCTCTCTCCTCATCAATTTCTATTGTAATCAACTTACCATCAAGCTGGAGTTCACGTGCCATAGCAATAGCCGAATAACCCGCAAGAGAACCGATTTCCAAAACATATTTTGCATTTATTGTTTTAAGTATAAAACCAAGGAAAGACACCTGCTGTGCTGATATACTTATGTCAGGAAATCCGAGAGACAAAGCTTCTGACTGTAATTTTTTTAAAAATAAATCCTCTTTCGCGAACTTATCATTTATATATGAATAAATTTCTTCTGTGATTTCCGTGAAACCCTGGGACATATTTTTTAATAAAAATAATTTTAAATTGAATAGCCACTACTTTTAAGTAGTGGTGAATTCGTCACAAAACTTTCGGGATTTATCCACTTCATTTAGTTAAGTGACTAAAGTCATTTTAAAAATACAAATTTCCCCTATCCGAAGATAGGAGTTAATCAAAATTGTTTTCAATCATAATTACATTTTTTCAATGTACTGATATGATTGAAACGATTATTACAATTTGGTATTGTTTATATAAAGTAAATGTGGCTCAGGGCCTGCCTCCCAGACGGATGTTCGCATTGATGCCATACTGCTGGACATGTTCAATAAATTTCGACAGGTTGCTTATCGTAGAATCAATCCGCATGCTGAATTCTTTATCATAAATCAGCTTGTTTACAAAGCCACTCCCATGATTTACACTGTCAGTCATGCTTTTCAGGTCTTTCACAATTAACTCAGCTTCTGCTATTGTTTTGTTTGTCTGTGCAATCAGTGTGCGAGTATCATTCAATGTCAAATCAAATTTGGTAATAAGAGTGTCAAAGCGTGGTTCATTATATTTAATGCTTTCATTCAGTTCGGTCGTTATGGATTTTAGATTATTAATAGTCAATTCGATGCTATTAATATTCTCGCTGAGAAGCCTGTTGGCATTCGCTGATATTTGAGCAGTGTTATCAACTGTGTTTTTCAGATTATTAATAAATTGTTCATCCGATATAATCCTGTTAATCGAGACAGACAATGTGTCAAGTCGCTTAATGAGAAGCATTCCGTCATTTCCGATTTCCCCGAGCATATAGACAAGGTCGGCAAAATCAGCCGCAGTCTTTCCATGGATTTCATCTCCGATTTTATATTTTTCAGGCGATTTTCCCGGGAATATTTCAATTTTTTTTCCGCCGGTAATTTCAAGAATAGATATACGTGCAGATACGTCTCTTCTAAATTCTCTGACATTATCGAGGTCGGCTGTAACTAATACAGAACCGTTGTCATTCCTTACAGACGCAACGGCACCACGCTTAACACCATTTACAAATACTGGAGCAGAAATTTGAATATTGCCTGAATTGGGAAACCTGATTTTCACTGTAACCGGATTCACCGAGACGTAGAGCCCTCTACCGAGTGTTATTCCTATGATAAAAAGTATTACAGCGAGTATTGAAACAAGGCCAACTTTGATTTCTATCGAACGGGTATCTTTCATTAATTTTCTTAGTTATTAAAAACATAAAGCTCAGCACGGGCTTTGAAACGATTTAGCTCAAATATTATTTAATACATATATTACCTAAATGATGATACGCATCATATTAGCTTTTGCAAAGGAATATAATTTTCAATTTTTCAATTCTCAATTTTTATTGAATTTTCAATTAAAAAATTTTCAAAATATTCAATTTTTCCCCCATAATTTTCGGGCTGAAAATATTCAGCCCCTACATTCAACACTCAAAACATTTAATTTCATTCTAATCTTAAAAATTAAAATTGATTGAAAATTGAAAAATTGAAAATTATTACTTATAGAAATAATGAATTATAAGTAACACCAGATACCTAAAATGATATATCACCAATTTTACTTAGTGATTCCGTATCGGTAATCGGGTCCTCGAAAGGAGAATCATACTTTTTATGGCCATTCAGGTGCAGGTCCTCTCCAAATTCATGCTCGTCCCTTGAGAATTTTTTATATTCAAGCAAAAGGATATTATCAGCAAGAACCTCAACGACCTGTTTTCTCTGGCCCGTTTTGTCATCAAAGGTTCTCGTTTGGAGCTTGCCTTCGACAAACACTTTGGAGCCTTTTTTTACAATCTTTTGAATTACTTCAGCTAAACCTCTCCAGGCGGTTACTGTATGCCAGTCTGTGTGTTCCTGAAGATTGTTGTCCTTATCCCTCCAAACATCTGTGGTTGCCATTCTGAAGGTTACGACCGGTATGCCGCCGGAAGTATATTTTAGCTCAGGGTCCTTACCAACATTCCCTACCAAAAGAACTTTGTTCAAGGTTCTCGTCATCTACCGCCTCATATCAAATGCAGATCCTATTATTGCCTCTATTAATTTACAAAAAAATGTTTTAAATAAAAACAAGTGTTGAATATTTATTTTATGCAACAAATATTCAATCTATTTTGTGATTATTAATGCCTGAAATGTAATTTTTGTGTTCTTTCGATTAATGAGTTAGCTTTTATTTGAAATAAAAGGAATGAAGACAACCAGGGAGCATTATAAAAATCATATGAATCAGAATAATCACATTTCTGAATTTTTCATTGTGTGCTTGGATATATATACTGAATAGTTTTAAAAATACCGATTTTATTTTTTGTCATTCTGAACGAAGTGAAGAATCTAATTATTTGTACTTTATTAAGATAGATTCTTCGCTGCGCTCAGAATGACATCATTAGAATTCAGAATTATTTAAGCAACTTAGTATAATTCGTGTGCTTTGTGGTAAAACTGTATTTATGCTGGTAATGGCCTTGGATTCCGCATCGAGTGCGGAATGACATCCTTTTCTGTGAAATTCTGTGCAAAACTCATTATAACTCGGTGAAACTAAAATTTATTCCGTACGGGAAAATTGTGGCGGCAGGGATTCGTATGTTACCTATATGTAATCGCTATGCGATAATTTTGTTATATTCTAATTTCTGTTTCCTATTTCCAATTAATCATTCAGAATTCATAATTCCAGCTTAATCTGCGGTCAGACTCTTGTCCCGGTATCCTCCTGATAAAGCTCCTGCATTAACTTTAATGCAACATCACGCAATACTTCCGGTTTATTATAAACATCCGAATTTATATTTGCCATGATTGGACTTATATTCTTAACTTCTTCGGATATAGACAATGTATCTGTTGGCTTCACAGGCTGTGTCTCAGCTTGCTGGCCGGCTTTTGCCGTTTGTAATTTTGTACTTGTATCGTCAATAGGTTTAACATTAGAATCAATTTTTACGGATTCAATACTCATCTCAAATCTCCTTCGAATATATTAGCACTGACTTTTGTTTTCTCATTTCCTTAAGCTTGGATTTCAAATCGTTAGCTCTTTTCTCTATATTATCTAATTGTTTTTTGTCCTTATCGGTAATTGCCGTAATTCTTTTTTCGAATGTATTTTCTTTCTTTTTAAAATACTCAATTGCCTCTTCGGTTTTATACCACTCTTTCAATCCATCGAGCATTTCCTGCCTTTTGTCATACAAATTTGATAACTCTTTTATTTGCTCAATATCAAGCCTTCCCTCACAGGCAAGTATATCTGCAATTTTATCGGTATTCCCTTCTATTTTATCCAGCATCTCTTCGATATTGAACATATCAAGCCTGAAAGTTTGTTATATTGACATTATCAAACATGATTGCTATATAGCGTGCAATCTTTAATGAGAGTTCAGGAGGAATCTGCTGAACAACCTCCTTAGTTTCGTTATTGATGATTTTCAGAATCATCTTATCAGTGTCCTTATCCTTATCGAATTTAATATAAAGATTATCTTCGTTAAGAATTTCCTGCAGCCTCTCTCTCAGCTTGGAAAAGTCAACCTTATTTGCATCGGCATTTTTCTTAATGCTTTTTTGAGTATCCTCGCTTTGAGCAGTAAGTTCGGGCTTTACTGCTTGTTTTATAGGAACGTTTTCGGGTAATTTATCATTGCCCGGAGACTTAACCTGGGTCGCCCCCTGCAAGGTGCTTACCATATCAACCTCCATAAGATATATTGCTTTTTTCATTAATTATTTTAATCTCAGCCTCCTCAAAATGTGCTGAGTAAATTATACTGTGACTCAGCCTGATAAAACAAAGAGAGTATGTTCTCATACTCTTGTCTTAAAATATCAGCCTTCTTATCTATATTCTTCTGAACATCTTCAGTCTTTTTCGTTGTAGAATCAATCTGCTGGCTAAGCGATTTTGTCCTCGATGGTATAAGTCCATCATCGCCGGTCAGGTTTGATATAGTGCTGTTCAACTTTGCAACAAAACTGTCGCTGGAAGTAAACAGATTTGAAACCTTTTGGGGGTCATCCTCAAGCAATTCCAAAAGCCTTTCCTCGTCCCCAATCGAAAGCGTTCCGTCAGATGCAATTTTAATACCTATATCAGTAATATATTTAGGGTCCCCAGGATTAACGGAAGTTACTTCATCCGATACTAAGAGCCTGATTTTTGAATACAGATTACTTATTGAGGCATCGCTTCGCAGAATTGATGAATCCTGTTTTAAAAATTTTAAAATATCATTATAAGTATCCAATATAGGCTTAATCAGATTTTCTACGGCATTACCGTCGACACTTGTAGTCATTGTAACAGCCTGGTCTGCGGCATCCTGCGGCTTTACCAGGTTAATCGTAATTCCCGTTAATGCATCATCAATAGAATTGCTCGCCCTGTAGATATTCACACCATTAATTTCGACCTTAGAATCCAAATCATTGTAATTTGCCGAACGGAATCCTGCAGTCGTCTCAGTTGCCACAGTCCTTGTAGCAGTGTGTGGATTTAACGCCGCATTGGTAATACCAAAAGCTGTCAGTACGTCAGAATCAGTAAAGTCTATATCGTTTGCCGCTCCGGTTTCGGTCGAGGTTAGTGTAAATTTCCCATAAGTTGAGTCCACTTTGATGTACGAAGCAGTTACTCCTATATCTTCAGTATTGTTTATTGCAGAAGCAAGTTTTTGCATTACTTCTTCATTTGTATCATCGTCGGCAGTTAATGTAACATTCCCGGTTACGCCATTTATTGTGAATGAATATGTATTAGGTGTAAGTGTTGTTGCTCCGGCAAGTGTCATTCTGTCGGAAATGAGTAGGTCGCTCGTTGCCAGCCTGTCCACTTTAACAGAATTTACACCGATGTTAGCAGTAGCCGATGCAGTCGCTGTCAACACGGTCGAATCTGATGATGTAATTGACCTAGTAATAAATTTGGATGCGGCATTACTTGCAGTAAATGTGTCAATATTACCGATTAATGTATTCAGTTTCGAGTTAAGAGTATTGAAGAAGGTTTGACGTTTCTGAAGGGTTTGCTTCTTAGAGTTCAGAGCATCGATTCTCGGCTGTTCGGTCTTTCGGTAAGCATCAACCATCAGGTCAAGCTGGGACATACTGCTTGTATCCTGAGATGAGGATGTTGAACTTAAACTTTGCAATAATGATAATAAATCGGACATATAATACTTTCTTTTTTTATTCTAAATTAAATGCTTTTGCCCAGGAACTTCTGAGTTCCTGAATAATATTAAGAGCCTCATCGAACCGCCGCTGGAAAATACATCTCTGGCAATACTCATAGAGGCGGTAAAGCCTCGTAGCAGTTTCCTCATATTCGAAATTCAGGGAGCCCATCAGTTCGACTAATACCCGGCTCATTTTCGGTACATCTCCCCTTTTACAGCTTACAATAAACAAATCATACATCTTGAGAATTATTTTTTCCTTGCTCCAGGACATAACTTCCTGTTCAAGATAGGATGGCACTTTGCCATCGGATTTCATTCCGTAGGCTTTGCTTGCTGCCATTTGTTTTACCGTGGCGGGCATTGGTACTGCCATATATTTTCCCCGTAGTTATTAATTTTTAATGAGCTTTCGAATAAAGCAATATTAATTTTACAAAAACTATGCCTTATATAAAAATATATTTTCCTTTTCTATACATTTACCAAGATTCTTCTTTACATTTATCATAACTAATTGTTTTAAAGCATAATTACACTTTTGTAATATATAATAAGTTTATTAAACACACACTTCTACCGTTTAATTATATTCGGTATAAATTAAAAAAACTTTAACATTTAATAAATAAAGCCAAAATTATGTCTAAAATTAAACAGAAAAGGCGGGTATTAACCCGCCCGATTTCTGTTTTCAATAGAAAAATAGACTACTAACGAAATAACTGCAGGTAGGACTGCGGATTTTGGTTAGCCTGTGCCAATGAAATCAACGAAGCCTGCTGCAAGAACTGTGCTTTGATTAACTCAAGCTGTTCGATTGCAACGTCAGCATCTTCGATTCTCGATACGGCAGCGTTATAATTCGTAATCTGCGATTTCAACAGCTCTTCCTGTGAATTCAACCTGCCGGTGATACCGCCAAGATATGAACCAACCTTGCTGACATTGTTCAATGCTGTTGCAAGGCTCGAAAGAGTCGTGGAAATGTTATCTGACGAAAACACACCAAGATCAGTATCACTTACATTGTTCAAACTTGTAAGGTCTAGTCCGGACACACCTGCAAAGTTTGTCGTTGATGTAGCATTAACGTTGAAGTTGTTACTTGCAACATTAAAGTCGGTGTTGTTTGTAGTAAGGTCAATGCCCAGAGTAAGCAGGGCATTTGCGGCTGTATAACCGATTGTCCAGCTTCCTGAGAATGAACCTTTGATTAGCTCTTTGCCGCCGAATACTGTAGCATCAACTACAGTCTGCACCTGCTGTGCGAGACGATAGGCACTCTTGGCAAGAGCGACTTTCTCATCCGTGCCGAGAGCACCTGAAGAAGCTGATGCGGCAGCATCTTTAATCTGTGTTACAAGGCCATTGATATTGTCTAAAGCATCCGAAGCAATTGAAGTTACGCTCTGAGCGTCTCCTACGGTGTTCAGAGCGGCTTTCAATGCGCCATTACGGGCAGTAAGAGACCTTGCCGTGATATAGCCTGCGATGTCGTCTGCAGCCGTGTTGATACGCTTACCTGTCGATAAACGAAGCTGTCTCAGGGCTATGTTGTTGTTGCTGGAAAGTAATGCGTTGTAAGCATTTTCTGCCGGGGTGTTGGTTCTAATCCTTGAACCGCCCGAAATTGCAGTTGGCATAAAAAACCTCCATGTAATGTTTAAATGATTTCGGGCATCCTGCCAAAAACTGTTTTTCCTTTGAACTCAATTTTCGACACGTGTAATTCAAAACTTTAATAAACTTGAATAAAAAATAAAAAATTAAGTAGAAATACCTAATCAATTACGAATTACGAATTACGAATTACGAATTACGAATTACGAATTACGAATTTTGTTTGTATATTAATTGAAAATATAAAATGCAGAATGCAGAATTAAATTAATATAACAATTCTATCCCGTAGGGATTATATATCAGTAGAAAAAAAATCACTTTCACCACACTTTTCCCATAGGGAATAAATATTTTTTTAACACAAAGGGCGCAAATTGTCTGAACTGTGATTTGTGTGATTAATGTGATTGTTGTGATTTTGATTAACTTCACATTTTTAAGGCTTATCATTACCCACAAGTCCAGGGGTAATGTTAAGCTCTTTATAGAGGGAGAAACTGACGAGGGTTTTGGGCTATGGATGCTTCGACAGGCTCAGCATGACATGCCCCTTCGACAGGCTCAGCATGACAGTCTTCATTCGTAATTTGAAATTCGTAATTGAATATATTATCTCTACGGGATAAGTGTGGTGGCGGTTATTCGTTTTCTACTGATATTTAATCCCGATTTATCGGGATAAATTTGTTATATAATTTCCCAACTCCTAATTCCCATTTCCCAAAATCTGTGTAATCCGGTTAATCAGATTAATCTGCGGTTCAGACTTTATTTTTCCATTTTTTTTTACTTAATTTGAAACAAAATTAAAATTGATATTTATAATCTGCTTGGATCGAAGGTTTTAGAAACAGAATTCAAAGAGGAAATTGATGTGAGCTGTTTAATAAACGGTGTCTATTTTCTGAGAATTGGAAATGATAATATTAAATTTATAAAACTATGATTAAAAATCATCACTTAATTACTCTCCTTAATTAAGGAGGGGAGATAAGAAAGGAGTTAGTTATGAAAAAGATTTTCTTGTTTGTTATTATTATAATTTTCTTACCATTTTCTTCTATTTTTTCATTGTGGGAACCTGTTAATAATGGTATTGGAGATGATATAATGCTTTGTCTTGGCACGCAAGATAGTTTGATTTTTGCAGGAAGTATGTTTTCAGGAGCTTTTATTAGCTCAGATAATGGTGAAAATTGGATTAAGACAAAAGAGAAATTTGGAATGGGAGGTATTTCTTGTTTTGTAGAAAATAATGGAAATATATTTGCAGGTACTTGGCATGAGGGTATTTATATATCAACTGATAAAGGGGAGAATTGGGAATTAGTTAATATTTGGAGGTATGAGATTAATAATATTAATAGTATTGCATTTATGGGAAATTATTTCTTTGCTGGAGCGGAAGAGAAAGGAATTTACCTCAGCACTAATAACGGAGAAACCTGGAGTGAATTAAATCAGGGATTGAATAACAAAAAGATAAAGTCTTTAGCTGTTAAAGGAGATACAGTATTTGTAGGATTCCATTTTTCCTGTGGTATTCAGGAAGGCGGCTTATACAGGTCAATTGATAAGGGAAATAATTGGGAAGCAATTAATCATGAGTTGGTTTATTATGAACCGATTTGGCTTCTTGCTATTAATGACAACACCATTTTTGCCGGTAATGCACTTGGTTTAAAAAAATCAACCGATGGAGGTGAAAATTGGGAACATACCAATAAGGGTATAAAAGACTCAATAATACAAAGTATTGCTATAATTGATAAGAATGTTATTATTGGCACTGTTGATAAATTATATTTATCAACAAATGACGGAGCAAAATGGAAAGATATTACATCCTGGCTTAAAATAGATGCCGATTTTATTTCTTTTACATATCAATCACCCTATGTATATGTAGCAATTGGTACTCAAGGTATTTATCGGGCAAAATTGATAGATTTAATAACTTCTGTTGATGATGAAAACGGAGAGTTATCAAGTTCGAATCTAGTATATCCAAATCCAATCAATGATAAATTATTTATTAAATCACAAAACTCAATAATTACAAGCAAAATTGAAATATACAATTTGGTTGGTTTAAAAGTATTAGAGACTGGATTCAAAGAAGAAATTGATGTGAGCAATTTTATGCCCGGAGTTTACTTTCTGAGAATAGGTAATGATAATATTAAATTTATAAAATCACAATAGTGTTTCGAGATGCTTCGACAGGTTTAGCATGTCATTCTCTGCGACTTTGGGGCTTTGTGTGAGAAAGGAAACCCCCGAACCCCCTTTGAAAAAGGGGGCAATCATAATAATCAGATTAATCACACAAATAAAAGTTCAGACAATTTGCGTCATTGTGCGGAATAAGAATTAATAATCTGTGTAATCCGGTTAATCAGATTAATCTGCGGTTCAGACTTTATTTTTCCATTTTTTTTTATTTAATTTGAAACAAAATCGGAAAAATTGTATTTATTATCTTTAGATGCAGGAGCAATTTGTTATTTTGATTGAAAAGAATAGATTTTATGGTTAACAGCTTTCAAAATACACCTGACTCTGAATTGTACCAATACCTCGGCGGAAGCAATCAGGATAAGGAGTTGGCGTTCAGGGAAATTTATAAGCGGCACTCGGCAAAAGTGTACGCTTATTGCAGAAGGGTGGTCGGGAATAAAGAAATAGCTGAGGATTTGTTCCAGGATACTTTTCTGCGGCTCCTGCAAAGTTCTTCTAGAGATAAAGAAATGGTTAATCTTTCAGGCTATATTATAAAGATTGCAAGAAACCTTTGCCTCAAGCACAAATCGCACCAGGAAGAGTTCGTGTCGCTCGAGGATTTTGAAATAAAGGTCGAAGAAAATACGCTTGAAAGAACAGAAGTAACGAATATTATATCAATGGCTCTCGAGCTTCTCGGAGATGATTACAGGGAAGCCCTTGTTTTGCAAACTTACGATGAGCTTTCGTACAATGAGATTGCCGAGATACAGGGCGTACCATTGACGACTGTAAGAAACAGAATTGTCAGGGCAAAGCAGAAGCTGAGAGAGATAGTCCAGCCTTACCTGGCGGATAACAATAATTATGAAAGCAATGGAGGATGAATAAATGGAAATTATACAAAATAACTCGCTCTCAGACCTGATATACCTTTTCCTCGACGGAGAAGCCGACAGCACACAGCAGGATTTGTTATTCAAAAACCTTGCTGATAATCCTGAGTTGCAGTCTGAGTTCCAGGATGCGGTTACACTCAACAAATCATTATCTGCCGATTCGAAGAATTTAGTTCCTTCGAATGAACTGACACACAACCTGTTCGTTAAAGCCGGCTTTGAATCAGGTGCGGCAGGTTCAGGCGTAACCGGAATAGTTTCCGAAACAACAAGGAACACCTTCCTTTCCGGAATAATCGGGAAAATCAAATCATCCATTATCCCTGCTTCCATTGGTTCAGTGATAACAGCGGCATTGCTGACAACGGGCATGTATTTATTGGACATTGATTTTCATTCAGACGGGCGTGCGGCAGTAAATCAGGGAGGTACACAAAGACAGGCAGTTACACAGAATGAAAATACAATTCCTGTTGTGAAATCAGAATCCGTTCATGGAGTAGATAAATCAAATCAACTTTCAAATGTTATCAGGAGAAGGGCTGTCCCTGTGTTTTCGGAGAATATACAGACAACACCTGAAAATAATGTTGAAACAGTTACAGAAAATACATTAGAGACAACAGAGAATATCCCTGTAATTTTCATACCTGATATTCAGCCGTCAGACTTAGTTCAAATGAATGATAAACCTGAATTGAGTTACAGGAATAATGATTTCATACATTTGAATACACCGCCGAGTGTAGGATTTGGTGACCTGTCAATACCAACTAAACTGAATGTATTGGTTGAAGTGAAAGGAATAAATAATCTTGCTTATATGCATCAAAGTAATATGAGTGAGTCAAAGGTTTTTCTGAATAATGCCGCACTGAATGTTTTCCGTAAGCTAAATGATAATAACTATATAGGATTTAGTGGCGGTAATGAAATATTGCGTATGTATGAAGTGGTAGAAGATTCTAACGGTATTAATTTTCTTAATCAACCAAATATGGCTTGGGGTGGTATTATTTACAGAGGACTTTCTGATAAAATTGAAATTCTCGGCAACCTTCAGCTAATTTTTGATTGTGCAGTGGGCTTTTCAAAATTGGGATATTTGGTTAAACCAGTTGCAGGATTATATTATAATCCTGAAAACAGTTTTACACTTGGTTTGGGTATTGAAGGAACAGGCCTATTATTTTATAATACAAGAAGTGATACAAAAGGAACAGGGAAAATTGCTCTTGTATATAGTTTCGGATATAATTTCTGATAAAAAAGAAGTGAAAAACCATGAAAAAGTTAATAATAAGAATATTGGAAATACTTGTGCTGGTGATAGTCTCTTTGTTGATACAATCCTGCACGGAAGGAAGCATTTATCCAACACTCCCTACGGATTACAGTAAAAACTTACTTGATTCGGGTTATTATCCTAATAATGTTGGGTCGTATTGGAGTTATGAGATTTCGATATCAGATTCAATACCTTATGTAATTGATACTGTGGATGTAAGGCTTGTTACTAATGAAATTAAGGCTGATAGCAGTCAATTTCTTACCTATAATTACCATTATTATCAGTTTGGTGATAATGATTCTGTGTATGAAGTATTGAAAAAAGATACTATCGAGCGGTTAAACAATCCTAATATTTCGTTTAAGTCAATATTAATAATACCTTTTAGTGTAGGGGAAATTTTTATCCAAATGATAATTGATTCAATTTATAACTCTGAACAAATAACTATTGAAATGATGGTTGAAAGTTATGACAGTGTTTTTGTGAAAGCCGGAAGATTTATGGCTTATAAAATTGTAACTACAGTAACCTACCAAAGGTTTGGTGATAGTCCGACTTATACGAGGGAAGTGCTTTACTTTGTTCCTTTTATAGGATTTATTTCTGTTGTAAATGAATTTTGGGATGAAAATAATCGTAGATATTTTTCCAAGGAAAGATGGGAATTGATGGACTTTAAAATCGAAAAGAAGTGAAATTTTAATAAATAACATTGAATCCGGATTTGTGAATATATTCATACAATTTATTGATATTATGTGTAATTTAATAATGATTTTATAAGGAGGAAGAAATGAAACAAATTACGATTAAAACAAGAGCAGTAATCGGAATAATTCTGTTCATGTTTATTCTACCACTATTAGCATCAGCTCAGAACAGCGGGCATATTTACTTTAAGAACCCGTATGCTGAACTCGTCGGAGTAGTTGGGGATACTCTGTATTATAAGGCTGAAGCAGTTACAGACCTCGACGATGAAATCAGATACTCGCTTGAGTATGGCGAAGAGGGAATGACAATTGACGAAATGACCGGCGAATTTCGCCTGATTACAGACCATAAAGGATTTTACAGAGTAGCCATAAAAGCTACACTGCTTAATCACCCCGAAGAGGAAGCACACCTTGGCTTGGTTGTTATTATTTTGTTTAAGGATGAATTGCCTTGTGCCTATATTAAAGGCACGATTACCCTGAAAGACGGGGAACCTTATGTAGGCGCTTATGTCTCGGTAATGGCTGCAAGGGATTCAAGTAATTACGGATATTATCCCAGCACTGTAACAGATGAAAACGGATATTATGAATTAAATCTGCCCAAGGGGGATTACTATCTCGGTGTCGGGACGATGAATGGCTCATATATATGGTATCCCGGAACCCAGGACTTAAACCAGGCAACATTACTTACTCTTGATTGTGAGCAGACAATAACTGCCGACTTCACAATTGATGAATCACTCTTTGATTATGTATATTTCATGTCCTATCCCGAATATATGGGATTTTTAAATGAGAAATATACATATAAGGCAGAAGCGATTTCAATGTTAGGGAAAGAGCTCCGTTACAGGCTGGATGAAGGTCCTGAAGGGATGACAATTGATGCAACTTCAGGCCTGCTCGAATGGTCTCCAACTGAAAAGGGCGAATTCACTGTTTCGATTACTGCTTATGCTGTAGATAACGAAGCAGTGAATGCAAACCAGATGTGGATGATATACGTTGTTGACAGCTTAGAAAAACCTTGTGCATATATTAACGGCACTGTAAAGGATAAAGACGGCAATCCGGTTGATAATGCTTTTGTATTTGCTTATGCGGTATATGATTCAACATGGGAACGCAACAGTAAGTTTAATTCCTTCTTCGAAGCCTTTACAGATAAAGACGGCAACTATTCAATCAACATAATTAGCGGCGAATTTTATGTCGTCGCACAAGGCTATGACTTCAACCCTGTTTATTACGAAAACACACAGGATTACAACGAAGCAAAAATCCTGACGGTTGAATGTAACAATACATATACAATCAACTTTGAGGTCGAAAGATATAAGCCGCCAACGAATTATACTGTAGAAGGTACAGTAACAGCAGAGAATGACGGCTCACCTGTCGAAGCAGTCGTTCAGTTCATACCCGAAGATGCATCATACAGGGATTCTCTCTGGTGTCCGAATGGATATTTGTTTGAAACCTATACTGATTCTGAAGGGAAATATAAGATTGAACTGCCTGACAATATGAAATACTATGCAATGGCTGTGGCTCTTAGCGAGGAGTATCTTCCTGAATTTTACAATAACGTGAGAAGTATTACAGATGCAACAAAGCTCGAGTTGACAGACAATCTGACAGGAATTGACTTTACATTGCCATTGAGGCCCGTATTCAATAATGGGTTTTATGGATTTGTAAGAGATTCGGCAGGTGACCCTGTAACGGCAATGGTTACTGCATATCCGTTTGACAATCTCGACCAGTCGAATTTTATGCCGAGGTCTGTCGTTACCGATTCAAGCAATACCGGGAAGTTCGTGATTACTAATCTTGTACCCGGACGCTATGTATTATATGCCATACCATTTGATAGAGAGGTTACTCCCGGATTTTATGTTGACGGAGACTTCGCAACATGGGAATGGGAAAAGGCAACTAAGATAAATGTTCCTGCCGACGGTATGATTGATTATGAGCATGTAATCATGCTGCCGAACATGGATTCCAAATTCTTTGGTATTGCCCAACTCGACGGATACGTCTATGAAGAAGTAACGGGAGCAAAAAAGAACGGTCAAATCCAAAGTTCAAAGCCACTTTCGGGCGTTAACGTAACGGTTGTTGACAACAGTGGCAAAAGCCTCGATAATTCTATTACCGACCAGAACGGATATTATAAGTTAGACAATATCGGTGTCGGTGCTTATAAGATAGTTTACAGCAAGGTTGGCTATGGTTCTTATGAGACAGTGCTAAACTTCGATGCTATGGAAAATTCACGTCAGAACCAGAACATCACACTTCAGCCAAAGGGAACAACAGGAGTTGATGATGTAACGGTTTATACTGATGACATTGGAGTATTTCCACAACCTGCAAGCGACAAAGTGGAGCTTAGGTTCAACTCTATGCAAGGTGATGCAACAGTCAGCATAACGAATGTTCTCGGAGGACAGGTTATGAGCAATTCAATCAGTATTGCAGACGGAAATTCAAGAATCAGTCTTGATATTTCCAACCTGCCCTCAGGTGCTTACATCATAACAGTAAGCGGAAACGGAACACCGAAACACGCTTTAATGAATATAGCAAGATAAAAAATGACATTATAGAATTAGAAGAGCCCGGAGAGCGAATGCCCTTTGGGCTTTTTTGTACTTGATAATTTTTTTTCAAAGTTTATGCAACTTCCAATTCTAAAAACTTGGTTTTTCTTTTTGGAATATGTTTGCCTTCTTCTTTTATCATTTCAATATGAAATTCAATAGCTTCTTTTATGAGAGTTGTAACATCTTCTTCTGTTTCCGCTACTGCAACACAACCCGGTAAGTCGGGAACATAGGCTCCATAAGAAGTTTTTCCTTTTTCAATAATAACTGTGTATCTCATATTTAACCACAAACAATAGTATATTTACCTTCCTTAGCTTGTTTCAATCCTTTTCGTAAAGACGGAAAGAGGTTCTTCAGGCTTGCCATTTCCACATCCAAAACAAAAATATCATCCCACACATAATTGAGTGCGGCAAATTCAATGTAATTCGATATTGTACGATGTTCTCCTTCAGAAGCTTTTTTCAGAAGCTAATATACATCATCCTCGAGTCTTAGAGTAATCGTTTTTGACATAATTCATTTTGAATAATATTGACATAATAATTATTCAAAATTATTCATAATAATTCAAAAGCAAAAAGATTTATAAAAATTTGAAAAATTAATTTTTTGTAAGTTTGTGTAATATTTGTCATTAATTTTATTTTAATATGCATCCGTTCGAGATTGAATTAAGTGTTACAACTCAGGATATTGAGTTAGAATTAAGAGGAACAACAAGTGTTCTATGGTCTGAGTTTCTTCTGAATCCCAGAAGGCTTCGTGGAAGCGATTTTCTCATGCGGTGGTCTCAGGGTGTATGGTCTGAAAAAAGGTTAATCGATGCTATAAATCGAACTGATGATTTTTTCGCTATTCCTTATGGTCCAAGTGGTACAGCACCAACAGATGATGTTCGCTTATTTGAATTATATTTTGAAAGATTAGAGAAAGCTGGTTTAGGTAAAATTAAGCGACCGGACCTTCTGTTATTTTCAATTAAAGAGAAACCATTTGTAGATGGCTTTGTGAAACATCTAGGTGGTATTGAAGAATTACCTTTTATAAATGAAAAAAAATTAAAACCAATCATCCAAAAAGCTATTATAGCTATTGAATGTGAGAATTCTTTATGGGTAGCTGATAAGATGCCCGCCTACGGTCAATCCTTAAAACCGCAAAAACGACTTAACGGGAAATTGGGATTAACAAAGAATGCAGTATTGCCAACTGTTATAATCAAAGAAGAAGATAGAATACCTTTAAAAAGTTGGCAAAAAAGTAATAAAATAAATATTCATATATGGCATGTTTTCTTTGACCGGGCTTACGGAATTTCACTCAATGAAATTGAAAGGTTATTAAAAGAAGATTTTATTAAGCCCCCCGAACAAACTTTCCAAGCTCCTGGTGGAGCAACGACCAAAAAAATTATATATAAGATATATTATCACTATGCTTATCCATTGGGTATATCCACTGAAACACCTAAATTAGTTCCTGATTATATACAAGACAAAAATGGCCATATTTTACCATATGTGAAATTTGAAGGCGGAGCTTTACAACTCGCAGAGGAAGCATATATTCTTTTAAAATCTTTAGATATATGAGAGTAAATCATCAAATATTACCAACACAATGGCATGAGCGGGAGACGCTTCGTAATACAGGACAATTTTGGACACCAGATTGGATAACATTACCTATGGTTCAGTATGTTTCCAAGAATTCTAATTTGATATTTGACCCCGCTACTGGAACCGGTGCCTTTTTGCAGGCAATATTGACCTTAGATAAAGACATTAATTTTTATGGAATTGATATCGACGATAATGTATTACAGAATAGTATTTATAAAAACAATAAGGAGACAATCGAAAAAAGAGATTTTATAAAAAATCCTCCAAATAGAAAATTTAAGTCCATTGTTGCAAATCCTCCATACATACGCCATCATAGGATTGATGAGAACACTAAAAATTTCCTAAAAAATTTAACACGTAAAATTACAGGTTTTACAATTGATGGTAGAGCTGGATTTCATATATATTTTTTATTACAAGCGCTAAATTTACTAGAAGAAAATGGCAGGTTGGCTTTTATAATGCCAGCAGATACTACTGAAGGTATATTTTCTCATAAATTATGGAATTGGATTACAAAGAATTTCTGTTTAGAAAGTGTTATAACATTCTCCGAAAATGCTGCTCCTTTCCCTGAATTGGATACTAATGCTTTAATTTTTTTCATTAAGAATCAAAAACCACAAAGTAAGCTCCTTTGGGTTAATGTTAAAGAGGTTGGTAATAGTATGTTGCAACTTATACAATCTGATTTCGAAAATTGTAAATACCAAAATGTCGAGATAATAGAAAGAGATTTAGATGAAGCATTAAAAACAGGATTATCACGTCCGCCTCACCAAGAATTGATATCGAAATATAAACTTTCTGATTTTGCTACGATTATGCGTGGCATTGCAACCGGAGCAAATGAATTTTTCTTTTTAACACAAAAACAAGTTAACGATTTAAAATTACCACAAAGCTTTTTCAAACGAGCAATTGGAAGAACCAGAGATGTACCGGATAATATTATAACTCAAAAGGAATTAGCCGAATTGGAAAAAAAAGGGCGTCCTACTTTGTTATTGTATATTGATGAACCTAAAAAGGAATTGCCGGAATCGTTGTTAGACTATATTCAAAAAGGTGAAAAATTAAAACTTAATAATCGTTCTTTACTTAAATTAAGAAAACCCTGGTACAAAACCGAAAAGAGAAAAGTCCCGGAATTGTTATTTGCATACCTTGGCAGACGTTATTCCCGTTTTATTAAAAATGAAGCTGGTGTTTTAAATTTACATTGTTTACACTGTGTCTATACACATTCAAAAGAACCTGAACGTATCAATAACCTTTGGAAGGTTCTAAACCATCCTGACACATTAAAAAATTTAAAATATGTAAGCAAAAGTTATGGTTCAGGTGCTTTAAAAGCCGAGCCACAGAATTTAAAAAATCTAATTATACCTGAAGGATTAGTTAAAATGTACAGTTTAGAACCAAAGAGAAAAATGATTGATAATAGATTATTTTAAGCAATTCTATACCCAACTTCTTCGACTGCTGTTTTCAATTCGTTCATTTTAAATTCACCTTTGACGAATGCGGCATTGTCGCTGAGGCTGACATCCACTTCAGTAACGCCATTTACACTGGTTATTGCTTTTTTGACATTCATTACGCAATGGTTGCAGGTCATTCCTTCGATTTGTACTTTTGTTGATTCAGGTATAGACATAGTTTTTCTTCCGAATTTATTCATCAAATATTTTCTGTAAAGTGCAATTAATAACAATATAAGTAAAATTATTCCCGTAGTTAATTTAAGCCAGTAGCCACCAGTATCGCCGTGTTCATGATTCATGTGAAGTGAATTAATGTAGGCAGCCGAATCAATTTTTAAAACAGCAAAAAAGAAATTCAGCAGGTACCCGAATGCTATAGATGATATTCCGATAACTGCGAGATAAGTAACAGCTACTTTTTTCCCTAGTGTATTTATGATGATTGCAAGCGAAGCTGCATTCGTTGCTGGTCCTGTAACAAGAAATACAAATGCCACACCCGGCGATAGACCCTTCATCATCAGTGTAACTGCAATCGGGATTGAGGCTGTGGCACATACATACATTGGTATTCCAATTGTCATCATAAGTAACATACCGAGGATGCCATCCGAAATTCCTGCAGATGAGAAGAAATTATCAGGTATAAGGTATGCAATCAAACCTGCGATGATAACTCCAACAATGAATTGAGTGGCAATATCATCCATAAACTCGATAAAGGCATATCGCAGTGTGCTTTTGATTTTTTGTGTTAATTTATTTCCAGCCGAATTTTCTTCTTTTTTTAATTTAAGCTCATCTACAGGTATTGGCTTGAGATTGTCAATTTTATCTTTTGAATTTACCAGCTTTATGACAGAGCCGCCGAGGATACCCATTATTAGTGCTATAATAGGCCGGTAAATTGCAAACACCCAGCCCATCATTCCGTAAGTTGCGATTATGCTGTCAATTCCTGTTTGCGGAGTTGAAATTAAAAACGATATAGTCGCTCCTTTCGAGGCACCATTCTTTGCCATATAAACAGTCGAAGGAATTACCCCGCATGAACAGAGGGGCAGAGGCACTCCTAATAAAGATGCTTTGATGATTGACCAGTAATTATCTTTACCTACGTGCCGTGCAATTAATTCCTTTGTAAAAAAGAAATTCAGAAGGGCAACAAACACCAATCCGAGCATTAAGTAAGGAGCCATCTCCAGAAACAGGGAGACCGATTCTTTTAATATATCTATGATAAACATGTGATTTCATAATTTTAATAATAATTTTAACTTTGGTATTGAAGAAGGGAAAGGGGAAATATTGTGTAATTATCAATAAGAACTAATAAAATGATTATCATAATTGTAAATAATATTTTAATCCAAAATTAACAAAATTAATATTTTGAGAAACATTAGAAACTGATATATTCTGATGTTTGATATTAAGATAAGCTGAAAATATTAGAAAATGATTATAGATAATACCAGAAACTATTTTTGATGTATTATAAAAATTAAATTCAATATAAGTTCCAAAATCAAATATTTTCAAATTTGGTTTATCAAAAGTAATATTGTACTCAGCAAATACATCAATTGAAAAATTATTAATTATTAGAATAATATCTGAACGTGGGTATAAATTGAATCCAAAAAAAGTTTTGTTTGTGAATTCATTTAAATTTATTTGACTTGAATCACCTGCTAAATATGAATTCAATCCAATTTGCATTTTTAATATTGGAGATAGTAAAACCCCTTTTTTATCAATAAAATTATAGCCCAATCCCCCTTTGAGTTGTATCCATCTAGATTTCAATTTGTTAAAATCAGTTCTATCATAATCTAATAAAACAAAACCAATATCTGCGATGAATGGATTATTTGTTATCCCGAACATATTATAATTTAATAAACAAAATCTCCAGTCAATTTTACTTTTATCTTCAGAAAGATACTTAACCGCTAGACCAATTTTAAATAATGAAAAATCAACTTTAATGAATTCAGTATCAATGAGTTCCTTTGATAGATTTTGTATTCCATAAACAGAAGACTCTGTGCTTATTTGTAAAATTTTCGAATTTTTATCTGTGTTACCTTTATAATTTATATCAATTACATTTGGGAAATAAATTCGATTCATTAATAATTGAGAATTAGCTTGAAATGGAAATAATATAAATAAAATGGAAAAAATAAGTGCATAGATGCTAATGTTAAGAAATTTAATTTGATGCTGTTTCATATAGAAAAGATTAGTATTAATTTATTTGACTTAATTTCTCCAATTCTTCCAGATAACAAAGTATTGCTTCACGTGCATTATTGATTGCATCGTCTTCTGTATCACCTTGAGTAAAGCATCCATCGAGGGCAGGTACAGAAACATTATATCCGCCTTCTTCTGCTTTTTCTAAAACAATATTGAATTTCATTTTATACCTTGAAATTATTATTTGCAATTTCAACTAATTAAACGAATCAGTCCAATTTTATTTTCATTTAATTGATTTACAGCGAAAACCTCCATATTACCTTAGCAAGTATTGTGGTAGTTGTTGCAACAATTTTATCATTTGCTGTGCTGTATCTCTGATTAATCACAAAGTAAACATCGCTTCCTATGACAGGAATCCAGCTAAATCTGAAATTTAATATTATGTCATCCGTTTCGTTATTCCACTGTCCGAAAAGACTGGTATAAATCTTGGGATTGAAGGAGTATTCAATTCTTCCTCCCATATTATTTGTCACGAATTTTCCCTGAGGCAAATCAAAGTAGTTGTATTCATAATCCGCGGAAACATTAATGTGCTTATTCAGATTGAATAACAATTGTCCATAGTAACTAATGCTTGTTCCTGTCCATCGGCTCCCCCACGATAATTGATTTAACATTGAAATATTTCTTCCCTGGTAGGTTTGTAGTGATAACTCATAAATTGTAAACCAATATTTTCCCTGAGGCACTACGATGTTTTCAAAAATGGTAAATGGTTTATCTAAGCGTTCAAATACCCTAACAATATTGAATGTAAAATATTCATAACTCTTTGTTACAAATCCTAGGGGTCGAAATTCAAAGTATGCCGTTTCAAGTTCATCTGTAGCTTCGGTCCAGTAGCAGGTAATTTCATAGGGCTTGAAGTCGAGTTGTCTTATGAAAGGCAGAAAGTCAGGCCTGGGGCGGTACATGAGCTGTGTATTGAATAACTTATATTTATAATCTCCACGCCTGAGAAAACCCATTTCGGGATTGAAATTTTCCTGGAGGTTTTTATATTCCATATTTATAAATAATTCATCGCTGGGCAGTTCTGTGTATAATTCAACAGATAAATTATCCTTTGATTCCATGTTTTTTGTCAGTGATTGAGCAATACCACCATAAAAAAGAAAGTTCCTGTTACCGAAAAGGCTGGATGTATTATAAGCAAAGTCGGCACCATATACATAATTGAAATGGCCGGCACTGTTCTTTGCAGTAAGAATCATTCCGATAAATGATTTCTCAAAAACATCATGTTTCATTCTGAGAACAGTGTAATTTGTTGAAGGAATGCTGTCTTTCTCCTGAGTCTGCATCGACAGGAAGCCAATATTGGTTTTATCAAGCTTACCCATTAACCTTGCACCACCAAGAATGGGGATTTCACTTCCTTTGTATATACCTATTGTTCTTGTATGGAATAATTTAATGCTTTCACCAAAATCCATCTTGAAATTGTCATTTCCTTCGAGGAAAAATTCCCTTTTTTCAGGAAAATAAAGTGAAAAGCGTGTAAGGTTGATTTGAGCCCTGTCGGATTCAATCTGTGCAAAGTCTGTATTGAGGGTTAGATTAAGTTTCATAGTGGGAGTAATTAAGTAATTAACATCCCCGCCGATTTTAGCAACATGTTTATTGTTTGAATCAATTCTTTCAAATCCTCCTGTTGCAAAAGGTTTTATTTCAATTGTTTCTTTACCTCTTATATCTTCAAGTCCCTTAAGAATACCTGCATGAGACACTAACTCGAAGTCATAATCCCTCGACCAGCCCTGCCAAAATACCTGTTCTTTTTTGCGGCGAATGTTTCTTTCGAAATTCACTCCCCAAACGTGAGATTTTACATCGGGATACTTAAGAGTTGAAAATGGAATTTCAATTTCGGCAAACCAGCCTTTTTCATTTATGACAACAGCCGCATCCCAGACACCGTTCCAATCTATATTGAAACCGTGCCCTTCATCGGTAGTCATGACATCACTTCTTGCTCCATTGGGATTAATCACAAAAACGTAACCGTTCTTCTTATCGAGATATGTATCGAAAATGACTTCGAAATTATCATCATTCCAATATTCGAAGTCGCGTTTCATATTTTTGGCTATAATCCCTTTAATATCGGATTCATAGCACCAGACGCCGATATACATTGTTTCAGGTGTGTAAACAATAGCAACTTCTGTTCTTTCGGTAACAGGTTCTCCATTGTGCATTTCCCGTTGTGTGAAGTTGCTGATTCTTTGTGCTGAATTCCAGCAAGGTTCGTCAAGTACCCCATCAAGAATAACACGAGAGTTTATTTTATAAGCAATAATCTCGTTAGGTTGTGAAACCTGGGAAAATAAATAATATGGGTTATGAAGTATAGCAAATAAAAAAAGCAATAAAACACCACTTAGCATTTTATTGAAAAAACAGACCTGAAACCTGCTGAATAATTCAGACTTCATATATAAAAAAACGAAGTATTTATATCCTTGACTAACATTTTGGAAAAATCATATATTTAAAAATACTAATCTTTGGGATTAAAAAGTAAATTTATTTAATTACAAAAGCAATTTTTAAAAAAAATTTTTTCAGAGTATAAAGTTTTATATTTTTGCAGATTATTAAATCAATACAAAATAATAGGAGAATTATGGCACATCCTGTGCACGTAACAGATAGCACTTTTCAAAATGAGGTTTTAAATTCACCTGTACCTGTGGTGGTTGATTTTTGGGCAACCTGGTGCGGGCCCTGCAGGCTGATTGCACCTGTTATCGAGGAATTATCTAACAACTATGATAGCAAGGCTAAAATGTGCAAGGTTGATGTAGATAACAATCAACAGATTGCGATGAAGTACGGAATTCGTTCGATTCCGACATTGCTCTTTTTTAATAAAGGTGAAGTAGTTGATACAATTATAGGCAATATGCCTAAGTCACAAATCGAGGAGCATCTGAAAGCTCTGCTATAGATTTTTGGGGTTAAGTTTTAAGAGCCATTATACATAATTATTTTTTTCCTTTTTCTTTTTCAAGATGGGGATTGAGCTATTTTTTTCTTTGAATTGTAATTCAGGTGAATGTGATGGGTAAATATATTCAATTATCAGAAGAAGAAATCAGGGAAAACATGGAAGATATTCCTTTATGGACTCTTGATGGAAACACTATTGTGCGTGAAATGGTTGCTTCGAATTTTCCTGCGGCAATAGGAATTGTAAACGCCGTAGCAGTTCTTGCCGAAGTAAGCGGCCATCATCCGGATATTCTTATCTATGGCTGGAATAAAGTGAGAATTTCATTATCAACTCATTCTACGGGTGGTTTGACGATGCATGATTTTGAGCTTGCTAAAAAGATTGATAACTTGAATTTCTAAATCATATTAGGTATAAATTGTTTTTTCTCTTTGAAATAATTTTTAATTTTCAATTTTACAATTTTCAATAAATATTTAAATTTTCAATGTAAAATAGAAATGAATATTACGACATTCTACTAATTAATTAATTTAAAGAATTATAAAATTATGATTTAATTAAATATTTTGGAATTTGTTCATTTAAAATTCAATGAAAATTTAAAATTGTAAATTGAAAATTTTATTATGTTGCTTAAAATGAGTTACTAATGAATAATTTATTATTAAATATAAGGATAGAAAATGAGCACATTAATTATTGATATTCATGCAAGGGAGATTCTTGATTCGCGGGGCAATCCGACTGTCGAGGTGGAAGTGGCACTCGAAGACGGTTCAATCGGAGTAGCGGCTGTTCCTTCGGGAGCAAGCACAGGGGAGCATGAAGCCTGTGAATTGAGGGATGGTGATAAGTCAAGATTTCTGGGAAATGGTGTTTCTAAAGCAGTTGATAACGTTAATAATATTATCGCAGATTCACTGGAAGGCTTGGATGCATCTGAGCAGGTTCAGATTGACAGGATACTTTGCGAACTTGACGGTACAAAGAATAAATCAAACCTGGGAGCTAATGCTATTCTCGGCGTTTCCCTTGCCTGTGCAAAAGCCTCGGCAGAATCTTATTATCTGCCTCTTTATAAGTACATTGGAGGAGTGAATGCCCGTGTTTTGCCTTCACCTATGATGAACATTCTCAATGGAGGGAAACATGCCGATAACACTGTGGACATCCAGGAATTCATGGTTATTCCAGTTGGAGCACCAACTTTTAAGGAAGCATTAAGAATGGGTGCCGAAGTTTTTCATAACCTGAAGAAAGTCCTAAAATCGAAGGGCTATTCTACCTCTGTCGGCGATGAAGGTGGTTTTGCCCCATCGCTAAAATCCAACGAGGAAGCATTTGATGTGATTCTCGAAGCTGTGAATGCGGCTGGCTATAAACCAAAAGATGACATTCTACTGGCAATTGACACTGCAGCAAGTGAAATGGTTGAGGACGGAAAATACAAGATGTTCAAATCCACAGGAAAACTTTTAACATCTGATGAAATGATTAGCTGGTATGTCGAGCTTTGCAAAAAATATCCAATCGCTACCATAGAAGATGGACTCGGAGAGAACGACTGGGACGGCTGGGTGAAGTTAACAAAAGCACTCGGACAAAAAGTACAGTTGATAGGTGATGATATATTCGTAACTAATCCTGAATATATAGCAAGAGGAATCAGAGAAGGAGTTGGCAATGCAGTGCTAATTAAAGTAAATCAAATCGGTACTCTGACCGAAACGCTCGAATCTATTCAGCTTGCTCAAAGGAATGCTTATAGTACTATTATATCGCACCGCTCAGGTGAAACAGAAGATACAACGATTGCCGATATTGCAGTAGCAACTAATTCAGGACAAATTAAAACCGGTGCTCCGAGCAGAACAGACAGGGTTGCTAAGTATAATCAACTTTTAAGGATAGAAGAATTACTCGGCCAGGAAGCTATATATTCGGGTAAAGCGGAATTTTCATTTTACTATGAATAGCACCCTTTAAATTTTGAATTTTAAATTTTGAAAAAAAATAATTGAAATTGAGATGTAACAAAATATTATTCACAATAAAGCTTTCATATCATGATTTCATTTGGTACTGACGGATGGCGGGGTTTGATAGCCCGCGATTTTACATTTGCAAATCTTGAAATTGTTGCTGTTGCAACAGCAAGACTGCTAAAAAAGATTGGCAGTAAGAAGCAATCCGTGGTTATAGGATATGATACAAGGTTTTTATCAAAAGAGTTTGCTGAAGAAACTGCTCAGATTCTTGCTTACCATGACATAACCGTGCAGTTGACCGATACATTTTCTTCTACTCCCCAAGTATCTTTCCATACAAAGCAGAAAGATGCCGACCTTGGTATTATAATTACTGCAAGCCACAATCCACCTCAATATAACGGTTATAAAATCAAGGCAAACTTCGGAGGTCCAGCAACACCCGAAACCGTTGCTAAACTCGAAGCCGAAGTAAAGAAAATCAACGGGAAGGTACCGAAACTGAATATGAAACCGATGGACCTTTATATTAAGACAAGAAAGATTCGGTATTTCGATGCTAAAGAATCTTATGTCAGGTACATCAAAAAGAAAATTGATATGCAGTCTATTTTGGATGCAAAGTATAAAATCATCTATGACCCTATGCATGGTGCCGGAATAAATACAATGAAGATGCTTATTCCTAATGTCAGGGAGCTTCATGATTATTACAACCCTTCGTTCGGGAATATACATCATCCCGAGCCAATGCCAGAGAATCTTTACGAGTTGATGGATGCTGTCAAAACCGGCGGGTACGACATCGGATTAGCAACCGACGGCGATGCTGACCGCTTGGGTACCGTTGACCACGAAGGCAATTTTGTTGATTCGCACCACGTATTTATGATACTTCTGAAATATCTGTATGAAAAGAAGAAAAAGAGAGGTTCGGTTGCAAAAACTGTTTCGCTTACTTCAATGGTTAACAAATACTGCGAGAAGAAATCAATTAAATTGCACGAGACACCTGTCGGGTTCAAGCATATTGCAAAACTTATGACCGAAGAGAAAATCCTTATTGGCGGTGAGGAATCAGGAGGTTTGGGTACCATACTTCACATACCCGAACGCGATGGTATTTTCAACGGTATGCTTCTTCTCGAGGTGATGGCGGCTGAGAAGAAATCACTTAAACAGCTATGCGACGAACTTGACGAAGAATTTGGCATTCACCGCTATCTGCGGCGTGACGTCAGGGTAACACAACAGCAAAAGGATGCTATAATCGGCGGCTGTGAGAAAATGCCAAAGAAACTCGGAAGGTTCGATGTCCTCAGAATTGAAACCAAAGACGGATACAAATTCTTTACTGATAACGGGTGGTTACTCATCAGGTCATCAGGCACAGAGCCCTTAATAAGGTTCTATGCAGAATCCGATTCTCTCTGCACAGTAAATGAATTGCTGGATGAAGGAATGAAGATAAAGAAATAGAAATTTAACGTTTATTAAATATATGCTAATTTTTCAAAATTGAATTTTAAGTAATTTCTATACCGTACTTTATAATTTCATGTGCAAATTGATTGTTATGATTGAAATCATTTATATCAATGGGATGAGGTTCAATTCTTGTATCGAACTTAGGTGTGAGCATAAATAATTTTACCTGGGTTTTAAATTTATCATCAAGGTTTTTAAAAATGACTGCTATATCAATATCACTGTCATTATCAAAATCACCTTTAGCAAAAGAACCAAATAGAATAGCTTTTACAATATCATAATTGTTCTCTTTTAAATATGATATGTATTTAGATGCTAATTCTAAAGCCGACTCTTTGTCCATATTTATAATACTTTTTTTTATTCCTGATTGATATAATTTCCATTCTTTTCGGAATTATCAGGATTCGTATATTTCACAAGCCAGTCGCGGTAAAACATCATTAGCGTTGCTGTCAAAGGTACTGCAATAATTAATCCGAAGAAGCCGAATAACCCACCAAATACAAATAATGATGCTATCAGAATCACAGGGTGTAATCCGACCTGTTTACCTGCTATGTTAGGCTCGAGCAAATATGCATTAATGAAGTGCATCGAATTAATTACTATCAGAACCACCAAAATAAGTTGAAACACATTCGGAGGGTCAACAATTAGTATCGTTAAAATGCTGATAATCATACTTGCAAACAAGCCGATATATGGAATTGGATTTAATACACCGCACATCATTCCAAGCACAATCGAATATGGTACATTGAAAATAGAAAAAGCTACCGAACATACTGTTCCGACTATTATAGCCGCAGTGATTTGCCATCCTATATATTTCCTGAGCATGATGTCGATCCGGCCTAAATCATTCAGTAATTTTTGGTTTCTTTGCTCGAGGATTTTCCTGACTAAATCACGGATTTTCTGAAAATCTTTAAGAAAATAGAATAATAGTACCGGAACAAGAACCACATTAACAAGCTTAGTTGCGACAACAGAAAGATTAGTCAGAAATTCAAGAAAGGCATGAAGGATGCCTGATAAAATTCCCTCGAGCCTCGGAATAAATTCTGCCTGGAAAATTCCTCTGAATGTCTTTTTATCGAAACCAAACTTAGAGAAGAACTTGTAAATGCTTCTTTCATCCAGGTCTTTGGATACGCTGGTTACAAGCGTAGAAATCTTTTTTAAAGCATCATCAAGCTGAGAGAATATAATAGGGAATATATATACTGCTACTGCTGTGATTATCCCGATAAATAGTAAATCAATAACTAAGGCTGATAGCCAGCGAGGAATCTTCCTCTCTTTTAATTTTTTAATAAACGGATTTAAAAGATATGCGATTAAAAATGAGATTGCAAAAGGAAGTATGGCAAATCCAAGGTCGGCAATCACCCACCCGATAAATATTAAAGATATTATCAGAATCAACCTGCGTATGAACTGGGATTCTTTTCGGAACGGCAGTAATATAATAACAGAGAGTAAAATCAGTATAAGTGGATTGCTGACAATTTTCGTGTCAAACAGAAATACAGCTAATGCAATAAGACTGATGATGATAGCAATAATGCCGTTGTCCGGTTTTTTCCCCTGGATTATTTCCAATTTTTATAATTCCATTTCATAGAAATCTGTGAAAAAATTACTATGGCACGTAAAAATACCCGTCCATGAATATCACTGTGTAGGTCAGCGATGCAATGACATAGAGCGATAGAATCAGGCTTTTCCATCTTGTCCAGAATTTCAATTCAAAAACGCTATTGTAAAGCACAAGCAGAACAAGTGGAATTGCAGGAACAAAATACCTCCCCTGCAGGCCGAATATGTTTGCGGCACCAATCGGACTGCTCAGGTAAAATCCAACGATAATCAAAACAAGAGTTCCGAAACCTGCGCAGAATATAATAACTTTCTGTGTAAGGCTCAATACAATATCTTTTCTACTGTCTAAGAAAGCCACAGTTAACAGCACCAAGCCATGAATAATAAGGAAAAACGTTGGAAGCAGTGTGTAGGAATATCCGAATCTTCCAATAACACCTCCCACCCAATCTTTTCTTTGGAAAAGGAAGCTGTTAACTATATTTTTCAGATGATGGAAAGGACTGTCGAGAAGCCTTCCGAAATCTGTAGCACTGCCATATACGAAATCTTTAATTCCACCCGGGGGAGCTTGCAGATTAAGACCGGAAATATAAGTTCCCCATGTCCATCCGGGAAGGAAATAAAGAAAAATAAAAAATACAGCTATTGATGGATAAACATAAGCCAGCTTTTTTATGCCCCCGAATTTTGCAGGCGGCACAAGGAATATCAGGAATGGTAGAAGAATATACCCATCCTTTGAGAAGCGGTGTATTAGAGCTATAACTCCGAAAACTATCAAATCTTTAATCGTTATTTCTTTTTTCTCCAAAGCATAGTAAAGAGCAAGTGCTATGAGCAGAAATGAAGTAGCTATGCTGAGTGAATCATAAGTTATTGATGCTCCCTGGTAAAGTGTCATTGGCGTCAAACCATAAAGGAAAAAGACAGATTTGAATATAGGTGTTATTCTAATCGCAAAGAATATAATAAGCAAAAATGCCAATAATCCGCCGAGTCTTCCGAATCTCATCAGCCAAATAGGATTAGAATTAAAAATCTTACCAACTACCATTCCTGCGACTTGTGGTACATAAGGTAATGGATTTCCAACAAGCTGTGGATTTGGATAAAATATAGTGTCCTTTTCATATAGCGGCAGTTTTAATGCTTGTTTGACTTTATCCGTGCTGATTTTCGCTCCCTGGAAGAAAGGTAAACCCTGAAAGCTTTGGGTAATGGCTACGAGGTTCTTCGGTAAAGCTGTGCCGCTCATATTGTTTTTATTTATCGGGTTCAACTGCCCAACAGAAATAGAGTAAGCCGCATAGAAGTGTCTGTCTTCGTCATTCGTCTGGTAGGGAGGATTAATAAACACAAATAGTATTCCGAATGCCAGTCCTAATATAAGAAATAGATATTCAAAATTAACCGGTAAAACACTATTTGCTTCAGTCCTCTTAACCATCACAATTTGTAATCAAAACTTCATAATTCATTAATTTTAGTTTTATACAAAATAAGAATAAATTTTGAATTATTTAATTTTTAGTTTAAAATTTACAATTAGAATCGAAACCCTATTATATAAAATTTCATAACTGAAATAGGACTAATTACTCTTTAATTAGAAAAAATATTTTTCATTAACACTGTGACATTTTCCATTTTTTTGTGTTATTGCAATTAGAGGCATGACATTTTTTTAAAATTATTTTGATTTTTTCTGAGACCTTTTTTGGTTTCATGTGTCATTTGATATATAATTGATGCAATTTAATATTTAGTCGTTCCTTATAAAGTCATTTTTTATTCAACAACAATGCAAAATAAAATTTTTCTTTTTGAAGAGGAACATAAAACAAATAAAATCC
>MHAY01000082.1 GCA_001804705.1 Ignavibacteria bacterium RIFOXYC2_FULL_35_21
CTGATGTTGGCTTCAAGAGTTCCCTGAGTTTGATTAAAAGTAGTTTCCAATTCTTTAAAACTGCCGTTTCCCTCATTTTTTCGCCAATATATTTTATTTTTCTCAGGTGAATCAAGACTTTCAATATCAGAAATGCTGAAAAAGATTTTTCCGTAGAATTGGCTGATACCTTTATTATTCAGCACCCATCTGTGCCCATAAGTATTAAGCGGAGGACTATCCTCGAATGAAATATTGTGAGGAGAATAATAATGCCTTTCAACAGAAACATAGCCTGAGCCGGTCATGGTGTAAATGTTCAGTGCAACTCCAGTTTTATTACCTGTATCCGAAAAGCTATAATTACCGGAATTCTGGGCCATAAGCAGCTTAGATGCCATTTTTACGGGATAACGCGAAGAAAGATATGTATCAAAGTTCATCACTCCCATTGCTCTGGAACCATCAGGCCTGACTTCAGTTAAAGTCATCTGTTGATGATTCGTACCCCATCCAATTATTGTGTTGCCGTTTGGCAGTCTTTGGACACTTCCCTGAGACAGTGAAAATAATTCAGGAAAATTGTGGTATTCCCATACCTTGCGAATTGTTTTATTAACTTCATCAATTTCATATTCCACTGCTCTTGAGAATTGTACAGGTTTCAGATTTCCGTTATCATAAAGAAGAAGATTGCCGTTTGATAACCTGTGAAAAGTGTGCTGGTGCGAAAAGCCCCAAAAACCATCAACAGTATCATTCAAAAAAGTGAATTGATTATTTTTACATCCCTTGCCCCCAAGCCGCCATATAATATCACCCGTCTGTTTGTTAATTTTTGTTATTTCATCCAAGTAACGACTGGAAATCAGAATATTTCCATCATAATCAATTTCTATCCAATTCGTATGAACCCAGTCTATATATTTCTGTGTTAAGTCAATATCAGAAGTGGCATCTGTAACCTGATAATGGTCTTGTGTGCTCCATTCCCAAACAACGTTTTTGTTTTCATCCTGCTCCTGTATAACAACTGACCATAGAACTGCATCGGGTTTTCCACCTGTTACAACGACGCTCATATCAACTGTACTATACTTTATTCCTAAGAGAAAAGCATGACCGTCAGATGTCAACTTTAAATCATGGAAATCAGTATCATATCCGTTCTTACATGCGAAACTGTCTATAATGTTGAAATCATAATCAACAATATAAAATTTGTTGTTAGAAAAATATGAAATCCTTTCATTGGGCTGCAATTGTAATGTTATTGCAGTTTCTGACTCTTTTAATTTTTTTTTATATGCTACTTTTCCGGAATTATCAACGAATCCGATATAATCCAGTAAATTTGATTGAAGGAACAAATATCCGGGCGAAGGATTATCGAGTGTTACTACGGTAATTTCGTTTTGAGATAATGTTTGCCCAAAACCTAAAAAAAGAAGGTATAATATCGTTATTAAATGACGAATGATTGACTTGTAAGTTAATAAGTATCTTTCCTGACTCAATTTCCACACCTAAAAATATTCTTAAGAAATAATAATACAACAAAGACTTCTAATATTTATGTCTAATGAAATAAATAACAACTCTTACTTTTTTCAATGAAATAAACGGCATTACCCATCAATAACATATAAAATGTATAATCAATAAATTAATATTTTCCCTTTGAAAATATTGCCATTCGTGCTTATTTTATAAAAATAAATTCCCCTATTTAATTTTTCACTGCTTATTATTATTGGGATTTGTAATAATTTCTGACTGAGGATTACCCTCCCGGTAATATCAATAATAGTAAAATATGCCATGTTCGTATAAATATCCGATTGAATTATGATATTTCCCTCCATATCAATTTTTAAATATAATTCATTTGTATTATTATCAGCCACATCTTCTATTTTCTGAGTTCTAAAGTTCCATGTATCGGACCAGGCACTTGTATCATACATATTAACTGAAGATACATGCCAGTAATAAGTTGTATCATATTTTAATTCACTGTAATAATGCGAGGTAGAACCTATACCCTTATTTGAAACAATATTTTTATGGAAATCAGAATATAAAGAAAGTTCAAGATTATAACTATCAGCATTTTTAGCAGGATTCCAATAAAGAAACCCATACAAAGGTACATCCGTAGTATCGTTTGCAGGATATAGTAAAACAGGAGCAACCAGAACTTCCTTTTTTTCGGTTGTGAAAGTGTTCGTATCGGACCAAATACTTTCATTATCTAAATTCATTGCCTTGACACGCCAATAATAGTTTCTGGCAAAATCAAAAACAGCAAAGCTGTAGCTTGTATCTGTTATACCTGTTTCATCAACAAAAATTGAATCGAATTCAGGTGTTTTCGAAATATTTATTTTGTAATATTCTGCTCCTGCTACAGAATCCCATTCAAACAGTCCTCTGACCGGAAAATCGGTTTCACCATCGGCAGGTTCTATCAATTCAGGTGACTTTAATAAAGTTGTGAAAGCCCAGGGATTAGACCAATAGCTTTCATTAGAATCATAGAAAGATTTCGACCGCCAGTAATAAGTCTTGTTATTCTCAAGTCCGGTTAATATGAAAGAAGTATCTGAAGTAATTAATGAGTCAACTAAATTTAATGTAAAATTTTTATTCTCAGAAACCTGAAGCCTGTATGAATCAGCCCCGATAACATTGCGCCATATTAAATCCAGGACAGTTGGATTTTTCTTTGAACTATCGGCAGGAGCTATTAGTAAAGGTATCTGGTAAACCTGTGGCTCTGCAATAATGAACTCTCCAAATGAACTGATGTTGGCTTCAAGAGTTCCCTGAGTTTGATTAAAAGTAGTTTCCAATTCTTTAAAACTGCCGTTTCCCTCATTTTTTCGCCAATATATTTTATCCATTTGTGGTGAGTCGAGGCTGTCAATTTCAGATAATTTGAAAATAATTTTGCCTGTGAATTGGCTGATACCTTTGTTATTCAGCACCCATCTGTGACCATATGTTTTAAAGGGAGGCAAACCTTCGTAAGAGACAATATGGGGAGTATAGTAATGTCTTTCAACAGATATATAACCGGAAACGGTCATCCCTGATATGTTCAGAGATACACCTGTTTCGTTAGAAGTATCCGAAAAGCTGTAATTACCGTTATTCTGCACTAAAATAAGTTTTGAAGCCATAATTAAAGGATAACGCATTACCTTGTAGGATGGAAAATTCTTTGCCTCCATTGCTATCGAGCCATCGGGAGTAACTTCGGTAAAAGTAATCTGCTGAATATTTGCTCCCCATCCTATAACAGTATTCCCGTTTGGAAGCCTTTGCACGCTACCCTGAGAGATTGAAAATAAATCAGGAGAACATTTGTACTCCCAAACCTTTTGTACCGTTTTATTTAATTCATCAATTTTGTATTCCACGGCTCTTGAATATTGTGTAGGTTTCAATGTCCCGTTATCGAACAGAAGAAGGTTCCCGTTTGGAAGCAGGTTTATTGAGTGCTGGTGCGAAAATCCCCAAAAACCATCTACAGTATCATTTAAAAAAGTAAATTGATTATTCTTACATTCCTTGCCCCCAAGCCGCCATATAATATCACCTGTCTGTTTGTTAATTTTTGTTATTTCATCCAAATCACGGCTCGAAACGAGAACATTTCCATCATTATCAAATTCAATACTATTAGTATGCACCCATGACACATTTTGCTGAGTCAAGTCGACACTTGAAGTAGCATCGGTTACCTTATAATGGTCTATAGTATTCCATTCCCATACTACATTTTTATTTCCATCCTGCTCCTGAATAACTGAAGACCTTAATACAGCATTGGGTTTTCCTCCCGGAACAATTATACTCATATCGACAGTATCATACTCATTACAAAGAAAAAATGCATGGCCCTCATTTGTCAGCTTAAAATCGTGGGGATCAATCAATAATGAATTTTTTACAGCGAAACTATCGAGAAGAATAAAATTACTATTTATCACATAAAATTTGCTATTGGCATAGAATGTTAATAAACCATTCTGCTGTATACTAAAAGTATTGGCAGTTTTAATATTATTAAAACTTTTTTTATAGGTCATGAATCCGGAATTATCAATTATTGTCAGATATCCCTCTATAAAAGAATCAAGTAAAATATAACCGGGTGCAGGGTTGTCGAGTGTTTCAACAGTCAGATCTCCTTGAGATTCTGTTGTATAAAAATCTAATAAGAATAAAAGTATAATACCAATATATAATTTCTTTAAAACCATTTCGCTCTCAGTTTTGAATAAAAATTTTACCTGTAATAATTTGATGACTGATTAATAATCTATATAAATATAGTCCAGAATTCAGATCTGATTTGTTAATTTTAATTGCAACCTCATCGTTATCATAACAAATTCCGAAAGATTCTTTAACAGAGTACCCTCTGACATCGTACAATTTTAATAAATAAGAACCTGGCTCACAATTTCGTATTATAATTGTAAAAATATCTCCGGTTGATAAAACGTATAATTTATTAATATTATTATTATCATTATTTACAGACAATTCCTTTTGGGTCACAAACATCCATGTATCCGACCATTCACTAGTGCCTAACTCATTGACAGATGCTACATGCCAGTAATATATCGTATTATAATCTATTCCACTATAAAAAAAGTATGTGGAATCAATATTCATTCCATTTAAAGAGTAAGAAAGAAAATCCGGATATATTGAAATTTCAACGTTGTAGCTTGTAACGTCAATTACCGGGTTCCATCTTAAGTATCCCGAAGTTGACATATCAATAGTATCATTTGGTGGATAAAGTAGAATTGGTACTGAAGGCATTTTTTTATCAATGGTTGTGAATGAAATTGTATCAGACCATAAACTTTCGTTATCGAAATTCATCGCCTTGACACGGAAGTAATAATTTCTCTTATAATCTGGAAGAACTGTGCTGAAGATTGTATCAGTTATACCCGTTTCATCTACTATAATTGAATCAAAATCGGACCTCTCAGAAATATTGATTTTGTAATAAGTTGCTCCAGTTACTGAATACCATTCAAGAAAACCACTAAGTGGAAAATCTTGTTCGCCATTAATAGGTTTAATCAATAATGGAGATTTCAATAATGTTGTGAAATTCCATGGATTCGACCAATTACTTTCATTCGTATCATACAAGGATTTGAGCCGCCAATAATATGTTGTATTATTCGGGAATGTATTATATGTGAATGAAGTATCTCCAATAATTAAGGTATCTATTATAATCGCAGAAAAAATATTGTTTTGGGAAATTTGAAGCCTGTATGAATTCGCTCCTGCAGATTGTTCCCATATTAATGCAAGGGAAACATTGTTTTTCTTTGAATTATTTTCAGGTGAAAGATGTTCAGGAACTATATATTTAGGTGGTTCTCCAAGTATAAATTCACCGAATGAACTGATATAGGATTCGATGGTTCCCAAAGATTTATTATAAGATGTTTCAAGAATAGTAAAATTTCCGCTTCCTTCCTGCTTCCGCCAATATATATTATATTTTTCAGGTGAATCGAGGCTGTCAATTTCTGATAATTTAAAAATAATTTTACCTGTGAATTGGCTGATACCTTTGTTATTCAGAACCCATCTGTGTCCATAGGTTGTAAGTGGGGAACTTTCTTCGTGTGAAATATTGTGAGGAGTATAATAATGTCTTTCCACCGATACAAAACCCGAGCCAATCATGCTTTGTATATTCAGTGACACCGCAGTTTTATTATTGTCATCAAAAAAATTATAATTTCCTTTATTCTCTATCAAAATTAATTTTGAAGCCATATTTATCGGAGACCTCATTGCCATATATGATATTCCCATATTAGGTTCGAAGTTCCTAATATCTATAGCTCTTGACCCTTCAGGACTGACTTCATTCACTACCATTTGTTGTGTATTTGTTCCCCAACTGATTAACGTATTTCCATTTGGAAGCCTTTGTACGCTGCCCTGAAACATAGAAAAAACATCAGGAAAAGCCTTGTATTCCCAAATCTTCCGAATTGTTTTATTTGTTTCATCAATTTCATATTCCACAGCTCTTGAAAATGGTGAAGGTCTCAGATTCCCATTATCATAAAGGAGAAGATTGCCGTTCGAAAGTCTGTGAACAGAGTGTTGGTGAGAAAATCCCCAAAATCCATTTATTGTATCATTCAAAAAAGTAAATTGATTATTTTTACATTGCATTCCACCAAGCCGCCAGATTATATTACCTGTCTGCTTGTTTATCTTTGTAATTTCATCAATGTTTCGATTTGATATTAGTAAATTCCCGTAAAAATCCAATTGAACACAGTTCGTATGTACCCATTCAATCTGTTGATTGGTCAGGTCTACATCGTTAGTAGCGTCGGTTATAAGGTAATGGTCGAGAGTTTTCCATTCCCATACAACGTTTTTATTTTCATCTTGTTCCTGAATTACTGAGGACCTTAAAATAGCTTCAGGATTTCCACCAGGAACAATAACACTCATATCAACCGTGTCTAATTTTATTCCCAGAAGAAGGGCGTGGTTGTTATTTAATAATTTGAAATCATGGAAATCAGTTTCATACCCATTTTTGCATGTAAAGCTATCGAGAAGTACCAGTTCACTGTTAATTACATAAAATTTATTATGAACAAAATATGTAAACAATCCATTTGATTGTTCCACAAAACTTCTTACTGATTCATTATACTCAATCTTTTTTTTATAAACCACAATTCCGGAATTGTCAATCATTTTGATATATCCCGGTTGATACGAATCCATTAACAGGTAACCTGGTGCAGGATTGTCGAGAGTTACTACGGTTATTTCGTTTTGAGCTCTATTTGAACTTAAAATAAATAGAAGAATTACACAAATTAATAATTTAAAAACAATGTTTCGCATTTTTACTTTTGTATTAGTATTTTTCCTGATATTATACAGTCAACAGATAAAATTCTGTATAAATAGATACCCGGATTAATATCAATATTATGAATATTAAAATTCAAATTATTATTGCTATTACAATATACGTTCCACTCAGAAACAATGTTTCCGGTGATATCAAACAAATTAAGCTTGTAATAGCCAGTTCTAAAATTTCTTAAATTAAATGAAAGATTACCCCCATTTGAGAATACAAATAATTTATCATTTCTTTTATTTTCATTATCAACAAATGATGCATCTTCTGTTACAAACATATAGGTCCGTGACCAAGGGCTTTGTTCAACCTCATTAAATGCCTTAACCCGCCAATAATAAGTTGTATCATAATTCAAATTTAAATCGAGAGTAGTGTCAATTATATTTGAAGAATCTTTAATCAAATCAGAAAAATCAGGATAATAAGAAAGCTGAAATCTATATTCTGAAGAAACTGACATTGGATGCCAGATAAATGAGGTCGATATTTCTACACCTTTTGCACTATCAGGTGGGAAAACTGCAATAGGAGCTATCATTGAAGAGAGGATTCCAAGGATGAACTCACCGGAGCCTCCGATATTTGCTTCAAAACATCCCTCTATATTATTATATATAGTTTCTAAAGCAATGAAATCTCCGGTTCCTTCATGAGGCCTATAATAAACATTATAATTAATGAAATCAATTGCACATTTAGCTGATATAAAAAATTTTATTACAGCGTCAATACTTCTTCCGCTATCTAATGAAAGGACCCATCTGATACCCTGAATTCCCACGGGTTCCTGCCCTGCAAACTTTAAATTATGAGGTTGGTAATAATGCTTTTCAACGGAAATATCACCTTCTCCGCTTAAATTATTAATAGCTAACTTAACGTTTGTCTTATTTGTATCAAGATTAAAGTCGTAATTTCCAGGTTTATCAGCAAGGAGTGTTACTGCATTCATTTTGTAAATAAATTTATAAACAGAATAGTTCTGATAACCAACGATTTCCAACATCTTTGTTCCATCGGGTTTCACTTCTGTCGCAGTCAAATTTCTTGTATTAATGCCCCAGCCAATCATTGTATTTCCGTTTTTCAACCTCTGTACATTGCCCATTGAAAAAGTACTAACTTCGGGGAATTCCATGTATTCCCACACTTTTTCTATCGTTTTATTTGTTTCATCCAATTTATATTCTACTGCTCTCGAGTATGGTTTGGGTTTAATGTCACCATTGTCGAATAGTAAGAGATTACCATTGGATAACCTAGTAACCGAATGTTGATGCGAAAACCCATAAAATCCGTCAATAGTATCATTAAGAAATCGAAACTGATTATTCTTACATTCCTTTCCTCCAAGCCTCCAGATTATATTACCGGTGTTTCGGTCAATTTTGGTAATTTCATCAAGAACACGGCTCGATGCAATAATGTTTCCGTCAGTATCATAAAATATCGAGTTCATATGGCAGGATATTATTCCACTTTGAGTCAAGTCAACATCAGGAGTAACATCAGTTATTTGAAAATGGTCAAAAGAACTCCAGTGAAAAACGACATTCTTATTCTTGTCTAATTCTTGTATTATGCTGCCAATAACATTAGCATTTTTTTGTCCATCAGTCACTATCTTACTTAAGTCCATCACTCTTTTTTCGCGGCCTAACATTGCAGTGTTGCCATTCGGCAGAAGAATCAAGTCGTGAAAATCAACCTCGTAATCCCCAACACAACTAAAGCTATCAACTAATTCATAATTATCATTCATAACATAATACTTCGTACCGGAAAAAAAGCTTAACAATCCGTTGGGTTGTAATTTCGGATTGATAAAATCATCAAAATTTTCCGTCTTTTTCATAAGAACAGGTTCACCGGTGTTGTCTATCAAGAAAAATTGTTGCGAAAGATATGGAGTCATAAAAATGTAACCCGGTGATGGATTATCTTTGATGGTCAGATTAAAAGAATTATTGTCAACTGCATTTAAATTAACAATCAATAAAAAAATCAACAATGTGATTGATATTATCTGTTTCATGACAATCATCAAAAATAATTTTTTAATCAACAAGTATCTTACCACATTCAATTTTGTCTTCAATAATAATTCTAAAGAAATAATAACCACTATAAAGACTGCTTATATCAAGTTCGATTGTATTATTTTTCAGGTCATTTACATACCCATTTGCATCAATAATTTTGTACCCTCTTAAATCATAAATACCCAATACAAATTGACCCGAAAAGTTATCGTTATATTTTAATATCAGCTTATTATTGCTTTGCTTAATTTCGATTTTATAATTGTCAACCCGGTTAATAACCTCTAAAGCCGGTTCGGTTACAAACATCCACACAGGCGACCAATCGCTTACTTGATAGCTATTGGACGAAGATACACGCCAGTAATGGGGCCTTTCGGGTAAAAGGCTATTATAGTTTAATTGATTTGTATCAATGTTAAATCTTTTTAAAACTGGAATCGTAAAATCCGGGTCGAGTGCAACATCAACATTATAAAACAAAGCTCCCTTAACCTCTTCCCATTCTAATTTGCCTGTTACAGGAACCGAAGAATCTTTGTCCGGGGGATAAAGTAAAGAAGACCACGTCAGAATAACCCTCGGCCTTGTCGTGAACATAAAAGTCTTTGACCATTGGCTTTGTTCATCTTCATTAAAAGCTCTTACATGCCAATAATATGTTGTATTGTACTCAAAGTTTAAATCGAGCCGGGTATTAGTTATATTTGAGGAATCAATTAACAAAACAGAGAAATCAGGATAATGGGAAAGCTGAAATCTAAACTCTGATGATATTGACATTGTCTGCCACATTATAGCACTATTTACTTCAACATCATTAGCACTATCCAGCGGATAAAGTGCTATCGGAGCAAGTACCGAAGGTATAATTCCAATAATAAACTCTCCCGAACCCTTTATTTCAGCCTCCAGGCATTTTTCAATATTATTATATCTGGTTTCTAATTGAGAAAAACTGCCTTTCCCTTCATATTCTCTGCAAAAAATAAAATAATCATTCACATTATCAGTAGTATCATAACTAACATAAAATCTAATTGTAGCATCCAAATCATTTATTCCATTCTTAGAAACGACCCATCTCGTTTTACCAACTTCCAGCTGCGAAGGAGGCGGAAATTCTAAGTTATGCGGTTGATAAAAATGCTTTGCAACAGAAATATTACCATCCCCAACAAAATTATTTATTAAAATTTTTACATCTGTTATATTGGTATCCTTATTAAAATCATAAATTCCTTTTTTATCAACATCGAGAGTTACAGCATGCATTAGGAAAATGTATTTATATACAGCGTAATTCAGATATCCGTTAATCTCCAATGCCTTGCTCCCATCAGGCTTCAGCTCAGTTGCAATCAATTGACTTGAATTTCCACCCCAGCCAATCAACGTATTTCCGTTCGGTAACCTTTGTACATTTCCCATTACTTGTGAATAGATTTCCGGAAAAGGAGAGTACTCCCATACTTTTTCAATTGTTTTATTCGTTTCATCTAATTTGTATTCTACAGCCCTTGAATACGGATTTGGCTTAAGATTCCCATTGTCAAAAATCAAAATATTCCCATTCGGAAGCAACGTAACCGAATGTTGATGCGAAAATCCGTAAAATCCATCAATTGTGTCATTAAGAAAAACAAATTGATTGTTTTTGCATTTTTTTCCTCCAAGTCTCCAGATAATTTCTCCTGTCTTACTATTTATTTTGGTTATTTCATCAAGCACACGGCTTGAGGCTAATATATTCCCGTCAATATCAATGTCGATTGAGTTCATATGACAGGATACTATCAAAGGTTGTGTTAATTCTTCATCCTGAACAACATCAGTAATTTTAAAATGGTCAAGAGAATTCCACTGAAAAATTAAGTTTTTGTATTTATCCAATTCTTGTATAATACTCCCAATTACTATTGCTTCTTTTTGTCCTCCGGTTACGGTCTGACTTAGATCCATTGTTCTCGTTTCGTTACCTAAAAGTATAATTCTACCATCTGGTAAAATGATAAAGTCATGGAAATCAACATTATAATCCCCAACACAGCTAAAGCTGTCAATTAATTCAAAATTTTTATCAAACGTATAAAATTTTGTAACCCAGAATAAGCTAATATTCCCATCACTTTGTAAATTGAGATTTGTAATCGCAAAATTGCTTCCCAGATGTTTATTATATATAGGCACTCCTGCGTTGTCAACGAGATAGAAATTTCCCGGAAGGGAAGGATCCAAAAACATATAACCGGGGTATGGATTATCCATGTAAGTTACATTTATAAGATTGGGGCCTTGAGCTTTAATGTAACAAAAAAATAAAAAAATAAACAGAGAGATTGAAATTATCTTTTTCATAATAATCATCCAAATAATATTAAAAACTTTACTTCCTAAAATGTACCTCTATCGTGCCTCGAAACTTGATTTTATTATTTGATACATTAAAATCTTTTTACATTACAATAACACAATATTTTGTGTTTTGTTACAACAATATAGAATTATTTATTTTAATTAAGAAATCAACTCTTTTCCACTTAAATAATCCAAAATCATTTTAACAGCATCTTCAGTTGAAATCTCATCGGTATTGATTCTAATTTCAGGATTCAAAGGCTTTTCATAAATCGAATCAATACCGGTGAAATCTATGATTTCTCTGATTCTTGCTTTTTTGTAAAATCCTTTTGGATCTCTTTTTTCGCAAACTTCAAAAGGTGTATCAACAAAAACTTCAATGAAATTATACTCCGATAAAATGTGCCTTGCCGCCTCCCTATCCTCTAAGAAAGGAGATATTAGGGCACATATTGCATTCACTCCCGATAATGCTGCGAGCTTTGCCATCTCGGCGGTCCTGCGAATGTTTTCTTTCCTGTCTTCATCGCTGAAACCCAAATCCTTACTTATACCCTGCCTCATAGTGTCTCCATCGAATAAGACTGAAGCTAATCCAATATTCGATAAAATCAATTTCAAATGTTCCGACAAAGTGGTTTTCCCACTTGCCGATAACCCTGTGAACCAAATAACAAACGGTTTATTATTTTGCATAATTTTTAAAAAAATGTTATATAAATTTTTTCATAATCTCTACTGATTCTCTCCTCGCTCAAACCAAACTGTGCAAGTGAATATTTATGTTCACTTTTATGTTCACGTTGTTTTTCTGATGTTTTCCGTATAATGCTTAACAGTTCGGATGAAGGTTCAATTTCAAGGAATGGGAGCAGCTCCTGCATCAAACCATCAAAATCTGCCATCATTCTGTCATACCTGACTATTTTAACTTTTTCCTTTGCTATCTTTCCCTCTACGTAATCGTCATGGAATCGAATACTAAGCTCAAGAAATGCCTGGTAAAGGCGTTCAATGAATAAATCACGCTTTTCTTTGGGTAGCTTCCAGAAACCGAATCTGCCATCCAGAACACCGGTAACCAAACTCAACCCTGAAGGTACTGTTTCGAGAGGGTCCCTGATGGTATATAAAATCTTAGCGCCAGGAAATTGACTTAAAAATTGAGGCAATCTGACACCGAGTGAGAAAAGTTTTCCTATTATTTGCTCATGATTCTCAGCAACCAGATTGCGTTTCCAGACTTTTTCGAGCCAGGCGAAATCCCTCTTGGATGTGTCCCTCACCCGCGGGTCAAAATGTGATTTTAAATCATCTTTTGCCCAAGCCAGAAAAAAGCCATAGACAAAAAAACCGTCAAAATAGCGGAAAAGCAAAGCAGGGTCATCAGTTTCAATTGCCGTTAAATTTGTTTGGTGTGCCGCATGGAAATGGAAACGTGCCGGACTGATTTTTTCCATGATAGGCAGAAAAGGTTTGATTAACTTTTGCAGAGTTAATGAAGGATAAAGCATTTTCCACAATTGCATGCCAACGCCGATTTTTTGGTTGACAAGAAAACGTTGTAAAAAAGTAGTGCCGCTCCGGGGATTTCCAACAATAATAATTGGCTTGATAATTTTTTTTCTGTGTAATGACGGGAAAAATAACAAATCGAAAAACATACCAACCGAAACAAAAATTCGCAGTATGAATAAACCACTAAAAGTCAGAAGTGGAGATACTGGCTTGTGAAAATTTGATACAATTGCAGAATAAGCCTTAACCATGTTACTTAGCATTGGGACACCTTTTTCAAAAACGAATAATAGCAAAAGCAACAGATAAACCCGCACCGGTTCCGCCTAAAACACATAAATCGCCACGTTTCAATTTCCCTTCCTTATGATAAATCGCAAGTGCCATAGGAATAGAGGCTGCAATACAATTGCCGTATTGTTTTACTATATTGGCTACATTTTCCCGTTTGAACCCGTATAACTCAGCCGCCTCAACAGCATGGCCTGAAGCCTGATGAGGAATCAACCAGTCAATATCAGCTGCTTTTAAATTATTCCTATCCAACAAAGTATCCAATGTTTTTTTTACACTGCCCAAAGCAAAACGATACACGCGGGAACCCTGCATTGAAAAGAGATTATCATCCGGTTTGGTTAATGACGGATGGTCGGGTGGATGCCTTGTGCCTCCACCGCGAAATTCTGTCAGTTCGGCTCCTTCGGGCCAGGTATTCATTTCCCAGTCATGCCACGAACTTTTTTCATTTGGTGGTGTTGCTTCAATAACGGCAGCAGCAGCAGCATCTCCAAAAAGTGAGGCACTCTCGGGTTCCTTCATATTACGCCAATGTGTTCCTGTTTCAGCCGACACGATTAAGATTCGTTTATAAGTGCCTCCGTGAACAAGTGCGGCGGCAGTGTTTAATGCAACAACAAACGAGAGGCATGTGGAATGAATTGACCATGAGGGTATTCCCTCATAACCTAAAGCCCGCTGAATAAAAACAGAGCTGTCGGGGATTAACTGCAGGGGAGTTGTCGAAGCATTTATTATGCAATCGGGGCCTGGCCCGCCTTTAAGCGCATCCCGGGCAGCCTTTGAAGCTATTATGTCCATTGGCTCTTCGGCAATACGTCTTTCGGCTATTCCGGTCCTCGAAATAATCCATTCTTCGCTTTGTCCGATTAGAGGTGCCAGCTCTGCAGAAGTCTGAATGCGCCCAGGTATATAAAGTCCGGTTGATACTATTTTTATATTATACATTAATTTCTTTCTCGTTATAAAAATCAAAATGAATTTATTGGATTCATCAATCGAAAATAATGGATTAAATACACAAAAACATTCCTTGTTCTCAATATTTCTTTTTATTAGTTTTACCCATAATTATCTTTTGACTATTGCCACTTTACCTGTTATTGTTTTGGTACCGGATGTAAGTTGATAAATGTAATTGCCATTCTGAATTTTCGAAGCATCCCATTCTTCAATATGGATTCCCACAGGTAGTTCACCCTCAAATACCAAAGCTGTTTCTCTTCCAAGAAAATCGAAAATTTTTAATGATGTATATGCGCTTTGGCTCAGTTTAAACTTGAAGTTTATTCTATTACTTGCAGGATTAGGGTAATTCAGTAACTCGAAACTGTCATAATCACCCGTAAAATCCTCGACATCAGTTGCTAATCCTATTGTAAAATCCGAAGCACTTTCTGTAAAAAATGTACTGTCTTTTAAACTTGTAATTCTAATTTTATATGTCGAATCTTCAGGTATAGATTTTGGTATCTTCCATGCAAAAGCATTTGTATGACTAAAAATAGTATCTTTAATAAAAGAATGTTTTATACCATTCCTAAACAGAGTAATTGACAAAGAATCATGCAAGTTTGTTTTCCAGCGTAGTATCGAAACCGAATCAATAGCCCAAATTTCCCCTCCATTGGGAGCAATGAGACTGATAAACGGAGCGGAGAAAGTGAAGCTGTGAACATCAGACCAATCACTCTCTAAATTTCGATAAAAAGTCTTTGCTCTCCAATAATAAGTTTTGTTGGATTCAAAATTATAAACGGCACTTGTTTCTTTAATATTTGAAGAGTCAATTGATGTCGATACAAACAGAGAATCTTCCGCAACCTGAATCCGAAAACTATCGTACCTTCCTGTCGGGCTCCAAACGAGTGATACAGGTATGTTATTATTCAAGACCTTTTCATTAACAGGTGACAAGAGTGAAGGTGGAAAAATTTCAGTCGCATTCCTTAAAAAACCGATTACATACTCACCCGTATCGGATGTATTAGCTACTATTTGATTTTCATTAATATCAAAATGTGACGGAAGCCCGGTAAAAGTGCCGGAGCCTTCGGTTTGCCTATAGTAAACTTTGAGATTTTCAGGATTAAATCTGGCAGGAAGTCGTGTAATATCAAACCTGATTTCTCCGCTAAAAGAATCAATACCCTTTGTTGTTAGAACATATCTGCATGGCATTAACACAGGTGCTTCTTCATTAAATAATATATTAACGGGTGTGCAATCATATTTTTTCAAATTAACAATGTTATACAGAAAAGCATTCACTTGTTCAAAATAGATTTCGACACCTGTATATATATTGCCTTTATTAAATTTATATACATTGCCTTCGTCAACCTCATATTTACTTACTTCAGCCAATGGCTGACAAAGAGGAAGTACATACTTTGATGCTCTATAACTGAATGCATCCGAAGGCAGTGAAAGTTCAAAGGTAATTTTATTATCGGGAGTAACTTCTGTTACAGTTTTATATAATCCGGCAAAAATCAATCCCCAATTAATCAGAGTATTGCCATTTGAAAGACGTTGAGCCGAGCCCATTGCATAAGACGAAATATCGGGTGTATGCCTATACTCCCAAACCAGTGAAGCTGTCCTGTTTGTTTCATCGAGAGTGTATTCAACTGCGCGTGAGTACCAGGGATTTTTTCCGTATCCATTATCATAAAATAGCAGATTGCCGTCCGGAAGCCTTTTTACATCATGCAGCATTGTAAAATATAATGGTGCATTCTCTTCATGTTCGCCAATTATATTAAATTGATTCTTTGGGCCTCCAAGCCTCCAAATGATATTCCCTGTTACCATGTCAATTTTTATAATTTCGCAAGTTGCAACAAGACTTACCAGTAAATTACCATCTGTGTCGAGAAAGTATGAACTCCCGTGCACATGTTCGAAGGATGTGTTTAAGGGATTGTCTTTAGTATCGGGTATAGGAATATGGTCAAGACTCCTCCATTGAAAAACGCAATTCTTATTATTATCCAATTCCTGTATAACAGTGCCTATAACTTTTGCATTTGGATTACCACCATTGATTACTTTGCTCATATCAATATAATTATTTTCATAATTCAGGAGCAGGTAATGCCCATTTGGTAATATTTGAAATTCATGAAAATCAGCCAAGTAACCGTTTTGCATCTGAACTGAATCTATAATCGTAAAAGTAGTATCTAAAATATATTCAATAACATTAAAATTCTGAATCATGAGAGGACCAGCCTGATAACCGTTGCCAATAAGAACAGGACTTGCATAAGAAAATAATCCGTTTGGCTGCATTTTAAAATCAATTCCTGCGATAGGAGGTTTATTATAGTAATATGGTTTGCCTGTGCTATCGAGAACTAATATATAAAAGATTGATTTCGAAATACCTAAATTCTCCATGAATATAAGTCCGGGTGCAGGATTATTTAAAGTATCTACTGTGATTTTCGGGAAATCCGCAGGAAGTGAATCTGCTAAAGTTATTGTTGTAGGAGTTGTTGACCAACCATATTTGTCAAAACTGTTATGAAATGTCTGTGCATATAATATTTGCGTACATAATAGAATTGCAGATAAAAATATACTTCTGTTATTCATTCTCATTACATTCTCCTAAATTCTCGAAATTTTTTCCAATATTTTTCCTCTACCTAAAAATACACAACTTTCCCGAAAAGACCTTACCATCAACATTCAATTGATATATATAGACACCTGAAATTAAATCGGATATGTCATATTCAAGTACATAAGTTCCATCCTGTAAATCGGTATCAATTATTTGTGCGATTTCTCTACTTTGGAAATCAAATAATGTTAATTTCGTCATTCTTAGTTTATCAAGTCTGAATTTAAAAGTTGTTCTATTACTCGCAGGATTTGGAAAGTTTTGATACAATACCACACCATTCACAGACTGATTTATATCATCCTGAACATCATTAACCGGTTCTTTAATTGAGAATAGCCCGCTTTCACCATATAACAGATAATCTTTCAAACTGGTAATTACTATAGAATAATTAGAATCATAAGGAATTATCTGTGGTATCTTCCATGCATAAGCACCTGTCTGGCTAATAAGCGAATCTTTGAGCAAACTGATAAATTGACCGTCATGATAAAGTTCAATTTTCACCGAATCATTATTATTTTTTAACCATCGAATTATATGGAATAGTGTATCCCGATGTAATGTATCGCCGGATGACGGATAGGTAACGGTTATGAAAGGAGCTGACGGAGTAAAGCTCCAAGGAGCAGACCAGCCGCTCTCCCCGGCTTCATTTATTCCTTTCACTTTCCAAAAATATTGTTTGCCTTGAACAAGATTTCCTAAAGATAATGATGTTGTTTTTATAACCGAATCTATTACAATACCAGTTGAGAAAGATTCATCTGTACCTACAAGTATATGTGAAGCCGTATTATAACCCCTGATAGACCATGTCAGATTAACAGGCACATTTTGGTTAACCTTGAATTTATCCACCGGACTGATTAACCATGGTGCAGGAGGTGATTGCGAAAACTCAGGCAGACAGAAAATAAATTCTCCAAAATTATCTGTGTTAATTACCAATTCATTTGTAGCGGGTTCATATAATGTTGAATGTTCAGTATAAAATTTTGAAGTATCACTTGCCTTGTTGTATATAACTATATCCTGAAGCCTGTATAAATCCGGGTAATCACTAATATTAAACCTGATTTCACATTCGACAGAATCAATCATAGTGGAAGTCATTTTTATCCTATATGGAAGCACTAAAGGAGCTTTACCATTAAACTCAGGATTTACGGGCCCGCACTCATATCTTTCGGCTCTTAAACCATTATATAAGAAACCAACCAGCTTTTTAAATTTAATAATTATACCAATAATATCTTCACTCATCGGATATGTATTACCTTCGAGAAGCTCATAAATTGTAACCGCAATCGGCTCGCAAGCGGGCCAGGGATATTTTAACACTCGCATGCTTCTATGTCCAGGAGGCAAGGAAAATTCCATAGCAACAGAATTGTCGGGATGAAGCTCTGTTGCCATAATACCACCACTTGTTTCCTGCTGGCCCCATGAAATTAATCTGGAACCATCGGGTAAAACCTGCAATGAACCGTTGGCAGATGCATATATGTCAGGATTATGCCTGTATTCCCAAACCATTTCACATGTTTTGTTTACTTCATCCAATTTATATTCAACAACCCGGGAGTATGGAGGATTGTGTTGAGTTCCATTATCGAACATGGTGATGTCACCGTTTGTCAGTCTTTGTATATGATGCGGGTATGAAAAATAATTCGGAGCATTTTCTTCATGTTCTCCGATAAATGTAAATTCATTAAACTTGCCGCCTAATCTCCAAATTATCTCACCGGTTTCTCTGTTAACCTTGATAATACTGCTCAGATGACGGTTCGACAGGAGTAAATTCCCGTCATGGTCAAGCTCGACATTATTTGTATGGATATAGGGAACCAGTTGAGTTGTTAGTGGCACATAAGTTTCGGTAATAGGAATATAGTCAATAGATCTCCAGTTGAATACAAGATTTTTATTTTTGTCATATTCCTGTATGAGCGTACCTCTTACGGAACCGTTTGGATTCCCCCCGGGGGCAACTAAACTCAGGTCATAAGGAAAAACCGGAAATATTAAAAGTATCCTGTGCCCATTTGGTAAAAGCAAGGCATCGCAATTGATGGATGTAACTTTATCGGCTCCGGTAATACTATCAACAGCCTGAAGATTATCATTCAGTACCATAACCTTTGTGTAGTTATTACCCATCTGTTGGTGAACAATCTGGCCATTAGGCTCACGCTTGAAATTGTATCCATGTCCATTTGTCAGAAAACCAATTTTTTTATATGCTGCAGGTTTACCTGTATTATCCAGAATCATCAGATAATTCGACAGGTTTGTTTGAATACCTGCATCTGGTATGTTGGCAAGATAATAATAACCGGGTGCAGGATTGTCAGAATAATTGATTGTAATCGAAGGAAAATCTGCAGGTATTGAATCGGCAATAATTTGTGTTTTAATTTCTTCGGTATTTTCGTTCTTAACAGTTAATTTATTTTGATTATTTAGTTCATAATTTTCAGAATTTAATGTCCCAATATCAAAGCTGAAAGTATATGGATTCAGTTCATTTCCCGATATTGTTTTTGTTCCGCTATTTATATTAACAGTAACTTTTTCATTTGGTTCAAATTGTTTATAAGATTTGAAAACAATTGTTTTATTATCATCAGACAGAACAAGGTTCCCATTATGATTACCGCTTTTTGAACCAATAACAGTTATTAAATTTTCAGACAATGTATTCCTGGCGATATATCCGCCATCACGAATTATAATAGTTGAATTCAAATCATTCATTGTGGAACCCGGTAACGGTGAAATGTATTGGTAATCATTACTGTACAATGATTGATTCACTGCCATTAATAATATCAAAATAAAAAAAGTGTAAATATTATTTTTGCTCATCATCTTAACTTTATTAACACTCATAAAATTTCACTTCCAATTTTTCCCAATATTCATATTAGTAATAACAATAATTTTACCAAAATGTTACAGTAAATAATAAAATATTTTTAATTATATTTTATATAATGAGTTTACCATAGTATAAAAAATCTCCGGTGAAAAGTCAATATTCCAATTTTCATTTTCATTGCTTAAATCATCGCAATTGAGAGGCACTAACAACAGCGAAACAAAAAAACGAAATGAAAACGGCTCGAGCTCTTCACTCGAAAGTGTCTTTACACCGGAGTTAGTATTTACAGCAACGGTTTCATCAGGCTTGAAGGATTTTTTAGATTTAAACGCCGAAATTTTTCCTTCATCATACATTACAGGTGTGCCTTCATGAAATCCCCTTATATCCCTTATTAAAGTTATAAAATTGTTTGTTATTGTTTTAGCACCATGTATTTCTCCATGCCTCATTATTATCTCAGAATTGATGCTGTTTAAATTCGATTCGGGAATAGGCAATAAATATTGATAACTGCGGTTTGAGGCAGGTAAATTTATTATAATTAAAAATAAAAATCCTAAAATTATATATCTTAACTTCATCAAGCACTCCCTCTTTTTCTATACTTCATGCTGTTAATGATTGTTGTATTTCAACAAATAGCAATTAATGAAATATAAGTCGTTAATCATATAATAATAACTGTGATTTTTTTGTAGAATATTATGTATGGTGAATGTAATTGAATATACTATTTTTTATGTAGCAGTTTCTATTATTCTTATGTAGTAATAGTTAAATTATTTATGTAAAGAAAAATACTACATTGTATAATACCTAAAAGAATTACTACTGAACTTCATTTTCCCTTGTTTTAAAGGAGTCTGGCTTAATAAAATAAATGCGATTTTTAAAAAATTTGTTATGCAAATAATTTACTTTAAAATAAATTTTAATGTAGGAACAAAAAACTGAAACATAAAATTTACTTTTACGTTTAATATATATTTGTCTAATGCTAAAAGGGTAAAAATTGGAATGAAGAAAAACATAATTAAAAGAATTTATCTTACAATATCCTGTTTATTTTTAACAATATACAATTCATCTGCCGGTGAATTTAATCCCATCAAATTTGTCAGGGATTCATTGCCGAATGGTTTGCAGATTATATACAGTGTGGATAAAACTGCACCTGTTATAGCAACAATAATGCATTACCGGGTTGGTTCAAGAGATGAAGTTCCGGGTAAAACAGGATATGCACATTTTTTCGAACATCTCATGTTCGAGGCAACGAGAGACATACCAAGAGCCACGATTGATAAAATGGTTCAGGAAGCAGGTGGAACTTTGAATGCCCACACATCATGGGACGAAACGGTTTATTTTTTCAAGCTGCCGGCAAACCAACTCAAATTGCCTCTGTGGATAGAATCTCAAAGAATGAGACTTTTGAAGGTTGATTCAGTTGGTGTCGCAACTCAGAAGGGTGTTGTCCGCGAAGAACTCAAGATGAGAACACTGAACCAGCCTTATGGCTCATTGATTCAGAAATTGTCAGAAAATATGTTTCCCGGTTCAACCTATGGCTGGGCAACTGTAGGATTCGACACAGACCTTGAAAAAGCGACAATTGATGATTTCAAAAATTTTTATGACAGGTTTTATCAACCAAACAATGCCTGCCTCGTTATTGCAGGTGATTTTAATATTGATACAGCGAAAAAATATGTGAGGGATTATTTTGCTTCTTATCAAAAGGGAAAAGAGGCCGAACATAAGGGATACCAGACAAAACCACTCGAAAAAGATTACAGCGAGGTTATTAAGGATTCAAAAGCACAGGTCCCTGCTGTGTTCATAGGATTCAGAGGCCCTATGCTTAATGAGTCAGATTATTATCCTATGTCACTTTTCATGGATATTCTTGCAAGCGGAGAAAGTTCGAGATTGAATCAAAGGCTCGTAGAAAAAGACCGTGTTGCAGTTAATGCAGCAGGTTTCCAGCTTAGTCTCCAATACACCGGAGCACTGGTTCTCATTGGCATTGGGTTTCCAGATAAAGACATAAAGGATGTCGAAGAAACTCTTCTCGATGAAGTGGATGATGTGATTAGCGATGGAATCACAGACGAGGAATTTCAGAAAGCAAAAAATATCAAGGAAGCACAATTTGTCGGCGACAAGAAAAACGTATTGCCAAAAGCAGAATCGCTTGCACAGTATTTCAGCTATTACGGTAATCCGTCTCTTATCAATTCACAGATTGACAATTATCTTTCGGTTACCAAAGAACAGGTAATCAATGTTGCCAAGAAATACTTCTCGTCAGCGAAGAAAGTTGTCCTCACATATATACCGGACAGTGGTTCAAAATAAATTGTTTAAAATTTGAAAATTATTAACAGGAAGAAGAAAATGAAGAAAATTTCGGTAATATTAATTACGATGCTTTTTCTCAATATATCATTGATGGCACTCAGCCGTTCGGATTCTGTAAAGAAGCCCGAACCATTAGAAGATATAGAATTTAAATTTCCGGAATACAGCAAGGAGATTCTGAAAAACGGTTTGAAGCTGTTTTTTATCGAAGACAAGGAACAGCCAATAGTATCCTTCAGTTTCCTGATTCAAGGAGGAGCCCTCGTTGACGGTGAAAAGGCAGGGCTGGCATCCATTGTGGCTGAACTTCTTACAAAAGGAAGCGGCAAACTTAGCTCCAAAGACATAGCAGAAAAAACAGATGGTATGGGTGCAAGCCTTGCTGCAAGTGCAGATGCCGACATCATTTCGGTATCCGGCTTCTGCCTGAAAAAGCATCTCGATACATTATTTAATTTGGCATCACAGGTTTTACTTAATCCCTCATTTCCGGAGGATGATTTCGATAAGCTGATTCCCCGAATGATTGCATCATTAAAGCAGGAAAAATCCACTCCCGGAACTCTTGCAAGAAATCTTGCAAGAAAAGTTTTATATGGGGACAAACATCCTTACGGAATCAAACCAACGGAAGCGTCATTAAAAAGTATTGAAATCGAGGATGTGCAGAATTATTATAAAACATACTTCAAACCGAACTCAGCTTCTGTAGCCGTTTCAGGCGATTTAACAAAAAAAGAGGCAAAAGAACTGATTGAAAAATATTTCGGTAAATGGCAAAAAGGCGATGTGCCTCAAATAAATGTACCACAGCCAAATCCCGAGCCTCAGGGCGTGTATTTTATCTCGAGACCTTCTTCGGTACAATCAGCAGTTATTATTGCAACCAGGGTTGTCCCCATTACAAGCGGTGAGTATGACGTTCTTGACCTTGCAGCAAATGTGATAGGCTCAAGTTTTGCAGGCAGGTTATTCAGAACAATAAGGGAAAAATATTCATATACATATACACCGTTCGGTCATATATCCTCGCATAAATATGCTAACATTTTTGCTTGCGGTGCAGAAGTCAGAAATTCCGTTACCGATTCATCAATTAATGTAATTAATGAACAGCTCAAAGACCTTAGTACATCACCTCCGACAGAAGAAGAACTTTTCCGAGTTAAAAGCTCTGAAGGCGGCACTTATCTGATGTCTTTTGAGAATCCGGGATTTGTGCTGGGATTGATTCAGGCTGCAGATTTTTACGCTATTCCACTCGACAGAGTTAAAGGCTATTATGAAAATTTAATGGCATTCAGCAATTACCAGGTGAGGGACATTGCAAGAAAATACATGAATCCGCAAAATGAATATATAATTGTTGTCGGTAGTCCTGAGGTTCGTGAAAAACTTGAGCCATTCGGTAAAATCTACGAATATACTATGGACCTTGAACCATTGACAGGAGAAAAAGGGAAATTTGAAGATGTCGGCTTGGATGCCTCAGAACTTTTCGCCAAATTTATAGAAGCTTTGGGTGGCAAGGAGAACCTCGATAAAATTCAGACAATAATTGATTCTGCAAAAATTAAATTTGAAGTTATGGGGCGCACTTTCGATGGAACCGGTATGCAAGTTCAAAAAGCACCAAACAAAAAATACATGAAGTTCGATTTGGTTTTCCAGAAACAGGAAATGTGGTGCGACGGTACTAACGCATGGACTTCGGCATTAGGAAAAAATATGAAACAGGAAGGGAAAAACCTCGAGGATTTAGTTACCGATGCAGTCATTTTTAAGGATACAAAATATATAGAACTCGGCTATAAATGCGATGTTCTTGGTAAGCAGAATAATTTCATAATGATGAAGATTATATCACCTCAATTGCAGGAAAGTATTTTATATTTTGACCCTGTTACTTATTTACTTGTGAAAATAGAGTCAACAGAAGATACACCTCAGGGGCCTGTACCAAGCACTGTAGAACTTTCTGATTATACTACAATCGAAGGTGTGATGTTTCCGATGACTTTGAAATCAGCAAATCCGATGTTTTCTATGACAATGGAGAGTCATTATACAATCAACCAGCCGGTTGACGATTCGTTGTTTGCACCGATAGAATAATTTATAACTCATGTACGCAACATGATATTATTTTCAAAGTAATAGAATTTTCAATTTGTAATTTTTAATTTTCATTGAATTTTCAATATGCTAATTTTAAAAAAGTAATAGATAAGAAAAATATGGTAAAGTTCATATCTATTTTTTAAAATTTAAAATTATAAAATTGATTGAAAATTGTAAAATTGAAAATTGTAAATTATCAGATAGAGAAATAATAAATTCTGTGTAATATAAGTTAAGAAAACTCTAAGTCTTATTTCTGCTAAATATTTCCTTTTATATGCAAGTCCCTCTGAGGAAAAGGAATCTTGATATCCAATTCGTTAAATTTTTTATAAATCTCTTTGCATAATTGGTGAATTGTCAAGGTGCGAAGTGCAGGCTCCTTTGCCCAGCATTGAAGTTCAAAGTCGAGGCTGGATTCTCCAAACTGTTTGAGCCTTACTCTTGGTTCAGGTTTTGGAATTATATTCTCATTTATTTTTGCAATTTCAATTAGTGTTGTTTCTACCAAATCGATGTCGGAACCATAAGCTACACCAACTGGGACTCGGACACGAAAATGCTTAACAGGGGCGCTTTCGTTTACTATCTTTGAATTTGCGATTATTGAATTAGGAATTGATATTAATATATCATCACGTGTCTTAATTCGTGTACTTCTTATGCCGATTTCAACAACCTCGCCTCTTTCTTTTTGGTCAAGCTCAATGTAATCGCCAATTCTGTATGGCTTGTCAATGAATATGCTGATACCTCCGAAAAAGTTTGCGAGTGTGTCCTTTGCCGCAAGAGCTATTATAACACTAACAATGCCCGCAGAAGCAAGAATGGGTGTTACGTTGACTTTCCAAATAACAAGTATTATAGTTACACCTGAGCATATAAAAAATATTTTAAAAAAATTGGAAAGGAGGGGTATGATATCTGTACTGAGTCCCGTATCGCTTGAAATTTTATTTATTGAATTCTTGACTATTATACTTGTAATTCTGATGAGAGCGAATACCCATATCAATGTTATGAGTGTGTAAACAATGCCGTTTACTATTGCAGAAATTTTATAACTTACGTACAAGTCATTTTTTATAATGATAATTCCTATGAGAATTAAGGTAAAGAAAACCGGCCTGTGGAGGGCATAAATAATATGGTCATCCAGCTTGGTAGCGGTGCGTTTGACAAGCTGTTTAAGGACTTTTACGAATAAAATTTCTAAGAGAAAACTGAGTATGAAGAATATTATAAAAGATATTCCTGCCACAATGTATGGCGAAAGATAAATTCCATAATTCCTGAATAATTGTGTCATTTTATAATACCAAATAGATAAATAATATTTATTTGAATAGCCCCTATCTTCAGATAGGGGGAAGGGAAATTCCCTTGAACAGGACTTTAGTCCCTAAGTGTTTAAAGGGATAAATCCCATATTGATTTTTTATGCCTCCACTACTTAAAAGTAGTGGCTATTCATTTAGTAAAACCTTGTAAGGAGTTACTCCTGACACAGTCAAATCACAACTTTACAAATTTAACTGCTTTTGTATAATATTTATTAGAAATTATCACATAATAAGTTCCGATAGGTAGAGACGAAACATCAATACTCAATGAGTGATTATTTGAGTTGATGATTTTTTAAACCGTGTCAGGAGTTACTCCTGACACAGCCAAATCACAACTTTACAAATTTAACTGCTTTGGTATAATATTTATTTGATATTATAATATAATAAGTTCCTGATGAAAGTAAAGAAACATCGACATTTATTGATTGATTTGGGGGATTGATATTTTCAAACTTAATAACTTCTCTCCCAAATATGTCTTTTATTGATAAAGTGTTCTGACCAATATTTTGTGCAATTGTTAAAATTTTAATATTCAATTTATCAGAACAAGGATTTGGAAAAATATCAATAAAGAAATCACTTTCAACAAAAGAAATATTATCATCTTTTGAATCATCATCTAAGCCTTGTGGAGGACTAAATATTGGTTCTTGAGGACAATTTGGAGCTATATGTGCCCAAAAAACTTTATTAACCTGAGTTTCTTTTACATGAAAACCCTCTTTTAATTCTATTCTTGAATAATAAGATTGTGGATTATCTTGACTTGGTGGAAATCTTTCGAGGGGATTTGGAACTGAACCGACAAAAAATTCAACATTATCATTTGAAATATTAATATTACCAAAAGTAACTATCATTTTTCCAATTTTATAAAGAGTATTATTACTTACATTTCCTCTTAACAGTAACGTGTCTTTCCAAAATTTTTTGATAAAATTATGATAGTCTTCCAAATTATTTAACATATGTATAAATATTGGACCATTCGACCACTTAGATATAACCCAGCTAGCAGTGTCAATATCTTGGTTATAACTTAATAAAACGGCAGAGTGCTGAGGATCTGATTCGACACTTGAATGATAAGTGATTTTACACCATTTATAAGGAATTTCATTATTGGGATTAATTTCAATAGAATTATAATCTCTACATGAAGCATCAGCATAATCTTGACCCCCACTTAATAAACGCCCACAATCAATAACACTCCATGCATATCCATGGCAATTGTAGTATTTGTCATACTCTCTACCAGGATTTTTATAAATCAAATTTGCATCTTTATTATTATTATCATCTTTATGAAAAAAATAATTTTTAATAATTTCTTGTTCATCTTCTATATAATCATCTACAACAATTGCTGTTTTCCAATTTTTAAAAATTTCAGAACCACATATAATATTATCTCCATTTCCACCATCATCAATATATGCAATTGCATGGATGTTACTATTATATCCAGCATCACCATATTGCCCACAATTGCTATTATTCCAAGTTGAGGCATCAACTTGTTTATATTTTATTCCATTAGATGTACCAGCAAGAATATAGTTATTATTATTTTTGGTTAATTTATAAAAAGTAAAAACATTTGAATCATCTTCATTATTCCAATTGCCACCTGATAAAGACTTTTTAGTTATTTTATTTGAATAACCTGCATATAAATAATTATTATCAATAATTAGTGCTTGTATTTGTTGATTTGGATTTTCACTTGGTGTATTTATTAATGACCAATTATCACCTTCATTTGTTGATTGATAGATAGCGGCAAATTTATCATTATATTCATCAGTATAATATCCACCAGTATAAATATATTTTGTACTACCCAGATATCCTATTAATACAACATTTGAAACAAAATTATTATGTAAACCAGTAATACAACTTTCCCAATTTTGATTACCAATTTTCTTATATACTTTACTAGTCCCCGATGCAACAAATATATTATTATCATTATCAATAGCTATTGAATATACATTTGATGGCGCTCCTGTGATTTGAGTCCAATTGGCGCCATTATCTACGGATTTCCTAATTCCATAACCTAATGTACCAACATACAAATTATTATTAATTGCTAAAATTGAATTAATAATAATATCATGAAAATTACTTATTTCTACCCAAGATAAGTTATTTAAATTTGATGTCTCTTCCTTTGTTATTTTATAAAGACCACCTTTGGTATATTTTTCTTTAATATTTGGTTGATAAGAATCTCTTACACCCGAACCTAAAAAAAATGTTGTTATGTCATTAACATTAGTAACAGCAATAGAATTAATACTCTGTCTATTATAGTAACCTTTTATAAAATAATTCCATTTATCATTTGCATCACCGCAAAGAAAACAATTATTTATGAAAATACCACCCGTATAATTCCATTTAAGTATATTTTCAGCTATTTCTTTATCATCCAAATAATGTTCATAAATCGATGGATAAGATTTAAAAGGCTCAACACTAAATGGCACACAAATATGTTTATAATCTTCAGCTTTGATATTAACATAAAATAATGTTATAAATATTAAAATTGAGATAAATATTTTCATTTTATCCTCTTCTAGATATATATTTACTTTTTATTTTCCAATTTTAGAATTCTTGTTTTTAAATCTTGGTTTTCTTTTTTAATCTGTATCATATGTAATGTTAACTCTTCAATTTTCTTAAGTAACTTATTATTGATACTACCCAACTCTAAACCATTCTGTATTATTTCTTCCTTTGAAGGTATTTCTGGTAATCTTTTATTCAATTTGATATATTTTTCAATATCATTTAAAGACATTAGATTATAATCTTTGTCAAAAACATTATCTGGCCAATTATTCCATCCATCAGACTGTATTAAAACTTCTGTTGTTGCAATCATTCCAAACACAGATAAAACAGCATTTGGAAATTTCTTTTTTCCAATACCCATACTTATTGTTCCATCAGGGAAAATTGCCATACATTCCTTAGGTATTCCATCACTCCCAGTTGTTTTAAATACCATCTTTTCATTAGCTTTTGTTGAACCAATGAAATTAATATTATCATCAATATTACTATTTCCTGTTATTCTCCAATAGCATTCATCAGGACATGGTTCTTCTGGTGTAAGTGGTTCATTAAAATGAAAGTCATTTGGCCCTGCTCCACCTAATGTTGGTACATTTGGATTAGTCTGGCAATAACTTTCACTTCCTGGTTGCTCAATTTGGGGTGGTTTGTCGTCTCTGTCTAAGTTAAATATTATTTTGCAACAAGGCTGCTCTGGTACACATGGCATCAATTTAGTACCATCTTGTGACGGTTCAAAGCATGGAAAATATACAACTACTTTTTGATTAGGATTTGTTCCTGTCAAATTTTTTAATGCATATTCTGTGCAAAGTTTAATTATCTTTTTTCTACATTCCTGATCATTTATTAAATCACATATACCAGATAATTTTGTAACTTCCTGAAAAGCTATGTTTATTGTACCATCATTACATGTAGACACCATAAATTTCGGAGCAACTTTTATATCACTATTATACATAGAAATACCATTTGGTAGATAATTATGTTCAACAGGTATACCACCTCCGCAATAATCATTACAAATGCCATAATATGGGTCATCGGAAGGTGGCATAATATCAAGTATACCACATTTATATCCACATTGTATACCACTATATTGTAATGGATCACAATTATTAATACCGTTAATCCAGATTGGTGGTGTAATTATCTTAATGAAACCGAATTCTTTTTTCAAAGTCAATTGAACTTTACAACACTCATTATTTTCACATTGATTTAAGGTTACATAAGGTGTTTCTCTCCAATACCATCTTGATTCTGCCCAACAAGAAGGGTATTCAATAAAAATTGTATATTCTACCTCAGGGTTTTGAATATTAAAAATTTTATCAGATTGTGATATTAATTTTAATATCCCTATTCTAATTACTTCATAAATTGAGGGATAAGTAGCTGTACCTGGTGCAAAATTAACATTGTCAATATGTAGAATATTATTTTGAGTATAGTAACCAACATAGCTATTAAATTCGATAGTCTTACCATAATCTATATCCGAATATTCTAGAACTAGATTCGGCTGTTGGGTCCAATTTCCATTAGGATAACTACATGAGTTGATTTGTTGTGCGTTTAGATACCCATAACAAATTAAATAAGCTAGTACAAGAACAATAATCCTTTTCATAATAAACACCTTTAAATATTTTTTTTAAATTTATATTAAATAATAATTATCGTAAAGGTAGATTGTATCTATATTATATCTTATTTATGGATTATGATTTTAAAAAATTGATAACCTATTATCAAATACCTAAGTAAAGTCTTCAACTTATATAAAGTAAATTAATGCGTAAATCCTCTTGTCAAACAAATTTATAATGATTTTTAATACTATAAAATACTAATTTATTTGAGAGTGTTATCTAAAGATAGATAAAAAGATCTCTCTATAATATTCAAAACTATTGTTCTC
>MHAY01000083.1 GCA_001804705.1 Ignavibacteria bacterium RIFOXYC2_FULL_35_21
CAATATTTAAGAAAGAAGTAGTTCCCGGTGCCGACTGGTAAGGTAGATCACCTGCTACATTACCTGCAAGGCTCGTTGCTGTTCCTGCATTGCCTGTGATGCTGATACCATAAGTACCTGCTGAGATTGCATTCGCTGTAATAACACCTGTTCCTGTCGGCCCTAATGTAGAGCCGTTACCCACAAGCAAAGCCTGCCCTAAATTTGTAGCACTCGTTACATCGTCAAAACCGATTGTCGTGCCTGTCATTGCACCCGTTATTTTTGAACCTGACAGTGAAGTGAGCCATACCGGGTCAGAGTATGAGCCTGTTGTATAAACTCCATTCGTAACCGTACCTGCATTACCGGCGATATCAATCGTATAAGAACCTGATGTGAACACACTCGAGTAATCACCGGCAGTCATGTTTGATGCAGATAGTGAACTCCATGTTGCAGATGTACCGGATGAATTTGTAAGTAAAACTGAATTAGATGCTCCAGGATTTATTTTAGCTATTGTAATTGCATTATCCTGAATATTACTTGTTGCAATAGACAAAAGGCCTAATTTAGAATTTGTAACAGAAGCATCGGCAAGTTCTGATGCAGTTATTGCACCAGCAGCAATTCCCAAGGGGATACTAACTCCATTACCCGTAAATGTTGAAGACAAATTCAAATTCTGCCACACAACATTACCGGCTATTGTAACCAATATATTATCATCGGCACCATTATTAATTTTTCCTACAGTTATATTTTTATCTGCTATCTTTGTAGTTGTTACTGCCAAATCTGCAATCATTGCTGTCTGGACTTTACTATATAACCAATCTGAACCATCATAAAAAAGGATTTCATTGGCAAGTACTCCTGTTGTATTAAGCCTCACTTCGTTACCGGGCGAACCATCACCGATAACAGGCATTGATGTCCTGACAGTTGGCTGTACCCATTCCATTATTGTATTTGAATTATTCCACGAAAGTACGTAGCCATCTTCAAATACTCCTGGGCTAGAAGGAGTTGCAATAAAGTGTTGAGGCATTAATTTGCCGTAAGTCCAGGAGCCTGTCGTTGGACTTAAATAATACATCTCATAAGGAGAAATACCTGCAATATTCAAAGTAATTGGATTAGCCGGTTCACCGTTACCTGTTATTGGTAAAGCAGTATTTAGCAACTGAGAATTAAAATTTATCCATTTCATTTTCGGGTCTGTTCCTCCATTCCAGTACCAGGAAAGAACATATCCGTTTTCGGAAATACCAAGTGATGAATCACTAAATGTGTATAAATTTTCAGGTTTAATTTTTTGTGATATCCATCTGTCATCATCGTTTGTCGGGGTGCCATAATTCCTGAATACATAAATCTCATTGTCTTTTAATGAGGGATAATCAGAAATCGGAATACCACGTAATCCAACAACTTGAGGAGAAGGATAGAGCCCACAGAGGTCTCCTCCTGCACCGCCACCGGGACTGGGATTTCCCCAATAAACATTGGTGCCATCAAACATTATTGATGAAGCAACAGGTGCTAATGGCCCACCAATATGCTGGTGTGCATCTATGTTGTCAACATTTACAGCCTTTTGTGCTATTTTATCTTGAGTTACAGAACTGTTAGCAATTTTGGAATTGGTAACAGCAGCATTTTGTATTTTTTCTGCATTAATAGCATCATCCTTTATATAAGGATTAGGAAATTGTCCTGTTAAATCCCCACCGGCATCTTGGTTTAATCTAATAAAACCAAGTGAAATTAATTTGTTCACCGAATCAAGATTTAATGATGGATTTGGGTATGAACCCGATAAGAAGCCTGATGCAGGTCCCCATGGCAATGCTTTCACTCCAGGGTCGAGCATATTTTGCTTAATTCCATTATTAATGATTGATTGTGCTATTATTGCAGTGTCTGCCTTTTGAGCTTGTAAGGACATGAATGAATATGGAACTGACGATAGCCTCGTTCTGGGAAATGGAGGTGTATCCCCTAATTTAACTTCAAGCCAATAAGTTCTATTAAATTGCAAATTAATCGGAGCAACTTCACCAAGGTAAACATTTATGAAGCCATTAACTACCTCGACCCCGCGATTCTCAGCCCAAAGAGGGATAACTCCAGCATATTCATCCTGAAAAATTGCGAATGTCATTGTAACATAACCATTCATTGGCTTATTCTCATTGTCCATCACACTCGCCTGATAATTTATTATCCGGGGGACTTGAGAATATGATGCTGTTATTAACAATAAAAATATTATTGTTATTATTATTATATGTATATACCTTTTCATATTTATTACCTGTAAAAAAATATTACATATAGCCTCTAATTTTATATATAATAAAGGCTAAGGTACTTTTTATAACAAATAATATGCCTTAAAATTGAATTATTTCATTTGCTTCAATAAGACTTTGAATTATAAAGTATTTACTTGATAAGAAAATTTGAGATTTTTGTAAAAAAAGCAGTAAAATTTATCTGGTAAAACTTTCCACAAAAATCTTACTCAAAAAAAATAATGTAACTTCGGATTAAAATTATTTTTAGAGAAAAAAAAAAGCACAGCATTTATACTGTGCTTTTTTTAAATTTGTATTACCCGATTGAGAAATTAATTCTCAATTATTAATTCTAATTTGCTTTGAACCAGGTTGTACCATTTGATATTAATGTTGCACCTGCACCTGCCGCAATATTTCCACCTGCTGAGAGATTTGCCTGCTGACCGGAATTATTTCTTATAAATAAAACCTTTCCTGATAATACAGTTGGCATTGTTACAGCGAATGCCCCTGTTTCTGTACCGACTGTTATTTCGAATACAGATATATCGTCAGGAATAGTAATACCTGCATCAGTGCCTGCAAGTGTTCCGAATGAAAGCTTCAAATCACCTCCTCCGTCGGCAACAGCAATAGCACTACCAGTTCCTGCACCATTATCAACGGATATACCTGAACCGGATGCTGTGTTTGACACAGTTAATATAGCTCCCACAGTAGGTGTAATAGTTCCAAGTGCAATAGCACCGGTTGAAAAATCACCATATATTAGAGGTGGATTTGCACTCGAATTTGCAATATAAAGTTTGTTGTTCCCTGTTTCATTATAACCTGCCTGGTAACCAAGAAAAACATTACCGCTTCCTGTTGAATTAAATCCTGAACCCTCACCTACAGAAGTATTATTGCTACCTGTAACATTGAATACGAGTGAAAACATACCATAAGCAGCATTATTTGAACCGAATGTATTTGATGCCAATGACTGGTATCCGAATGCAGCATTATTATTTCCCGAGATATTATACCAAAGTGCCTGATTACCAACTGCGGTGTTATCACTTCCGGTTGTATTATTTTGTAAAGAGACCGAACCCACACCCGTATTGGCATTACCACTGCTGTTTAATTCGCCCGAATGGAATCCGATAAAAGTATTATTATTTCCTGCATTAACATTTCCGGCAAGATTTCCCAAAAATGTTCCCTGTTTGGGATTATCAAAATTAATCAAGCCAACAACCTGAATATTATTATTAGGGGTAGTTGTACCGATGCCGAGCATGTCGCCGGTTATAGTTGCAGAAGATGAACCTAAGATACCGGTAAAACTTCCGCTCGCCGCTGAAATATTTCCTAATGTAACGATATTCTGCGAACCAAAATCAGGATTGATTTTTGTTCCTGCTATAGCAGCTGCAGAATTTACATCAGCATCAACTATTGAACCATCTACTATCATTGCACTCGTTATTCCACTCCATTCCATCATTGTATTGGAATTATTCCATGATAGCACGTATCCGTCTTCACCTGCACCAGGACTTGATGGTGTTGCTTCCAGGCTTTGTGGCAAAAGCTTGCCGAATGTCCATGAGCCTGTTGTGGGGCTCATGTAATATACATCATGCGATGCAACGCTCGCCCTGTTCAAAGTAATAGGATTCCCGGGTGTACCGTCACCTACAATAGGTAGTGCTGAATTGATTGTTAATGTGTTTGGAGATATCCATCTCATTCGTGGGTCAGCACCGCCGTTCCAATCCCATGAAAGTAAATAATTGTCTTCTGCTGCACCTAATGGTGTATTGTTGTAAGAAAAAAGATTGTCAGGAAGAATTCTTTGTGGAACAAATTTATCATCCAAAGTAGATGGTGTCCCATAGTTTCTGAAAACATATACTTCATTGTCGCTTGGCGAAGGGAATGAAGCAATAGGCATTCCTCGCAAGCCGGCAACCTGTGGTGATGGGTAATTACCTGCTAAATCTCCACCTGCACCTCCTCCGGGACTCGGGTATCCCCAATAAACAGTTGCACCGTCCCACATTATTGCTGATGATAAAGGTGCAAATGGTCCTCCTAAATGATTTCTACCATCAATATTATCAACATTAACTGCATCGAGAGCAATTTTTCGTTGTGTGACAGCAGAGTCTTTGATTTTTACAGTAGTAACTGCATTTGAACGAAGTTTTATCGCTGTAACTGCTGAATCACGAATTGACGGATTTGGATATTGCCCGGCCAGGTCTCCACCGGCATTTTGATTTAATTCTATAAATCCGAGTGATACTAATTTATTTAAAGAATCAAGATTGAATGACGGATTAGGATAAGTTCCGTTAAGATAGCCTCCGGCAGGTCCCCATGGCAGTGCTTTGACATCAGGGTCAATCATGTTTTGTTTTACACCGTTTTCAACAACTGATACAGCTACTATTGAAGTGTCTGCCCTATGCGTCCTTATAGCCATATATGCGTAAGGCACAGTGGTTAATCTGGTTCTTGGATATGCAGGAGCATCGCCTAATTTAACTTCGAGCCAATAGGGCTTGTCAAAAGGTAGATTGATCGGAACAAGCTCTCCAAGATAAACATTTACAAAACCGTTTACGGCATCTACACTTCTATTCTCAGCCCATAACGGAATTACTCCGGTAATTTCATCCTGGAAAATGGCAAATGTAATTGTAACAGTACCATTAACCGGATTGTTTTCTTCATTCATCAGGCTTGCCTGATAGTTGACGATTCTTGGAACCTGTGAAAAAGTAAAACTGGATGACAGAAGTAATATTAAAATTACTGTCATGATTGCAAGGATAAATTTTTTCATTTTTGCCTCCGGTTTAATTGATTAATTAATAATGTTCGACTTCTGATTTATTATTATTAATACATTAAATTTTCACGATTCTTAACGACTTTTATCAACCGGTATAATATTTTTTCCAATAATTTTTTATTATTCTATTTGAATCATTAGTAATAATTTATTTTTTTTGTTTCGATTAACTTTTTAATTTATTAAATATTAGTATTCAATCAAAAATAAAAAATGGTTTTTTCAATAAAAAAAAACCACACCAAAGTTGGTGTGGTTTTAAATAAATAATTTATTATAGATTATTTAGATATTTTATCATTTTTATCTGATTGTATATCCGAAGGTAAATTTAAAGATTTTGTGTTAACAAAATTTGGCTGATTGTCAACTGTTCTTAACTCCTGAATTTTTTCAGAATTTTTATCTGAAGGTAAATTCTGTCTGTTTTGTTCAATTTTATTATTAACAGAATTAATTTGTTGCTTTGCTGAATTTGGATTAAGAACTGCATTATTTTCCAAACCATCAATTTTCTTAAGTCTCCTTGCCTCGTAACCAAGTCTCTTAGCAACAATTCTATAAGAAAATTCTACATTCATATCGCCATTGCTTGATTTTACAGTAAATCCGGTGTTATCATAATTGCATGTAAATAAATCTGAATTGCCACGTGCCTGTACAAAAACATGATATACTTCGTTAAGATTGACTGTTTCAGAAAAAAGGGATTCAATGTTTATTCTTACCTCTCCATTATTGAGTTTACCCAATCCATAGTCTGCAAACCATACTTCGGAAGATTCCTCGCAATACAGAGCAGTAGCTCCCTGCGATGTTTCAACGATTGCACTCTTGGTACCACCGACAACACTTAATCCGGTGCTTGCAGGATTTGTTGTAACCAAAACACCGTTTGCTGTACTCGAGGCATTAACATTCAATGCCCAGCCTCCTGAACCATTTGTCGCAATTTCTACTGTATTGTTAGTGTTTGCAGAATTCACATTTTCAAATCTACCAGCCACACCTGTACCACCTGAAATACCTGATTGGCCAAGAACACCAATACCGTTTTCTGTATTGAATCCTCTGACGCCATAACCGCTACTGTCGTTTCTACCGACAACTGCACCAACGCCATTACCACCGCGGTTTCTACCAACTACAGCTTCACCGAAAGTATTATCACCAATTACACCTGCGGCTGAGATTGAACTGGTGATACCCCATACTCCTGTGCCGCCGGATGAAGTTGCAAACACACCGGGACCAACGCCTGTTTGAAGTACATCAATACCACGTGCACCATTTCCTGCGTTTGTCAATTGTACTGTAATGCCACTGCCTGTTCCATTATTAGCAACATCTACTACCGTAGAAGTATTTGCTGCATTCACATTTTCAAATTTTCCGGCTGTTCCAGTGCCTCCCGATATACCGGATTGGCCAAGAACACCAATACCATTGTCGGTATTGAATCCTCTTACTCCATAGCCACTACTGTCATTTCTACCGACTACAGCACCTACTCCGTTACCTCCACGGTTTCTACCTACAACAGCTTCTCCAAAAGTATTATCACCAATCACACCTGCTGCAGAGATTGAGCTTGTAATACCCCATAATCCGGTTCCACCGACAGAATTGGCAAAAACTCCGACCCCTGAACCTGATGAATTCACATCTATGACTCTGGCGCTTGTTGACCCGGTTACAAATAAAGGAATTGTCACATCAGTTCCGTTAATTGTAACACTGCCATCCGTGGATGATGTGTTAATTGTGTTGCCTGCAATATAAGCCGACTGCAAATCAGCTGCGGCAACTGCTCCGTCAACATATTCTTTATTAGTTAAATCATAAACGTCAACCGGTGCGACCGGAGATTGTGGTGCTGATGTTGTAAAATACTGTTGACCGGTCCATGAATTTGAAGTAGTTAAATTAATATCCAATGCAGTTCCTATACCATTTCCCTGCAAAGTGGTTCCAACATTTAATCCACTCCATTGATTAATTCCACCAATATTGACAAGAAATTGATTATTTAACCCCGGAGCAAGTCTGGAAACACCGATGTAATTAACAGTTGATAAATCGTTAATTGCAGAAATGATATTATTACCTGCTGTGTTTGCAATAGTCGGATTAGGATATGTACCTGTCAAATCGCCACCTGCAGGACCTGCGGGAAGAGGTATATCCCATACAAAATTTCCATTACTGTAAAATAACACATCTTTTTCAGCAGGAGTATCCGAACTTAAACTGTTTGGAGTGAGAAAAGATGGTTTCCATTTGCTGCCATCATATACAAATGTTTGCCATAATAAAGGTGTTGCAGGAGATACTGGTATGCCGCGAATTTTTGATACGGTCGGTGCAGAAAGAGTACCTGATAAATCTCCTAATAATGCTTCATCGCGCCTGAAAAAATTATCATCAACTAAATTTAAAAGTGTATCTTTGTTCAATGATGGATTTGGATATTGCCCCCTAAGTGCTCCACCTGCATTCCCCCATGGAATTGCTTTCACACCCGGGTCTAACTTCGGCTGGGTTATAGCTCCGTCAACTACCGTAAAAGCAATATCTGCTGTGTCTGATTTCGTAGCAAATAATGCGTGCATAGTATAAGGTGATGTTGTTAATCTCGTTCTTTGGTATGGATTAGCATCACCCAATTTTACTTCAAGCCAGTATTGTTTATTAAAAGGGAGATTGAGCGGCACTATTTGACCAAGATATGTATTTAAAAATCCATTACCAACCACAACATTTTGGACTTCTGTCCATAGTGGAATTACACCCGATGTTTCATCTGTAAAAATGGAGAATGTCAGAACAACAATTCCATTAATCGGTTGATTCTGCTCGTCAAGCAAGCTTGCCTGATAATTTATTATCTTTGGTACCTGTGTATATGCTGCATTAAATGACAGAACCATTAAAAAAAATACCGTCGTCAATGCAATGATATATTTCTTCATTGTTAACTCCTCTTTGTAATTGAAAATCTAATTATTTTTCTCTTGCTTAATTTTAAATTATATGATAAATAAAAGTTAATTATTATATAAATAATATGGATAAAATTTAGTTATTCCTATTAATAATAATAATATAATCTAAAATTATATTTATGTTATACTAAATTATTAAATAATTGAGAAGTAATCAAAAAAAAATATTTGTCATCAGAGTATAAGTAAGTCAGGTTGAAATTATTTGTAATTTAATTAAGGCGGTTTAATGAAAAAAAAGGGCGAATTGCTTCGCCCTTTAGTAATTTCATTTGCTTGTGCAAATGAAAAAAATAAACTTAAAATATAATTTTTATTGTATCCAGGAACCTGTTGTTACCCAGACTCCTCCGGAATAAACCATAGTAACTCCGACTTTATTTCCGGCAATAGGAGAATAATTGAAACCATTGATTGTTACATCATCACCAGCACCTGGACAAGTAAAAGTTACATAAAGGATTTTACCGTTAGTTCCTGCCGGATTGGTGATTACATCAATTACTCCATTATTGTCGGATACAATATCAACAACAGAAACATCATCAGGTATTGTATAAACATCCGCTGCGACTGCACCTGCAACATAAGACAGCTTAACATCGCCGCCGCCATCTGTAACCGATATAGCAGAACCTGTTGAAGTATTGTCAGCTATTATAGCTGCAGTACCTGTTCCACTTGCAAACGAGCCTGTGCTTGGGGTTGTTGCACCTATCGGTGTATTATCAACAGTTCCGCCACTTATAGTAAGATTGTTATCAACCTGAGCATCTGTTAGCGTTGCAACCCACTGAGGTGCTGCACCTGTTGATGTCATAATAGTATTAAGAGCACCTATACCAAGGAAAGTTGTCGTATTGGCAGCAGTTTGATAAGGAACACTACCGGCTACTCCTCCGTTCAGATTTGATACGGCAGATAAACCATTTGAAAATACCCATCCGGCATTTGCCAAATCAACATCTATGGGAACTATCGTTCCGTCAAAAATCTCTGTAGTTGTAACGCCTCCGATAGCTATTCCGACTGTAGCAGCTGCTGTTCCATCATATGTGAATGGTGTGATTCCGGTACCCTGAGTTAAACTATTGACAAGGGGTCCTGCCAAATTTCCATATATTGTTCCATCGGCTTCGATATTACCTTGAACAAAGATGTCAGGATTTGCTGATGGAAATCCGGGTACGATTGTTCCGAAAGTTACATCACCCGTCGAGAAATCACCGTAAATAAGAGGCGGATTTACACTCGAATTAGCAATATAAAGTTTATTGCTTGTTGTTTCATTGTACCCTGCACGATATCCTAAAAAGACATTACCGCTTCCAACCGAGTTGCTATAACCAGCCGAGTGTCCGATACCTGTATTACCCAAACCGGTTGTATTGGAGTAGAGAGCATCCCTTCCCAAAGCCGTGTTGTTATCCCCGGTTGTATTCGAGTGAAGAACAAAAAATCCGACTCCCGTGTTGTCATCACCTGTTGTGTTCGAGTAAATTGCTTCAGCACCATTAGCCGTATTGTTATTTCCGGTTGAGTTGTTGTATAGAACATCCGTACCGGTAGCAATGTTGTTCGAACCTGTTGAGTTAAGATAGAGTGCAGCATATCCTACACCAAGGTTGTTTATACCTGTTGTGTTTGTATATAGTGAAGCATAACCATAAGCAGTATTGTGATATCCGGTTGTGTTATTCAAGAGGGAACTGAAACCGTTAGCAGCATTTTGATATCCTGTCGTATTGTTACGTAGAGCATCATACCCTATTGCTGTGTTTTGATATCCTGTTAAGTTTAACTCGAGTGCGTTTGAACCGACAGCGGTATTGTAATAACCAGTCGTATTTGAGTAAAGAGCTTCAAGTCCGATTGCTGTGTTATTATCACCGGTTGTGTTGGTTAAAAGTGCATTAGAACCAAATGCAGTGTTTTCAAATCCTGTTGTGTTTGCACCGAGTGCATTCGCGCCAACGGCTGTATTGTCATTTCCTGTTGTGTTTACGTCAAGTGCGTTAGAGCCGACAGCAGTATTATCACCACCAGTAGTATTTACGATTAAAGCACTATAACCAAATGCAGAGTTATTACTTCCAGTTGTATTGGCTGCCAGTGCCGAATAACCTAATGCAGCATTATTTGTGCCTGCAGTATTTGCAGTCAGTGCCTGATAACCAACGGCAGTCAAACCGCTAACTGTATTTGCCTGTAGTGCATTGTAACCGACAGCGGTATTATTAATACCTGTACTGTTAGTTAATAATGAATTATAACCTACGGCAACATTATTTCCGCCAGTTGTTGTAAGTGCTAAAGCTTGATATCCAAATGCCGTATTGTTATTAGCAGTCGTGCTTAAGTTAAGTGAAGAAGTACCGGTTGCAGTATTAAAGCTGCCCGTAGTATTTGTAAGTAATGCTGATGAACCGACAGCCACATTACCATTTCCGGTATTAGATAATAATGCCTGATACCCGTAGGCGGAATTGTCATCACCTGTTGAATTATTCCTTAGGGCATACGTACCTGTTGAGGTATTACGACTACCGGTTGTATTTACCTCAAGGGCAGTATAACCAATAGCAGTATTGTTATTTCCGGTTGTATTAGCAGTCAATGCCTGATAACCGACGGCAACAATATTAACACCTGTCGTATTTGCAGTCAATGCCTGGAAACCAACCGCAGTCAATCCACTTACAGTATTTGCCTGGAGTGCATTATATCCGACTGCAGTATTATCTGCACCAATACTGTTTGTCAGTAAAGCATTAAAACCGACAGCCACATTGTTATTACCGGTTGTGTTGGCCAACATAGATTGTGAACCATAAGCTGTATTGTAATTACCTGTAGTATTGGTAAATAATGCTGAACTACCACCGCCAGTATTATCATTTCCAGTGCTTGAAACCAGTACCTGTGAACCAAGAGCGGTATTATTATTTGTCGTCGCAATCGTACTTAAGGAATTATAACCTAAAGCAGTATTGTTTGCACCTGTTGTATTGGAATAAAGAGCGCGGTAGCCAACGCCTGTGTTCTGTGGACCGGTCGTATTGGCAAACATTGCATTATAACCGTAAGCTACGTTGTCATTTGCTGATGTGTTTGAATATAATGCTCCTAAACCGGCAGAGGTATTATTATTTCCTGTAGTGTTTGAACGAAGCGCTTCAAAACCTAAAGCAACGTTGCCACTACCCGTAGTATTCAATATCATCGAATTTTCACCGTAAGCCGAGTTTTGATTACCTGTGGTGTTAGCAGAAAGTGATGCATAACCTGTTGCTGTATTATCGGCACCAGTTGTATTGGCGTCTAGTGATAAAGAACCCAATGAAGTATTACCACTTGCTGTGTTTAACAGTAATGACTGATAACCGACAGCAGTATTATTTTGCCCACTAACATTTGCATTAAGTGCCTGATAACCTACAGCAGTGTTTTGATTACCTAAAGTATTGTTCTGCAATGAACCATTTCCAAAAGCACTATTGTTATTAGCAGTTGTGTTTGACAACAATGAATTATAACCAAATGCCGAGTTTCCAGTTCCTGTTGTATTAGCAGCAAGAGAAGAATACCCAACTGCAGTATTGTTAGCGGCTGTTGTGTTAGCTGTTAGTGCATTGTATCCGACTGCGACATTGCTTGTACCTGTTGTGTTTGTTGTAAGAGCTAAATATCCAACAGCAGTATTATCACTTACTGTATTATTTCTAAGAGCTTGATAACCGTTAGCAACGTTGTTGTTACCTGTAGAGTTAAGTTGCAATGCCTGAAAACCGGTTGCTGTATTTCGAGCTCCGGTAGTGTTATTGTTCATTGAACCGTAACCAACTGTAGTATTGTCTGCACCGGTTGTGTTAAGTTGTAAAGCAAGATTTCCAATTCCTGTATTGAAACTTGCAGTGGTATTGGCTGACAGTGCCTGATAACCCATTGCCACATTAGACGAACCGGTTGTATTAACCAAGAGGGATTGATACCCGTTTGCTGTATTCATATTGCCGGTAGTATTTGCAGCAAGTGCTGAAAATCCTGTAGCAGTGTTATTTGAACCGGTTGTATTAGCTGTTAAAGCATTATAACCAACAGCAGTACCACCGCTGACAGTTGTATTAGCTGCTAGTGCATTGCGACCTACAGCCACATTTTGTGTTCCTGTAGTATTAGCTGATAGTGTTGAGTAACCTACTGCCGTATTGTCATTTGCAACTGTATTTACTAAAAGAGAATTATAACCGACAGCCACATTACCTGTACCGGTTGTATTGGCATTCAATGCCTGATATCCAAGAGCAGTGTTGCCGGTTGCTGTTGTATTTGAAAACAAAGCATTAAAACCGACAGCTACGTTGCTTGCACCTGTTGTGTTTGTATTTAATGCCTGGTAACCAAGACCGGTGTTGCCGGTTGCTGTTGTATTTGAAAACAGAGCATTAAAACCGACAGCTACGTTGCTTGCACCTGTTGTGTTTGTATTTAATGCCTGGTAACCAAGACCGGTGTTACCGGCTGCTGTTGTATTTGATAACAGAGCATTATAACCTAAAGCTACATTATTTCCACCGCTTGTATTTGCATTAAGAGCCTGAAAACCGACTGCTGTGTTATTGTTTGTTGTGTTTGATTGCAGAGCATTGTAACCGACTGCCACATTACTCGTACCTGTTAAATTAAGTCTTAGTGACTGGAAGCCAACAGCTGTATTATTACTTGCTGTTGTATTTGAAAACAATGCTGTATGACCAATAGCCACATTATTTCCACCGGTTGTATTATTACGTAGTGAATAAGCACCGCCCGCTGTATTGTTTAAACCGGTAGTATTGGCAAACATTGCCCAGTAACCATTAGCAGTATTTTCATTACCTGTTGTATTGGACCATAATGATGCTGAACCGGTAGCGGTATTATTAATTCCTGTTGTATTCGCACCAAGAGAACCTCTACCAGTAGCAGTATTATCATTTCCTGTTGTGTTATTATTTAAAGCATTTGAACCGGTAGCTGTATTTTGATTTCCTGTGTTGAATCTTAAGGCATAATATCCGGTAGCTGTATTTTCATTACCGATTGAATTTGTCATAAGTGCTCCGTAGCCAAAGGCTGAATTCCAACTGCCTGTTGTATTGGCAATTAGTGAATTTGCACCGGTTGCAGTGTTCCATGTACCAACCGTATTACTAAAAAGTGAGCTATAACCGACAGCAGTATTGAAACTTGCTGTAGATAGATTTAGTGCACCTGTTCCGATTGCCGTATTGTAATTATCTGTTAAATTACTAAAGAGTGCATTAAATCCAACAGCCACATTGCTTCCACCGGTAGTATTACTTTGAAGAGCGTTAAAACCAAATGCACTGTTGTTATTAGCTGTTGTGTTTGCTAATAGTGCATTATAACCTAAAGCGGAGTTCCCACTTCCAGTTGTATTCGCAGCAAGAGTTGAATAACCTACAGCAGTATTGTTAGTTCCGGTTGTGCTGGCTGTTAGTGCATTATAGCCTACTGCAGTTAACCCACTTACTGTTGTATTAGCTAAGAGTGCATTCTGTCCAACGGCGACATTGCTTGAACCTGTGATGTTATTGGCGAGGGCATCGAACCCATTAGCAGTGTTGCCAATTCCCGTTGTGTTTGAGTACAGTGCTTGAAAACCATTAGCACTGTTGCCACTTCCCGTTGTGTTGGAGTACAGGGCTGCCAGTCCATTAGCCGTGTTGTTAGCTCCCGTTGTGTTGTTGCGAAGGGCACTGACTCCGGCAGCCGTGTTACTAACGCCTGTTGTGTTGGAGCGAAGGGCATCGACTCCTGTAGCCGTGTTGTCATTTCCCGTTGTGTTGGCTAAGAGGGCAGAATATCCTGTTGCAGTATTATTAGCACCGGTCGTGTTTGCTGCAAGTGCATTGGAACCAACGGCTGTAATTCCGCTCGAGGTAGTATTAGCGCCTAATGCATTATAACCTACAGCTACATTGTCTGCACCGGTTGTATTGTTCATAAGAGTATTATAACCGTATGCGCTATTGAAGTTACCCGTTGTATTAACTAATAATGAATTCCAACCGAATGCCGAATTTCCGCTGCCGGTTGTGTTTAAGCCAAGTGCCGAATACCCGGTTGCAGTATTGTTGCTTCCGGTTGTATTTCCCATCAAAGCACGATAACCGACTGCTGTATTTGGTGAACCTGTATTGGCGAACAGTGCCTGGAATCCTAAAGCAGTACTTCCTGATATAGTTGTCTGATTTTGAAGTGCCTGACTTCCCACGGCAACGTTTTGAGTACCGGATGAATTATTCGCGTGTGCAAGGTAACCTACTGCAGTATTATCACCGCCTGTGGTTGTACCATAAAGAGCTTGAAAACCGGTTGCAGTATTGTTATCACCGGCTGTGTTAGTGTAAAGGGCAGCATAACCAAAGGCAGAGTTATTTGAAGAAGTTACGTTGCTATAAAGTGAATTAGTACCTGAAGCCGTATTGAACGCACCGGTTGTATTATTGTAAAGTGAATTATATCCGTATGCCGAACCCCCGTTTCCAATAGTGTTGGAGTATAGAGCACCGTCTCCGGCTGCAGTATTAAAACTACCACCTGTATTCGAATATAAAGTGTTCGAACCAATTGCAGTATTGTTACCGCCGGATGAATTTAAACGAAGCGCTGAAATTCCGACCGCAGTATTATTACCTCCGGTTGTATTAGAGAATAAGGCATTGTTACCGTAAGCTGAGTTCCCGCTTCCAAATGTATTGTTATATAGTGCCGATGAACCTGTTGCTGTATTAAAGCTTCCTATCGTATTATTAAATAATGCTTGTGAGCCATTTGCTGTATTGTTATTCCCTGTTGAGTTACTTTGAAGGGAATTATAACCAATAGCCACATTGTTTGCACCGGTTGTATTTAAATTAAGAGCTTGGGAGCCAAAAGCACTATTATTATTGGCTGTTGTATTTGAATATAATGCATTGTCTCCATAAGCTGCATTATTGTTACCTGTTGTATTATTATAAAGAGCATTATATCCCGTTGCTGTGTTAAAATTACCAATTGTATTTGCATTTAAAGCAAAACGGCCAACAGCAGTATTTTGGCCTCCGGTAGTGTTTAACTCGAGTGAATTAGCTCCAATAGCCGTATTATCTGTTCCTGTTGTATTGGAATACAATGCATAGTAACCATCTGCTGTATTGTAATCTGATGTTGTATTGCTGAACATTGAATAAGAACCGGTTGTAGAATTGTAACTGCCGGTTGTGTTATTAACAAATGCATTATAACCTATAGCAACATTATTCTGACCGGTTGTGGTATTAAGTCCTGCCTGATAACCAACAAAAGTATTATAAGGATATACATCCATTACTGTAATCCAGGGAATTCCCGAACCCTGATTTTTCCAGGCAAGTTGATTGTTTAAACTATCATAATAAAAAATATAATTGTTCAGTGGTGGTGTAAGTGTTATTGGTATTCCATGTATTGCAAAAAGTGTAGGATTAGGATAAAATCCTGTTAAATCCCCACCGGCAGGCCCTGCCGGAAGAGGAATTTCCCAAGAAAAACCACCGTTTCTGTAAAACAGAACATCACCATCAACAGCTGAATCAGCAAATAAGCTTTGAGGTTTAATTAGTGATGGTTTCCATAAATCACCATTATAAATAAAGGTTTCCCAAATCTTTGGTATAGTAGGTGAAACAGGAATACCTCTGATTTTAGCTACTTTAGGTAATCCTGCTATTCCTTCGAGGTCACCGATTAAAGCTTCATCGCGGCGTATAAAGTTATCATCTACTAAATCTAAAAGTGTGTCTTTGTTTAATTGTGGATTTGGATACTCACCTGTTAAGACTCCACCAGCAGGTCCCCAGGGTAATGCTTTCACACCCGGGTCCAATTTCGATTGTGTGATTGCTCCGTCAACAACAGTGAATGCAATATCGGCAGTATCAGCTTTTGATGCAAGTAATGCATGCATAGTGTAAGGCGATGATGTTAATCTTGTCCTCGGATAAGGATTAGCATCATTTACTTTAATTTCCAACCAGTATTGCTTATCAAATGGAATATTTAGCGGAACAGTTTTACCAAGATAAGTATTCATAAAACCGTTGCTCACATCAATATTCTGTACTTCTGTCCAAAGTGGTATAATACCGGATGTTTCATCATCAAATATTGAAAATGTAACAACTACATTACCATTGACTGGCTTTGCATTTGCATCTATCAGGCTCGCCTGATAATTCATGATTTTTGGAATCTGGGCAACAGCATTATTCAATGGCATTAATACCATTAGTAACACTGCTATGAAACTGAGAAGAAAGATCTTCCTCATCATTAAATACTCCTAAATTTTGTTTAACAATAGCATTTTTATTTTCAATCTAAAAAATTCAAATTTATCTTAATATTACCATTATGTTTCGCAAAGAATAGGCTTTGCTATTAGATGTAGGACTGAATGTCAGCTCATATAAATATGATCCTGAAGACAAATTGCCGCCATCTTCATCTTTACCATTCCAGGATAATTCCTGATCCCCCATATTTTGGTATCCATTGTATAAAGTCTTAATCACATTTCCAACCAAGTCGTATATTTTTATGTTTACATATCCGCTTGAAGGAAGATTGTATTTGACAATAGTGGAATTACTGAAAGGATTTGGAAAATTTTCAATTTTTCCAAACATTGGATTTATATTTTCATCAACACCTGAGAAGAAATCACCGACAGGCACCCAAAAGCCCTGGTAGATATCAACTGTCATGTTATTATATACAGGCTCGGTTCCGGCAATTTTTTCAATTGCTATTTGTCCTGTTACACCCGACATGGTAATATTGTCATCGTTGACAGTTCCTACCATACCACCGGTACCAATCACGAATCTATCTATTCTGACTTCCTGTGCGCTAAGGGATGATGCTGCGAAGGCAAAAATGCCTGCGATTAATAGGCTGCATATAATTCTTTTCATTGTTGGACTCCTTAATTAAATGTATTATTAGTTATTTTTTCTTTATTAAATATATTATAAATCTTTTAATAAAAATTATCATAAGACAAAATTTATGCCAACCAATAACCTAACTTTTACTGCATTTTATTGCAATAATTAAATTTATTAGCAACGAAAATACGATTTTTAAATATAATTGTCAAAAAAGTTTTTGAAAAAATCCTATAATACTTCAATACTTTATTCTAATTTTGACATTTATTCACAGTTATTTTTCTGATGAATAATTTATGCTGCATAGCAAATATAATATAAATTGTAGTGAAATCAAAGGAATAAACGTTATTATCAGTAATTTTTTTTATGATTGATAAATTTACATTAAAGAGTAAAAGTAAGGATTAATTATGAGATTGCCTGCTTTACTCGGACATGCCGCTGAATTATTAAGAATTATCAATAAGTCTTACCAGCCTTCTGATAAGATTATGTCGGATTATTTCCGTAAAAAGAAATACATTGGTAGTTCTGAAAGGCGATTCCTGTCAGAACTGGTTTTTACAACACTTAGAAATTATAACTTAATTGACTATTGCATGAATCAGGCTTTAGATAAGTGTGGTAAAAGAATTTCTAAAGAAAATATTGATGATGGGCTTATGTTTACAGCTACTGCAGCATATCTTTTTGAAATTATAGAAAATTATCATACTATTTTTCAGCCATCTAAACTTATCGAAAAATTTAATGAAAATAAAAACTATTTCGATAATTTAATTATAGCACTGGATGAGAAAGCTAAATTCGAGAAAAAAGAATCGGAAGAATTTCTTCAAACTATAAAATTATCATTTGAAGAACTTGATGCAAAATCTAAGTTAATTGGAAGCCAAAACACAGCACAAAATAAAGATATTTCTCAAATCATTTCCAAAAGATTCTCTGTGCATGAATGGATAATTGAGAGATGGCTAAATAATAAATTCATTAAAATGGGTGTTGATGAGGTTTGTAACCTCTCCGAATCTCTTCTATTTCCAGCTCCCTTAACGGTTAGAGTAAATCTTTCTTATATTACAAGAGAAGAAGCAATTGAAACATTCAGGAAAAAGGAAATCAATTGTGAATCTTGTTTGCTCAGTCCATCCGGCATTATAGTAACTAAGCGTACTCAATTAAATACATTGGATATTTTCAAAAAAGGGTTCATAGAAGTTCAGGACGAAGGAAGCCATTTGATAAGCTTTGCTCTTAATCCCGATGAAAAAGAAAAAATCCTTGATGCCTGCGCAGGTGCCGGAGGCAAAACGCTTCACATAGCCGATATTCAGAAAAATTCAGGTCAAATTATTTCAAGTGATGTTGATAGCAGAAAACTCAGAGAACTTTTAAAAAGAGCAAAAAGAAGCGGGTTCAACTCAATCAAAACTCAAAATCTGAGTAATTCGGATAAGTCCCCTCTCCGTTCGGAGAGGGGATTTAGGGGTGAGGTCTTCGACCGCGTCCTTGTTGATGCCCCATGTTCAGGAATGGGTACTGTTAGAAGAATGCCGATGCAAAAATGGAGGCTGACACCAGAGTTATTGAAGAAACATAGCGATAAACAATTAAAGATACTCGGGTATTATTCGAAGTTTGTTAGGGATGGAGGTATTTTGCTTTACTCAACTTGTTCTTTAATGTCAGAAGAAAATGAGGAAGTTGTAGATAAATTTTTATCACAGAACAATAGTTTTAAACCAAATCCATTGAAACCGGCATTTAATAGATTTAATATAAAAATATCAGGATTGACAGATGATAGTTATATGCTTCGCATATCACCTGCTCAGCATGGTTGCGATGGCTTTTTTATAGCTAAAATGATTAGGGAAGAATGATATGAAATTGTACCGGAGTATGGAGGATAGAGACCGGGGGCTTGAAATACCAATCCCCAATCCCCAATCCCTATTTCCCCAAAAAAATATAAAAAACTATGTTCTGGATTTTGGCGGAGTGTTATATGAAATTAATCATTTTGCCTCATTTCAAGACTTCTTCCTGCTTTCGAAGAATCCTGAGCTATTTGGTGATTATAGTATGAAAGAATATCTGAATGATGAATTAATTATTCAATTTGAAAAAGGACTGATTGAACCTGTTCAATTTAGAAATAAAGTCAGGGGAAAATTATTGCTCGAAGCTGTTGATGAGTTATTTGATAAAGCCTTTAATGAGACTCTTATAAAGATAAAACCTGACGCAATTGAGTGTGTACAAAAATTAAAAAACAAAGGGAAAGTTGTATTATTAAGTAATACAAACCAAATTCATTACGAATATTTTCAAAAAGAATGTGAGGAATTGTTTAGTTTATTTGATGAACTTTATTTTTCATATTTACTCGGAGCAAGAAAACCTGAACAGGAAATATTCAAAATCCTACTTCAAAAAACAGGATTTACTCCAAATGAGACTTTATTTGTTGATGATTCAGTTGAGAATATTGCCGTAGCAAAGGATTTAGGATTTGCAACATATATGATTGATGGAGAACATTCCCTGTCAGATTTAATCAACAATGTTTAAAATATTACATAAATCAACCTGACAATTTCATAAACAATTATTAATTTGAAAATTGAATAAATGACATAAGAATAAAAGTAATTTAAAAGATATATGGCTTCGATATGGGATATACCATTTGTCGTTACTGATGTAGAAACTACAGGCTCGAGCGGACAAAAAAACAGAATAATTGACATAGGCTGTGTTACTCTGCTTGGCGGGCAAGTTATATCTCAATATGATACACTCATCAATCCGCATCAGTTCATTCCATATTATATTGCAAATATGACCGGTATATCAAATGAAATGGCTGCCAATGCACCGGAAGAGTGGCAGGTAATAACGGATTTAACTGAAATTTTACATGCACCCGAAGCTGTTTTTGCAGCGCACAGTGTTCCATTTGATTTTTCATTTGTTAACAATTTGGTGATTAGAAACGGGTATGCTCCATTGGAAATGGAAACATTATGCACACTCAAATTGTCGAGAAGATTAATAGCTTCTAGCCAGAAAAAAAATGTCGGAGACCTGGCACATTATCTTGGTATTCATGTGAGCAACAGGCATAGAGCTTTGGGTGACGCCTTGGCTACTGCCCAGATATTATCCTTACTTCTTGAAAGAGCTGAAACCGAACATGGTATAACAACAATTGAAGAATTAATTTCATTCCATAACAAACCTGTCAGGCATTTTAAGGCATCCTATAAAACATATAAAAGAGTCGAAGAAAAAATTAATGAACTTCCTAAAGAACCCGGTGTGTATTATTTCCTCGGTAGAAATAAAAATGTACTCTATGTCGGTAAGGCAAAATCACTGAAAGACCGTGTCAGGTCATACTTTAATGAAGGTGCATTGGCATCGAGGAAAATTGCCGACATGACAAGAAGAATTTATGACATAAAATGGACATGCACTGAGACAGAATTAGCGGCATTGCTCCTCGAATCGAAAGAGATAAAAAGAATTATGCCTCATTTCAACAGTGCGGACAAATCATATCAGAAATTTATGTTTTTGAAATTGAGCAAGGATGACTATCCTGTATTCGAAGTAGCAGATACAATCGAACCTGATGGCTCTGAATATTTCGGGCCTTTCCGCAGTAATGGACTTACACAGAACATACTCGAACTAATAAATAAACAATTCAAATTGAGGGAGTGCGATTCACCAATCAAACCAAGCTTAGACAACGAGCCATGCTTTTATTACCAGATTTCGAGATGCAATGCTCCTTGCTCACTTAATATAACAAGAGAAGAGTACCTGGAAGAATTAGAAAGGGTGAAAGCATTTCTTAGTGGTTTTTCAGAAGGTATAATTGAACAGCTTGAAGAAAAAATGACTAAGTTTTCGGATGGCATGGAATTTGAAAAAGCTTCTGTTGTGAAAAATCAAATCACACAATTGAATAAATTATTGATGAGAAGACAGAGAGTTCCTACCTCTATAAATAAAAATAATCTGATTGTTATTGTACCTGTTTCAACGAGGGATAAAACCGTCGAAATAATTATGATAAGTAGGGGAAAATTGATTCACCAGGAAATTATAGGAAGAAAAGCCCCGTTAGATAATATTTTCAATTTAGTTCATGACAAATTTTATCTGGATACTACAAACCCTGTACTTAATTATTCTTTGAATGACGTTGATGAAATTAAGATTGTAACTTCATGGCTGAACAGACTGAATGGTAAAGGTAGTTTCATTTATACTGAAAGTAAAAATGAAAATTCAATTCAGAAAGAAATCGAAAATTCAATCAGAAATATCAAATTTGATGAAAGCGAAGTCGAGCAATAATAATTAAAATTTTATTGTTAATCCTTATCATCAATTATGAGTTTCTGTTCATTTTGAAACAAATCAAAAAACATTTCGTTTTAGCACAAAGAATTATAATTAATGTAAAATGTAAAATGCAAAATGTAAAATGAAGAATGTAATTGTAATAACCTTAATTTTTGTAATAGCTTTTTTTGAACAAACGAAAGCAATAGAACCTGAGCCTTTTCCAATAAACGGAACTTTCAGCGGTTATGTTATGGACAGCACATCAAATGAGACACTTGTAGGAGCAACTGTTGCATTGAAGGGAACAAGATTAGGAACTTATACTAATAAAAGCGGATTCTTTTCAATAACAAATATACTTCCGGGAGAGTACACAATTGTTGTTTCTTATCTCGGATATGAGAAGAAATCATTTAAATTAAAATTTGATGAAAGAGAATCAATCAGGCGTGATATTAAATTGAAGCACGATGGCATTAAAACAGAAGAGATATCTGTGGAAGCCGAGAGGGAAGTCGAAAAGAGAGAAATAACAATCAGCAAAGTCAATATACCGATTGAGCAGTTGAAAGAAATCAGAATCGGCGGTGAATCCGATGTATTCAGGTCTTTACAGTTCCTTCCCGGAATTTTAACATCCTCGCAAATATCAAGCGGACTATATGTAAGAGGCGGCTCACCTGACCAGAATCTTGTATTAGTAGATGGCTCTGTTGTTTATAATCCAACACATTTATTTGGTTTCATTTCAACATTCAATTCGGATGCTATTAAAGATGTCGAATTGATTAAGGGAGGTTTTCCTGCTGAATATGGTGGCAGACTTTCAGCAGTTCTAAACTTAACACAGAAGGATGGAAATCAAAATGTAATTGACGGTTTAGTTTCGCTCGGTGCATTATCTTCTAAGGTCTCGCTTGAAGGCCCTTTATTCAACGGCTCATGGTTTATCGGAGGACGAAGAACATATCTTGAACTCATTAAGACATTCATACCGGATGACCCTGAAAATCCATTACCGGATTTCAATTTTTATGATGTTAATGCAAAATTATCTCAAAATTTTGGTAATAATGACAAGCTTTTTATCAGCGGATTCATGAGTGCTGATGCATTAAGTTTTGACAGCTATGGAATGACAATGGAATTGAACATTGGGAATCAATTGTTGTCGACGAAATGGACACATATTTTTGGAGATAATTTATTCACAACTCTGAATCTGAGTTACAGTAAATATAAAAATAGATTCTTTGGTGATCAATCCGGTTATGAATTTGTAATTGATAATACTATTACTGACTATACAATTAAAGGAACTGTTGAGTGCTTTACTTCTGATGTATTGACTCAAAAATTCGGCTTCGAGACAACAAAATATACATTTGGCTATTTACAAAATTTTACAGGTGATGCAGATTCCACAAGTCCCGGTAGTTCGGGCGGTACATTAAATCTTTTGGTTAATGACTGGAACCACAGCGTTTTCGGGCAGGTAAATTACAGGATGTTAGAATTGATTTCACTTCAAGGTGGATTAAGAGTGAATTACTGGCTCCAAAGAAATTTAGTAACTTATGAACCGAGGCTGGCTCTCAGGTATCAATTCCAGGAAAATGTAGCATTCAAAGCCGCTTGGGGTATTTACCACCAGAACCTGAGATTAGCAACGATGCCGGATTTTTCTTTTTTTGATACATGGCTTCCTACTGATTCAACAGTTCCCGAAAGCAAAGCCATGCATTATATTTTCAGCATCGAAACCACTCCGTTTGAAGGATATGGCCTGAACTTCGATGTTTATTACAAGCAAATGAATAATGTGAATGAAATAAATATGAATTCACTTGAAGGCAACACCGTATCTGATGTATTTTATATTGGCGATGCAAAATCTTATGGTGCAGAAATATTTTTGCAGAAGAAATTCGGAAATCTGACAGGATGGTTCGGCTATGCACTTGGTTTTATATATGCTCAATTTGATGAGATAAATAATGGCAATGAATTTCGGCCAAAATATGACAGGAGGCATGATATTAAGCTTGTTTTACAATACAAACTCGACGAGAGCTGGGATTTTGGAGGTTCATTCACTTTTCAATCCGGACAGTCATATACGGGTGCTACATCGAGATTTCAATCGCGCTTGATAGGCCAGAATTACGGACGGGGAAAAATTGTACCTTCTCAGCGATATGGCTTAAGACTTCCGGCATCACACCAATTGAATATAAATGCAAGTTATTCATTCACAACTTTCGGATTGCCTTCCAGGTTGATTCTGGATGTATATAATGTTTATAACAGGAGAGATATCTGGTTCAGGTATTATAATACACAAAAGGAAGAGACAAATGTCGAAGATGTAAAGCTACTGCCTATTCTTCCATCTCTTTCTTTTGAAATGAAGTTTTAATAAAGATAAAATTAATGGGATATAAAATGTTTAGAATCAAATTTAGAAATATAGTATTATTATTAATTGGGATTTTCGGTATTTTCCTATTCAACGCTTGCGAAGACGCTATACCCTCTGATTACATAGAACAAAAATTTGTAGAGGCTTATCTAATCGTTGATGAGCCAATCAGGAACATTGTGTTGATGAACACTCAGCCTGTCAATAAAAAATTCGAGTATAACAACAGCCTGATTAGAAATGCCGAAGTGAAAATTATCGGCGATGGAAAAGAATTTGTTCTTACGATTGATACAGCGGGGGAACAGGGATATTATTACCCGGACACTACTTATCTTGTTAAACCAAATACACATTATAAGCTTGAAATCATATTATCAGGAGATACCATAACTGCCGAAACTACCACTCCCTTAAGATTTAAATATATCAATACTAGCGATGAATTTTTATTTTATCCGAAAGATACAACCAAACTTCCCCCTCTTGATACATTCAGGCTGGAATGGGAGAAAGTAACAGGTGTAAACTTTTTCATATTAAATTTAAAATGTCTCGATACTCTCGAATACGGAAAATATCTTAATCCTCCGACTGACGAAAAAAATCGCAGGATTGAGCGTCCATGGAATGAAGACTGGATGTTTAAAGAAACTACAAATACAGCCCCGATACCAAACACAAAAACACCTGTTGTATGGCTTTCTTTCAAATGGTTTGGAAGGCATGATGTTTCGGTATTTGCTCCCGATACAAATTATTTGAAATGGTTTATTCAGAATGCAACCAAGAATCAATATGACCCGCTTCTGAGTAACATGAAAAATGCTATGGGTGTTTTCGGTTCTGCTTCGGTTGTCAGGGACACATTTTTCCTTGTGAAAAACCAACCCTAATCGAGAAATTTTCAATTTTGAATTTTCAATTTTCAATGAATTTAAAATTCAAAATTTATTTTATCACCACAATTCCCTTTGTCAATGCCACCGCAGGCGAACACAGTGTAACAAAATATAATCCACTGGGGAAAGTGCTTATGTCTATTGATAGCTTCTGCTCCTGTGATGAACTAACATTATTCACATTTGAATTATAAACCTGCTGACCGTAGGAGTTTGTTATTGTTATTTGTACTATTCCTAAAGACTGCAGTTTATATATAACATCAATAGAAGATGAAGCGGGATTAGGAAATGCATCTTGTTTTTTTATATTTTTAACATCATCAATGACACCAATAGTTTCCGGTTCAAATAATTATTACTCGTTTGATTACGGAGATATTCACTTTTTGGTTCTTAATACAGAAGAGTCAATAAAAAAAGGGAGCCAACAATATAAATTTGCCGAAAAGGATTTGCAAAAATCAAACAAAATTTGGAAGATTGCAGTTCTGCACGAACCTATATATTGTGCCGGCGGACATGGTGATAATAAATCCTTATATGATTTATCCGAAAATATATTGGAAAAGAATAATGTATCGGTAGTTCTTGCAGGTCATTCTCATTTTTATCAAAGAAACCTTGTAGGTAAAATCTGTCATCTTATTGTTGGCGGCGGGGGCGCTCCCCTATACTCACCAAAAAGTGCAGATTATGTAAAGAAATCGGCTAAAGAGTATCATTATGCAATTGTTGATGCTTCACCAAAGCTTCTCAAATTCAAAGTGTATGATATATACGGAAAAATACTGGACGAATTTGAGGTCAACAAATAGAAAGTATAGGAAATCCCTGTCAGGAGTTACTCCTGACAGGAATCGTTATTCACCTTTCACCACTTTCATAATCAACTTAAGCAAGGTTTTTAAATAAATAATATTTTATATGAATTTTGTTAGCCTATTATAAAATAATACAAACTTGAATATTACTTTTTATTATCCTTATATTTTTCAGGATTATTTTTAATATCTTCCAACAAACTTCTTTTATAATTAATTAAAGATTGTAAATTTTCTTCTACTAATTTATCTATTTGTTCATCAGACAACAATTTCAAGAAAGTTGGAGACTTTTCTTCCATACTTTTTATTAATTTTGCTCTTAATTTTTCCTTTACTTTTTTTAGATATTCAGGATTATCAATATCATTTAAATTGATTGATTCATTTTTTTCTACAAATTGACTTTTAAATCCTGACTCTGCTATTTGTTTTAATCCAATTGCCCTTTCTTTTATCGGTTTATTTATAACCAGCATTGTATCATTAGATTTTGAATCAATTAGTGTATCAACTTTAGTAGATTCAAAAAATAATTGTCTAAAAATTTTAAATTTTTCCATCTCTTCATTAAAAATTTTTAAAGATAAGGTATCAGACATATATTCATTTGTATCAGAATTTAATATATCGTTACATAAATCAATTGCTCTTAAATAGAAAATCGAATCATCTTTCATCTTAGACCCGCCACAGTGGTTGTAAATGATAGCAGCATAATATTTATCTATATTGGAATTAATCAAATGATTTGTATCTAATTCAATTATCCTTGATAATCTTATTGAATCGTTTATATCTTGCGAACCACTAAACGTCTTTGTACTGTCAAAAAGATATTCTCTGTCTTTGTGGTCGGTATTAAAAATATATTTCAACTCTTCACTAACAGTTAATTTTTTATCAGGAATTGGTGCTTTAATTTCTTGCTTACCAATTAATTTGATGTACATCAATAAACATAAGGAAAAGAAAATTATAATTTTTATTGATTTGAGCATTATAAAACCCTTCATATTATTAACCCAGATTATTCAATAGAAAATTATTAGTACTTTAAAAACAAGTGTAGGACTGTCATTCTGAGGAGTGTAACGACGAAGAATCTCTTAAATACAACAAGAAGATTCTTCGCTGCGCTCAGAATGACAATTACCATGTTCATCTTCATCTCTAATGAATAATTTGGGATTAATAATATTTAATTCAGACATCGCGGGTCGAATCCGTTGAATTAAAAAAAATTAGGAAGTAAAAGCTAAGATTTCACATATCAATTACTAATTTCGACCCAACACCAATACAGATACCAATTTTTTTTTATTGGTATCTGTATTTATTAATTAAAACCTCAAATTATGGTACTGGTTGCAAAGTAGTGAGGTCAATTGTAACATCAAATGTACAAGTATCAATATTAATCAATCCCCAAAGTATACTTATATCATTCGTTCCTCTTATCCTTATCGTATTATCAGATTTAGTTACAGTAACATCATGTTGTGTTGAATCAACTATACCAAATGTAACAGGATCTGGCCCACCTCCATATTTAGGTCCACCGCTTGAAACATTACCGGATGTGAGAACATTTGAGTTCATATCCCAAATTGGCCACTATCAACCCAATCCATCGAAATCAGAGACCAAAAATCACAAGCTAATTTGTTTATAATATAATTATAGGGTAGCCAACCGAAACCATTTTCACCCCATTTATTACCCCATGAATTACGAATTAATAAAGCACCTGTTGTCTCTTTATTATTTTTTGTATTTATTATCTTCTTATTGTCATCATATCCTACAGTAGCAACAGCGTGGCCCCATTGAGCATATTCACCTTGACAGGGGTATGGTATGCCACCTGGTATATTTGAATTATTAAATGAAGGAAAACCCCAAAAACCAAACATTGAAGGAATACCTGCTGCAAGATATTGCTTAACAGTAGAAAGTACATCTTTTGTAGGTATGATTGAACCTTGGGGGTCATGACAAAAATATTTTACAGTTTTATAATTATTCGCTAATGAATATAAAAATGCATTTGGCTCATTATCCCAATTAGGATTTACAAATTTACCGTCAAATGAATAAGGCAAATATTTTTCATTTGGCACACCAAATAATACTAAGGCACTCATAGCATTTCTGAGCCATGCACCTGTATCGCCGGATAATTGCATTAAATTACGTGTTGTTTTGTAAAGGAACAAATGGCATCCTTCTATGAATTTGCCATTCACCTTTTTTTCAAAATATTCAACTAAACCTACAGCAGCATGGGCAGAACAAGAACCGAGATTTAATTGATTTTCTATAGGAGAACACCACTCTCTTAAATCAACAGATGATGGTAAAGTTAAATTATCAGAATTAATTTTAATTTTACTAACCATATCCTTGATTTTAGAATGTTCGAGTGTATAATCGTTCAAATCCGGCATTTGCGGCAACCATCCTGTTCCGACTGTTTCACCTGTTTCAAGAAGATGAACTTTTTTATACAAATTATACATATAAGTAGCATCCTTTATTAAATTTCATTCAAAGTTTTTTAAAGATATAAGCTCCATCTCGATTTGGTATTTTATAAAATCATAATATAAATAAACAAAACCAAATTTTTCATGGAAATAATATTTTGCTTTATAAGTACCGAGAGAACTTTCACCAATATCATTTAAAACCCAACAATTATCCTTTATTATTGGATTATTATAATAGATTTTACCTGTAACTTTTATTTTCCCGGTATAAGTCACACCTTTAAATTCTTCTACATTTGACATTTTAATCGTTACTTTAGAACTCTTAGAATAACCTATATATAATGGCAGTCGAACCTCAGGTGAAGGAATTAATGCTGTAAATTTAAAATACCTTATTGAAGGTGAAGGAATTTCTATATTAGAACTCTCATCACCATTTTTTGTAATCTCAGTTTGTGCGAAATCTATTATATTTTTTGATAAAGTAGAATCGAAAGTAATAAGAAGCCACTTAAACGCCTTATCTCCTCCGTGTTCTGGTTTGATTACCTTTAGTATAATTGTATCAGTTGATTCAGCATTGGTTCTTTTGACTGAAAATTTCCACTCTCGATTCCCTGTATAGATAAAATCTATTGTATCGTCCTTATTGCTTTCAGATGAGAGAGAGGGAGAAAAAATGAAGGTTAAAGCAACTGAAATCCATAATATCTTTTTCATAGAATACTCCTTATTTTATTAACTGCATCCATATACTTATCATTATGGAGGCAATTTATTATAAAAGATTATACTATTGACGTTATCTCAATAGAATTTAAATTGTATCCAGTTATTTGTACTGCTGTATTATGATTTAAAAGATAAGCATCGTCAGGTGATACCACATTCATTGTATAAGTGATACCCCAATTATCTACTAAGTAGGTTTGACCATCTACTATTATTTCAAATGGCTGTGGATCTTCTGTTACCACCACTTTGCTGATAGTTAAATTACCTTGAGCATCAGGAAGATATTCAGTTACTGTTTTATGAGTTGTTTTCAAAGCGTTGTAAACTGCAACAGCTGCTGTTACGACAGCGGCAATTGCACCAACTATCAACCACCATGCAGTTGGCATAGTAGTAAAAACAGGATTTTGTTTTTGAAATTCAAAAACAATATTTCCATTAAGAGTGCCGAAAAGGGTATATTGTGCAGGCACCAAATAAATATTAAAACCATAATTAACAAGATTTGTCGAAGGATCGTACCAAATAATCTTTTCTGAAATAGTAGCAGATTGATGAATAGAGTTTGTACCTACAGTAGAAACTCGCATAACCCCACCCTGAGGTACTGAAGTTATTTCATTAAAATGAACCTCATGAGTGTCATGTCCAATAACATTAACCATAACTCCATCAATTCCGGAATTCCCGATATTGCTAACTCTTAGAATATTTTCAGGTGTTATTGTTAATTGTGCGTTACCAAGAGGGGTAACCTCAAAATTTTGAAAATTCATGTCTTTCTCCTAATAAATTGTTAAACAAAAATAAATTTTATTATTTTTGCTCTCGTATCCAAATAGAAAAGTTTGCAAGTCTCTTTATTTGGATAACAGCTTAATAGCTGGGAGCCAGTTGAGAGCAGTCCGGCTGGCTCTGATTTTTTTTGCCTCAAGTTAGCAAAAGTTTATTGCTTACGAATTTTTAATTGATGTGTTTTGTTCTGCATAAAATCCCTAATTTTTTTGAAATTAGTTTTTTATTTAAACAACTTTTCAATAAAACAATCATAGTTCAGATTTTGCAAACTTTGTGTTTCTGTAATTGGTTTGCTTTTAACATTATCAATGCTCAGCCTGATTTAATCAAGCGTTACAACTATTTTTTTATGGTTATCCAATATGGAATTTTCTTATCCATTCAATTGTTAACACTGTAATATTGTACGAATCTTAACAAAAATTATTTTATAAAATAATTATTTTTACTGAGAGAGAGAGAGAGAGAGAACTCCTTGATATTCAAAGAGTTACAAAGGAATGTTTTTTTCAATTTTCATGTCAGATATCTCTCTTGACACGATGATTTTCTATGGTCTCTTAATAACTGTATCCCATGTAATCTTGCAACCAGCACGCTGGAACATAGCAGATGCTCCGCAATAGGTTTTTTGCGAAAGCTCTACTGCCCTATTAAGGTCACCTAGTTCAGCATCGGGACTTGTCAGAGTAAAAGTGAGATGTACATCGGTTAATACCTTTGGATGCTCTGTTGCTCTGACTGCTTCAGCTTTCACATCTAATCCAATCACTTCTTTTCTCTTTTTCCTGATTATGCTGGCAACATCCATAAAAGAGCATGCCGCCATTGCCTGAAGAAAGACTTCCATAGGTGCAGGAGCTGTATCTTCTCCACCGACAGATGGATGTGTGTCAAACACTGTTTCAAGGCCTAACTCCGAAGTGCCGATGATTCTCATATTTCTGTCAAGTCTTAAATTCACTTCCATAATTATATCCTCAATTAATAATTTCGTTTTTTCAATTATATCAAATATTGTTAATATTGACAAAGCAATTGGTTGCAAATCTAATAAGAATAATTAATTTTTATTATAGGTTAAAAAATACGGGGGATAATTTTGATTTTACCTTCAATAGATGATGTGCATAAAGCTACTGAGAGAATAAAACCAATTATACATAGAACACCTGTTCTCTCAAGTAAAAGCATTAATCAGATAGTTGGTGCTGATATATATTTTAAATGTGAAAACTTTCAGAAAGTAGGTGCATTCAAATTTCGTGGTGCTTCAAATGCAGTTTTTTCATTGACAGATGAAGAAATTAAAAGAGGAGTGGCTACTCACTCTTCCGGGAATCATGCGCAGGCACTTGCCCTTGCCGCAAGAATCAGAGGTACGAAAGCATATATTGTAATGCCCTCAAACTCATCAAAAGTAAAAATCGAAGCTGTTAAAGGGTATGATGCTGAAATAATTTTTTGTGAACCTACACTCGAAGCAAGAGAATCAACTCTTGAAGATGTAGTTAACAAAACAGGAGCTACTTTTATTCACCCCTATAATAACTTCAATGTTATTTCAGGACAAGGCACTTCTGCAATGGAATTACTGGATGAAATAAAGGATTTGGATTATGTGATTACACCTGTCGGCGGTGGTGGGTTACTCAGCGGTACTTTGACGACAGTTTCCGCCCTATCACCTTCAACAAAGGTAATTGCCGCAGAACCCGAAGGAGCAGACGATGCTTACCGTTCAATAATTGAAAACAGAATTGTTCCTTCTGTTACACCAAAGACAATTTGCGATGGTTTATTGACATCACTCAGCGAAATGACTTTTGAGATAATAAGGGAACACATATATAAAATTATAACCGTCTCTGATGATGCTGTTGTTAGTGCCATGAGATTAATCTGGGAAAGAATGAAAATTATTATTGAGCCATCATCGGCAATCACACTCGGTATCTTTCTCGAAAATAAAATTGATTTGAAAGGCCATAAAATTGGGATAATTTTATCGGGTGGAAATGTTGATTTGGAAAAATTACCCTGGACGATAAAATAATGTAAAATTAAAAATGGAAATAAAATTACAATAAAAAATGTACTTTTGAATTAATATGAAAATTAGTTGATTTCGAATAGAAGAAATAAAATGTTTTGTTTATTAATTAATAAGTGAAAGCTCAATGTCCGTTGAAACCAACGATAAAATAGATTTAAATAATACCGATGATGTGATAAATAAAATCCATCCTGAACACTTATCTAAAGGTTGGCATTCCGAACCACAATCATTATCGTTGCCGGAAGTTAATGCCACGATACGGGTAAATCCTTCGGCTAATTTCTGGCGCAAACTCTTTGCATTTTCAGGACCTGGCTTTTTGGTTGCTGTCGGTTATATGGATCCCGGTAATTGGGCGACCGACCTGGCAGGTGGCGCTCGGTTTGGTTACACGCTTCTAACAGTCATTTTGATATCCAACTTGATGGCAATTCTTTTACAGCATCTTTCATTAAAGCTTGGTATTGTTTCAGGCCGTGATTTAGCCCAAGCATGTCGTGACAGCTATTCGCGAAGATTCACTATCTTTTTATGGATAATTTGTGAAGTCGCAATTGCGGCGTGTGACCTGGCTGAAGTAATTGGTTCGGCTGTGGCACTTAACCTGCTGTTCAATATTCCACTGGTCGTAGGTGTTATTATTACCGCAGCCGATGTTCTTATTGTTCTATACCTGCAAAACAAAGGTTTTCGCTACATCGAAGCCCTGGTTGTTGCACTAATTGGAGTTATAGGAGTCAGTTTTCTTTACGAACTAATTGTATCCAATCCGTTAATACAGGGAATTTTAGGAGGTTTTATCCCCAGTCCGGAAATAATTGTTAATCCTGCCATGCTTTATATTGCCATAGGGATACTTGGAGCTACTGTGATGCCCCATAACCTTTACCTGCATTCCAGTATCGTGCAAACACGCAAATATGAACGTACAGCAGTGGGTAAAAAAATGGCGATTAAGTTCGCTACCATTGATTCGACTTTTGCATTGTCACTTGCTCTTTTCATTAACGCTGCAATTTTAATTCTCAGCGCTGCGACCTTTCATGGTACCGGACATCAGGATGTTGCCGACATCAATGATGCTTATTTGTTGCTAACCCCGCTTCTTGGAACATCCCTCGCGAGCGTTCTTTTTGCGGTAGCGCTACTAGCTTCGGGACAAAATGCAACATTAACAGGCACTATGGCAGGACAAATCGTTATGGAAGGATTTCTGAACATTCGGTTGCGGCCCTGGGTACGTCGCCTGTTGACACGTCTGCTTGCTATTATTCCTGCAGTTATAGTTGCCGGTTTGTATGGCGAAAGTGGTGTGGGTAACTTGCTTATTCTCTCACAAGTGGTACTCTCTCTGCAATTAAGCTTCGCTGTTGTACCTCTTATTATGTTTACAAGTGATAAGTTAAAGATGGGACAATTTGCGAACCCTCCTTGGCTTAAAATTACTGCATGGGGCATAGCCATTATTATAATTGTGCTTAATGCTTTTCTTTTGTACCAATTTATTATTGCTTTTTTCAAATAGGACATAAATCAACGAAAGGAATACAAATGTACAAACATATTCTAATACCTCTTGATAATAGCAAAACCGACGATGTTATTCTCACTCATATCCGTCCTCTTGTAAGGCTTACAAACGCACGGATAACTTTTGTGCATGTGGCAGATGGGTTCATGGCAAGGAATCAAAAAGACCTGGGAGAATCAGAGGAGATGCGCGACGATTTCCAATACCTTAAGCGCCGCGAACTTGAATTTCAAAATGAGGGATTTGAGGTAAAAGCGGTACTTCTCTTTGGTGAACCTGTTAAGGAGATACTTGCATTAGCGGAAATTGAACATTGTGACCTAATTGCCATGGCTACTCATGGACATCGTTTCCTTAGTGATATAATTCTTGGCTCGGTTGCTTCTGATCTCCGGCACAGAACAAGATTACCTGTGTTGCAAATAATGGCATGAAAATCAAAAAAGCCTGTTCAAAAATGAACAGGCTATACTTAATTCAAATTTTCAATTCTATATATTTAACGGTCAGGTATTACACTTGACAGCTTATTCCATTTCCATAATAGCTTTTTGCTGGCGTCTTGCCGCTTTAAGTCTGGATAGTCTTTTCTCGACTGATGGTTTCATAAATGCTGTACGTTTTTTGTAGTCTCTGAGGATTCCGCTTCTCTCATATTTCTTTTTAAACCTTCTTAAAGCGCGGTCAATATTTTCATTGTTTTGAATCGTTACGCCAATCACAAATTATCTCCTGATTTTAGTGGAAAAATTTTCAATTAATCTTTTTTCGCTGTTTTTTTCAAATTGGACAAGTATGGCTTTCCCGCCTGTACTTGTTACTTCTTTTGCTCTGACGATGCCTACATCATCCCAAATTGAATGGAAAATAACATCGCCTACCTGATATTCTTCTTTTGGGGAATACTTTAGTGCATCTTCTCTTGAAATATGGACAACTGCCCTCGATTTATCAACTTCAGCTTCTATCGCATCGAGATTAACAAGCTGAGAATGTCTGCTGCGTGTGCACCGAGCCCATTGATGCCTCCCTTTTTCTGTTTCAATAGGTTCTCCGATTAACTCATGCTTAGTCTCCTTCATAAGAAAAGGGGAATAAAGAGTCAAATACTTCGCCCTTCGCGATCTCCTTTTAATAGCCATATTTATCGCCTATTATTAAAAATAACAATTCAGGAACTACAAAATTAAATATATTTTTTGTAACTACCAAATATTTCAATTTATTGTGGAGCTTATGAATTTATGTTAATTTTATGTTTTCCCTTATAAATCAATTATTTATTTGTCAGATAGTATATTCTTTAGTTTTGTAATTAAAGGAATAGGTGTCGGGTCAATTCCATTTAATAAAGCAAGATAATATGACAGCCAGTCACCGAGGTAAATCATTTCAAACATTCTGGTTAGAAGATATTTCCCTTCTCCATTTACCTCAATTATTCCTTCAACTTTATCATTTAATAATTCTTTCAATGCATCAAATCTCATTTTAATACGTGAGTTATCTTCAATATCCCTTAACATTATTATAACTGAATGCTTTGCTAATGAAGCAGGAAAACTAAATGCGTTGATTTCATTGTGATTCATTTCAGGCAGGTAATTCCCGAAAGCAAGATTTTTTGCATTTTCCTGAATCTGGCATCTCCATCTCAAATTAACGGATTCCATTCTTTCAATAGAAGAATAAATTATCGGAATTTTTCCAACCAACTTTTCTGCAATTTCAATTGCAGTGTTTCCATTATTAACATTTGAATATATTTCTGATTTTGAATTAATCATTTCAATGAGTTCATTGATAGCCTTTTCCGTTTCTTCAATTGCTTCTGGTTTGAAAAATCCATACTCGAGCATAACATATAACATAACAAAAAATGAATACCCGATTGCACATCTCGGCATGTATCCGGAAGGAATTTTTATTACGGGTATTTTATTTTCTTCTCCAAGTTTTCCAAGCTCACCTCCGGATGTAATTATAATAATATTCTTTGTTCTGGTTATTGCTTCTTTAAAAGACTGTATGGTCTCTTCGGTTCCACCGGAATAGGAGCTTGCAATAACAAAAGTATTTTCATCAATTGTATTTGGTATGTTATATTTTCGATAAACATTAATTGATAAATGACCTGCACCTTTTGTAAATTCTGAATAAGACTTCAATAAATCGCCGCCAATAGCAGAGCCGCCCATTCCGATTACTGCAATTTTATCGCAATTCACATCCCCCATTCCCCGTTCCCCATTCCCCATTATATTTTTCCCAATTCTGATTGCATCATTGATTTGCTTAGGAAAATTTTTTAAAACATCGAACATGTTTTGCGAGTCAATTTTTAACAGCTCTTTATAATTATTCATATAATCCTTAAAAAGTAAAAAAATAAACAAAGGGCTATATTAGCCCTTTCAATATTTCTCCCTTTATTAAAGGGAGATAAAAGAGGGATTACCAATCAAAATATATCCATTACAAAATTACGAAAATGAAAATAACTAATTATGTTGAGAGTTTTGAATTATAAAAAAATAAATTTTATCAACTCTGTAACATTTTCCTCAATTTTTTGTTATTGCAGTAAGAGGCATGACATTTTTTTAAATTATTTTAATTTTTTCTGAGACCTTTTTCGGTTTCAGGTGTCATTGTATATATAAAAAGATAATTTTTAACTTATATAAATTTTCTTAAATAATTTATAGGTAAAAATATGAAAACAAAGTTTTTTCTTTGCTTTGCTCTGCTATCGCTATTCTGTTTAAGTTTATCAATCAGTAATGCACAAATCTCATTAACCCAGATTTTTCAGTAAACGAAAATTCTAATGAAATGCAATAGAAAAATACAATTACAAACTTATGGAAAACAATGAGTTCAAAGATTAAAAAAAATGTTAATTTTGAAATAAAGATGTAAGAAAAACTGACAAAAGAAATGGACTATAAGATTGAATTTAGCGACAAGGAAATAACTCCAAATGGGGGACTTGTACTTTTAAAAAAAATGAATTATGAAGAGTTGATAAGATTCAAAAATCTAATAATTTATTTACGAAATAATTACATTAATGGTTTTTCATCAATACCTTTATTAAATAAAAATTTTTTTTACTACAAGGATAGTCTTACATATGGCCTTTTTAATGACAGAGGACCGAGAATGTTAATTGTAGATGAAAATGGAGAACTCATAAATAATAAAAAAACATTCGAAAAAATTTTAATTTTAGATCGCAAAAGAAATATATATTTAGTTGCGTTTCAAGATTACTTTTATAATTAATTTATCAATTGGAATAACAATAAATTAAATTAAAAAATTTAAATTCTTTTATCTAAGAAATTAAAAATTTTAAAAACCTTAGTGCAAACATCGACGGGAAAGGTAAACAGGCTTGGTTTTATAGGCAGGGAGAAAGATTTCGAAAATAATTACTTCTGTCTCGGTGCAAGGAACTACGATGCACAAACAGGGCGTTTTCTAAGCATATATATACACATGTAGCTATTCTTATGGAGCTATTCTTAAAATAATTAAATAAATATTAATCCGGTAATATAACAGATTTTCCCCTGAATACTTTTATCCATCTCGGGACGGAATCAATGAAGATTACAAATACTGATGCTGTGATTATACATGTTAAAGCAATATTAATTGCACCTGTTACTTCCTTGCCGGGCTGGCTGAGCATAGGAATGAATAATTTAACTATATTCATGTATCCGGCTGTAACGGTTACTATTCAAACGAATATGAGCAGTATTAATGTTACCCATACATATTTTGTTTTTCCCCTGTTCAGAATATATGAAGTGCCGGCAACCAGAGCCGCTGTTGCGAGTAATTGATTTGCTGAACCGAACATGGGCCAGATGGTGGAAACCGAACCTGTGTAAATAAAATATGCCCAGGCAAAGACAATCAGAACGCTCGATACAATTGTACACGGCAGCCAGTTTGTATTGCCAAATGGTTTATAAAATTTTCCGACAAATTCCTGGAGTATGAATCTCGAAATTCTTGTTCCAGCATCAATCACAGTCAGAATAAATAATGCCTCGAACATGATTGCGAAATGATACCAATATGACATTAGTCCTTTTAACCCGGGTATGGCAGAAAATATCTGAGCCATACTTACTGCGAGTGATACTGCACCCCCGGTTCAACCTGTAATTTCTTCCCCGACCTCACGGCTGAGTTCAGCGAGATTTGTCTGGTTGAAACCCATAGCTTTGAGTTGGCCGGCAACTAAAGGAAATTTATCAACAGGAACATTGATTCGTTTTGTAAGCATATCAATCCGTTATAATCAGGATTTTTGTAATTGGATGTTTTTCTTTGAAAATATTTTCTTCGTTGCTTCAAAAGCGACAAACAGTCCCAAGATAAAGAGAATAATTGCAATGAATAATAATAAATATTGATTTTTAGGTAAAAACGACCAAAATACTTGATAGAACAAAGATGATTCAGTGATTATAAGCATTAAAAATGCAGGAATTAATGTATATAACTTTGGAGCTTTAATTCCAAAAAGATATGCCGATGCAGTAAATAATGCCAGTGTTCCAATTAGTTGATTTGATGCACCAAATATTGGCCAGATTATTTGATAGCCACTGCCAATGCAGAGTAAATAAGCAAAAACGAGGCTCGCTCCTGAAGCAAAATAACGATTTTTAAAAATGCCCCCAAAACGAACTCCGAGAGTTTCTTGCATAACATATCTGTTTAACCTTGCAGAAGCATCAAGTGTTGTTAAAATAAATGCATTTAACATTAAAATACCAAACTGAACTCCAAGCATGAGTGGAATTCCAAAAATTTGAATAGTTCTGCCTAAAGCATTACCGAAGACTATCTCAGCACTTTGAGCCAGAAATCCTTGAAAGTCATTCGGAGCTGTTGAATTTCCTGTATTATCCCATACTAACACACTTGAAATCATTGCAATAACAAGAACAGCAAGCAAGCCTTCAGTTAGCATTCCTCCAAAAGCAATTTTACGGGCATTAACCTCTTTATCTAATTGCTTTGCAGTAGTTCCAGAGGCGACAAGCGAATGGAATCCGGATATAGCTCCGCATGCAATAATTACAAAAAGCATTGGAAATAATGGTGTTCCTTTATTTACAAAGGAGATATATGCAGGACCGGTTATTGGTGGATTAAGTAGTAAAATTCCCACAATGCCTAGTAACATTCCTACAATCAATAGATACGTAGATATATAATCACGAGGTTGCAGAAGTATCCATACTGGAATAATAGATGCTACAAATGAATAAATAATTATTATTATAAGCCAGAGATGGTAATTCAAAACAATAGGAAAGTAAGTACCAGCCCATACACTTAGCCCAAGAGTTACTAATGCAACTACCGTTGAAATATATACATTTATCTTTAATTTATAAATCATTAATCCAAAAATAATAGCTATGAATATAAGTGCAATTGTTGGAAAAGCGATTTCGGGTTTCTCTATTAATGTTTTGGCTGTTAAATCTGCGAAAACAGCTTGCACAAGGGTTAATGTGAACCAAACAAATACAGCGAATAAAGTACTTGCTGTTGAAGATATCGCACCATCTGCAATTTTAACAATAGAACGTCCCTCATTGCGAATTGAAATCACAAGTGCAGAAAAATCATGAACAGCCCCCATAAAAACTGCTCCAAGCAATACCCAAATCAACGCAGGTAGCCATCCAAATAAAGCATAAGCAAGTACAGGTCCCACAATAGGACCTGCACCGGCTATAGCAGAAAAGTGATGTCCAAATAAAACAACAGGATTAGTTGGCACATAATCTACACCATCATAATTCGTATGGGCAGGTGTAGAACGATTTTTATTAACGTGTAAGACTTTATTCTCAATTCTGCCGCCATACCAAAAATAAGCAAAAACAAACCATGCTATGGCAAAAATAACAACTTCAAGTGCATTCATATTTCATTCCAGTCTTTCCTTTTACAAACATCATTTTCATATCAAAATTAAGTATCAATTCAGTACATATATAATGTAAAAAGATTTTAGAACATGAATTAACGATTTTTTATTTATGAACTTTCTGTTACTGCTTTTGTATCAGGCATAGTTTTAGAGATTTCAATAATCAGTACAGCAAAATTTATTAATCGTTCTTAATGTTTATTTTTATTCATATAATTACTTTTTATACATGTTTGTTTTCTTTTAAAATCTTAAATCGTTAATCCTTGTTCATCATTCTTACCCGTTAGGTAGTCACAAAATATTAATAATGGATTTACTTGAACAAAATCATGCTTTTAATTCAATTTAATTTTGCAAATTAATAAGTTATTCCGAAAACATAAGAAAAATATTTGATTTTGTTTTTGGAAACACAAGTCTAAGGTAGTAATTTTATTTTTTTAATATTGTTAAAATGAAAGGCAATCCATGAAAAAAGAACTCTCGTTTGTGATTATATTATTTATATTTCTTACATTCATTTCATGCAACAAGCAGGATGAAGCGAAAACACAGGGGGGAACAATGACTAATTCCGAATTACCATCAATAGCCGAAAGGGTGAAAGCTTACGCACCAACTGTTATCAAAGTTGATATTTCAAATATGACAGCTAATCAGAAAAAGTTAGTTCAATTGTTAGTCGAAGCAGGTAAAATTGCCGATGAAATTTTCTGGGAGCAGACTTCTTATGATGCAATATCAGTCAGGGATTCTCTAATGAAATTGAATTCTCCAGAATCAAAAGATTTGCTTGAATATGTAAAAATCAATTACGGTCCTTACGACCTCATATATGAACATTCAAGGTTTGTCGGCAATGGCCCTCAGAAGAGTTTTGATGGTGGGACTTACTATCCTGCAGATATGACAAAGGAAGAGTTTGAAAAGTATGTCAAAGATAATCCAGGGCAGAAAGCAGATTTGGAAAGCCAATATACTGTTGTTGTCAGAGATGGAGCTAAATTTAAGGCAGTACCATTTCATGAAGCGTACCCACTTACATTAAAGCTTGCAGACAAGCTCGATGAAGCCGCACAATATGCCGATAATCCGACTTTAAAGAAATATCTACAACTAAGAGCCAAAGCCATCAGAACCGATGATTACTTTGAAAGCGACATGGCCTGGATGGATATAAAAGACAGCGAGATTGATATTGTAATCGGTCCTATCGAGAATTACGAGGATGGTTTATTCAACTATAAAACTGCTTATGAAGCAGTTGTAATGGTAAAAGATATAGAAGCAAGCAAAGACCTTGCTATGTTCAATGACCATGTACTTGCATTCGAGAAAAATTTACCTTACGATAAAAAGTATATAAGAGACAAAGTAGGGAAGGGGACTCAAATTAATTTTGTCAATGTTGTTTATTTCGGAGGTGACTGTCAGAAAGGAATCAAGACGATTGCCGCTTCATTGCCAAATGACCCCAAAGTGCGAGAAGCTAAAGGCGGCGGAAAAAATTCAATGTACAAGAATATGATGGAAGCCAAGTTTGAGAAAATAGTTGTTCCAATAGGGCAAAAAATTCTTGACCCATCTCTTGTTTCATATTTAGACAAAAAAGCTTTTATAACATTTGTTACATTACATGAAGTCTCTCATACTCTTGGAAGAGATATTGTTTATGGCAGTAAGGACATGACTGTTAGAAAAGCAATGAAGGAAAAATATTCAGCTATAGAAGAAGCAAAAGCGGATATACTTGGGCTTTACAACCACAAAGTTCTCGTTGATATGAAAGTATATGACAATGCTTATTTAAAAAAGGTAATGGTTACATATCTTGCCGGATTATACCGTTCAATAAGGTTTGGTGCCGAAGAAGCACATGGTAAAGCAAATTTAATACAGCTTAATTTTTTGAGACAGAAGGGTGCTTTAATTAAAACAAAAGACGGGAAATTTTCATTCGATGAAAAGATATTCTTTGAAAAAGTTGCCGAACTTGCAAAATTACTTCTAACAATCGAAGCAGAAGGTGATTATGAAGGAGCAGTGAAAGTTATGGAAAAATATGCAAATGTTTCAGATGAAATAAAAGAAGTAATAAATTCATTAAGGGATATTCCACGAGATTTGGACACGAGCTATGAGCTTACAGGAACAAATTGATAATGAAAAAAGTATAAATATATTGTATAGTACAATCTGTTTATAAATTATGTTTAGAATATAATAGAATTTTCAATTTACAATTTTTAATTTTCATTGAATTTTAATTGAATAAATTTTAAAATGAAGGTATTTATTACTTTATTATTTATATGTATATTTTTATAATATGTCAATTTCAGCTACTTTTTAAATTGGAAATTGCATAATTTATTGAAAATTGAAAATTGAAAATTAATAATTTTCGTAATAAGGTGAATATTAGTTAAAATGCTTTAATAGAAAAACAATTTAGGGATAATATTATGGCTAACATTAAGATTACAAGAACTCAAAACTCCAGGATTGGAACGGTTGACTGGAACAATCTCGGATTCGGTGTTTATTTTTCAGACCACATGTTTATTGCTGAGTATAAGAACAATCAATGGAATGAAGGTGAAATCATGCCTTATGGACCTCTTCCAATGGAGCCGGGATTATGTACATTACATTATGGGCAGTCTATTTTTGAAGGATTGAAGGCTTTCAGGAATGTTTCGGGGGGAATGAATATATTCAGGCCTGATATGAATGCCAAAAGACTCAATCATTCGGGAAGCAGGGTTTGCATACCTGCTTACGATATCAAGAATAATATTGAAGCAATTATTGAATTAGTGAAAGTTGACCGGGACTGGATACCCCAACAAAGAGGACATTCGCTCTATATACGTCCCGTAATTTTTGGTTCAAGTAATTTTTTGGGTGTTCATTCTTCATCTGAATATTTACTGATTATTATGACATCACCTGTAGCTTCGTATTATCCTGAAGGATTGAATCCTGTTAAGATTATGGTTGCAAGCGAATATGTAAGGGCAGTCAGAGGCGGATTGGGTTCGGCAAAAACAGCGGCAAATTATGCGGCTTCATTACTGGCATCGGCAAAGGCGAAAGAGCAGGGGTATGCCCAGGTTCTTTGGCTGGATGCTGTAACAAGAAATTTTGTGGATGAAGTCGGTGCTATGAACATCATGTTTGTTATTGACAATGAATTAATAACTCCACCTCTTGTACAGGGAACTATACTTGCAGGTGTAACCCGGGACACTGTTCTCACTCTTGCACGTGAGTGGGGAATGAAAGTTTCTGAAAGGGCACTTGAAATAGCAGAAGTATTTGAAGCTAATGAAAAAGGTAAATTGCAGGAAATTTTCGGAACGGGAACTGCAGCGATTATTTCTCCGGTGGGACAGCTGGCTTACAAGGATAAAAATATTATTATTAATGAAAGCAAGATTGGACCAATAGCACAGAAGATGTATGACACAATTACAGGCATTCAGTATGGCGAGATTGAAGACAAGCATGGTTGGAATATACATGTTGATTTATAGTGAAAAAGAATTTCATAAAATTTCATGTTGAGCGCAGCGAAGAATCTCCCTTCCTTGAGGAAGGGCAGGGTAGGTGTAAGAAAACAACTTTTAAGGTTTCATTAATAAGATAAAAGATTGTATTTTTGAAATTGTGAATTATAAGTATAACATCTCATATTTGTTTTGTAATATATGAGTACAAATGCCATTCAAAAGGGTACAAATGAAAAATCAGGAAATAATTGATGAAATTAAAAGACTTTTCTCTTTCGATGAAATAAAAATTGAACAAATAGAAGAAAGTCATAAATATACTTATGAACCAATTAATAATTATTTGAGAAATTTACTCGGGGAAGTTAAACCAGAGACTGCACTTTCAGAATTATTCAGAGACTTATTAACAGATACTTGTAATATTCAAAAATTTCCTGAACGAAATATTCATAGTGGTTTTGTTGATTATGTTATTAAAGATAAGATTGCTGGCAATCCTATTTTAATAGAATTAAAGCCAATATTTATTATAAAAAATAAAAAACAACAAACAATCAGGCAAACTGATTTAGACTTCAAACAACATAAAGACCAAATTCAGAAATACCTTAAAAGTAAAGATACTGAATATATAATTTTGAGAGTGTTAACATAAGATAGATATTTTTATTATATTTGTATTATGTTAAACAAACCAAGTGGAAGAAT
>MHAY01000084.1 GCA_001804705.1 Ignavibacteria bacterium RIFOXYC2_FULL_35_21
AATACTGACGGGACACCCATTTCCAATAATCCATCTCAATATTTTCAAGAACTTACATTGTGCTTTTTAAAAAGTGCGGAAAACAGGAAAACTCAAAGTTTTAATGCTTACGTCACATATACGACTCTCTTTGTTAATGCCCTGTCTCTTGCAATGAAGCGGAGAAGATACATACAATTCAGATTAAGAGCAGACATTTTCACCTCATTACTATAAATGGTATTGTTCTTACTTTACCACTTCCGCTTAGCTCGGCGAAATACACACCACTGGACAGTGAAGAAACATCAATTTCAATTCTGTTTGTTCCCGGCTCAGAAGCATGGCTTAATCCTGGGATCTTCTGACCATAGCTATTGAAAATTTGCAGTTCAGTATTATATGGAATATCATTTTTAAATCGAATTGTTAGTAAATCTGTTGTTGCATCTTGAAATAATATATAATCATCGTTATAAACCGGATTGTCTTCAACATCAGTTGTTTCAGAAGAAATAAAAATCCTGCCCAAAAAATCTACTATAATAGCTCTTTCTTTTTTAATATAACATACATTAATCGTTGGTGGTATTTCATTCAAGAAAACATCATTCGAATCGAAATACCAACTATTACCACCATTGCTTGTCCAATATATATATCCAAATTGACCTACAACTATGCCATTATCCTTGTCATAAAAGTCAAGTTTTTGTAGACCGGATGTACCATGAACAGTATCTAAAGAATTAAACCATGTTGTGCCACCATCTATTGTTTTATAAACCAAGTTATATTCAATATCACCTACCCCAGACCTTTTCCCTCCAACTTCATACCCAATTAACGAATCTATGAATTGTAACCTCATAGGCATAGTATAATCAGGATGTTCATATTTATTCCAGGTATTGCCATCATCATCAGACCTGTAAAATTTTTTATCGAAACCAATAACACAAATTGAATGTGATGCAGGCATTTCAGAACATAGAATAATATCCTTACAAGGTATAGGAACGATTTTCCATGTATCAAATCCATCATGTGAGATAGCGAGATGTTGCCTTGCAGCCAGCAATCCATTATTTTCATCGAGCAAATGAACCTCAAAAAAACCAAAAGGAACATAAGATGGTAAATCTATTTTGATTTCTTCCCATGTTATACCACCATCTTTTGTGCGCAGAAATGAATTGGAATCAAGCGAAACAATACAAAAATCACGAGTAGGATATGCTATATCCTGAGGGTCTTTTGGCCATTTCCCATTTTTAAAAACCAAAGAATCCATTAAAACATAATACCATGTGAGACCTGCATCAGTAGATTTTAAAACTACTTTTTTATAAGTTCTACCGGCTGCGAGTGCCATACAATAAAGTGAATCACTATTGTCAATTGCAATAAAACGCAAAGAATCATTATAAAAAACTTTATTCCATTTTATTTCTGTTGATACACAAAAAGAGTAGGTTAAAAAAAATAATATAATAATGATTTTCAAATTCATCATGATTAATTCCCATTCAGTTAAAAAAACAGGAAAAGTTGAGTTCAACCTTTCCTTTATCTTAAACTATTCTACAACAAATTTACCATTACCTACAAAATTTCCGTTGCAGAAAATTTTATAGACATAATATCCACGCTCAAGAGAACGAGTATCAATTTTGAAATTTATTTTCTCTGATTTTGATAACTGTTCGTAGGATATCCATTTGATGCCATAAACATCAGATATATCTACTCTCAATAATTCACCACAGTTTGATTTCAGCGATAGGTTGAGAATTCCTTCAATATATCGTCCGTTTAAGTTTATACCTTCAGCCGAAATTTCTGAAGGATTATCCTTATGCCGGAGCATTTCTCCCATAGGTTGTACTTCGCCTGAAATACTTATCCAACTGCAAATTGCATAGCATTTGTTTGGGTCATAATAACTGGGAGGGTCTGGAGGTATTTCACAGCCATTTGGCGGCTCAAAGATTACAGTTGGTCCTATAGGTGTAATTGTTACCACATTCAATAAACTTCTGCAGACTTTTAATACTTGATAACAACATCCCCCGGGGCAGGGCCACATCATAAAACCCGGATAATCATCTTGCACTTCAACACGCCAGCAGGATATTATTGTTATTCGCCAAGTATAGTAACAAGTTGTATCTCCCAAACGTGGATGGAAATTCATAGGATTAGAACTTATTAATCCCTCGACAGCTTTTTGGAAAATTTGTTCTTTTGTTAAATAGCTACAATTTGAATTATATTTTACTTCCAATATTTGTAAATCCTGATATTGTTCCTGGCAAGCAAGACGCCATGTGTATAATACATTAAGTACACATCCGTTATCAAGAGTAATGGGTTGCCATTCAGGTTCATGCCATAGGTCATCGAGACAATCAATAGTACAAGGCTGAGGTACAGTATCAGCATTTGTAGTGGAATCACAACTAACAAACTTCTCTATTATACAACCTGTTTCAATAGCTTGGTCTTGATGCTGGAGTAAAAAAACATAGATGTAACCGGATTGGCCCGCATTAAGGCAATAACTAAGTTCCGATATTGGATCGTACGCAATCGAGGATATAGGTGTATCATTCCCGTAAATGTCTTCAAACATGTAATATTTGAAACAAGTAATAGAATCGGGCATGTTGTTTAAATTCATTGTGACCTCACATCCGGCATTTGGACACGAAGGGTCTTTGTGTACTTCAACAGTTACCCAATTATTTCTTTCTTCAGGATTTTCAGGACATGAACAACAACTTGATAAGTCAACTGTACCAGTAAACATAGTTTGTCCTTCAATATAATCTGTCACACATTCAGGACTATCAACAAGTAGTCTGTATTTTACTTCTGTTTCGCCATTAATTGGGTAAAATATAAAACATACTGTTGATTCTTTCGGACAATTAATACTCTCTTTTACTTCATACATTCTTGTTTCAGAATTATATTGAGTGAAGTGGATTAATGGAAGGGGTTGTCCATCACAATAAGGATTATAAATACATATTTTTACACCACAAGAATCGACAATTTCAGTACTTATCACTAAATGATTGCAGCAATCTGTTGCCAACAGTGATTTAACATTAATTGAAAGAACAAATATTAATAAAATAAAAATGATATTACTTTTAAAATTTTTCATATTAAATCTCCAAAAAAATGTGAAACAAAAATAAAATATTTCATTATTTTTGCTCTTACATCCGCATTCTTTAGCTCATAACTTAAATGTGCGGGTAAGAGACTTCGTGCTCAGCCAGTGGGAGCAATCCCGCTGGCTCTTTTTTTATATCCTAATGCTCGTCAATTGACATGTTTCGCTTCCTTTGCTGTAATGATTTGTTTTAATTTTCATAAACCTCCTTTTTTTGCGAATCTACTATATTTTTCTATCTAATATGAGTTTATCTCATTTCCCCTTTATTTTCAATAACTTAGTTTACATTTTCAATGACTTAACACATTATTTCACGTTCAACTCAGCCTAAAACCAAGGCCAAGTATAACGTCTATAATAAGTTAAGGAAAGTATATTCCTTCATAGTATATTTACTTATATGTAAACTATACCAAATTTCGATTTTTAAAATTCAATTATTCTGTTAATAATATAAAAAAAAGAAACTAGAAAAAAAAATTATTTTTTTGCTATTTATTTTTTTTGGGGGGGGGTGGTAACTAATTGATATACATAGAATTAGAAAATTTAAAAAATTATTGTTTTTAGAATAATAATGTCTGCGTAAAATGAGTAATCAGAATCGGGTCCCAAAGCTAAGAGATAAAAACACCCCCCCGAAATCTTTGATAGGGAAGTCTTTTATACTTTCAAGTCCATCCCCGCCGAATGGGATATAATAATACCTTGCATTTACTGATAAAAGTGTTGTGCTTGTTCCTACGTCTGCACCTACACCCAAAAAAGTACCAAATCGAGTGTAGAATTTTGCATAAGAGAAAGCATTAAAAAATTCACGGTTCTGAGGTGTTGCAAGAATAAATGTAGGTCCCATCCCTCCTTGTATAAATAGCTTTAATGATTCTGAAATCACATCTGTTAAAATAAATTGCTGTAAACCAAATGTTAAAGGAAACATATATAGACGATTAACTTTGCCATAAATAGTATCTCTGCCGGTGTTCGGGTCGTACCATGAAAACTCATCGGTATTTCTTGCCCCGGATATATATAAACTGGCAAACGAGAATAAGTCTTTTGTGATATTATATTGGTAGAATGAACCAATGCCAAAGCCGCTGTTTGAGAAAATTAAATCCACTCCCCAGGCTTCATCGAGAGCAGGTTTTTTTGAAGCCGGAGTTACCAGAGGCCTGGGAGATTCATATATAAAAACCGTATCAGGATTATATGGTTTAACATCTTCGCCTTTAACTTGCCCCCAAGCTGTAGCTGAAGCAATTATAAATAGAAAAGAAATTGTCGAAAACCTGATAATCTTAGATTTTAAATAGTTTGTACCCATAATTCATATAATTATTCTAAAATTCAATTTAGTTGATTGTTTAGCAATCTTATAAAAAGTATATCGTTAATTATCATAACGAATTTGCACATTCAAAAATTGTATTACAAATTTATTTTGTAATTTTGAATATTATTCGGATGCAAAATATTGAATGGTTTTTTATAAAACCAAATAAAATTAATTGAGATGCTTGATGAGGCTCGATAGCTTACTTAATAAAATTAATAATATTTTACCGCAGGATTCAGGGATTGAAGGCGACAGGCTTGGTTTACAAATTCAATCGGGTAGGAACAATGTTTCAAATATTTTAATTACGATGGAAGTTGATAAGAATGTAATAAATGAAGCAATTAAATTAAAGTGCGATTGCATAATAACTTTCCATCCCCTGATTTATAATCCTTTGTTAAAAATTCATGATAATGACCGGGTCGGTTATTTAACTTCGGAACTTATTAAAAACTCGATAGCATTAATATCAATACACACTAATTTTGATGCTTTCAGTGAAGGAACATCAAAAATTTTTGCCGATAAGCTCGGTTTCAAATTCGAGGAGTTCCTCATCAAAAGCAATTTATACAATGAACGGGGCATAGGAGTAATTGCTTCGGTCAACAAACCAGTAGGTATAAATTTACTCCTGAAAAGAATCAATACAGTCTGCAATTCACCAATAAAACACTCATCATTCAAAATAAATAAAATAATAAAAAAAATTGCTATTGTCGGTGGTAGTGGTTCCGGGTTTATCAATGAGGTATTAGATAGTGGAGTTGATGCTTTTATTACGGCTGACATTTCATACCATCATTACCATCAGGTATTTGATAGGCTTGTACTAATTGACCCGGGACACTATGAAATGGAACAATTTGTTCCAAATGGTATAGCACAAATATTAAGGAAATATTTTCAAAATGAACTGAAAATAAATGTTTCATCGGTTTTAACAAACCCTGTGCATTATTTCCCCAAAGGAGACATATACTGTAATAAACAGAAAAAGTATTTAATAAATAGTAACAAAAAAATGGTGCAGAATTAATGAATTCACAAATTTACAAACTTGCTTTGCTATCAAAAATAGACGATGAGCTCGACGAGAGAAAAGAGGAATTTGGCGACCTTCCCGAGAAATTAAAGAATATTAAAATAAAATTTGAAGAAGCAAAGAAAAGATTAGAGGAATCGGAACAGATTCTGTCAGACAATAAAAAGTTTGCTGCTAATGCAAAGGTTAAATTGAAAGCTCTTAAGGAGAAAGAGGATAAACTGTCAAAACAGCAATTCCTCGTCCGTAACAATAAAGAGTTCGATGCAATAACCAAAGAAATAGAAAATATCAGGGATGAATACAGCAAACTATCTACAGAACTTAGGACTACCGGCATAAAAGAAGAAAATCTTACTGCAAAAATAGATGAGCAAAAGGAGGAAGTAAAAAATGTAGAGTCCGATTATGAGGAAGCAAAAGAGGAATTCAACACAATAACAAATGACCAGGATGAGGATGTTAAACGTCTTGTTAAAAGGCGTAAAGATACCCTAAAAAAAATTAATAAGGAATTTATTAAGGAATATAACAGAATCCGTGACCATACGCATGATGCTGCAGTAAGGATAAAACGAAATAGCTGTTCAGGTTGCTTTAGCTCAATTCCACCTCAAAAAATAGTTGAAATCAGAAACGACCTCGAAATGATTTTTACATGTGAAAATTGCGGAAGAATTCTTTATCCTGAGGATATTGTAATCGGTGATGATGAGATTTTCGGGTAAAATTGAATTGAATGAAAGATTTATTTAAATACTAATTTTTATTAAATTTGAACTATTAATTTAGAATTGTTCTTTAGAAAGATATAAATGGGGGAAAGCGGGCAGTTGCGTTCCGGTATAACGGGATGAGGAAAGTCCGAACTCCACAGAACGATGCACTTCGTAACACGAAGGCAGTTAACCCTTCGGGGCAAGCTGACGGATAGTGCAGCAGAAAGCATACAGCCAATCCGTCCCGGCAAATATCGTTAGATATATGTCGGGAGCATGGAGGCAAAGGTGAAAAGGCGAGGTAAGAGCTCACCAGCGTTGCGGGTAACCGCATCGGCTATGAAAACCCTGCATGGAGCAAAGCCAAATAAGGATGCGGATCCCGGGAAACCGGGATAGAGAGTTGTTCGCTCGATAAGGTTTATTCCACCGTGTTCGGGTAGGCTGCAGGAAAGCAGTGGCGACATTGCTTCAAGATTAATGACTGCCTCGATGCTTTTCTTAATTGATTTGCCTCAAGACAAAATTCGGCTTACAGCTTTCTTCCTATAATTTTTTTTGTTTAATTAATACCGGGAATTATTGTGAAGTTACCTGAAGACCCTTTTATACGTGAATTGCTTCCGGAATTTGTTGATACCTGGATACAGGATATAGGGGCTCAATTTAATGCTTTGATTGAAGCAAAAAATTGGGACGATTTATATAGGTTTGGACATACTCTCAAAGGTTCATGCTTCCAGTTCGGCCTGGATAATATTGCAGCCCAGGGTATTGAATTGATGGGCTATGCAAAGGAACATGACCTTGATAATGCATTCAAAATGGGGGATATTCTTAGAAATTCTTTTGTTGAAATAAAAACGGAGTTAGAAAATAACCCTGATTTTAAATAACTCTTATAGGAGTTAATATGAAAAAAATGTGCTTTTTTATTGCTGGTTTGATTATTTTTTCTGCCATATCATCTTTTTCACAAGTCCGTATTGCTGTTTTTCCTTTTATGAATAAGGATGGAAACCTGAAACTAAACATTTGGTGCTATAAATTTCAGGATTCACTGACAAAAGCATTATACAACAGGGACCCTGAGGAGAAATATTACAGAATTGTTCCTTATGATTCGGTCGAAGGTATCCTGGCTCAGTTAAATCTCGACCCAAATAATCCGCAATACAAATCGGATATGTGGAAAGCTGCAGATTCGATTAGTGTTATGTGGGTTGTAACCGGAAATTTTAATATCAACGGTGGAAGATTCCTGATTGACGGTTATGCCTTCAACATGAAGACAAAACTGCCACATCATAAATACCAGGCAAAGGATATTTTCAAGAAGGAAGAAAAAGTTATGGAGTGCATCGAAGAAATTGTCGATGCAATAATTCCGCTTTTCATTCCTGTTAAATAATTCTATGTCGGGAGAAACTCCGGAAATTATAATTAGATAATTTTATTATAATGGTGAAATTTTCTCATTAAATGCAATTCTTGTATTCTCATTCTATTTTTATCATATTGCATCTCTTTGTATTTTACTTTTGAAAATTAATGAAAGAAAAAGGTTCTGCTAAATTGGCTTTAAGAATTGCTGTGAGATATATTTTCACGGTTCGTTCATTCCATTTCATTACTGTTGTTTCAACTATTTCAATAATAGGTATTGTTGTTGGTGTTGCCGCAATAATTTGTGTTACCTCAATTTTCAACGGATTCCGTGAATTTGCCGAGCAACAATTAATCGGTTTCGACCCTCATATTCGCATTACAGCCAATGAAGGAGCGTGGCTAAGTAATACCGACTCTCTTTTAAACAAAATTAATAAAATTCACGAAGTCCAAGCCGTTTCGTCAGGATTGCAGGGTAGGATTATTGCCTTGAAAAATAAGAGTATGAATGTTATCACACTGAATGCAGTGAAACAAGATGAAATAAACACGGTTTCAGGCATATCAAAGATGATTATTATTGGAAAGTTTGACATCCCGGAAAATGATGGTATAAAGGGTATTGTGATTGGTTCCGGTTTAGCCGACAGGCTAAAAGCATTAACGGGGGATACGATTTCTCTCGTTTCTCCAAAGATGATTGAATATTCGGTTAGAAGTTTTACCGAACCGGTGCAGGTAAAAGCAAGGGTAACAGGTATTTTCCAGACTAATTCAAAAGAATATGACGAGTATTTTGCCTTTACTTCGTATAAAGCAGGTGTTGAATTATTTGTTCCTCCTCCGGGTTCTTCATTAACAATTGACATTAGGCTGAAATCTCTATTTGACTTAGAAAAAGTGAAAACTAAATTGAGAGAAATAATATCAAAAGATGCTTCAATTCATACCTGGTATGACTTACACAAAGAATTATATAACATAATGCAATTCGAAAGGTATGTTTCATTTATAATTTTGAGTTTAATTATTATAATAGCTGCTTTTAATGTATTGGCTTCACTTTCGATGACCGTTGTTGAAAAGAGGGCAGATATTGGTGCCTTAAAAGCGATGGGTGCAACAAGTAAATTTATTCAAAAAATTTATTTGATGGAAGGCTTAATAATCGGAATAATCAGCACTTCAATTGGTACAATACTTGGACTTGGTTTATGCTTTGCCCAGCTCAAGTATGGTTTATTCAGGCTGGATACAAGCAAGTTTATTATTGATTCCATACCCATATCAATTCATGCATCCGATGTTGTTCTTGTTTGCCTGCTGTCTCTCATTCTATCAGTATCTGCGGCAATTTACCCGGCAAAGCGTGCATCTTCAACTATTATCACAGAGGCATTAAGGGAAGAATAATTCAACTTAGTAATTTTTCAATATTATTTTTTTCAATTCGTTAATGCAACTATTTGAAATCATAATAACGATTTTTAAGTTGCAATGAATAAATCAATTAAAATATTTTCAATTATTTTGATAATATTTACATCAATATATATTTATGTTTCTTATTCAAGTCCAATTGCTTCGGTAGCCCTTATACAAGGTAAAATCATTGATAAAGATACCGGACAACCCGTCGGAACCTCATTTAGATTTACAAGCGAATCGGGTAAAAAGAATCAGAGCCAATCAACTGCCAATGATGGTTCATACCAGGTAGTGCTAAATTCCGGCGAGAATTATTATCTATCAATTAAAGAGTATGTTGTTGTAGAACCGTCGTCATATTTTCAGATACCGCCTAACTCATCCTATGCAGAAGTAACGCAAAATATCTATGTCAGGAAAGTCACACCGGGTGTTGAATTATTCAGATTCAAAGCTTTTGAACCAAACAGCAAAACGTTATTAGAAAAAGCACGCCAAACTTTTATTGAAGTGAAAAATTTTATGGCAATGAATCCTAATATCAATTTAAAATTAATCATTTCTTCTGCCGATTCATGGTTCAATGGTACTACAAGAAAAGTAGCATATATTGATAAAAAGGGTAGAAAAAAAACCAAAACAGTTAAAGTAAGTTCCCAGGAAATGTTGACAGAATTTTCTAAGGCAAGGTATGATGAAATACTTAAACATTTTTCTGAACTCAATATTCCGACTGGACATACCATATTTGTAGAGGATAAGTCATCATCAAGCCGTAAGAAGAAGGGTAAAGCACAGGTTGCAGATATTCCAAATGTTAAAATAAGTGTGAATAAAATTCTGGATTTATAATATTATTTTTTCCCTTCATTTTCCTGAATTTCTTCCCATCTTTTATTTTTTCTACGGAAAATTAAGGATATTGGAGTACCTTCGAAATCAAAATGTTTCCTCATAGTATTTTCAATAAATCTTTTGTAAGAATCAGGAATTAGTTGAGGATGGTTTCCAAAAAATGCAAACACCTGCGGACTTGTGCGAACCTGTGTGATGTAATTCAATCTGAGGTCTTTTCCCTGTGCTGATGGCGGGGGAGTTTTTTCAAGTTCCGGAAGCAAAATTTTATTAAGCTTGGATGTTGACAAATGTACCTGCCTTCTTTCATGAATTTTTTTCGCGTGTTCAATAATTTTTGTTACTCTTTGTTTGGTCAAAGCCGAAATAAAAATCAGGGGAACATAATCATGTGTTTTCATAATATTATGATAACTTCTAACAAAAGCATCGGCTGTGGCATTATCTTTTTCGACCAAGTCCCATTTATTAACTGCAATGAGAATTCCCTTCCTCTCATCTGTTACCTGATTAATTATTCTTTTATCTTGCTCTTCCAAACCTCTCATTGAATCAAGCACAACAACAGCGACATCACATCTCTCTATTGCCTTTGAGGTTCTAATTGTGCTGTACAGCTCGATGTTTTCCTTAATCTGGCTTTTCTTTCTCAACCCGGCAGTATCAATCAGAATAATTTCTTCGCCATAATATTTTACAATGCTGTCAATGGCATCGCGAGTTGTACCGGGGATATCAGTTACTATTGACCGGTTCTTTCCGAGAAGTGTATTTGTTATGCTTGATTTCCCGACATTTGGCCTGCCCACAATTGCAATTTTCAACCTGTCATCTGTTGTGTCTAAATCAGCTTCTTTAAGATATGAAACAACTTCATCGAGAAAATCACCTGTGCCTCTGCCGTTGACAGAAGATACAGCATAAGGTTCGCTAAGTCCGAGTCTGTGAAATTCAAAAGCATAAGCATCCTGGATAGAATTGTCGCATTTGTTTATTACGAGTGTGATAGGCTTGCTTGAACTTCGAAGAATTTTTGCTATTTCCAAATCAAATGGTGTTATACCTTCCTTGCCATCGCATACAAAAATTATTGCATCTGCTTCATCTATTGCTATAAATGCCTGTTCACGTATTGCTTTTTCAATTGTGTTTTCACTTCCGGGAACGAACCCTCCTGTATCAACAATATGAAAATTCTTACCGTTCCAGTCTGATTCACCATAAATTCTGTCTCTTGTAACGCCGGGAGTGCCCTCAACAATAGCATCCTTACTACCTACAATTCTGTTGAACAAGGTTGATTTTCCTACATTAGGCCTTCCGACTATTGCAACGAGACTCATTAAAATTCCTAATTAAAAGTAACAAAGAAAAAAACTGTTTATATAAAAAAACCACAACAGTGGGTTTCAAAATTATCGAATTTTTAACTAACTAAATGTAATATCTATGTTTTCTATCTTAAATTTCATAATTTTACATCTTCATAATTGAGGTATGGACGTGGATAATTTACTGAATAACAAAAATATTATTGTAGGAATAACAGGCTCTATTGCTGCATACAAAAGCCAACTTCTTGTAAGGGAACTTGTCAAAGAAGGGGCAAATGTAAATGTTATAATGACTCCATCAGCAGAGAAATTTGTCACCAAGCTTACATTAGAGAATCTTTCAAGAAATCCTGTGATTGTTGAGATGTTCGTTGATGCAGTTCAATCGGGAGGTGCCTGGCATATCCATAAATCACACGAGTGCGATTTAATGCTCATTGCACCATGCTCAGCAACAACACTTGGCAAAATTGCAAATGGGATTTGCGACAATTCACTTGTTGCAGTTGCCACAGCTTTGCCGAAAGAAATACCTCTTCTAATTGCTCCTGCAATGGATTCTACTATGTGGCTCAATCCGGTAACTCAGAGGAATGTTGAATTTTTAAGTAAAATCGGTGCAGTAATAATACCTCCCGAAGAAGGTGATTTATCCAGCGGCTTCACAGGTCCGGGGCGTTTGCCTGATACTGATGTTTTAATTGGACATATTAAAAAAGCAATATCGGATTATGATGCTACCTACTCAAGATACAGCCCCGAAACAATAAAGTATGATTTTGGTGAAAGAAGGGAAATCACAGAAGATGATGTTCGCAGAGCAGTCGAGAAACCTTATGCAACAATCGAAGAAAGAATTGAACATGACAAATGGACTGCAGAACTTGAGCTGACTAAGATGAAACAATCCTTCGCAGGAGTATCAAAAGAAAACTTTCTATCAGGCAAGACAATTCTCATAACAGCAGGACCTACAGTTGAAAAAATTGATGATGTCCGTTTTATATCTAATTTCTCTTCAGGGAAAATGGGATTTGCACTTGCTTCTATGGCAAGGCAATTTGGTGCTGATGTAATACTTGTCTCAGGTCCTGTATCTCTTAAAACACCTGATGGAGTGAAAAGGGTGGATGTTGAATCTGCCGATGAAATGTATGATGTGGTAATAAATGAATTTTGCAAATGCGACATTGCTATAATGTCTGCCGCTGTGGCTGATTACACTCCAATCAATCCTGTACACGGTAAAATTAAAAAAGCTGAAGTCGGTGAAAAGATGACAGTAGAGCTTCAGTCAACGAATGATATACTTGCTTCCCTTGGAAGTGAGAAAAGAGAAAATCAGCTTGTTGTGGGTTTTGTCCTTGAAAGTGCAAATGAAATAGAAAACGGCTGGAAAAAAATGAAAGCCAAAAATTGCGATATGATGGTTGTCAATACAGTAAATAAGCCCAAAAGCGGTTTCAAAGGCGATGAAAATACAATTACTATTCTAAAAAAAGATGGTTCAGAAGAAACTTATCCACCAATGAGCAAGGATGCATGCAGCGTCGTTATTTTGAAAAGGGTAAGTGAGATAAAATAATGCAGAATGCAGAATGCAAAATGTAGAATTTTGTTTGTATCCCTATAAATTAAAATAACAATTTTATCGCGTTAGCGATTATATATCAGTAGTATTTGAATCACAACACCCACCCTTATCCCGGAGGGATTATATATTCAATTACGAATGATTGAATCTGAAATAAATTCAGAATGATTTTCTTTCTTTACCAAATAAAATATAACCACAACTATTAACTATTCGTTATTCACTATTCATTAAAAATCTCTCATCGAAACTGCTGAATATTTCATTGATTGTCGGCACTTCTTCGAGTTGTGCTGCTGATAATCTTAGATTCATTCCTGCAAGTTTTATTGCGATGTTTTCTTCTGAACTAACTTTGCTTCCGAGCCATTTCCCCGAAGCATTTGCTATGTAAAAGCCGATTGCTATAAGTGTCTTTTTGAAATTTACAGCAGTTGCCTGATTAACTTTTGTATTCAATAAATCTGATACATTACGCAATCCATCAATGATTTCACGTTTATCGTTGTCAAGTTCTTCTTTGATTTTAGTGAAATCTTTTTCAATTGTAGTAATAATATCTCTTGCAAGTTCATTGATGATTGCAGATGAATTATTCATCAGATGGGATAATGCATCTAATTCTTTTTTGTCAATTCTGCCGTCAGCCTTTGCCACAGCATTGAACACCCAAAAAATAGAAAACTGCAACGTTTTCCATTCATCATTTGAAAAGATTATTTTGAAGTCCTGGTATTCTGTGATTATCGGTTCATCTGCCATCGTTATACTCTCTCATTATCAAAGACATCATATTAATATTTGGTTGTCATATTGTTATTTTTATTTTCTTCAAAATAGTTAATTACACTCTCAGCAGCAAGTACGCCGCTGAAAGCCGCACCTTCGAGTGTTGCGGGAAGTCCGGTTGCAGTCCAGTCTCCGGCAAGAAATAATTTATCAATTGGTGTCTGCTGGCTCAATCTTGTCTCTTCCATCCCAGGACTTGCTATGAATGTTGCACGCTTTTCCTTAATGACTTTCCATGCTAATAAATTAGCATCTGATTTGAACGCAGTTTTTACTTCTTTGAAACATTCCATCACTAATGTTTCCTGCTCGCTATCTATAATATCATTTGCCCCGCTTATTGTCAAAGTCAGATGTCCGGGATATTTCTCAATGATTGATTTATCGGCTTCGCAAATATTTCGACGGTTAAACACCCATTGTGTTTTTGTTCCAATCATTCCTGTAAAATTATTTTCACTGATGTTTTTATCTAACCATAAATACATTGAAATAATTGAAGAACTCTTGTAATCTTTTAATGTTTTAAAAAATAAATAATCATGATATTTTTCAGGTAGAATTTTCATAAAAGCATGATAGGGAATCGCTGATATAACTGCATCTGCAGTTAAAATATCATTATTATCGAGAATGACTGATATTCTATTTTCTTCGATTTGTAATTCTTTGACATTTGTTTTGTAAATAACTTTTCCTCCGATATTCAAAAACCATTTGTTAAAAGGTTCAATTAAGTTTGAGAGAGGTGCTTTAGAAAATGCAAGTGCAGATGTCCTTCCTTTCTGAAATAACCTTTTTAAAACATTAGCTAATAGTTGAGCGGCAGCATCTTTTATATTTAAGTTCATCGCAGCCAGACATAATGGCTCCCAAAATCTTTCAGTAATATCTTTTGGAATGTGATTCACTACCAATAGTTGTGCTACTGTTAATCCTTCACATTCTACATTATCATTCAATAAATTTCTTATTAACTTTATCGTTGAGATTTTTGAATTGAAACTAATACCTGAAAATCTTAATAATCCATACAAAAATCCTGCTTTTCCGGGGAATGCTGAGGAATCAAGAAGAGATTTATTACAATCTTTATCAATAAACGGAACTTTTAATGATTTTTGAAATTCTAATAAATGAAATGTGTTTAAGTTTTTTAATATGTTGAAAAAGTGAATATAAGCACCAGCCATGAGGTGTTGTCCATTATCTATTAGCTCATCAGTGTCATTATCCATGAAAGAATACATCCGTCCGCCAGGGAAGGCTCTCCTTTCAATGACTGTAACCTCGACACCTTTTTGTGCAAGCTCTATTGCCGATGCTATACCGGCAATTCCTGCTCCGATTATTATTACTTTTTTCTTCATTAACACTTAAAGATTTAATGCAAAAATAATTATACAAGCTCAATAAACATTGAATTACTTTGTTATATAAAATCTTAAGTTTACCACTGATAACAGCTTATATTCGTCTCACTTTTTTAAATAATTGAATATTCTTAATTTTGTATTCTTTGAATGCGGACGTGGCGGAACTGGTAGACGCGCTAGACTTAGGATCTAGTGGGGAAGCTCGTGGGAGTTCGAGTCTCCCCGTCCGCACTTAAGCATATCATTTTTTAGTCATTAATATAAATAGGTAGAATTTTGGAAAAATCTATAAGAGAGCTTGACGGATGTCAAAGAGAGATTGAGATTACACTAACAAATGAAGAATTAAAACCCCATTTTGAAGAAGCCTACAAAGAAGCCCAAAAATATGCGGATATGAAAGGATTCAGAAAAGGCAAAGTGCCGATTAATTTAATTAAACAGTATTATGGAAAAAAAATCGAAGCTGATTCACTTGAAACTATATGTGATGATGAGTTCAGAAAAATAATCAAAGAAAATGAAATTCCCGTTGTCGGTCAGCCAAATCTGTTTCATGTTGACAGAACTGATGATGGTGTGGTATTCAAAATTTCTTATGAAGTTTTACCTGATTTTGAATTAAGTGAATATCGTGGATTGACAATTGATGAACCTATTCATACTGTAACTAAAGAAGAAATACAGGAAGAACTCGATAATCTCGCAAAGAATAACGGTAAAATGGAACCCGCAGATTCCGTTAATGATGAAAATCATATTGTCGGTATTAAGCTGATTGTAATTGACGCACAGTCACAGGTTCCGATTATTGGTGAAAAGCCGATTGACACTCATGTTTACCTTGCAAATGAAACTGTATTGCCTGATTTGAGAGCTTCATTGCTTAATACGAAAATTGGCGATACATTCTTATGGCATCCAAAGGAATCGGATAATTCTGTTCCTGACAAGACATATAAAGTTGAAGTTACTGAAATACAAAAATTAGTTCCTATTGAACTGACAGATGAGTTCATAAAAGAATATACTAAAGAGAAGATGAATACATTGGAGGAATTCAGGAATGAACTCGAATTTCAAATGCAGGACGATTGGAATCATAAAAGCAGAACAGCAATGGAAGACCAGATTGTAAATAAAATTACTGAAATGCATACAATCTCCACACCTGAATCAATAGTGAAGGAAGTTGCAAAAAACATGGCTGAAGATATTAAGAAGAGGTATGCTCATTTACCCGATTCAGCAAATATTTCTATCGAAAATATGCTCCCCGGTTTAATGCCTGTAGCCGAAAGAACTGTCAAATGGGAAATTATTCGAAAAAAAATAATCGAAAATGAAAAGCTTGAAGTAGAAGATTTCGATATTGAAAATCTTGTTGAAACAGAAGCCGCAAGAACAAAGAGCGACCCTGACACAGTTAGAAGGGCACTCATGCAGAATAAAAATATAACTGATAATATTATGCACAAAAAGTTGATGGATTTCATACTGGATTTTGCGATAACAAATGAAGTTCAATTTGATGAGCATGGGCATTATCATCCGGACGGGGAATATCATCATCATGATGATGAAGAACTTGAACTCGACCATGAACACGAGCATATTCATTAGAAAATTATATTTAATTAATTGACTTTATCGTTAAATATAAAAGAATAATAAATTCAATTCGTTATAGCATTGAAATTTAATTGTATATAGAAAGGAAAATAAAATGGTTGACCAGCTTATACCGATAGTAATAGAGCAGACAAGCAGAGGCGAACGTTCTTACGATATTTATTCACGCCTTTTGAAAGAGAGAATAATATTTATTGGAACAGCGATTGATGACCATATTGCAAATCTTGTGATTGCCCAATTACTCTTCTTATCGAGCGAAGACCCTGTAAAGGAAATAAATTTATACATTAATTCACCCGGTGGCAGTGTCAGTGCAGGATTAGCCATATATGACACAATGCAGTTTGTCAAGCCTGACATTGTAACGATTTGTATGGGCATGGGTGCTTCGATGGCTCAGGTTCTTTTATGTGCTGGAGCAAAAGGGAAGCGTTATGCACTTCCGAATGCGAGAATCCTTATGCACCAGCCTATTGGCGGGACCCAGGGACAGGCAACAGATATAGAAATCTATACAAAGGAAATGCTTAGAATAAGGGAAACCCTTTACGAGATTACTGCCAAGCATACAGGTAAACCGATTGACCAGATACACCAGGATTCTGACAGGGATTATTATTTGTCCGCCCAGGAAGCACTCGACTATGGTATCATTGATAAAATAATGACAAGTGCTGCAGAGCTTAAACATGATGAAGAACCGAAGAAGAAATAAGTTTATAATTTGAATTTGAATTAATTATTAATTAAAAAAATTTTCAATATTAAATTTTCAATTTTCATTGAATTATCAAATACTTAATTTGAAATGATAAAAAAATATTAAACAGCAGAAATTGAATAATTATTCACACAAATTTATTTATTAGAAATTATACATTTTAAATTGATTAAAAATTGCAAAATTTGGAAATTGAAAATTGTTTCTATTTGTCATCTAAAATTTTATTAAATAAATTTTAATAATTATGGCTAAAGAAAAAATTCCATTTAATGATGAAATATACTGCTCTTTTTGCGGAAGGAGTGCTAAAGAAGTATCGAGTTTGATTGAAGGGCCGAACCGTGTTTATATCTGTGATATATGCGTTCATAATTCACAGGAGATTCTGAAAAAGAAATCCGGTTTTGAAACAACACTATTCAATGATGGAGGAAAACTTCCAAAACCATCAGAAATGAAGAATCAACTCGATAATTATGTAATTGGGCAGGAGTATTCCAAAAAAGCTCTCTCAGTTGCCGTTTATAATCATTATAAAAGAATTTTATCAGGTGATTTTAAAGGTGAGCTTGATGATGTTGAAATCGAAAAAAGCAACATCCTTCTTGTAGGTCCTACGGGTACGGGAAAAACATTACTTGCTCGTACCCTTGCAAGGATTCTTAAAGTTCCATTTGCTATTGCTGATGCTACAACAATAACCGAAGCAGGATATGTAGGTGATGATGTAGAAACTGTTTTGCTTCAACTTCTGCAAAAAACCGATTATAATGTTGAGAAAGCCGAAAAAGGAATTATATATATTGATGAACTCGATAAAATTGCACGAAAAAGCGAATCGAGGAGTATTACACGCGATGTTTCCGGCGAAGGTGTTCAGCAGGCATTACTGAAAATACTTGAAGGGACAGTTGCCGGAGTACCTCCAAAAGGTGGAAGAAAACACCCCGAACAAAATCTTGTATTTATTAATACTGCAAATATTCTTTTCATCTGTGGCGGGGCTTTTGAAGGCCTTGAATCAATTATAGCACAGAGGCTGAGAAAGTCAACCATTGGATTTACAGCCGACATTGAAGAAGCAATCATCACTGATTTTGAACTTTTGAAAAAAGTAGAGCCAGATGACCTTTTGAAATACGGTTTCATCCCAGAATTAATTGGAAGGCTTCCTGTATTAGTTGCTCTTGAAGAGCTTGATGACGAAGCATTGATGAGTATTCTGATAAATCCAAAAAATGCAATCATCAAACAGTACCAGAAACTCTTTGCAATGGAAGATATTGAACTCGAATTCGAGGAACCAGCATTGAAAGCAATTGTTGAAAAAGCCAAACTTAGAAAAACGGGTGCAAGAGGACTTCGCTCGATTACCGAAGAGATTATGCTTCCGATTATGTATGATTTACCTGATAAGAGTAATATACTAAAGTGTATAATTAACGAAGATGTTATCAAATCAGGTTCAGAACCCATTTATTTTCCCAAAGCAAAAGCCAAAACCAAGTCAGCCTGATGCGGTATTGCTAATTTGGTATAGGATGTCATTCAAAATGAAGTTTAGTCAAATTAAGGCCATACTTCGAGGGACTCATTATGACAAACCTTGGTGTCACTCTGAGTTTATCGAAGAGTGATAAGAAAATGTATATATTTTAGCAATATCCCTGATGCTTACATTCAAAATAAATTTGGGTAGAAAAAAATAAATTCATAAATTGCAAATCTGTTAAATGATAAATATTTAAAACATATATTTTGGTTTACTAATATGTTTGCAGTAGTTGAAATAGGTGGAATTCAGCTCGAAGTCCAAAAAAAGGCAGTGGTAAGAGTTCCTTTACTTCAGGGTAATCCCGGCGATGCCGTCGAGTTTAAAAACTTGCTGGCAGGCGGCGATGATAAAACCACAAAGATTGGAACTCCCTATATTACAGGTTCTGTCAAGGCTAAGATTCTCGAGCATGGCAAAGATGATAAAATTCTTGTATTCCATAAGAAAAAAAGCAAAGGGCAAAGAAAATTAAACGGACATAGACAACGTTTTACAAAAATCGAAATAACCGATATAAAACTGTCAGCCCCCCGTAAAAAGAAAACAGAAACCGTAGCAAAAGCTGAGGAAGGAGAATAATATGGCACATAAAAAAGGCGGCGGTTCAACACGCAACGGAAGAGATTCTCACGGCCAGAGACGCGGTGTCAAGAAATTCGGCGGCGAATTTGTTAAATCAGGAAATATCATTGTCCGCCAGTGCGGAACAAAATATCATCCCGGCAAAAATGTAGGATTGGGTACTGATTATACTATTTTCTCCCTGATTGAGGGAAATGTTAAATTTGAAAGAAAAGGCAGAGAAAAACAGCAGGTCTCTGTTTATCCAATTAACTAAATTATTCATACTCTACTTGCAAAATGAAACAGCCTCCTTTGGGGAGGCTGTTTTTTTTAATTTCATCTTAATAAATTATTAGATAGCTTCATCTTCATCATCCAAATCTTCTTCATCTTCTTCTTCATCGAGGCTGTCGAAATCTTCCTCGACGAATTCTTCTTCGAAGTCATCTTCACCTTCGTCAAAGTCCTCATCAAATTCATCATCCTCGTCTATGTCTTCATCCTCATCGAATTCATCATCGTCAAAATCCTCGTCAAATTCATCATCGCTTAAATCCTCATCAATATCATCATCGTCAGATTTCGCCATTTTGGGAATGGTATAATTATTTTGAATATCGAATTTTGGAGTTTCCGAAAATTCAATTTCAGGTTCATTAATTACAAAGTCAGGTAAAGCCTCTTCAATATAAGTGATATATTCAACCAATTCAGTTGTGCGTTTATCAGAATCAGCTTCGAAAAAGTTCATGACATCCTCAATATTTATGAAATATAATTTTGTACAAAAATAAAAGAATAATAATTAAAAAAAATATTTTTAAATTTCAAAATTCTATTCAAAAATTTTTATGTAAAATAAAAGTTGTTTTGATATTTATTGAACTATACAAATCATACATTCATTTAAACGAATAATGCAAATAAATATTAATTTATTTATTTTTCTTTTTGAAATCTTTTTTGACTTTTTTAATATTTCTATGCTTATCGCCTGCCTGGTCTTCCCTGATTGCTGCCCTTGCCGCTGCAAGTTTTGCTATCGGCACTCTGAATGGAGAACAGGAGACATAGTTCAATCCTATGTTATGACAAAATTCAACAGACGATGGGTCGCCGCCATGTTCGCCGCATATTCCAAGCTTGATATTCTTTCTTGTTTTCCTTCCTTCGTTAACTGCATGTTTCATTAAAAATCCGACACCTGATTGGTCAATCGAGACAAAGGGGTCAACTTTATAAATCTCTCTGTTCACATACTCAGGCAGGAATTTCCCAGAATCATCACGGCTGACACCTAATGTTGTTTGTGTGAGGTCATTTGTCCCGAAAGAGAAAAATTCTGCGACAGTAGCAACTTCTTCTGCAGAGATAGCCCCACGCGGTATTTCTATCATGGTACCTACAAGATAATCAAATTTCACTCCGGTTTCTTTTATTACCTTTTCAGCAACTGCCCTGACAATCTCTTCCTGGTTTTTTAATTCTTTGACATGGCCTACAAGAGGTATCATAATTTCAGGAAGAACTTTTTTTCCACTCTTTATAACATTTACAGTTGCTTCAAAAATTGCCCTTGCCTGCATTTCAGTAATCTCCGGATATATTATTCCAAGACGGCATCCTCTCAATCCAAGCATAGGATTAGATTCGTGCAGAGAGTCAACTCTTTCTTTAATATTTTTCAAAGAAATGTTCATTGCTTTCGCCATTTCATTTTGTCCTGCATCATCATGCGGCAAAAATTCATGTAGAGGCGGGTCAATTGTTCTGATTGTTACAGGCCTGCCGTCCATTTCAACAAAAATACCTTCGAAGTCTTTTCTTTGGAGAGGAAGTAGATTTGCAAGTGCTTTTCTTCTTTCTTCTGCAGTATCAGACAAAATCATCTGACGCATAGGGCCAATTTTACCTTCGCCGAAAAACATGTGTTCGGTGCGGCATAATCCGATTCCTTCGGCACCGAATGCAATAGCATTGGCACTCTGGTCGGGCTGGTCTGCATTTGTGCGAACACGTAAAACCCTGTACCTGTCAGCCCACTCCATTATTTGCTTATATATCAGATATGTCGGAGCATCTTCTTCATTCAGAGTTTTATTTATTAATACCTCTATAACTTCACTTGGCTTAGTCTGAATATTACCAAAGATAACCTCGCCTGTTGTGCCATCAATTGAAATATAATCTCCCTCTTTAATTTTTATTTCCTTACCTTCAACTCTCATTATCCTTTCTTTGTAGTCAACTAATAAAGAGCCGCATCCGGCAACGCAAACCTTGCCCATCTGCCGTGCAACAAGTGCTGCATGAGAAGTCATTCCGCCGCGTGCTGTCAAAATACCTTCAGCCGCATTCATGCCTCCGATATCTTCGGGTGATGTTTCTATTCTAACTAAAATGACTTTATCACCTTTCTTTGCCCAATCCATAGCATCTTCTGCATTGAATACAACCTTACCTGTTGCAGCACCGGGACCGGCATTTAAACCTTTTGCAAGTAAATTTCCGTCAGCAAGAGCTTTTTTCTTTGATGTCAGGTCAAATACAGGCCTTAGCAATTGATTGAGTTGGTCAGGTTCAATTCTCAGGAGTGCTTCCCAAGGTTTAATCAATTTTTCTTTTACCATTTCAACTGCAATTCTCATAGCTGCCATAGCAGTCCTTTTACCAACGCGGCACTGGAGCATGTATAATTTTCCATTCTGAATTGTAAATTCAATATCCAGCATATCGCGATAATGGTCTTCCAAAATTTTCCTTATTTTTATAAGTTCGTTGTATGACTTAGAATCCTTTTCTGCAAGTTGTTTTATTGGAAGAGGAGTACGGATACCTGCAACGACGTCTTCGCCTTGAGCATTCATCAGAAATTCACCGTAAAAAATATTTTCACCGGATGCCGCATCACGTGTGAAAGCGACTCCTGTTCCCGATTCTTCACCCAGATTGCCGAATACCATTGACTGTACATTTACTGCAGTTCCCCACCAGTCAGGTATATTATTTAACTTTCTGTAAATATTAGCCCTGTTATTATTCCAGGAACCAAATACTGCACCAATTGCCTCCCAAAGCTGTTCCTTCGGGTCTTCAGGAAAATCTATTCCTAGCTTGTCTTTGATGACTTTTTTATATTCCGATACTAATTCTTTTAAATCTTCTGCCGTTAAATCAACATCAAGCTTTACTCCACGGGCTCTCTTTTTTTCATCGAGTATAACCTCAAATGGGTCGAGGTCATCTTTTCCCTGTGGTTTCAATTCAAGTACGACATCGCCAAACATCGAAACAAATCTACGGTATGCATCATAAGCAAAGCGCGGATTATTTGTTCTCTTGATAAGGCCCTGAATTGTTATATCGTTCAAACCAAGATTCAGAACGGTGTCCATCATACCCGGCATTGATGCCCTGGCTCCTGAACGAACCGAGACAAGAAGAGGATTATCAGGGTCTCCAAACCTGGCTTTCATCTCTTTTTCGAGTCTTTCTAGTGATTTGTCAACTTCCTGGTAAAGTGATTTTGGAAATGTTCTCTTATTCTTATAAAAATAAGTACATACTTCTGTTGTTATTGTAAAGCCGGCAGGGACGGGTAATCCAAGGTTCACCATTTCAGCAAGATTTGCACCTTTGCCTCCCAACAGATTTTTCATAGCCGCATCGCCATCGGCTTTGCTGCCCCCAAAATAATAAACATATTTTACATTTTCTTTTCTGACCTTCTCATCTTTCTTTTTCGTCTTTGTCATTTTTGCTCCTGTTTGAATAGTTGTTTTTGTATTCATTTAATATTTATTGCATTAATTTAAATAGGAAATGCAAATATAATTTAGAACTTACCAATCAACAAATTTAATTGAAACATATATTTATAAACACTATTGTCCGATATAAAAATATTATTAATAAGAGATAGTATTATTTTTCAGAGAGTTCCCCCTTTTTTAAGGGGGAATTTTTTCTGACAACATTGATTTATTAATAGTTTAATAAATTGTTTCTGTCATATCTGTGTGTCTGCTGTAATTCCCTAAGGCTCTTTCATAACTAGTATTTGCATAACAATATATGCAGTTCATCGAGCATGAATTGTATTGGCCGATATCCTTACTGACAGTACAACCACATTCTTTTCTTTGTGATTTGTCTTTCTTATAGCTCAGATTTAATCCATATAAATCGTTGAGTAAATTATTGTCTATACATTTTGCTTTGTCTATATCAATAGAAGCAAGACTGTGTTTATAAGAGCATATTTCAAGAGTCATTAAATTAGTTTTTGCAATAGAATTTATGTCGCGAAGCAAATCATAAACATCTTCATTATTCATACATGATAAATCAAAAGTAATATCCTTCATTTTCTTTACAACTTTCTTATAAGGAGTAATTATACTTGTAATTATTTTTCTAACTTTATTTTTTAGATGTTCTATTAAGAAATTAAAATTCTTAACATGAAAATCATAATTTAAAGATTCATTCAAAATAATCGGGTCATACCTCCATACAATTTTTTCAGGCCCGATGATGTTATTCAATTTATTAATTGAACTGAAAACCTGATTAATATTCGGATTATTTACTTCATAATTTTTAGGATAATTATTAATTGTGATAAGAAAATAATATTTGTAACCCATTTCATCAAGCATTTTTAAATGTTTTATTAAAGGTTCGGGATATCTTGTCCAAAAAACAAAAGCAGTAACATCATCAGGCTTAAGCGATACCTTTGAAACCTGATTCGGATTGAATGGATTCGGAACCATACAATAACCGGCTTTTATTCTTTCCATTAACCAGTCGGAATAAAATGCAGGTATATCCGTCCTTCTGCTGCAAGATATTATCATTTCAATAATTAACTCATGTTACTCGACATAATAGCATTTTCAAAGTAATAGAATTTTCAATTTGCAATTTTTTTTTCATTGAATTTTTAATGTACAAATTTTCAAAATATTCAATTAATTAAATAATTTTATGACTTAAAAGTTATAAATAGGTCAAATATCGTAAAGCCTATTTCTTCTTTAACATTGAAAATTGCAAAATTGAAAGAAAATTGCAAAATTGAGAATTAAAAATTATCGCTTTTAGAAATAATAATTTATGCGTAGCATGAGTAATTAAAATAGATTTAATTTGTAAGTGAAATAAAATGGAAATTTTTCAAAAATCAATCAGCCTAAAATCAAAATCGAGGGGATTTCATCTTATAACATCTGAAATAATTCAACAAATTCCGGAAATCAACCAATTCAAAACAGGTGTAGCAAACATACTTATACAACATACAAGCGCCGCGCTGACAATAAATGAAAATGCCGACCCGACAGTACGACAGGATTTTGAGTCATATTTTAACAGGCTTGTTCCCGAAAATCCTTCTCTTTATTTGCATACATCCGAGGGACTCGATGATATGACATCACATATCAAAAGTTCCATATTAGGAGCTACATTAACAATTCCGGTAACCGATGGGAAATTGAATCTTGGGACATGGCAGGGAATTTATTTGTGCGAACATAGAAACCACTCCCGCTCAAGAAATTTGGTGATTACGATTATCGGAGAAAAATATGAATAAGGAAATAGCTGTTGTATTGATGAGCGGAGGTATGGATTCTGCATTATGTGCAGGAATAGCTCAAAGGGATGGTTATAAAATGGCTGCTCTGCATTTAAACTATAAACAAAGAACAGAATCAAGAGAATTAAAAGCCTTTTCAGATTTATCTGAACATTTTAATGCAAAGGATAAACTTGTTGTTAATGTAGAACATTTGTTTTTGATTGGCGGTTCAAGTCTAACAGATAAAAATATTACAGTTGAAAAGGCCGGCCTGTCGAGAAAGGAAATTCCGCAAAGCTATGTCCCTTTCCGAAATGCTAATATCCTATCAATCGCAGTAAGCTGGGCAGAGGTATTAGGTGCTAAAGCAATTTATATTGGAGCTACTCAGGCAGACAGCAGTGGTTATCCTGATTGCAGAAAAGAATTTTTCGATGCTTTCCAGGAAGCAATAAATAAAGGTACTAAACCGGAAACTGAAATTAAAATAATGGCACCATTAATCAATATGACAAAAAAGGATATTGTATTACTTGGTAAGAAATTGAAAATTCCATTCAAATTGACATGGAGCTGCTATCAGGAAGAAGAAATAGCCTGTGGAGAATGTGATTCCTGTGCATTAAGGCTTAGAGGATTTCAACAGGCAGGAATAGAAGACCCAATCCCTTATAAAATAAAGCCAAATTACTTAGATTAAGGTTAATAATTCATTTTAAGAAACCTCTGAAAAATTCAATTAACCTATAAACGTCAATACAAGAGCAGCGAATCATGTTCCATATTATTGAAAGAGGCATTATGCGCTCCAAC
>MHAY01000085.1 GCA_001804705.1 Ignavibacteria bacterium RIFOXYC2_FULL_35_21
TATTTTATTGTATTTTAATAATTTACATTTTTTGTTCTTTTCCTTAACTGGACAGTAATGATAATCCCTATCGAATTAGTGTGTGTTGGGGAACTATTGTGTTACAGATATTTAATTGTTACTCGATAAATTGTCGAATTAATATCATATTTCAACCTTTTGGATTTTGAACCAAGTTCGGAATTACTTTTTTCTTAGCTTCGATTTCTCATTTCCCATTTACTAATTCCAATTCAGAATTACTTATTCATAGGAATCTTGACAATGAAGGCGGAGCCTTCGTTCAGTTTGCTTTTTACGTCAATTTTTCCACCGAGAATATCAATGTATTTCTTTATTAAGGTTAGTCCTAACCCCGTGCCTTCGTAACTTCGTGTTAAGCCTTCACTCCCCTGGCGGAAAGCCTCGAAAATAGTGTTGATGTTGTCTTGTGAAATTCCTATGCCAGTGTCTTCGACTTCGATTATAGCAAATTCTCCTTTGTTATTCTTTTCGGAACCAATTCTAAGAGTAACCCCACCTTTGGAAGTAAATTTGACTGCATTATCTAACAGATTATTCAGTATGCTCTGAACGGCACCCAAGTCGCTGATAATTGGCAATACCTTGAACTCAGATTCTAAATTCAGTTGTAGGCTTTTTTCGTCTGCCATTTTCTGGTAATTACTTATTGAAAGTGCAGAAACTTCGATTAGGTCAATTTCAACAAGATGAGGTTTGAAGTCACCCGATTCGATTTTGGATATATCGAGTATCTGGTTTAATGTGCTCATCAATCGTTTACTGCTCTGGTAAATCAAGTCGCCGACTTCCCTCAATTCATTCATGTCGTTAATATCGACGAGAATTTTCGAGAAACCGAGTATTCCAATCATAGGCGTTCTCAGCTCGTGGCCCATATTGGCGAGAATGTTTGTTTTAAGACGGTTGGCTTCTTCGGCTTGTTCTTTTGCGAGCAGCATTGCTTCTTCAGCCTGCTTGCGTTCGGTAATGTCTTTTATAATCGCAAGACATTCATCCAAACCCTGCAATCTTGAAATCGAAACAAGGCAGTCAATAACATTTCCATCCGCTTTGATTACCTTTGCATCATAGACAACGCCGTTAGAAAGTTTCACTTCATCCCATTTCTGTTTCAAATAAGGATGAAATTGTTCGGGGAAAAAGTCATAATAATATTTACCTTTCACATCATCAAATTTATAGCCGAGTGCATCTTCGAGTCTTTTATTAGCAAAGCTCAAAGCACCGTCGGATGTGAGCGTCATCAGCAAATCCAGGGAGCTGTCCATAATATTTTCAAGATATTTCTTCCGTTCTTTAATGGCTTCTTCGAGCCTTTGCTGTTCTTCGAGTTCCCTTTTGTCTTTCCAGTGAACAACCATCTGGTTAAAGCTTTCGACAAGGTCGTTAATTTCATCGCTGGTTTTTATGTCAAGCTTATAATCGAGATTTCCTTCTCTAATAATTCGCGTACCCTGAACCAGTTTATTAATCGGACGAATGAAATGCCTCGAGGTGAAAAATCCTGATAACAGCGAGAATGCCGCAACAGCAAGAACTAACAGTATAAGGAGAGTTCTAAGCTGGTTGACAGAAGCAAAAACGATATCCTTGGGTATTTCGGTAAATATTATATAACTGTTAGCCTTGCTTTCGCCAAGAGAAAATATCGAAGCATACTCGATAATACTTTCAGGGTCGTCTGTTATAGAACCTGTCGAGCCTGTCAGAATAGAATCTGCAACATTTGATATATAATCATGAAACAAATTTTCATCTTTTCTTTCGGCGAGAAGCCTGTTCCAATCTTTCTTTTTTTGAGAATGATAGAGGTAAAAGCCTTCGCCGTTAACCATTATGACTTTGACGCTCGTATCGGCTCGTGTCAGTGAAAAAGTTTCAAAAAATCTTTCGGCATGAATACTTGCAATCAGGATAGCAACATTTTCATTTTGCTCATTGAATAAAGGAACTATACAGTCAATCGAAGGAATAATTTTTCCGGAAAATGGTAGTTTAATTTCCGATGGAGACAGAACAATGTTTCCCCCATGCAAACCTTTTACGGCATTAGCATAGAAATAAATAGGTATTTTGGGGAGTCTATCCTTCGGTAATATGTATGATTCTCCGTTTTCAAAGAAAACCGATGTAATTTTCTTTCCGATTTTATTCAGGAATTCAACCCTGAAATACAAGCTATTATCTTTTAACAACGAAACAAATTCAGTTTCAAAATTGTCTTTGAGAGCTGTTTCGTTTGTTCCCGGATTTTGCAGGTCCTGTATTAATAATTTTGCTTCGGAAGTTTTAGAAAGCATCATCATTTCCTGCTTTATTCGTGAAAGCAGGAGGTTGGTTTTAGCCTTAATTTCATTTACTTCGTTTTTAACGCTTCTTAATGCTTCATCTTTTTGAACATCAATTTGTTTTTGGATGATATAAATACTGACAATGGATAAAGGAATAGTAGAAAGAAGAATAAACAGGAAATTCAATTTTCCCTGAATGCCTAATCTTGGCAAGAACCTTTTAAGAAGATTTTTCATTATTTATGTTGCTTATTCATCCAACAAAAAATTAATATTCAAATCCTGTCTGTCGTTTACGATAACCTGCTGAGTCTTTGGCTTTGCCCATTCATGCCAGACCGAAAGCTTATATTTACCTGCAGGTACATTCGAAATCATATAATTTCCATTTTCATTAGTTAACGCAAAGTATGGAGTTTCTACAACAAAGATGAAAGCCGACATTTCAGGATGAACATGGCAGAGAAGCGATACCTTGCCGGGTTTATCAAAAACGATTGACTTGACAGAGCCTTGTGAATATGTTCCGAAATCGAATTTCTTAGCCTGGCTTGGCGAAAAAACACTGTGCCTCGTTATGTCGCTGTTCGGAAAGTTTACTGTTGTTCCTGCCATTACAGGAAGAACATGAGGAACAAAAGTAAGGTCTTTTTGGTCCATTAGTGCAGGCTGTGATGGAGGAGGAAATGTCTTTCCTTCGATTTTCTCTATATATACAACCACGTCCGATAAAGCTCCATCGCGGGTTTTCACAGTTCCCTTGATATCGCTTCCTGCTGCGAACGATGAATATGAGATAATAAAGCAGGTAATAATCCAAACAATTTTTATCATTATATAATCTATTAGTATTAAAACAGTAAGTTTAATTTTTTTCAACTTTTCAAAAATATGCCCCCTTTTTCAAATGGGTTTAGGGGGTTTCCCTTTTCAATTCTAAATCTAAAAAGCAAACACTGCATTCAGTTTAAGCCATTTGAACGACTCTGTGTTGTCTGCAACCTGAATAAATCCATTAAGGTTTTTATCTCCCTGTATATTAATTTTCCCTTCGACAGTAAATCTTACATTTTGACGAAACAGGATTGTTATATTGGGAATAATATTGAAATATTTGTCAACATCATTATTTTCAAATTTTGAATTGACCTGTTCAAACCTCAATACACCAATCAGCCAGGGGTAAAACATATAATTGCCTTCGACAAAATAAACGAGGCTTGTAAGACGGTTATTATCTGCCAACGGGTTTTCATCAATACCATAAATAGCACCTCCGAGCAAGTCTAATTCTCCGATGAGACATCTTGCATCAACACCAAACCTGTTAAATTTATTATCGTAGGATTCGTTTAAATTTGCTTTCAATGAATTTCCAAAATATGAGAACAGGCCAAGTGTAAATGAATTATCAACTGATAAATTTTTATGCAAAGAATCGAGCAGTATGCCATCTCCGTCAAGTCCATAGCCTCCGAACTTGTAAGCAAGCCTGAGGTAAAAATCTTTGTTGTTAATTTGCTGCAATTCAGTTCCTCCCTGGCTTTGTGCCACGCCTGCAATATATTGAAGATGGTGGGCAATTATTCCGCTGAGTTCGATTCCCGGGCGTGTTTTCCTGGGCCTCCAGTCACCTGCCGCTGAATAATCCTGTACTGCGGTATAATCCAAAGTTAATCTCTGATTGCCCGGATAACCATCCATTATGCCCGGCTCAAAAGTACCCACTTTAATATTAAGCAAATGTTTGGGGCCAATTAAATCATTTAATCTCACATAGAATTTGAATAGTCCATATTCTGTTCCCCATGAACCAAAAAATCCTACATCCTCGCCGAATGCACCTCCGAAAACAAGTACCAAATCATTAGGAAAAATAAATGATAGTTGATTTTTTTCCGGTGATTTCATTATATTATATTCCATCCTCATCATAGTATAAGCCGCAACAGGAAATGACCCCGGAATATCGCTTGGCCAGATGGCATCGGGCCATACCTCTTTCCAGGCTTCTGCACCAAGTTTCAGGGGCTGTTCTTTGATGAGCCTTGCATTATGTTCAGGCATCACGTACCCGTTTCTCCTGAATGCCTCACCAAAAGCATTTCTTTTCGTTATTGCAATATGACAGGTCATACAACTTGTCTTATACTTCCTTGCAAATGCTGGGATGGCTGATGACTCATTCGATAATAGAATGATTAATGAAATTAAAAAGAAGGTTTTTATAATATATTGTATATTTGCCTTTTTCATAGCAAAATCCCTATAATTTTAAAAAAATCTTTTGTTAAAATTTAACCTTAGTAACCAGAAATATTTCCCCAATGCTGTGAACTGCAAACATTCAGGAATTACTTAAAAATAACCTAAATAAAATAATATGATTGCAAATTTAGAAAATAATAAAAGGATTTACAAAAATTCTAAGTTATTATAGCAGGGTGATTTGTCTCCGATATTTTTATTTTTCGTAATTCGTAATTCGTAATTGAATATATAATCCCTACGGGATAAGTGTGGGAGGTGTAATTCGTATGTTAAAGATATTTAATCGCTGCCGATAAATTTAAATTAGGATATTCATTAAATTAATATATAACCTCAATTCAGCATTCAAAATTTAAAATTCAAGATTTTTCATTCAGAATTTAAGATTATGCTTTCTTCACTTCTGGATTATCATTTTTTGCACGTGATTCTGCGGCGATTTTATCTTTGTATTTGAGATATTTTTTTTGAAGTGTTTCATTTGATGCTGCAATAATTTGTATTGCAAGCAAGCCTGCATTCTTCCCGCTACCGATTCCAACGGTTGCGACAGGCACTCCCGGAGGCATTTGCACTATAGAAAGTAATGAATCCAAGCCTTTCAGTGACTTTGACTCTATTGGCACTCCAATAACAGGTAAAGGAGTATTTCCGGCAAGTACTCCCGGAAGATGTGCTGCACCTCCGGCACCTGCTATAATAACTTTCATTCCTTTTTTGTGTGCATTAGCACCATATTCAATTGCGTCCATCGGATTTCGGTGTGCAGAAATTACTTTCACTTCATAATCAATTCCGAACTCTTTGCAAACGTCTGCGGCTTGTTTCATTGTAGGAAGGTCCGAATCGCTTCCCATTATTATTCCTACCAAAGGAATTTTCTTTGCCATTGTTAATCCTTAAAACCAGATTTTAGAAAAAATTACTTACCACCATTCCGGGATATTATATCTCCATCGGAATTATTAATCTCATCAACAATTTTCAGATACATCTCCCCACTCATAAATTTTTCGGCAATGACTTCTGCAACCGCTTGTCTTATCATCTTGTCATAGCCTGTAGGGTCAATTTCGAATTCACTATCATCTTCCATTTTGCACTCTTTATTGAATTTATACTTATTGAACTGCAATATATATTATTTGATGGAACTTGTGAAAGGATTTTTTTAAGAATGAATAGCCACGACTTTTAAGTCGTGGTCAAGTTGTTTAACAAAAAATCAGGATTTATCCATTTAAACTAAGGGACTAAAGTCAAAGGTTAGTGTTGAGAAACGCCCCACTATCTGAAGATAGTGGCTATTCAAATATGATTTAATTGAGATTCGTTTTAATATCAACTGACATGCATCCTTCGACTGCTTTGTATAAATTCTGAATTAATTCCTCATAACTATTGCCCTGTGTTGCACAACCCGGAATAGAAGGTACTTCTGCCCAAAATCCACCTTCTTCTGCCGGATGAATAATAACTTTTAATTTCATATAATTCAAATTTTAAAAATAAATTCAATTACGTTTTAAACGTTAATTAATAATAAAAATTTTATTAATTATCTCCAATATATTTATACCTCATAGCTCAATTTGTGATTGCTTCAGGAGTAACTCCTGAAGCGGTATACCAATCTACCCATTGACATTGAAAAAATTTAAAGAAAAAACTTAATGATTACAAATAACAGTTTCCGACCGTTTTTATTTTATTGATTATGCCTTCACTTTGTCAATATAGAAATAATTCATTATTTTTGCCTTTCACATTTTATCTCGGTGAAATGTCCTGATTTTGTCAATAAATATTAAATATAAATTATTAAAAAATAAAGGTATAAAAGTAAATGAACGAAGGCCATATTGTTCAGGTTATAGGTCCGGTAGTTGATGTGGAGTTTCCCGAAGGAAAAATTCCCGAAGTATTAAATTCACTCGAGATTCTACGGACTTCTCCCGAAACAGGGAATGAAGATGTTTTAATTTGCGAAGTACAGCAGCACCTTGGCGAAGATCGCGTCCGCTCGGTCGCCATGGATTCAACGGACGGACTTGTCCGTGGTATGAAAGTTGTTGATACCGGAGCTCCCATATCAATTCCGGTTGGTCCCGAAGTACTTGGAAGACTGATGAGCATTACAGGACATGGAATTGACGGTCTGGGAGAAATCAAAACTGCCATTCGTTACCCGATTCACCGCCCATCACCTTTATTTCAGACACTGACAACAAACAGGGTTATGTTTGAAACAGGAATAAAGGTTATTGACCTTATCGAACCATTTACTAAAGGCGGTAAGACAGGTTTATTCGGTGGTGCCGGTGTTGGCAAAACCGTTATTATCCAGGAACTGATTCATAATATTGCTAAGCATCATGGCGGATTCAGTGTTTTCGGTGGTGTTGGCGAACGTACACGCGAAGGAAATGACCTTTACCTCGAAATGAAAGAATCCGGTGTTATTGATAAAACAGCACTCGTGTTCGGACAGATGAACGAACCACCCGGAGCAAGACTAAGGGTAGGCTTGACTGCTCTTACAGTTGCCGAATACTTCCGCGACAGCGAAGGAAGAGATGTTCTGTTATTCATTGACAACATATTTAGATTTATTCAGGCAGGTTCCGAAGTATCAGCTTTATTAGGTCGTATGCCTTCAGCAGTTGGCTATCAGCCGACACTTGCAACCGAACTTGGTATTCTTGAAGAAAGAATTGCCTCGACTGATAAAGGTTCAATCACATCAGTTCAGGCTGTTTATGTTCCTGCTGACGACTTAACAGACCCTGCACCTGCAAACACATTTACGCATCTCGATGCAAAGACAGTGCTTTCACGTCAGATTTCTGAATTGGGTCTTTATCCTGCAGTTGACCCGCTGGATTCGACATCTCGTATTATGGACCCGATTGTAGTTGGCGATGACCATTATGATACTGCGATGAATGTAAGACTGGTTTTGCAGAAGTACAAAGACCTTCAGGATATTATAAACATTCTCGGTATGGATGAGCTTTCTGATGAAGACAAGCTGACAGTCTATCGTGCAAGAAAGATACAGAAGTTCTTCTCACAGCCATTCTCTGTTGCAGAGCAGTTCACAGGCTACGAAGGAAGATATGTAAAGATTGAAGACACAATCGCCGGTTTCAAGGCAATTCTCGGCGGCGAATGTGACCATGTGTCAGAAGGTCTGTTCAGCTATGCCGGAACGATTGACGAAGTTCTCGACAGGGCTAAAAAACAGAAATAAATATTATAATATAAGAATAGCCCCCACTTTTAAGTGGGGGAGTTTAATCAAAACATTAATGGGATTTATCCCCTAATTAAAAAGATTGAAAAAATTGAAACAGGTAATTTATGGCAGAAGCTCAATTAATGAACCTTGAAATAGTTACTCCTCAAAAAGTGGTATTTTCCGGCAAGGTGCAGTCTGTCTCCGTTCCGGGTTCTGTCAGTCCTTTCCAGGTATTGAACAACCACGCACCGATTGTTTCAAATCTAGACCCCGGTATAGTTAAAGTTGTTGATGAAACAGATAAAACATTTTTCTTTGCCACAAATTCCGGTTTCACTGAGGTACGAAAGAATCAAATCTCAGTCCTCGTAGAAAATGCAGACGAAGCCGGCACACTCGATATAGACTCAATCAAATCAGAAATGAAAAATGCACTCGACTCGCTCTCTTCAGCACAAACACCTGAGGAAAAACAACATCTCAAAAAGCTCTGCCTCCTCGCCGAAATCAAACTCAAAGCAGTAGAGAAGCTGAAAGAAGCAAATTAACGTTTTGAGTGTTGAATGAATGTCATTCCTGCGAAAGCAGGAATCCATAGCTTAATACCTGCATCCATACTTGTTTTTAACCACAGAGTCTCACTGAGTTTTGCACGGAGTTTCACTGAGGTATTATGAATTGTGGTCATTAAATATATAAATTTCAACAACTTACAAGGGAGGTATCACAAATTGTGATAGCTATTTTATAACTAATTGAAAATCAATTTTTTAGAAATTTTGGAACAAAGATTTTCATTACTCAAGCATTGAAATAATTTCCTTTACTGCTCTCAAACCATTTTTTACAAAATTTATATCAACAAATCCTTGATAGTATGCTCCAAGATGAAGGTTCTGATATACAATTGTTAAATCTTCAGTGAATTTCCCATTATGTGGTATTTTTCTTCGAACAGCCCAATACTCATCTATTGATTTTGGAAGCTTTTCATTTGGTGTCCCTTTACCTAAAAGCCAACCATCAATTGCTTTCAATGCGGCAAGGTACGCCATCGCCGCACCCTCACGAACATATTTGGAGTCCTCATAAATTTTACCGGCTATTCCAATAGGACTTTTAGCTATTGTTTCCTTAGCATTCGCAAGATAGCGTTTTGCCTCTGCAATTGCCTGCTCTTTTGTCAATGTTATCTCTTTTATTCTTTTATGCATAACAATCTGAAAATTTTATCTCTCAAAAATACTAAAAGTCTAAACGTTATAAAATTATATTAATTTTAATCATGTTATTTTGTTTTAGTTTATTAAGTCCGAAACAAACTCAAAGCCGTGGAGAAGCTGAAAGAGGTTGGGTGAAATATCATATTACTGATATCGGAAAAATGATAGAAATAGGCTCTTGTGTTTGTTGATATTAAAAGAATAAAATGTTTGTGAATTTATAAAGTTATCATTATCTTTGGAAAATTATTCAATTATTAAATACATAGATAATCCGGATGGAAAAAAAATCCAAAAAGGTATTAGAGTTAACTGATGTAATTATAAATAATAATTACATTGATAAAAAAGTTGTTGAAGAAGTTTATAAATTAAGGGAAGAAGCAAAAAAATTCGGACATGAAGTAAAAAGCGGTTATAATTTAACACCTCCGCTTGGTAATCAAATTCTATTAGCAAGAAGCAAGTAAAATATTTAAAAAATAAATTTTTTAGAAAAATTCATTTTTCAATATTTTTCACGGGGTTTGTTATGAAACGCTTGCTTTTATTCTTGTTGCCTTTTATTATGATATCTTGTAAACAATTCGATGTTTTTTATTATCAGGTCTTGTCGGTTGAATCAGATAACGTACAGTTTAAAGAAGTAAATTATATTTATGAAAATGATGATGTAAAAATCGTTTATGATATGTGGAGTAATGCAGGAGACCCTGGTTTTACAATTTTTAACAAATCGGATAAAACCATTTATTTGAATCTTGAGGAAACACAATTTATTTATAATGATTATGCTTATGATTATTTTCAGAACAGAATTAATTCCCGTTCACAAAAATCATCAGCATCGTTAAATATTAATTCATCATCTTATTATTTAAATCCATATTATAACCCTCGTATTAAGAATACATCTCAGAGTATTATTGATACAAAGGGAGCAAGTGAAGAAATAAGTTATTCAGTTGATGAAGGTATATCATATCAGGAGAAAAAGGTAATTGTCATTCTACCTAAAACGAATCGTTCTATTAATGAATTCACTATTCCTAATATCCCTTATCGTGATTGCAAAATTCTAAGATTTCCTAAAGAAGGAGAAGAAAAGGCCTTAAAATATAATATGGAAGAATCACCTTATAAATTTTCAAATATTATTAAATATTCTTTTGAAAAAAGTTTTCAAACCCAAGTAACTATTAGAAATAATTTTTGGGTTACTGAAATCACTAATCTTAATTATTATTTCTTTTATTTAGATAAGTTATTTACAAATTGTGAAGGTGAAAATTATTATAAAGAATATTCTCCATTTAAACAACCTAACAGGTTTTATATTCAATATAATAAACCAGACCATTATTCTGAGAATTATTAAGTTTTTAATTGAAGATTTATCATTTTTATTAAAGAGTAAATTCAATATATAGAGGTCACAAATGGTGACCTCAAATTATTAAAAAAGGGAATTATTATTTAATAAATCTGAAAAGAAGAATCTTATCACAAATTGTGATAGCATCATTTTATTATAAATACAAATAATATTATTAATGAATCAATTATTACCAATAACTACTATTGACGACATTCCATCAGAGTACAGGGACACTCCGATTGGTTTGCTTTTGCAGTATCACAATCTTGCCCGTCCTTATGATGTGTACCAAAAAGCCGAATTGCTTATTGGTATGTGCATGGATAACCGCAAACATCTTCACATACCCGATAATTTTTCATTTATCATTAGGGCAGGGGGAGCAAATCTGCGTTATAGTGAGTTCAAAGTTTCTTATGCAATTGCTGTCGGTCAGGTCAAACATATTGCTTTGATTGGCCATAACAACTGCGGCATGGTAAACCTGAAATCAAGAAAAGATGAATTTATTAACAGACTTGTTGAAACTGCCGGTTGGAACAAAGAATCGGCAGAAGAGCATTTTGACCACTATGAGCCGATGTTCGAAATCGGCAATGAAGTTGACTTTATATTAAGTGAAACAAAAAGGTTGAGATCGAGATATCCGAAAATACAAATTGCCCCTTTGATGTATTTAGTGGAGGATAATAATCTTTATATGATAAATGAGAATTAAATTGGAGACTTCTGAATAATATCTTAATTTGCGATATTAATCCCTAACCCATTCATATTCATATAATTACTTGGTGGTCATTTAATTCCACCGAAAAAATTATGCCCTAATCAAAAATAAACCGCTTAAATGTCTGATTTTTTTGCGAATTTTGTGTTTATTTTTTTCGCAAATTTCCGAAAAGAGTTTGAAAAATTATGAAATTAGAGCAAGAGAAAATCAGATGCGAGGGAATTACTTTTGACGATGTGCTCATCGTCCCTTCTTATTCGGAAATACTACCAAAAGACACAAACCTTGAAACAAGACTGACGAAAAAAATCAAACTGCATATTCCCATACTGAGTGCCGCAATGGATACTGTTACCGAGGCAGAAATGGCTGTGGCACTTGCCCGTGAAGGCGGTCTCGGCGTTATTCATAAAAATATGTCAATCGAAAAGCAGGCTGACCATGTGGACAGGGTTAAGCGAAGCGAAAGCGGAATGATAATCAAGCCGATTACACTGACGATTAACAGCACTGTGAAAGATGCACATGAGCTTATGGCGAAGTTCCATATCTCAGGCATTCCGGTTGTTGACGACAGCATGAAGCTGATTGGAATTGTTACCAACCGCGACCTTAGATTTGACCCTGACAAAGACGAAGGGATTGAAAAATACATGACCAAAGATAAACTGGTTACAGTTCCTGTCGGAACCACGCTCGAAGATGCCGAAATACTGCTTCAGAAGCACCGAATAGAAAAGCTTCCGGTTGTTGATGAACATTATATCCTACAAGGATTGATAACTTTCAAGGATGTTCAGAAGAAGAAGAAGCACCCCGATGCATGCAGGGATGACCACGGCAGGCTGAGAGTAGGTGCTGCTCTCGGTGTTGGCGATAGCACACTTGAAAGAGTTGCCGCATTGCTCGATGCAGGTGTTGATGCTGTGTTTGTTGACACTGCACATGGCCATTCAAAAGGTGTGATTGAAACTGTTAAGCAAATAAAGGCAAAATATACGAGGCTTCAGGTTATTGCAGGCAACATAGGTACGGCAGAAGCCGCTAAAGCACTGATTGATGCAGGTGCCGACGGCTTAAAAGTAGGAATAGGGCCAGGGTCAATTTGTACGACAAGAATCGTAGCCGGCGTTGGAGTTCCCCAGCTTTCTGCCATTATGAATGTGGCAGAAATTGCGATGAAGGAGGATGTCCCGGTAATAGCAGATGGAGGAATCAAGCAGACGGGTGATTTTGCTAAGGCAATCGTAGCTGGTGCCGATTCTGTGATGATTGGCGGTATGTTCGCAGGACATGAAGAAAGCCCGGGTGAAAAAATCTTTTACGAAGGAAGAGTATATAAAATATACAGAGGGATGGGCTCCCAGGGAGCTATGCACGAAGGTTCGGCAGACAGGTATTTCCAGGATGTCGAAGAAGAAATATCGAAGCTGGTGCCTGAAGGAATAGAAGGCAGAGTGCCTTACAAAGGTGTTGTTGCAGACACTATTTATCAGTTAATCGGAGGCTTGAAAGCTGCAATGGGATATACAGGAAGTAAATTAATTTCCGATATGAAAGAAAAGGCAAAATTTATGAGAATGACAGCCGCAGGACTGAGGGAATCGCACCCTCATGATGTCAGAATAACTAAAGAATCTCCAAATTACTTTGTTAAATAAATAAATAAATAAAATATTATGGCAAAAGCTACAGTAAAAGTAACAGAGCAAAAAGCAAGCTATCCAAAAGCTTGTGATAAAAGGCTCGAGCAGATTAGATTCACGATGGACGACTTAAAAGTTGATGCTGTTGTGGTTACCTATCTGCCAAACATTCGCTACCTGACAAATTTCTCCGGGTCGTTTGCAGTCATGTTTATCACGCATGAAGAATTGTACTTCTTCACGGATGACAGGTACGAAGAACAAATAAAGACAGAGCTATTTCCTTTGCCAAATCTACAAACATATATAGCCAGGGATGTCTGGAAATACGTTAAGCAAAAAAAGGTTCTGAAAAAAGTTGTAAATATTATTTTCGAATCGGACAGGGTAACATATTCCGATGCAGTTGCTATCAGGAACCAGCTCAGGCCCCTTAAATTTAAGCCGGGTGTTAACGTTGTCGAAAGATTTACAATTCCGAAATCTCCCGAAGAGCTTGAATTTATGAGGAAAGCCTGCGAAATCACACTTAAGACTTATGATAAAGTTGTCAAGAAAATGAAAAACGGCGTATCGGAAATAGACCTTGCTACTGAAATAGCTTATCAATCGAGACTGCTCGGCTCAGAGGGAGACCCCTTCGATATCATCGTTACCAGCGGGCCTCGCGGTGCCCTGGTGCATGGAATGCCAAGCGACAGGAAAATCAAGCCGGGTGATTTGGTGATTTTTGATTTCGGTTGCAGAGTACACGGTTTTTGCTCCGATTTAACCAGAACTGTTGCTTTCCAGAAAGCAAGCAAAGAACAAAAAACACTTTATAAAATGTTGGTAAAAGCAAAAGACCATGCGATTGCGAACGTCAGGCCCGGTATGAATGGAAAAACACTGGATGAATTTGCACGCGGCATAATCAAGAAGGAAGGCTATGGACAATACTTCCAACATTCACTTGGACACGGCATAGGCTTAGTGCCGCACGAAATGCCGACAATAACTTTCCGATTGGATGACCAGATTGTTCCGGAGGGTGCAGTCATTGCAATCGAGCCGGGAATTTATTTACCCGACAAATTCGGTATGAGAGTCGAAGACCTTGCCCAGGTAACAAGGACAGGCGGCAAACCAATTACAACAGCACCAACCGAGCTGCCTGTGGTTGGTTAATTACAAGATAAACTGTAAGTGATTAATTGTATTAGCTATAAATTTTCAATTTAAAATTTAAAATTTAAAATAAATTTAAAATTTATAATAATTTAATGAAAAAATATTCCGGAAATTATGATTTAGAAGAAAGAACCGCCAGGTTTGGTGAAAATATTATTGATTTATGTAAAAAGATAAAATCCAATACCATAACAGCTCCTCTGATTTCACAGCCTATAAGATCAGGTACAATTATTGGTGCTAATTATATGGAAGCAAATGGTTCCAGTTCTAAAAAAGATTTCAGCAATAAAATTTTTATTTTTAAAAAAGAATCTCAAGAAACAAAACATTGGTTGAGAATGCTCAGAACTGCAATTAAGGAATTTGAAGGGGTTATTATTAAATTATATCAGGAAGCAAATGAACTTTCGATGATATTTAATAAAATTGTACATACATTGAATAATAGAAATTAAAAATTTTAATATTGAAACTTCATTTTAAATTTAAAATTTCAAATTTTAAATTATTACACACAGAAAATTTTACATAACTCGAGAAAAATTGATGGAAATGATTAAAGGTAATAAAGAAAGAAGCTATGCTCTATAGAACTGTCCTTATTATTGCTTATTATTTTCCACCGATGGGATTGAGCGGCGTTCAGCGTATCGTTAAATTCATCAAATATCTGCCCGAATACGGATGGAAACCCATCATACTGACTGAAACACCAACATCTTTCTATGCTTTTGATGAGACACTGTTCAAGGATTTATCAAATCCTGAAATTTCTATATTCAGGACTCCCCCGAAAAAAGGCAGTTCGGAAGAACAGAAGCCAAAAACAGTGAAACTGCCTTCTTACTTCATTCAGACACTCGGAAGAAATTTTCTTCAGACAATTTATCAGCCGGACAGCAAGGCAAAATGGTTGAAAAGGGCTTTAGCTCTTGGTTCAAACATACTAAAGAAACATAAAGTTGATGTGATATTAGCGACTGCACCACCTTATACCGATTTTCTCGTTGCAAAAGAATTATCGAAGAAATTTAATATTCCTTACATTATTGATTATCGTGACCCATGGGTTGACAATCCCTTTAATTTTTACGCAACACCTTTTCATAAATCTCATGCTATCAAACTTGAACGTGAAGTTTTGACTCACACTGAAAAGGCAATCGTTGTATCACGTCATATTAAGGAGCTATTGGTCAAGCGTTACGGATTTCTTTCGCACAATGATATAATGATTATCCCACACGGGTACGACCCTGATGATTTCGAAGAATTAAAGGATGTAAAACCTAATCCTTCAAAATTCACAATAACTCATGCCGGAGTTTTTCAGGACAATCGCACACCAAAATATTTCTTCCAGGCTCTATCTAATTTTATAAAGAGGAAACCTGAAGCTTCTAAAATCCTTGAAGCACGCTTTGTAGGAATAATGAGGAAAAGCCATCAGAAGATGATTAAGAAATACGGGTTGACTGAAAATACTGTCAGCACAGGATATGTTTCGCATTATGAAAACATAAAACACTTGCTTGAATCGGATGTCCTGTGGTTTATGCTCAAAGACCTTGCACGTTCACCCGGCAAGCTGTATGAGTACTTCGGTGCGGCAAAACCCATACTTGCAAGCGTTCCCGATGGTGTGATGCGTAAGCTTGCACTCGACACAAAAGCCGCAATAGCAACAGCACCCGATGATGTTTATGCAATCGGACAGGCAATCGAAACTTTTTACAATCTCTGGAAGAACAACAACCTTCCCAAACCCAAAGAAGAATACATAGAACAATTCAACCGCCGAAAACTCGCAGGAGACTTGGCGAGAGAGCTGGAATTGGCGGCGGAACTTTAAAATGGGAATTGGGAATTGGAAATTGGGAAATGGCTTTTTGTCATTCCATGCTTGACACAGAATCCATAGCCGCACAGCAACATCAATATTATTTCACCGCCGAGATTTTTGGTTATTTTGAGCCAAAAGTGGAAGATATGGAAAATATGGAAGAAATGGACAGGTTTTTAAGTGTGTATTTTTTCCATTTTGTATACCTCACCCGAAATCAATTACGAATTACGAATTACGAATGGCGGATATATAATTTAAAATTTATAATTTTCAATTTTCAATAAATTTTTAATTATTAATTTAAAACCTCACTCAATATTCCTCTGCGAAGGAGAGGGACTTTTTTTGGCTAAAGAGAGACAAAATCATACGTTTTTGGACAAATCATACGTTTTTGACGGTGTTTTTGAGCGTCAAATTTGTCTAACCTCACCCTTAATCCCTCTCCGAAGGCGAGGGACTTTTTTTTAAATGTCACATTTTGTCCTGTTTTGTCCTGTTTTTTTTATTTTTTGGATTGCTGTTTAGAAATAAAATTGATATGTAAGGAGTTAATACATTGCGTATATGGAATATTTGTCCTGTTTTGTCCGTTTTTGTCTCATTTTGTCCTATTGATGTCTCATTTTGTCCTATTGGATGTGACAGAAAAGGACAATAAGTGACTAAAGTCGTGAGGTGCCTCTAAACCAAACTCCACTATCTAAAGATAGTGGCTATTCATCCCGGTATATCAAAGAACATGCGGTGCAAAGATAAGGTTGTGGGAGTGATATGTCAAGAAAACGGTTTTAAAAATATAGGCTGTTAGACTGTAGGCTGTTAGACTGTAGGCTGTTAGACTGTAGGCTGTTAGACTGTAGACTGTTAGACTGTAGGCTGTTAGACTGTAGGCTGTTAGACTGTAGACTGTTAGACTGTAGGCTGTTAGACAAAAGCGGAAAGGATTCACCGCAAGGACGCGGGGACGCAAAATGTCTGAACAGGATTAACGGGATTAAAGGATGGACACGATTTTTTGTCTCAGTATTTATGCTATGAATTAAAAAAAAGCCTCCATGTATGAGTCACGGAGGCTTAAAATTTAATTTTGTTTAAAAAAATTTAAGGATTAAAATGAAAAAGTTAACTCGAGTCAAATTTAATATAAAATTTATTCATTTGCAAATTTATTTTTGTCGGAACTGGGATTTGTGTGATTAATGTGATTGGGATGAATGGGTGTGGGGGCTGGGGGATAGTGAAAGCAGTTCACGCAAATTGTCTGAACAGGATTAACGGGATTAAAGGATGGACAAGATTTAGAATGGGTGTGGGGGCTGGGGTATAGGGATTGGGCTGGGCTGTGGGTCTCGTCTCTTGTCTCCCCCCATGCTGAAGCATGGGGTTATTCTAATTCCCTCACCCTGAATCCCTCTTCCAGTGGGAGAGGGGAGCTATACATCTACCCTGACCCTTCCTCGCAGGAAGGGAAATTTTGGGTTCACGCAGAGCCGTAGGGACGCGGAGGGGCGGAGAGGGAGAAGCCCTCAACCCTGGCCTTCTCCCAGTGGGAGAAGGAAAAAAGGATATATGAAATTTATTATGGGAAAAAGTCTGTGCCGCGGATTAAACGGAGGGTAAGTTGTAAAGTCGAGTTATATTATTATAAACTAAATTCAATTATTTTTGAATTTTTATTAGCAACAATAAGTTTCACAGGAGTAGATGGAATATATTTATTTTTAATATCATTTATCAAAATACCTTCAAAATCATAACCAATTACATAATAACTTTTATTTTTATTAATTATACGTGCGATATATTCATCTTTATAATGTAAATTTGAAGATTGTAATTCTAATACACCCTTTCGACTAACCTCAACAATACCATTGACATCATCGAAACGTATAATTTGGAATTTATAATCTGAATTTTTTGAAAAAATTTGAGAAATAATAGAATTATCTATATAAAATAAATTAGTAATTTGAGATTGAAAAACATATCCATAAACATTATATTTATCATCAAATTTTATTTTAATATCTATTTTGTTAATATTAATTTGTATTGGTTCTGTATTGGTTCAACGCAAAATGGAATTTTGCCCTCACAAAATAAGATGATTTAAACTACCATTCTAACCTTTATTCTATTCTTAGCAGCATCATCTAACTTCTTTTCCCTTACTGATAATCTTTCATCAACTCTGCCCAACAGATAGTCTTCGGGTGTAAGGTAATTCAAAGAACTATGCAATCTCTTGTTATTATAGTATTCAATATACTTAACAATCTGATTTTTTGCATCATCTAAGCTAATCAGCGATTTATTCTGTAAACACTCTACGTGTATAGTACGATGAAAACGCTCAATTTTACCATTCGACTGAGGATAAGCAACAGATGTCCGGATTTGCTGTAAACCAACCTGTCTCATATACTCAGAAAAGTCCTTGGATATGAATTGAGAGCCATTATCAGTTATTAATTTAGGCTTTATTCCCGGATACTTCTCCAAAGCTTTTTGCACCGTCAGTTGTACATCATATTCCTGCATGTGTGTTCTTAACTCATGGTGTGTAATATACCTGGAATAGCCGTCAATAATACTTATTAAGAATAAAAACGTTCCTTTGAAGTTCACATACTTAATGTCAATATGCCACTCGGAATGAGCTGTGCAGGGCTGCTTATATCCTTTCCCTTTACTTGATGTTTTTACTTTATTCCAACGATTGAGCATACCTGCTTTCTTCAATGTCCTGTAAACAGATGACGGGCTTACTGCCAAAAACATTTTCATCGGCTTATGGTGATTGCGATTTTAAAATAGTTAATTCTGAAAATTTCCTGGATTTTATTCTGTGAACATAACTTTACATATAAAATCAATACCAGGTATTACTCCTGACAGGAAAACTATTCGCTTTTCACCACTTTCATGCTTTGTATATCTACACCGTTACGGAGAACTACCAAATAACAGCCTGAGCTGATACCATCGTTCAATTGTATTGTTGTATTGTGTGTTCCTCTATCAAGAAAACCGAGGCTCTTTGAATAAATTTTATTACCAATAATGTCGTATAGTTCTATGTTTACTGCAGAAGCTGTACTGTTTGCGAATTCTAAATTGAAAGAAGAGGAGAATGGATTTGGATAGTAATTCATGAAAGATTTTAAAATCGAATTGGATTCATTAATATTTGTAACCCCTGCACTGTTAGTATGTAAAATTATTCCACTATTACCAACAGCCCAACCTGTGGTATCATCAGAAAAATATAATCCAAATATTTGATCAAAATCATTTTTCCCTTTAAATTGTAGCTCCCAATTTCTTCCGGAGTTTGTTGTGTGATAAATGCTTCCATTCCAACTTCCTATCCAACCAGAAGTATCATTAACAAAAAAAACTGAAAATAAGTTTTCTGCGTTGACAAAATTTATTTTTTCCCAATCATCCCCACCATTAGTTGTTCTTAATAAAGTACCATCATGTCCAACTATCCAACCATAATTATTGTTATAAAAGAACATATTGGTTAAATTCGTATCAACGGGTATATTTATTTTTATCCAATTACTCCCGCCATTTGTCGTTTTATAAATGCTTCCCTTATTCCCAATTATTAATCCATCTGATGAATTAAAAAATAAAATATCTGAAAGACCAACATCCATTGTTGAATCATTTTTCAGCCAAGTTTGACCGCCATCAGTAGTAGCTAAAATTTCACCTTTGTTACTTACTATCCAGCCAGTATCATTATTAATAAAATTCAAACCCATGAGGTAGCTATAACTTGGAGACTCTTGAATAAACCATGAATTACCTGAATTAGAAGTTTTTATTATAGAACCTTTACTTCCAATTGCATAACCAGTTTGATAGTCTGTAAACAATACTTCGGTGAACATAATATCATAACCTGGTTGAAACTCTACCATATCCCAATTATTGCCACCATCTGTTGTTTTTAATATTGTATTAAAAATTCCTACGGCAATTCCTGATTGCTTATTAAAAAAATAAATTGAATTCAAACCCATTTCAGTACCTGAGTTTTGAAATTCCCAACCATTTTGCCCAAAAAGATTATTAATGCATAATAAAAACAATATGGCTATGACTTTTTTCATATCATTCCCTCCCTATTATTTAATTAAGAAAATAAAAAACTATTTTAGTTTTTAAAGGACTCTGATAAACAGTTATTAATTTGTTGTCAGATGGATTAATATTATAATCTGATAATTCGAAATTCTCCAAATTGTATGGAATTTGCCACTCTTTAATCAATTTACTATTAGCAATGTTGTATTTTTGTACAATAAATATTTTTGAATCAATTAATCTTAGTTCTTTCTCTTTTAATTTCCAAATAATAAAGGTAAAGATATCATCAGAAAAAATTCCTAAAATAGCAGCTTTAGCTGAATCGGCTAAATGTTTTATATCATCTGGTAATGGTAATTTTTCTGGTGTTTTATTACTTTCTTCCATCAATTTTTCATCAAAGTAAGTTTTTAATTTTAATTTTCTGCCTGTTTGGAAGTTCAAATAAGGTGATAAAGTTTGAGCAATAATATATCCTTGTGAATTAAAACTGATTTGAGGATTAACGAAAGCATAACCTACTCCTAACTTTTTATGAGCATTAGATAATTTTCCTATTGCTCTTACCTTTTTTCCATCTATTATATTATATGTATAATAAAGAGGTGTATCTTCATAAAAGGATTCTAGAATAGGATTACCACCATCTGAAGTATCTTTTATTTTAAAACCATAAGTAGGATAACCCTTTCGTAATCGTAATGCAATTTCATTATTTGTTTTATCAAAAGTTTTTATTGATGTATTACAATCGACGGCAAATCTGGTTTTATGAATATTTACATCTATTGGTATAACTTTTGTGAATTTTAATGAATCAATATTAAAATCTAAGATTGCGTATTTATTATAGTATTTAAATATAGTATCATTATCTTGATATTGAATTTTAATTTCAGGTAATACTGATATCGTTTTTATTGTTTTATTATCCCAAAACAAACTTCCAAAAAGCATAGTTTTTGCAAATAAAAGTCTTTCTTCTTCAAGAAAATCCTCATTTGTCAATTCTAGACAAAAATATTTCCTTATTTCAAGTTTAGGAAATAAAATGCTTATTATTTCACCAGTTTCAAGTGAAAATAATTTATTTTCCAACGTAGCATTATCTTGTGCAATAAGAAATTTTTCATTAGGATCGATTTGTATATTTTTTAGAATACCTATTGGATTTAAACTATCGTCTTGCAGTTCAATTATTTTTAGAGTTTTGGGTATATTATAATTAAAGTCAAAATTATTATATCCAATATTTGCATGATCAGATATTAAGTTTATATTTGGCTTTAAATGAGAATTTTTATTATATAAAAATTTTTCCCAAAAAACACTATCCTTTATCGAAACGCCGTATAAACATTTTGAATTGATTAAAGAACCTGAAGAGTCCCATATAGTTATGAATGGTGGGGTTCTACCTAATCCAATTTCATTAAAAATCATTCCAGAAGTATCTATTATACATTTAAAATGAAATTTTCTTTGTTTTATATAATTCATTGCCGAATAATACTTTCTATAATTAATTAATCCAATAACCATTCCATTATAATTACGTCTTCTTAATTCTTCGACAGCAAAATATATCATACCTTCTGGTCTCGGTGCTGCATTTGGAGTTATTAAGAAAATAATACCTTCTTGTTGATTAATCCCATTCTTTTGAAATAATTCTTTTATACTGTTTGATTTTTCATAATAATTAAGTTCTATTAAATCTTTACTATCATCACCATTATTAATTTGGGATAAAAGATAGTTGTTTAAAAAAAATTCTATGATTAAAATAATCAATATAAAACTTTTCATTTATCGCTCCAAATTTTTTAAATAAAAAAATAAGGCTTTTCTAGAATAGAAAAGCCTTCTTATGATTTTACGATTTATCAACAACTTCTCCAACTCTATCAATCATATTCTCTTCCAATTATGTCATGGCTCAACCCACCAAGTAGGTTGTCCATTTTCATTATAACCAGCATCGTTTACATTATATGTTCCGACCGGAGATCCACCTTCATAGTATGTTAAAACATGTGGATATTGAATATGTCCTGATGTGTTATCCTCAATAACAGCACATAGTTGTTCCGATGGGATTGGACAGTAACAAATTGAACCATCTGGTAATTCTTCAACTCCACCAGAACCCAACACATAACGTGTTCTTGCATCTGCTGTTGAGATTGATAAAATAAGGACTATAATAGCCACCAAGGTTAATGATAATAATTTCATAATATTACTCCAAATAAATTATTAAAAAAACAAATATTTTACTATATTCGCTCTTACGTTCGCATTCTTTTGGTTTAAGTTATAAAGTATGCGGGTAAGAGACTCCGTGCTCGGCCAGTGGGCGCAATCCCACTGGCTCTTTTTATTTATTTGCTAACGCTCATCAATTGATATGTCCGACTGCCACTGCTGTTTTGAATTGTTTTTATTCTTGCCTCCTTTTTTTGTTTTAAAAAATAATTTTCCTCACACCAATAATACTGTACAGTCCTTGATTTTTGGATTTTTAACTTTATTGATTATTTTATTAATCCAACTCCTCAATCGAAATTTACGATTTTATTCAATACAAGTCAATATACCAAAATTTCGGCTATTATTTCGGCTATTATTTCAACTTAATAATGAATGAAAAAATTCAATTTGCCTGTCAAAATGTTCGGATATACTTCCTAACAATTCATCTGGCCTGTTCCCATTCCAAATCAATTTTATAAAATAATTCATCATTTTAGTTTCCCCAATTTTTTCAAGCAAATAATTACGGCATACAGAAGGGCTGCATGAAAGTCGCTTTTTTAAGACTCTTCTTGCTCTGCGTGAGTTGCCGAAACCTGATTTTGCTCCAATCCCTTCAATTTTTATATCCGGCTGCCATAACATAAATAAATAATCTTCGATTCTTAAATTTTCTAAAAAAATGGACGGGCAAAAGCTATAAGATTTTGTAAATTGTGTAGTGATGGTGGAGTGATTGACATTATTTTCCCGGCAGTATTTGTCAATTGAAAATTCGTTCTTTTTATAATTTTTTACTATTTCTTCAAGCAGTTCTTCAGGTGTTAAAGTATTGTTTGAAATTTTACCGGCTATCCTTTTACCCTTTTTACTATTCTTGTTCATTGCACTCTCCTCTGACAATTTCCAAACTATGCATCGGCTTTGTAATATCCTCAAAAAAATTGTAGCTTGAATATATGTCAAATATAGCTAAATAAAATCCGGTTATAAATATATTGTTTTTTCATTCACTTGATAGGCCTACCACACATAAATATAATTTCACTTTGGACATTTCAAGAGTTAATCCTGTTTGTGTTACTATAATTTCAATTTTTTATTTATCGGCTTATAATATTAGACAATGGCTAATATGGTCAACGATTTGAAATGAATGAGAAGACGTTCAAACTTTACCTTTCTTCATTAAAATAAGCTACTTAATATTTAATCACTCATCTTTTTTTTATGGTACAGGTTTTGTCATATACATTCCAAACTAAATAAAAAGGTTTATGGCAGAAAACAAAGAGGGCCAGGAAAAAACCGAACCGGCGAGTGCGAAGCGACTGAACGAAGCACGAGCCAGGGGCCAGGTATCAAAAAGTTTTGACGTTACGACAGCGGCAATGATGCTGTTTGGCGGCATTATCGTCTTTTTGTTCGGCAAAGCTTTGATTTCCGGCCTTCAGGAATTCATGCGGTATATCTTTTACAACTCATCCAGCATTAACATCACACAAGATAATATAGGTAGTATTTTCCTGCAACTTCTACTTTTCCTTGCAAAAGTTTTACTTCCAATTCTTGTTTTAGTGATGTTGATTGCATTCGTTGCTGAAGTTTCGCAGGTAGGCTTTAAATTTGCAACAAAGAAATTCACCGAAGGGCTCCACTTCAAGCGGATTTTCAATCCAATCGGAGGATTGAGAAAAATCTTTATGTCCGGCAGGGCGGTATTCGAACTTGTTAAAAGCTTTGCTAAACTGCTCTTGTTTTCATTGATTGTCTATCAGGTGCTATCGAGCAGGGCCGAAGAAACCGTAGGATTGATGGAAAGGCCTATCGATGATATAGGTGCCTTCATTGCCTCTGTTTGTTTTGAGCTTCTTACCAAAATATCACTTGTGTTTATTCTCATTGCCATTGCTGATTTCTTCTACCAGAAATACCGCTTCAGGGAAGATATGAAAATGACAAAACAGGAGACCAAAGAAGAATCCAAGCAGACAGAAGGCGACCCGAAAATCAAGCAGAGAATCAGGTCAATCCTCCGTTCACGACTTAGAAAACTCATGCTCAAAAAAGTTAAAACCGCCGAAGTTGTTATTACTAATCCGACTCATTTTGCCGTTGCATTGAGTTACAAATCGGAAGATATGTCGGCGCCAATCCTCGTAGCAAAAGGCCTTGATTACCTTGCCCTTCAAATCCGTGAAATAGCCGAACAGTCCGGTGTGCCTATTGTCGAAGACCCGCCGCTTGCCCGCGTGATTTACTACAAAGTAGATGTCGAACAGGAAATCCCCGAAAACCTCTTCAAAGCCGTTGCACAGGTGCTTGCTTATGTCTATCATTTGAAAAGAAAAGTAGGGTAATACCTCAATTTGTTTATTCACTATCTATCACCCCCTATCCCATTTTGCATTTTTCATTCTTAATTTTCAATTTTCTATCTTCCATCTTCCATCTTCCATCTTCCATCTTCCATCTTCCATCTTCCATCTTCCATCTTCCATCTTCCATCTTCCATCTTCCATCTTCCATCT
>MHAY01000086.1 GCA_001804705.1 Ignavibacteria bacterium RIFOXYC2_FULL_35_21
ATTGTCAGTTTTAACGAACCGCCGTATGCCGAACGGCACGTACGGTGGTGTGAGAGGACGGTAAGGGAAATAATCCCTTACCTCCTACTCGATTGGTTGAAATTATCATCACCATGTTGAAACATGGTGCTAATCTAATGAGAATAACACCAAGATTTATGCTGGTGAGATGAAATGAACGGATACAGACAAAAATAAATATTAAAACCACACCATGTTGAAACATGGTGCTAATCTTATCTCCCAATAATAATTGCCTGTCTTTGTAAGGCAACACCATTTGTTATAATAACAAAATAAATACCTGGCGGAATTTCTGCAGAAAGCCAATTAATCCGGTGATTACCCTGTAACAGGTATCCTGAAAATATGTCATCCATCTTCTCTCCGAAGAGATTAAATATACTAATTTCTACATGGGAATCAAATTGTAAGTTTATATCGAAAACAACCGATTCACTCGCAGGATTCGGGTAACTATGCAATGTGAACATTCCTTGATTATTTGTCTCATCGACAGTGCTGAACTTATCGGTGGTGAATTTCCATGTATTTGACCAATCTGTCGTTCCATCAGGATTAGATGCACTGACATGCCAGTAGTAATCGGACTCAAGGCCAAGATTAACATAGTCAATCGTTGTGTTTGATAAGGAAGTCTCATCAATTATCTTAGTTGCAAAATTATTACTTTGAGAAAGCTGTACATTATAACTTTCTGCACCCTGAACAGACTGCCAGTTTAGCTTGCCATAGTTCTGAATTTTTATTGCATTTTGTGCCGGAGAAATCAGTGAAGGAGTTGCAATCCTTGTTGAGAAATCCCATACTTCTGACCAATCGCCGGTTCCTTCTGTATTCTTAGCGGCGACTCTCCAGTAATATTTTGTATTATTTTCAAGATTTGAGTAATTGTAATTATTTTCAGTGATATTTGAATCATTAACAACAAGGGGGCTAAAATTCGTTGATTTGGAAATCTGCAATTTATAATTCAATGCACCGGTAACCTGCTCCCACCTAAGTGTGCCGTTTATGTTTACAAAAACATTTCCGTCCGGCGGAGCTGATAAATTTGGGGCTGACAATGAAGTCGAAAAACTCCACAGAGCAGACCAATTGCTCCATGAGGAGCCTATCTTAGCCCTGATTTGCCAGTAGTACCGTGTATTTTTTGTCAGGTTGCTGTAATCAAAGGAATTTGTAGTCAATGTAGAATCATTAATCACAGTAGTACTGAAGTTCTGAGATGTTGATACCCTTATATGATATAAACCCACTCCGGACATTTCTCCCCAGCGGAATTCCAGGCTATTTGGAATATTGCTTGCATTGTTTGGCGGATACATCAATAATGGAGCATCGAATGATGTGGCAAAATTCCAGGTCGATGACCATTCACCTGTGTTATTTGCAGACTTGCCGCTGACTTTCCAGTAATAGGTACGGTTCTTGTCCAATCCGCTGTAATTATAGCTTGTACCCGTCAACGTGGAATCATCAATTATCGTAGATGAGAAATCCTGTTCTTCGGATAGCATCAATTTGTATAAAGCAGCTCCGGCAATAGCATTCCATCTAAATGTTCCGCTGTCGGGGACACCGGTTGCAAAATTATTTGGTGAAACGAGAATAGGAGGAGCAAGCTGGGTTGTGAAATCCATTGCCGAAGGCCAGTTCCCGTCACCATCTGAATTATGTGCAGAAACCCGCCAGTAATATTTTGTATTATTATTCAATCCGCTGTAACTTTGATTTATACCTGAAATCCCTGTCTGGTCAATCGTAGTGGAACTAAATGTAGAATCGGCAGAAACCTGTAAATTATAAGTCTGTGCCTGATTAACACCCAGCCATTGGAAAGAGCCGCTGTCCGATACTCCCGTTGAATGATTAGCAGGTGAAAGAAGAATGGGAGCTCCGAGAATCGTTGTGAAGTCCCATCGAGGCGACCAATTACTTGCATCATATATGCTTGTAGAACTCACTCTCCAAAAATATACCGTACCAAATTCAAAACCTTGATATAAAAAGAATGTATCCGAAACATTCGACTGGTCATATATGTTAACCGAAAAGTCCGGGAATCCCGATATTTGCACTCTGTAGCTAACAGCTATTGGGTTATTGTTCCAGGTTACGTAACCGCTTTCGGAAACTCTTTTTTCATGGTTTGAAGGCGAGTACAAAGTCGGTGGCCCAACTATTGTAGAAAAATTCCATGCATTTGACCATTGGCTCGTACCACCGGGATTAGATGCATTAAGACGCCAATAATACCGAGTGCTGTAACTCAAACCATCAACATCATAAGTTGTTCCAACTACATTTGATATATTCTTTATGATATTCGAGAAGTCGGCAGTGTTTGAAACCTGCAACCCATATGTATCGGCTCCGTAAACCGAAGACCAGCTTAGAGTCAGGCTTGTATCCAGAGAATGTGAATTATTTAACGGTGAGACAAGAACCGGGCTATCGAGTATGATGCGGAAATCCCATGCAGATGACCAGCTACTGGTATCTATAGCAGTATGGGTTTTGATACGCCAATAATACCTGATTCCATGAGACAGAGGGGTTACAATCTGGTAAGTTGTATCGGTCAAACCGGACAAATTTAATAATGGGGCAAAAAAATCCGCTTGGGTTGAAATCTGTAAATCGTAGGTTAATGCATCTGTGCTTCTGTACCATACCAAAAGGGGAGTAGTCGTTATACCATCGGCACCATTAGCGGGTAATTTAAGAATCGGAGGCAACACTCCGAATCCGATTTTAAATGATATGGTTGCACCTGCAGAGCTTACGTCATACAGAATTAAACCGCCTTCGGAACCATTGTACAGGAAGCAGGATGGATTCGTTTCATCGTTTATGGCAGTCCTTCCTACATCCGCACTGTAGTGTGCCTGGCTTATATTTCCATTTGCACTCGGTGTACCATCCAATCTGTAAATATAAACTTCGTCGGGAGGGCCATCTGAGTTGCCATTGCCGCAGTCTGTCTTAATCCTATATACGAGCAAGCCCGAACCGGGAACCGAACTCTCAAAAGTTCCCGTTTTTCTCCTGTATTCAACGACAAAATATTCAGTAGCCGCATTAGGAGAATTAATTCTATAGCAATTATTTGTAGCCGATGTTAGAGGATTTAACTGATATGTGCCTGATGTAGAAATCAGCGGAATTGAAGTAATCCAATTCCCATATTTATATTTCATAAAGGCTCCCATATGTTGGGGCGGGTCCATATCATATTCCATCAAATCCCAATACCCAACCGGAGTCTTTCCGTCATATCCATAATGATATAAATCCGGAGCTCCGAATGTATGGAATATCTCATGGCTCAAAACACCCGCATCAACAACAGTTTGAAGCTGGAAATTATATTTCCATACTACTTTACTGTTAATCGTAACATTGTAGGAAAATAAATCCCATTGATGGGGCCAGAGCAGGTCAGACCATCCACCTGGCGCACCATAAACAATAAAACAGACATTATCAACAAACCCATTGCCATCATAATCAATGTTGAGCCCGGAAGGTATCTGAGATTTAACGGCATCTACAGCGTTTTTCAGCAGTGTATGTTCCCTATTTGTCCTTTCATTACTGCTGGTATAACCTATAGGATTGTTGACGGAGTGGTAAGGTTTATAATAATTCCTGACGTGGCTGTCCTGAAATGATAGTACTGTAGCACCTGGTATCGGGTAAAATGTTGAATTAATAGTTAAGGCATTGTAAGAGGCTTCGAGGTAATAGCTTTTCATCGAAGCACTGCCTGTTGAATTGAACATATTTGTATAAGTGCTGACTGGGTCTGTAAACTCAGACTCACCATTGAACCTGATGAAAATTACAATGTTATTAATAGTGCCGCTGACTTGTATGGTTTCGGATTTATCTTTTTTCCCGGGTTTTTGTGCAGCCTGATGAAATTGTTTAGCCTTTTCATAAATTTTTTCGGGAGCTATTGTCATCCATTTATCAATCCCAAGTGTGTTTGGGTCAACCGTCCCCACGATTTTCTTGCTCGAGACAAGTTCTCCATTGATTTTTTCGGCATAAACATAGTATCCTGTTTTAGGGTCAGCCAAAATAGTATAGCCATCTTTGTCATGCAGCCAGTTGTAATGCTCATCCCCGCTTGCAAAGCAATGGATAATTGTTCCATCAGGTTGAGTTATAGTTTGTGGAACATTACGTAGATATGCAGCATTTGAAATAAAAAATGCAGCAATTAGTAAAAGTATAATATATGATGTAAATCTAATATGCCTGAATAAACTTGAAGTAAAAAACATAATCATGCCAACTCCCATTAATATGGCTTATATTTATTGAATTACTATTATTGTATTTATCAACCCCCTTTTTTTTATAAATTCAAAGTTTAAACGAATAGTAACTTCAATTATTGGTACACTTCCATTCTTTTTATTAATTTTTTCTACATAAAATTGTAAAAAAAAATATTTTGTTTTCAAATAAGAAAGTTATACATTAATCGTCTGACGTAATGATATAGGAGAATTTAAACTCTGTGAGTTAAAGTTCATGACTGTTAAAATGAAAATAAAGTTAAATCAATTTTTATGAGAAATTTATACTCGATTATAAAAATATTAATTTTAACTTTTCTTCCTCTGGCTTCTTATTCGCAGTCATGGAATAAAGTAAGTTCTATACCTCCACCCTACAGTTTTAACTATTGGCTGGATGTTTACTTTTTACCTTCTAATCCTAATTACGGTTGGATTTGCGGGTTTAGCGGACAGGTATTAAGAACAACAGACAGAGGTAAAACCTGGGCAGGGGCAGTTGTCCCATTTGCCAACCAGCTTGAAAGTGTACATTTTTCATCAACAACAGTTGGCTATACTTCCGGAATGGATGGTATATTCAAATCAACAAATGGCGGTGTATCATGGGTTGATATTACACCTCCCAATGCCGGGTTGCTTTGGGGTAATTACTTTGTTGATCCGCTTTATGGTGTTACAGTTGGCGGCGGATGTGATGGAATACAAAAGTTCTTTCTTACAACGGATGGAGGAGCTAATTGGTCTCTTTATACGGATTCGGTACCAAACAGCGGTATGGCTGATGTAATACTTTATTCCTCAAATGGGCTTGGGTATGCGTCGAGCAGTGGAAAAATCTGGATAACAACAAATGGCGGTGCAAACTGGCAAATTCATAGTTTATCAGGTCCTGAATACTGGCAGGAAGAAATAACAAATGTCGGCAATTCCTTTCTTGTCCCTTTTGGAGGGACAACATGTATTGGTGCAGGAAACAATGGCGGTATGCACTTCTCGACAGATAACGGATCAACCTGGAATAGTTATACAACAGGTATTCCAATGTTCGGTGCTTTTCTCATCGACCAAAGAACAGGCTGGGTTTGTGGCTATAACCGTGAAGTTTATTATACAACAGATGGCGGACAGACTTGGATAAAGCGTAACTGCGGAATTGACAGAGGGCACCTCGATGATTTATGGTTCATAACTCCAAACGAAGGATGGGTAGTCGGCGAAGGAGTTTATTACATAGGCCCCGACAATCAGGTTGTTACTAAAATGAACATGGTTTATGGCGATGTCTGCATCCCGGGTTCAATGTATGACACTTTATGGGTCAAGAATCATTCTTTCAATAATGCTGTGATGGCAGCAACAAACATTTATGGTGTTAATTTCGAGGATTTCACTATTGTATATCCTCCCGGAGGTTTTGCCCTGCCTGCATGTGATTCACAAATGATTATTGTGCGTTTCATGCCTCTGAAGGCAGGTGATAATAAAAATGCTAAGCTTGGTATAAATGTTATTGGTGGAAATAATTTCACAATAGACCTTCTTGGCGATGCCAAAGAAAATACTGCTATTCCCGAAGACTCTTTACTCGAAATTAATCCCGCTTATTGCGGCATGAATACGGTTGATTCATTGCAATGGACTGCTTCCAGTCCTGATAACTCAATTATTACAATTCAAAAAGTAGAGGGAAGTTATGAAATAGTATCGGAATCACCGCTCCCGATAAATGTTTATTCCAGTGGCGTATATACTAATTTTTCTGCTTCTCCTTCCGATACAGGGTGGTTTACATCCCGGTTTAGATTTACACTGTCGCCCTGCTCAAAAGATACATTCATCACAGTGAGAGCTTATGGAGTTTCGCCGATAATAACTGCAGAAGACAGAATTATGTTTAACCTAAATTGCAAATTATCAGAATTTGATACAATACCTGTTTTTAATACAGGTAACAGCGAACTGATTATTTCGGATTATAATTTTAATTCCGCAAACACTGCTTTTTCGTATATAGGCTGGATTAGTGGCAGAGCCTTACCCTTAAAGATTAATCCATTTGAAGCTGATTCATTGATTATAAAATTTGACCCCCCGATAAGCGGTTCACATAGTGCCGTGTTAAACCTGATTAATAATGATTCAACTTCGATTCGTGGGAGAAAGAATCCATTTTATATCTCATTTAACGGTATCGTTACCTCGACTGATGTTAAACCAAAAGATACTGTTTTTGTGCTGGGGGATATTTGCCTTGGAGATTCTGTCATACTAAATGTACCGGTGAAAAACAAAGGTGATTTAACAGCAACATTGCAAAATCCAATATATGATAACAGTGTTTATAGAATATCTGTCCAGGGGCAATCATTCCCATTCCAGATAAAAACAAATGATTCGGTTAATTGCCGTATCATATTTAAACCTGATACTACACGACAATACGATGATACAATTTATATCAGCACCCTGCCATGTAATGAACTGATGAAGATTATTGTTAATGCAAACTGCGTTGATTCATACATCACTGCTGAACCCGATTCAATTACAGGTGTGATTCAAACAGGCCTGCCTTTGAGGAAAGCCGTAACCGTTCATGCTTTTGGCAATATTCCAATGAGTATCACTGATATTAAATTGAATCCTACACAACTCGATTGGACAATTAATACATCTCCGACACTGCCATATAGCATAATAGCAGGCGATAGCGTGGTTTTTACTTTTGATTTCATCTCAACCAAAGACACTGTTCTGAACAGCAGGCTGGTATTCAGTCTCGATAGTTATTGCCCGATGGAAACAAGTCTGCCTGTTAATATATTGAGTCACAGTGTCTGGCTTTTGACTTCTGCCGATTCGGTAGGTTTTGGGTATAGTAAATGCACTGCAGGTATTATATACGATACCATTACAATTACAAATGCAGGTTCTATTGAGGATACGTTAACCATTCTTGAGATACGGCCTTCAGGTTTGCCTTTCAGTATTGTTAATATGCCTGTTCTACCTCACATCATGCCTTCAGGTTCAGTTGAAAATTATATTATAGCATATGATTCTTCCATTGAAGGACTTTTTACAGGAACCCTTGTGATTGATTCAAAAAATCTGAGAGGATTGTCAATTAATCTGCCTTTGTCCGGAGAATTCAGGACTGTTCAAACAAAGCCCGATGCTGTCAACTTTGACTATTCAAATGTCGAGCCCTGCAATGATACAATTGTTAAAACATTTTATATTAAAAACACAGGCACTCTTGCTGATTCACTTACTATCGGCAGAACTATAAATCAACCGGGATTTGAAATTATTCCATCAGCAAATATTGCAGTTCAATCGGGTGACAGTGCTTTGATTTCTGTTTTGCTTATTCCTTCAAAGTTTAATGTAGAAGGAACATTCAATGAAAAATTTATTCTCACAAGCACAGTTTGTCTGAACACTCACACTGTTGATGCGGCAGTAAATATCATTAGGCCAAGATTAACAATAGAACCATTGAGCCATGATTTCGGCAATGTCTGGATTGATGATTCTGTTCTGAAATATATTGACATAAAAAATGAGAGCAATTACGATAAGAGTATAACCGGTCTTGCGATTGTGCCTTCTTCATCGCAATTCAGGTTTGATGCTCAATTTCCGGTTGTCCTTGCTCCAAATGGTTCTCTCCGAGTTCCTGTAACATTTACAGCCCAAAAAGAAGGTGCTGAACAATGCCGGTTTGAGGTTATCGAGGAATCAGTCTGCATTGATACGGGCTATGTCGAACTGAGTGGAAATGTACCGCCGGAAGTTTATAATACATCGGTGAAAATCGGCAACTACAGGGCGGAGCCGGGTGACACAATCACGCTTGAAGTCGAACTGCTCGATGCTTTACCAAGAGTAAAACCTGGCCGTCTCGATTTCGCATTATCATTTGATAAAATGTTATTCTATCCATCGAGGGTACTTGCAAAATTTAAAAACACAAGACAGGCTGTTAACTATTTTTATTATCCTGATACATTGAAGGTGTCGGTCGAGAAACAATTTTCCGAACTGCTTTTCCAGGAACCCGGTAATATAATTTTTATTGAGGGTATGGTGCTTAAATCCTATCCCGATTCCACAGGACTCTTCATAACAGAATTCAATCCTGTAACAAGTAAAGTTGTCAATGTAAGCAGGATTGACGGCTCACTAAAAGCATTGAATATCTGTCCTCCCACAGGCGGCTTCTTTCTTAAGCTTGTAAACAACCTGAAGACAAGCATTGATGAATCTGTTATCAATTCAGGCCATTTGAACATCGAGGTTTTAATTCCCGATGAACAGGCAATTACCGTTGAAATCTGGGATGTGATGGGCAACAGGGTACACAATGAAAATATCATTATAAAAAAGGATAGCAGGTCATTCACTCTTGACGTTTCAAATTTATCTAATGGAGCTTATATCCTGACAATAAAATCGGACAAAAATTATTCGGCAAGATATAAATTTATTATATACCGCTAAAACCGCAAGCTGGGCAAGGCAAAATACATCAACAAACATGGAAAAGAAATCTGGGTCTTTGAGGAATAGAATTTTAAAATTGTCATGCTGAGGGTAGTCGAAGCATCTTTCCCCCTTTTTCAAAGGGGGATTCAGGGGAATTTTAGATTCTTCTTACATCAATATTTCCTAATAACTATGCCAGGAGTTACTCCTGACAATAATTCTATTCTCCTTTTTTAGTTTCATCCATTGAGATATTCCGTTCATCAACATCCCATCTTAAAATTTTATCCTTTCTGAATCTCAATTCAGGATTGAAATAATAGTCTTCAAGCTTGAAAAAAATATACCCTAATTCATTACAGAATATATTACTGCAATAATAATCCTTGAATAATCCCATTGCAATGGCTTCGTCATAAGATTTTAGCAAATAAGATTTGTGAGCATTGAAATACTGGCATGTGTTTTTTGTATCAAATGAATCAATCACAATCTGAGCCACGTTTTTACCCTTTAAATTTTCAGGTAACATTATTTTTTTACCCTCACGAATTCCCTTGTTATAGTGATTTTCCCCCCATGCATCCATATTAAATACTCCAAACAAATCCAAATATGTAAGTTTTCCTTCTTTAATATATTTATCAGCTTCTACTATGAATCTATCGCAATCTTCACGTGTATATCCGACTTTATTATAAAATTTATAAATGTTATTCTTACTGCTTCTTGAAATTGAGAAGGGTTTTTCTTTTATTATCTGTACCAAGGATTCATCAGTCCTTACAATGGGAATGAAAGATAAATTCAATCTTGATGCAAGATTTTTTGCATTCAATGTATAAAATATATTTGGAGGTTTTATTAAAGCTTCCTTATTGGCTTTCTGGATTGTTAATTTATAAGTCAACAGGTTAATGAGCAGTATTGTCGGTATTATCCAGAATATTTTTGCTTTCATCGAAGCCTCCCTTCACTGTGATTTGTTGAACAAGATTTTCTCAGTCAGCCTATTTTTTTTATTAATGCTCGTCAAAGTTTACTTGTGTAATATACCTCTGACATAATCCGGCTTTTGTTGCTCGAACAGCATGGGAGCGATGTGGCTTTGTGATGCTGCTCATCTTGTTTTGCTTGTCTTTTCTCTCTTTGCCTGCCTCCTTCTTTTATGGAAACATTTTAACACAAGAAAGGAAAAAATATGCCAATTCATTTTCCGCTTAGTTGATTATTTATAGAAAACCCTTAAAGCCAGTCTGATACAGCGTTTACAAATGTTTTGAGTGTTGAGTGTTAAGTTTTAAGTGAATAATGTTGTGTAAAATTAAATTGACAGAGAATGAGATTTTGTGTAAATTAGAAAATACTTAATATTGTTGTTAATAGAAATAAGAATTAAGCAATAAGTAGAACTTATTGAAAATAAATTTTATCTAACATCTACAGGAGCTTTATGGAAGTATTTATATTAATCCTTGTAATATCTTTATTTGCTGCTTTGATATATTTAATCAATAAAAAAAATAAGAAAAAAAAAGAAGCCCAACAATATCCGATTCAGGATTCTCCAATAAAAATTGAGGTAACAACAGATAAAGAAGAAGTTTTTGATACTGGTGACATTGTGATAAATCCAGATGGAAGTTATTTAATTAATGATAAAAGCCATTATCATATTAATATAATAAATATTAGTTATGAAGAAGTTAAGAAATTGAAAAACACATTAGATAAAGTATTTATTGTAGGTAAATGGGATTTAGTAAATGAAGTGAAAATCATTGTTGCCAAGACAAATCTGCGATGCAAAGAAATTGAAAATTATATTCTAGAATATAAACCTATTTATGATAATTCAATAAATGAACTAATTAATATTTCAAAAGAATGGGCAATATCATCAGATATGGACAAAGAAGATTTATTAATTGAATTTCAAAATCAGGCAATTAATAAGTTAGAAGTAATTCCAACAAAAAAAATTATTTCTTTGTTAACTACATCAATTACTGATTTTACAATTGATGATATATTTATAGAAAGATTTGGAATGGAGAATTTTGAATTTTATTTAAGTTATTTTCATAGTGGTATAAAAGTACATAAGTTAAATGCAGATTCTTGGGGAAGACAGAAATTTGAAAAACTTGTAGAATTAGGTTTAGCAAGAAGAGGGAAAGAAATTCCTATTGAAGATATAATTAATGTTTTAACATTAAATGAAATGAATGAAATTTTAAAAGGTAGAATTGATAAAAAAATAACAAGGAAAGCACAGGGAATAGAATTATTCGTAAAACAAGAAGATGCATGGGAATTATTAAGTAAAAATTTATCATTCAGAGAATTATTTCAATTAGTTCAATTACCCGAAGATTTAAAACCTTATAACTTGGATAAAATTAAAGAATCATGGGAGTATGCTGAAATAATTGCAGAAATTATACTCGATACTTATGAAAGATCATATAAAGCAAAAAAGGATTTTGATGAACATGTAAAAGAATTGAAGGAGGGATGGATAAAAGAAAATTGGAAGATTCAAAATTACGATGCAATTTGTCCGTGTTGTATAAAAGATACAGAAAAGAAATATCCGATAAATAGATATCCTAAAGTTCCTCATCATATTGGTTGTACATGCGAAGTTAATTATGATTTTTAATAATAATAATTATTAAGATTATTTGGAGAATAATTATGAATGAAATTATAATAATAGTTGCATTTTTATTTGGCTTGATAATAGGTGGTATTATTATTTGGTTTAAACAAAAATCCAAAATTGATGTACTAAATCTAGAATTGACTAAGGATAAAGATATATATGAAGAAAAAATCCAAACTCTTCTAAAAGCTGAAGATAATTTTAAGGATGCTTTTGAAATTTTAGCTAATAATATTTTAAAGAAAAAAAGCGAGGAATTTGAGACTACTGGTATAACTAATATTGAGCACATATTAACACCATTTAAAGGGAAAATTGATTTACTTAATACTTTAATTGATAGTAAATTTAATGAAGAAGCAAAAGATGTTGCATCTTTAAAAACACAAATTAGTTTATTAATTGAACAAGCTAGAGAAATAAGTAAGGATGCCAATTATTTAGCAAATGCATTAACAGGTGATGGGCAAAAAATTGGTAGGTGGGGTGAAGATCAATTAGAAAAATTATTTGAAAATATGGGATTAAAAGTAGATATTCATTATTTGAAACAAGCTCATTTTAAAGATGAAGAAGATAAAACATTAATTCCTGATTATATAATAAAATTACCAGATGGGAAATGTTTAATAATTGATTCTAAAGTTTCAATATCAGCGTATGAAAATTATTATGAAACAGATGACGAAATGGAAAAACAAAAATATTTAAAGGAACATATTAAAAGTATTGAAAATCATATTAAAGAACTAGCACAGAAAGAGTATCATAAATTATATCAAATAAATCAACCAGATTATGTTTTAATGTATATTCCTATTGAACCAGCTTTCTTATTAGCTTTAAATGAAGATAAAAACTTATATGAAAGAGCTTATAAAAATGATATTATTCTTGTATCTACATCAATTCTTTTAGCAACATTAAGAACAATTAAATTTATTTGGACACAAGAAAATCAAAAACAAAATGTATTAGAGATTGCGAGGATTGGAGGTGCTTTATATGATAAGTTTGTAGATTTTATAAGTGATATGGAAAAAATAAATGATAATATAAATAATATTTCAAAAAGTTATCATAGTGCTATGAGTAAATTAAAAGATTCTCCTCAAAAGGGATCAACAATTATCGGCAGGATTGAGCAATTAAAAGAATTGGGAGCTAGAACAACAAAATCTATTCCTTCGAAATATATTGGAGATAATACTTCTATTGTTGATGATCAGAACGGAGAACAGGAATTAGCAAAGGTTTAATAAAAATTTTAATTATTTATTCCTCCTCATCACAACGGTATATTCCCGTGCTTACGCGGAGGATTTTTATCCACCTTGTTCTCAAGCAGTGAGAATGCTTCAATCAATCTCTGACGTGTAAACTTCGGCTCGATTACCTCGTCAATATATCCGTAGGAAGCCGCAATATAAGGATTCGCAAACTTTTCGTTGAACTCATTAATAAGTTCAGTTTCCCTTTGCTCGCTTTCTTCGGCCGATTCGATTTCCTTCTTGAAAATAATTTCCACAGCACCCTTGGCACCCATCACCGCAAGCTCCGCAGTGGGCCAGGCAAAGTTCAAATCGCCCCGCACATGCTTGCTGTTCATCACATCGTAAGCTCCGCCGTAAGCCTTGCGCGTTATCACCGTAACCTTAGGCACAGTCGCCTCGCAGTAGGCATAAAGCAGTTTCGCACCATTGGCAATAATGCCTCCCCACTCCTGGTCGGCACCGGGCATAAATCCGGGGACATCTTCGAATGTGAGTATAGGTATGTTGAATGCATCGCAGAAGCGGATGAAACGCCCTGCCTTGCGTGATGAATTGATGTCGAGCACTCCCGCCATGATTGCAGGCTGGTTCGCAATCACACCGATTGACCTGCCTCCGAGCCTGATGAATCCAACGATGATGTTCATTGCCCAATCTTTGTGCACTTCGAGGAACTCGCTCTTATCAGCAACTTTGCGTATGATTTCCTTCATGTCATACGGTTGATTCGGATTTGCAGGAATGATATATGTCAAGTCTTCGTCAGCCCTGTCTAACGGGTCATCGTTCGGAATATAAGGAGGCTCCTCGGCATTGTTTGCAGGAATAAACGACATAAGCTTCTTCACAATTTCCATCGCTTCCATGTCATTGTCGGCAACGAAGTGAGCCACACCGCTCTTGGATGCATGTACATCCGCACCGCCGAGTTCATCAGATGTCAGGTCTTCATGTGTAACTGTTTTAACAACTTTAGGACCCGTAACAAACATGTACGAAGTTTTTCTCACCATAATAATAAAATCGGTAATCGCAGGAGAATAGACTGCACCACCCGCACATGGACCCATCACAACCGAAATCTGAGGGACAACACCCGATGCAAGAGTATTCAAAAGGAAAATATCTGCATATGCACCAAGTGAAATCACACCTTCCTGCACACGCGCACCGCCCGAATCATTCAGCCCAATCACAGGCAAGCCGCTCTTCATAGCCATTTCCATAACCTTGCAGATTTTCTTTCCATGCTCTTCCGCAAGGCTTCCTCCGAGTACGGTGAAATCCTGGGAAAAGACAAATACCTTCTGACCGTTGATTTCGCCATGCCCTGTAACGACACCGTCGCCGAAGAACACGGTTTTATTCAGTCCGAATTCGTGTGAATGATGATGGACAAGGCGGTCAATCTCGCGGAAAGAACCTTTGTCGAGCATAAGGTCGAGCCGCTCACGTGCAGTCAGCTTGCCTTTTGCATGCTGGTCGTCAATTCTTTTCTTGCCGCCGCCGAGAACTGCTTTATCCTGAATTTCTCTCAGCTTTTGAATCTTCTTGTCAATTAGTTCTTTGTTAGCATCCATAAAAAAATATTTCGTTGATATGGTTAAATGCCCCTATTAATGTATTCACAAAAATATATGAAATGTTTTAATTAATTAGAAAATAATTGATTTTTTTAAAGTGCTGTAACATTTTCCCTTTTTTTGTGTCTTATAGATATACGATGTGCAATTTTAAAATACTTTTTTAAAATTTTATGGATGTAGCGTTAATCATAAATAACACCTATATTTTAGTAAATCTTTTACCTGATGTTAAATCAGCGTTAAAGAACAAATATTCATTTCTGCCTGATGATGAAATTGTGGTGGCTTGCAACATAATATTTTGGAACATTCTCAGACATGACATCTATTTAAAATGCAAGGATGATAGTGATTTATACCGATTACTCTATAAATCTTGCAACAATAAAATAAAAAACATAATTAAAAGAAATAAAAAACTCGTATCTCTCGAAGAAACAGCCGCAGATGCGGGTATGAAGCCTTTAGAATTTATAGATATGAAAATGTGCAACAATCAAATTGATGACATAGAAAAAAACCTCGATTTGGAATTATTGAAAAAAGCAATGCCCAGTGAATTTTTTACACTGTTATTAATGCATTATTCTAACCATAAACTTGAAAATATTGCAGAGCATTTCCATGTCAGCCGAATTACTATAATCAGAAGGTTAGTCAAAGCAAAAGAAATGGCTATTGCATTACTCACCGGCAATCCCCCCCCCCCGAAAAAAGAGAGGAAGAAAAAAATTAAAATAAATTAAAAAAAATGTTTTGTTATTTTAAAGGACTTACAAAGACGCTAAAAAAAATAATTTATAATAAATGATACTTTTTCCATTTTTCATTTGTTATATATATAGAGGCACTGTGTAATTATAAAAATATTTAGAAATAAAAAAAAGGAGGCAAGAATAAAAACAATTCAAAACAGCAGTGGCAGTAGGATATATCAATTGATGAGCGTTAGCAAATAAAAAAGGACTAACAAGCTCGCACTCATTAGTCCACGTGTACTGCTTGAATAAAATAGTTAAATGCAATTCAAGCAGGTATTCAAAAATATGCTTTTTGATAAGAAAAGCAAAATTTGTAGGGAGGATTTATAATGAAAACGAAAATTTATTTGTTTTGGTTGATTTTCACATTTGTGCTGTTATCATTTTCTGCAATATCAATGACTATCACTAAAGAATGGATTGTAAGACATGGTCCTGGTGTTAAGATGGGTTGTTGGGAGTTTATGTGGGAAGACGAGTGGGGAGGTTCAAACTATCAATGTAAGCCTTGTGGTTTTGTTGGTTGTAGCCCATGGTCATGGAGGGCAGTGTATGAAGGTATGATAGATCCTTGTGCAGAGTGTAATACTGAACAATATGGTAGAAATCTTATTGATGAGAATACACCTGAAGGTGAGTTGCCACCCCTTTATCAAATTGATTTCTCAATTACTTATTAAAATTTTTTAACAAGGGTTGCCTAATAAGCAATCCTTTAATTTAAAAGTGATTTATGAACATTAAAATTATTATATCATTCTTATTTATATTATTGTTAACTTTTTGTAATAATGATAGAGGTTATTATAAAAAGTTTTATATTTCCAGTGATGAAATAAAAATAACCAAGGGCATACCCAAAACAGGAGAATCAATCGAATTGACATATTATCCAAAAATCATAAGAAACTCAAAATATATAAAAGCAAACATTACAATTTGTTACTATGATTTAAATATTCCATATACATTGAATTTGAATAACTATAAAGGAAAATATCAAGCATATTTTACTATTCCTGATCGAAGCCATTTTATTATTATTCAGATAAAAGATTCATCCAACCTATATGAATCATATTTCCCAGTATTAAAGAATGGTGAACCGCCACAGGGTACACTTCCTTTATTGATGTGGTATTCAAGGTCATATAAAGAATGTATGGAATTATTTAAAGAAGATGAAATATTGTATCCAAATGATTTAACAAGATGGGGTGATTTTCTATCACTATTATTAACAAATGATGTTCCAATTGAGGATATAATCCATAGAGTAGATAGCTTGATGGTCGTATTAAACAAGAATAATAAATTCACAAAAATCGAAAGATTGATTGGCTATTCTGCATTACTGAAGCCTTTAACTTTTATAAATGAATTTCACAGAGTAAATATTATATTAGATACTTGTAAGAAAATAATAAATGGGAAGTTAAATATTTTGAGTGATAGTACAATATATCCATTTTTTAACTCATTAAAATATGTGTTTAATGCATTATCTAAAGACGAAACTATTGGATTAAAAAATGATTTAGATTCAATTCATATAAAAGCATTAAATTCATTTCTTGAAATAGAAAATCAATCTATATTTTATTGTGATTTAGTCAGTGTTTTAAGGAGGGTTGACAGTATTTCATTAACTAAAAATATAAGTTATTTCGAACCAATAATCAATAAATTATTTAATAAATTTAATAAAGTTAACTTTCCGGAAAACAAAGAAGAAATTTTATCTGTACATGATGCTTTTGTAATTATATTTAAAGTATTAAACTATCTAAGAAATAATGAATACTCAATTTCCATACTTATAAGAGGTATAGAATTTTTTGAAAATTCTGTGAAATTTTCAAATAAATTTGAATTACATCCTGATTTAATAGAATCTTCAGGTAATTATTCTTCAATGATCTTTAATCTTGGTAAAACTTATTTGTTAATTAATGATACTGCTAATAGTATCAGTCAATTTAAAAAAGTTATATCATGCTCAATCAATAATTTCATGAATAAGGGACCTATATCGCTTTCATGTATAGAATTAACAAAAATATATATAAAACAGAAAAATCTTGACTCATCTGAAAAATTCCTGATATTGGCTTTTAAAATGAAAAGTCCTTTTGCTCCTACTGTTTTTACTGATTATCAAATACTAAGAATTAAAAAAGGCAAAAGCAAAATTACCATATCTGAATTTTTAAATAAAAATAAAATAGGTTTATACAAAGAATTTCCATCAATACCAGAATTTCACATTATTACTGATAAAAATATTATTTATCCTTCTTTCACGAAAGATACTGTTTTATTTTTATTCTTTTATGATGATGAATGTCCGGCTTGCAACATTAAATCTACTGAGCTTCTTAGTAATATTGTGAAATTGAAAATAATTAATCATAAAGATATTGTTGTATCTGAAATAAATCGTGAAAAGTTACGAAAGGCTTATGGTAATAATATTCTTTATACTAAACAGATAAAATTTCTATCAAAAATTTTTAATATTAAAAAGCTACCTTATTTGGTTATAATACAAAACAAAAAGTTAATATATAGTTCGAATCAAATACCTAATAGTTCAATTGATGTAATGAAACTTATAAAATTTGATTGATATTCTCTTTAATTATAGGATTTCATTTATGATGAAAAGCAAAAGCTCGAACTGCAATACAAGCAAAACATAAGGTTTGGTTTTATTGCTATGATTTAGTTTATTTTCCTTTTCTTATCCCTTCTATTATCACATTCTTCTGCTTTTCGGTGAAATCGTTTTTGTAATATCTCAGAAAGAATTGCACCCTGCGTTCTTCTTCGGGCAGGTCTTTTGGAATGGATGACCAGACAATATTGCGTGCAGTCTCATTCATGCTCAAGCCGATTCTGATTCTTTCGTCAGAAGTAAGGCTCATCATCTTTTCACGATAAAATTTTTCAAATTCAGGCGAAGTGTCAGTCATAGCAAATAAGTTATAAGGTATAAAGTCAAAAGTTACAAAGTCATTAGTCATTAGTAATTAGTAATTATTTTCACTTCTCCTCGATTGACGAAAACAATTCGAGCAATCTATCGAGGTCATCGCTGGAGTAGAAATCAAATTCAATCGAGCCGCTTTCCTTTGTCTTTGTGTGGATTTTAACTTCAGTGCCGTAGAGATGCCTCAGCTTATCCTCCTGCTCCCTGAGTATGATTGCTACTTCGGGGCTGACTTTGGACTTCTTCTCAGCTTCTTTTGTTTCATCGCCTTTGCTGACTCCATTTTTACCGATTAAGACTTTTCCCGATTCTACATCCCTGACCATAGTTTCCGTATCTCTGACGGATAAGCCTTTTTCAAGTATTTGCTTCCATACGAGTGACATTTTCTTTGTATTAGACAGTCCAAGCAAAGCGCGGGCATGTCCCATCGAAAGTTCTCTTTTGCGAATGCTTTCCTGTATATCTTCGGGCAGGCGAATCAGTCGCAAAAAGTTTGTAATCGTTGACCTATCTTTGCCTACTTTTGAGGCTACTTCTTCCTGTGTAAGCTGACACTCGTCCATCAGGGATTTATATCCATAAGCCGTTTCAATCGGATTCAGGTCTTCTCTTTGAACATTTTCTATTAGTGCGAGTACGATTGAATCTGTTCCCTGGTCAACTTCCAGGACGATAGCCGGAACTTTCAGCATACCTCCTGCCATCATTGCCCTGAGCCGTCTTTCACCTGCAATCAACTCATAACCATTAACAGATTTACGCACTGTAATCGGATTAAGCAAGCCATGCTCGAGTATGGAATTTTTCAGTCCTTCCAAAGATTCTTTGTCAAAATCCTTACGCGGCTGGTAGGGATTATAATTGATTTTCGAAGCTTCAACTAAAACAAAATTACCCTGCCTTTCCTCATCTTGTCCTTCATCTGTGAATTTAAAACCTTTATCTGTATATTGAATAGACGGAAGCAAGGCACCTAATCCTTTTCCTAAGCCGGTTGGTTTTGCAGATTTTGACATTTTCTTCTCTATGATAATTTTAGTAACATTCTATAAATTAAGAAATTTTCTGTTTCTTTCTATGACTTCTTTCGACAGGTCAATATAATTCTTGGCTCCTGAACTGAAAGCGTCATACAGTATCGCAGGCTTACCGTGGCTCGGTGCCTCCGACAGCCTTACATTTCTCGTAATAATCGTTTTGAATACTTTATCTTCAAAATGCTTTTTAACTTCATCAACCACCTGGTTCGATAGCCTCAGCCTCGAGTCGAACATAGTGAGCAATACTCCCTCGATGGTCAGCCTTTGATTGAGCCTGTACCTAACAATAGAAATTGTATTCAGAAGCTGTCCCAATCCCTCGAGTGCATAATATTCGCATTGAACCGGAATCAGCACCGAATCAGCCGCAGTGAGTGCATTCAGAGTGAGCAGCCCAAGCGACGGGGGACAGTCAATGATAATAAACTGATAATCATTTTTAATATTATCGAGAATATTTTTCAGCACAAGCTCACGGTTTGACCTGTTCACCATCTCGATTTCCGCACCAACAAGATTAATGTGCGATGGCAGTATTTTCAGATTAGGCATATTTGTCTCAACAATCGCATCTTTGATTGAAACTCCGTTTGTAAGAACTTCATAAATTGAAACATCTAATTCTCTCGATTCAATTCCGACTCCGTTTGTAGTATTGGACTGAGGGTCAATATCAACAAGTAATACCGAAAAATCCTGTGCCGCAAGAGATGCCGCAAGATTAACTCCCGTTGTAGTTTTACCAACGCCGCCTTTTTGATTAGCTATCGCAATTATTTTTCCCATATTTCCTTTATTTTATCATTATCTTTTTTTCAATTTATTCCCCCTTAATAAAGGGGGATTCAGGGGGTTGTTTTTTTATTTATGGATTCTGAACCAAGTTCAGAATGACAACCTTATCTACTTTCCCCCTTTTCTAAAGAGCCCGTCCTGAGCGAAGTCGAAGGGGGGATTCAGGGGGATTACTAATTTAATATATCCTTAATGAATAAAATGGATAATTTCTATTAAAAAATCCCTCTTTTATCTCCCTTTAATAAAGGGAGAAACCCTCTTTCCCACTTAATAAAGGGGGATTCAGGGGGTTGTTTACAACCCATACTTCATCGAATAAAAAAAGAACGCTGTCAGAACCAGGGAATGCCTGATTCTTCCGTCTAAAATCATAGTCCTAATCTCATTTATTGGTACTTCAATCACCCTTATATCTTCATGCCTGTCAAGTTTCTGTTCAAATTTCAATTCGCAGTCGAACCAAACATAAGAAAAACACTTATTATTCAAAAATGCAGGATTCGGAAGATTTTCTCCAAGCAAAACAGCGTTTCCGTTTCCTTCATATCCTGTTTCTTCCCTGCATTCCCTCTCTCCCGCTACGCAGGGTTCCTCATCAGGTTCTACTAATCCTCCCGGCACTTCGAGTGTAATTTCATCTGTGCCTTGTCTGTACTGTTCTATTAATACTACCTTCTTATCTTTAGTTATCGGAATTATATTCACCCATCTTGGAGAATTCAGTACGACAAATTCTCCTTCTTTACCGGTATCGGGATGCCTGCGTCTTATCCATGACAGGTCGAATATCTTGAAATTATCAACTTTTCTTTTTTCTAATGTATCCCACTTCTCTATATGTTTATCGGTCATTTTATAATTTGATAAAGAAATTTATTATTAAATTACTAATTTCCCCCTTTCCTAAAGGGGGACAAAGGGGGATTATTCAAATCTAACAAAATCTTTCAATGAACTTTGGATATATTTTAACAATATAATCCCTCTTAATCTCCCTTTAATAAAGGGAGAAACAAATTTCAGAATAGCAGTATAAATTTCATTCGTAATTCGTAATTAATAAAATGAAGCCCCATTTTTCACTATATGTGAATGATGGGGCTGCTCATCATTGCTAATGCAAAATTAACAATTATTTGCTTATAATTTCTTTACTTTATTATAATAAACCTCTTCCTGAATAATTGTGTCGGTGTCTGCATAATAACGAAATAAACTCCATCCGACAAATCGTTAGCATCAAAGTATAGTGACTTGCTTCCCGGCTTCATATCGTCATTTGCAACTGTCAGAATCTTATCTCCGAGTACATTCGATATCCAGATATTTGTTATACCCGGTTCGGATAGTGTAAAATTAATCTCTGTTACTCCATTTGTCGGATTTGGATTTACAGCCTGTAGGATTGCTCCCGGTCTCGGCTCAAACAATCTCTTTGTGCCATCAGCATCAATGCATATTCCTTTCAAAGTCAGTTTGCATACTACAGTATCAAATTTTATCATTCCCTTTACCGAATGGCTGTTCTCAAGTATGAGATAAGTTGTATCGGTATTCCCGAGCATTGCCCTGAATTTGAATGTTTTTAATAACACTTCATTTGTTGTATTATTAATCGGAATATCCCTCAGAGTAACGAATCTTTCACCGGTATTTATATCAGTCGAATCGGGATATGGCCCTGCGCTTTCGAGTACAGTTGCATTGCATCTTAGAGTAGTTGTAATGCTCTCATGGAAAGGAGATAAACCCTGTGCATCAGACTGCCATATACCAAGGTCAAATTCCTGTCCGGGATAAATTTCATAGTCCTTTGTCTGCAAAGTTGCTGATGCTCCAATAAGGCTGAATAATCCGTGGTCATAATTGAACGCCACATTGTCCTTATCCGACCTTGCTCCTGAAATAGTTAATGGTGTGCTCGTTACATTTCCATCTGTTACTAATAGTTTCAATGTATAAATTTTTTGTTGGGCATTATCTCTTTGAACAAGAATATGCCTGAGTTGAACGACCATGTCATTCCCATTCCTAAACTCATTCCAATCTGGTGTATTTTGCTTTAATAAACTTGCATCGAATCTTATATCAACATCAATGGAATCTGTTAGGGATTCTGCAAATTTATTTGAATTCCGTAAAACTATATCGAAGTCTTTAGTTTGACCAATCCAACCTGTGTACTCGTCAATCCAAATCTCAGTCATTGCAAGTGATGGATTACCTACCAAAGGAATCAATACATCATGGCAGGGCATGCCTGTCAAAACAAGGTTTGTGTTTAATACTACTGCAGCTGTTGGAGTATATCTTATCGTAATATCCAAAAATCCGCCGGGTGGTATTGTATAAGGAAGCCCCGGATTCGAACCGACATATGTAAATTGTGTATCCTGGAACGTTACAGGAAGAGTTACACTCAAGCCAACAGATGTTGAAGTATTAGTAATTCTGATTGTTGTATCCTTCGGAACTCCCACATTGGATGTTACTGTAACACTTGTAATATCTACTTTCGGGTCATGCACTGTACCGATGAATCTAACGGTTTTCAGTGTATTACACAGGTCTTCAGTAAATATCAGCACAGTATCAATTGGGCCATCTTTATATGGAGTAAAACTAACATCTACATTTGCATTAGCCCCACCGTTCAAATCCCAGAAAGTAGAATTTAAGGTGAATGAAGATGGAATCACCGATGGTATAATATGTAATGCTTTTGTTCCCACGTTATCTAAATTAACTACAGTATCCTTCGTTGTACCAAGGCACACGGTTCCCAAATCAACTGTATAACTGTTCGGCACATAATTCACGCTGTCGGCAAATCCTTCTATCCTGATATAGTAGTCTTCGTTACCATCTGCATCGCTTAGGACATGCAATGAACATACTTTTAATGTTCCGTCGTTCAATCTCGGTTGAAATCGTATTGTTATTTCAACACTATCAAGTGCAGGTATAATAGCAGGTAATGGATCAGGTGAATAAGTAAATTCATTTGCATTTGGTCCCGTAAGTCCGCTGCTTCCGGGAGTAATATTCAAGGGTATAGGTCCCGTATTTTTAAGTTGAATAATTGTGTCCCTGAAAGTTGTTTTACAATCCGTATTTTCGAATACTACTGGGTTAGGTGATGTTATACCGGGTAAACCTATACCATTTCCGGTTATGTTTGATATTAGTGTAGTATTACCGGTAACTGTTCTGATAACGAGATTAATTTTTGAACTTTTCCCTCCCTGGCTTTTCGGGCTGAAACGGAATAAAATTGTAATGCATTGTCCCGGATCCAGTTGCTTAGGCAATGTTATTCCGGGAGTAGAAAACGAACTTGCATCACCTGTTGCAATGTTCAATCCTGTTACTGTGACCGAAGTACAACTTCTGTTGCAAAATACTTCCGAAACTGATACATCTAAATCTGTGTTAACGGTAGCATCACCCATGTTTACATTCCGGACGAACTGGTCAAACTGGCCCGTAACAGGCAAATTTCCACTGCATGAACTGCTTGCACCCGGTACTGAAAATTGAATTGTAGCTGATGAACACAATGAATCTGTCGGGGTATACCTGATAGTGAATGTCCTCGAAGCCTCTTTATCTAAAGTGAATATTGGTCCCGTTCCTCCCCAGTCAATGACAGTATAACGCGGGTCGGTTGATATAAAGCCGGGTTTAATGAAATCAACGTAATTATTCTTTGCAGTCACCTTTACAGAAAAATCCCTGTATGTTGGGGGGGCAATATTTTTAAAATCAATTCTATTCGGTGCAAATATAAGAATCGGTTTCAAATTGTTATTAACGGTGAACGAAGAGCTTGCTGTCAATGCCGGGTCACCTGCCTTCTGGAAAGTAAGGTCTAAGCTCCTGGGACCATCAGGGTCACATTCGCTTTTCCACTCTACATAGCATGGTGCAGGGTAGCCCACTTGTCCGCATATCTGAAGCACTTTGTCATAGAATCCGACCAAAGCATCAGGGTCAGTAACATCCATTGCAAGGTTATCGCCAACATTGCCTTCCACACCTGCCATCATATTTAAATTTGCTGTACTTGTGCCATCCAAAGCTTCATTCCCAATTTTGACAACAAAAACATAACAATTTCTTTGTTTAGCTAAATTATAGGCATCTCCAACTTTGAATGGACCAGGATCACCGGAAAGCGGTGGATTATGTTTACCATCGGTTAAAAATATTATTACAGGTTTATATTTGGCAAATTTAGCTAAATAAAGAGCTGAATTTGTTGAGTCGGGAACCGGATTACCACTTGTATCTGTCACAATATTTCTTAGAAAAGCAGTGTTATAATTTGTTTTAATTAAAAAGTTTGGTATCTCGCTTACTATTTTGAGCAAACTATCTTTATCATTAGTAAACCGTTGTCTGATTCTGGATAATGTACCAAATTCAATAATAGCACATTCGGTTAAAGTTGGGTCAAGGGCTTGAATAAAATGGTCCATAGCCCTGAAGGCTACTTCCCATTTTGCAGCTCCGGCAGGTGGATTAATAGTGCCGTCCATTCCGCTTTGCATTGAGTTTGATACATCAAAAACCAAAATCGCCGAAAAAGCTTTTTGTGCAGGAGGGGGACAGGAAGGAGAACCCGGGTTATGGGTCCTGACTTTTCCATTTTCATTAATAATAATATCCTGCGGCATCCATGAATAATTAGGGGGCCTGACCTGGTTTCCTGAAGCATCCTCATAAGTGTAATATGCCTTTATATTCGGATAGCCGCCAGCTTCTATATAATTAATTACAGCAGTCGGTTGTGTTATTGCATCATTTAGAAATGCACAAATTACCACTGATAAAATTAGCCATCTAAGTATTTTTCTTTTCATAAGAACCTCTGTACAAAAATTTTTTCTTTCTCTTTAAAACGAATTTATAATTACAATACTCATTTAATTATTGCAAAATTTCTTTTAAATATTTGTGTTGGTGTCTGCATCATAACGAAATACACCCCGTCGGGTAAATCATTTGCATCGAAGTAAAGCGTTTTGCTCCCCGGTTTCATATCATCATTAGCAACATTCAGTATTTTATCTCCAAAAACATTTGTTATCCAGATATTTGTTATTCCGGGTTCGGAAAGTGTAAATTTAATTTCTGTTATTCCGCTTGTCGGATTTGGATTCACTGCTTCAAGTCCTGCAGAACCACGGGTCGGGTCAAATAACCTTTTTGTACCGTCAGCATCAATACAGACTTTTAATTTTAACATACCGTCAACAGTTTCAAAATTAATCTTTCCGCTGTCCGAACGGCTGTTTTCAAGTTTGATATATGTTGTATCAACCGGTCCGAGCATTGGACGGAAGCTGAATGATTTCAGCATCGTATCTCTCGAAGTATTAATAATCGGAATGCCACTAAGGGTAACAATCCTTTCATCATTTACGACCACATTAGGATGACCTACTCCTTCAAGTACTGTGGCATTGCACCTCACCTCTGTTGTTATACTCCCATGGAATGGAGACAGGTTTTTAGCATCTTTCTGCCAGATTTCAAGTTCAAATACTTCGCCGGGGGATTTTTCGTAAAATTTTGTGTAAAGTTTAGCGGATGCTCCTATAAGGCGGAATATGCCGTCATCCTCATTAAATACAACATTTTTCTTGTTAGATACTGCATATTTTATATTCAATATAGTACTATCTACATTTCCATCGGTTACTAACAGTTTTAATGTATCAATAACCTGAAAATTATTATGATTTTTAACGGGCCGTCCTATTAGATGAAGTACCCTGTCAATACCAATAATTGATTCCGGAATGTCCCCAGGTACTACTTGTTGTAGTAAACCTGAATCGAAACTTACATCATAATCAATTGTTGTTGTTCCCGATTCCGCAAACTTTTTGGCATTCCTAAGATACACCAGTATGTCTTTTTGTTCACCGACCATGCCTGTATAGTCCTCGTCAATTACGATATCAACCATCGCAAGCGATGGATTTCCTACTAAAGAAACTACTACAGAATCACAAGGCATTCCTTTAAGTATAAGTTCAGCATTCAAAACAACAGCCGTATCCGGTAAATAGCTTATTATTATATCCATAAAACCACCGGGTGGTATTGGGTATGAAAGCGATGGAATAGCTTTTATAAATTGAAATTGAGTATCAGAAGTTGTAATACTCGAAACAAATAAGTCAACAGAAGTTGATGGATTCGTTATTCTGATAGTATCAATTTTTGCAACACCTACATTTGAAGTAACAGTAACACTTGATATATCTACCTTCGGGTCATGCACAGTACCTATGAATCTTACAGTTTTCTGAATATTGCACAAGTCTTCAGTCAATATTAAAACCGTATCAACAGGACCATCTTTGTAAGGTATATAGCTCGTATTAACTATCGTATTTGTATTGCCGTTCAAATCCCATGAACTAACCTGTAGCCTGAAAGATGATGGTATTGTTGTAGCATCAATATGCAAATCTTTTGTGCCGACATTTCTTAATGGTATATCTGTAACAACAGTATCGCCAAGGCAGACAACACCCAAATCAATAGTTGTGTCGGGTGGTGCAAAGTTAACGCTATCGGCAAATCCTGTGATTCGTACATAATAAGTAGGTTCGTTCCCTGCATTGCTTATAACACGAAGCGAACACTCCTTTGCTCCCCAAGATTTAGGTTCAAACCGAATAATAACTGGTGCATCACTCGATGCAGATATTATCGTAGGTATTCCAGGTGGTTGAATAATAACAAATTCTGTTGAATCCTTCCCAACTAATATTGAATTAGCAACATCAATCGTTAGAGGCAAGGGACCTGTGTTTCTAAGAAAAACGGTATCTTCTCTTGTCGGAATCTTGCAGTCAGTGTTTTCAAACATCATTGGATTTGCGGTTATTCCCGGCTGGCCTATGCCATTTCCGATTATGTTGGCTGTATAATTACCGGATTCGGTTAAAAGGCTAATCCTGGCAGCCTTTCCGCCACTGCTCGTTGGTTTGAATTTAAAAGTAACCTGAAGGCATTGTCCCGTATCGAGTGTACAAGGTATAGGCGGTACGACACTTACGATCTCAAACATCTTATAATCACGGGTGTTAATATCCAAACCGGTAATGTTAATCGGAGTCGGACCTCTGTTACAAAAAAGCTGTGTTACTGTTGCAGACACGCTGTCGCTCACGGTGCAATCACCCATGTTCACATCCTTACAAAACAGGTCCATCATTCCGCTGAGATTTATTATATCACCAAAACAAGCGGAACTATTCAGGTCTATTGTTGCCGAAGAATAGGATGAATCTGTCGGGTCATAACGGACAGTTATAAACCTGGATGAATCTTTTGGCAATATATATGGAAATGGAGGTGGTGGTGCGGTTCCCCAGTCCTGCACTTTATATCTTGCATCAGATGAATTGAAGCCGGCAGGCCCCCAGATTTCGACAAAATTTCTGCGTGCTGTTATCTTTACCTGTTCATCTTTATAAGTTGTGTAATCAACATTACTAAAAGTTACAGGATTTGGACTAATCTCAAGGTCGGGCTGGATATTATCTGGTACAGTAAAAGTTGTACTTGCCGTCAGGTTCCCGTGATTAGGGAAATTGAGCTGTAAGTCTCTGACGCCGCTAAAACAATCGCTTTTCCATTCTACCCAGCATGGTGCAGGGTAGCCCACCTGCCCGCAAATCTGAAGCACTTTGTCATAATACCCGCTTAATCTGTCTCTGTCGGTTACATCCATTTCAAGATTATCACTCGATTTGCCTTCAATTCCAGCCAAGCCATTCATATAACTAAGGTTTATTCCCGACAGGGTGTCATTTCCTATTTTAATACAGAATACACGAACATTTCTTTCCTTGGCAAGATTAATTACATCACCTATAAAAAACCTTCCGTCGCCGTAAGGAGGATTGGCGAATGAACCCCATTTGGTTTCGTGATTCCCATCAGTTAAAAAGATGATAACAGGTTTATACTTTGCAGACTTAGCCATATATAAAGCAGTACTTGTTGAATCTCTGTACCTGTCAATAATGAATGCTGCATTATAATTTGTTCCCATTCCTAATGTTATATTCCCAGGAGTCAGCGATTGAAACAGACTATCTTTATTATTTGTAAACCTATGTAATATTTTTGCATTTGATGAGAATTGAATAACGGCACATTCCGTTAAATTGGGGTTAAGGGCTGTAATAAAATCCTTCATGGCTTCAACAGCAAGCTCCCATCTTGCAGCACCAGGGGGAGGATTCCCTGAACCATCCATTCCTTTCTGCATAGTATTTGAAACATCAAATACTAAAATAGCAGAAAAGGTTTTGTCAATCGGATTAGGACAGAATGGAGAACCAGGGTTATGATTTCTTACTTTTCCATTTTCATTAATAATAATGTCCTGCGGCATCCATGAATAATTAGGGGGCCTGACCTGGTTTCCTGAAGCATCCTCATAAGTGTAATATGCCTTTATATTCGGATAGCCGCCAGCTTCTATATAATTAATTACAGCAGTCGGTTGTGCTGCAGTTGCATCACTTAGAAATGCACAAAGTACTATAGAAAGCAAGAGCCATTTCATAAATTCTTTTTTCATAACAACCTCTATATGGTTTTATTCAGTTTTATTTCATTATATATATGTATAAACACAAAAAAAACGATTTTGTTACAGTGAAATAAAAATATTTTTTTTCCCCCTTTACTAAAGGGGGATTCAAGGGGGATTACAGATACAATAAATCCTTTAACAATTCCCCTTGCGGTATTACTATTAAAAAGAACAATTAACCTAATAATTTGGATATATTTTTATTGAAAAAATCCCTCTTAAATCTCCCTTTTCCAAAGGGAGAAACTCAATTTCCCCCTTTACTAAAGGGTTCGGGGGATTACTAATTCAATAAATCCAATAACTTTTACTTCCATTTTATTAGTTTTCGGATACATTAACCACATGATTATAAATTTCTTCAATCACATTCCTTAAATTTCTTCTAACTTCTTTATTTTGGAACCGTAATATTTTCAATCCTAAATTTTTAAAATATTCATCTCTGACAATATCTTTTTCTTTTCCTTCTTCAGTATAATGCTGACCACCATCCAATTCAATTATTAGTTTTGCTTTAGGGCAATAAAAATCAACAATGTAATTCCCAATGGTTCTTTGCCTGTAAAATTGAGCTTCTCCAATTTGCTTCATTCTAAGTTTTGACCATAAAATTATCTCTTCTCCCGTCATATTAGTTCTAAGGAGCCGAGAAAAATGCTTTAATTTGGTATTATAATTAAGCATAATATGGTTATTAATTTATTTAAAATCCCTCTTAAATCTCCCTTTTCCAAAGGGAGAAACTCAATTTCCCCCTTTACTAAAGGGGGTTCGGGGGATTACTAATTAAAAGAACAATTAACCAAAAATAAATCCCTCTTAAATCTCCCTTTTCCAAAGGGAGAAACTACTTACTTACTCAATATCGGGGTTTCTATAACAATATTAACTGTTCTGTTAAAGAAACGGCCTTCGGGCAAATCGTTGTCATATATCAGTACCTCGCCAAGTCCTTTTGCCTGCCTGGGGTCAATACCCAATGCACGTGCTATGTTTTCCGCTCTTCTTTGAGATAATGACAAATTCAAGTCAACATCACCCATTCTGTCGGTATATCCTTCAATCTTAACATTAGAGTTCTTTTCCAGTACACTTTTAGCAATGCTTATAATATGTCTGTGTTCCTTTGTCAATTCGGCAGAATTAAACGGAAACGAAATGAAACTGAATCTTGAAATTTCTTTATCACTTAGAGTCAGGTCCTCCATTTTTCTCTTTTTCGTCAACTGTTCGATTGGTAATTCCTGAGTTGGAGATTCCCACAGTTTATTGTCATTGTCAGTGATTTCGAGTTTATATTTCAAAGCCTCATCAAATTTCGGAATAAATTCTTCCTCTTTTTCAATGTCCCAGTCAACGTTAGGTTCAACGGGCCCTTCCCCCTGGAAAATCTTTAGTTCTCCGACGCTTTGCGAGGTTACAATTTCCCACCCGGCAACACCTATTTCGGCATTTACTTTAGTTTTAAAACGAATGACAGGAGGATTTGTCTTGATTACAAGCTCATATACGGTTATTGGCTCGAATATATCCGGATAATTGGCATCCATTTCTACCCTCATATTTTCCTGAGCCCCGTCAGGGTCTGTAGGATTAGACGGCAAATCAGGAAGATTCCTGGCTTTGACAATTAACCTGCTCGGGTCAATTCCCCATTCGCTGATGAGGAAGCTCTTCACTCTTTCTGCACGGCGTGTTGATAAACCTGTATTACCTTTTTCAATTCCTGCATCAGAATTACATCCGGTTAATGTCAATACGGCATTTGGATTTTTAAGCATTCTCTTTCCGAGAATATTGAGAATCTGATAATAAACATTAATCGTGCTTAAATTAAACAATGCTTTATCGTCATTTTTGAAGTTTGCTTTTTCTTCAGCAGACATTTTTTTATAGCTGATTGGAATGGCAGAAGAATTTTCATCAAAGAAAATATATTTCAGGAAGGGCTGTAACCTCGTCGAGGTAAACTCTTCTATAATCATCTTGGAAACTTCGGATTCCGTACTGTCTTTTTCGAGCGAAACAGCATGAATTGTCGCATCCAGCAGAGGCACTTCCGGCGGTGGTGGCGGCGGCGGAAGCGGCGGCGGCGGCGGTGGCAACGGCGGCGGCTTCGGAGGAATAACTTTTCTCGGTGCATATTTTATTCCGATTGAGCCGCTGAAAGTATTAATTGACCATCTTTTCTCAACTTTTGATACATTAGTAATACCTATGCCATAATAAACTTCAGGTACAATAAACCATTCGTAAGATGCATTAATCGGCAGGTCATAACTTAATCCTGCTAATAGGGCAACTTCAAGTAATGATGCATCAGGAATATCTCCACTGAATTCATGTCTTATTCTTTTGCCGCCATCTAAAGAGTCAGGGAAAACACCCCATGATGCGAGTAGCACTTCTTTCTGACTAAATCTTTTCTGCATTACATAACCAGCTCTTAATCCCGCATGAGCCCTGAACTGGTCGCCTAATCTTATATTTAATTGCGGTATAAAAGCAATTGAAGATATTGAAGCATCAACAGAATGTTCAAACTTTTCCTCGCTTCCGATAAAATTTGGAGGCGGTCCGGGTATAAAAATCGGTTCTTCTTTAGAAAGCAATCCACCAAGCATAGTATATTGAGCCTTGAAAGATAACTCATAAGTTTCAGCTATCGGAAAGCTAAAGTATAATCCTGCATTAATACCTATTCCGTTACCAGTTTCATATCTTGGACAACAACTGGGAATATCCGGCAGTTTTGCAAAATCCGCCATGTGCATGTTATAATTAATACCTGCGTACAACCCGAAATAATCCCGTGTCTGGAACGGGGTTTCTGCGTATTTTTGAGCTAATAAACAACTGCTAAAAGCTATAAAGACAATAAATTTTTTCAATATTTTTCGAAACATTATCTAATCCCTTTTATTCCTGATTATTTTTTTCCTAAACTCAAACTATAATAGTTCACAACCTTAATCATATCTAATATTTATATTATAAAATTTAGTAATATAAGAAACACTAAATAAGTAAAAAAGTTTCCAAAAAAAAAATTAATATGAAATGAAAATAATATTTTATTATCCCTTATGGTTGCTTAATAAGAAATTAGCAGAATAAATGAAAATTAAATCCTAATCGAGGGATTATTTCTTAAATGCATGTTTTGTAGGGACAGAACAATGTTCTGTCCCTACACTGAATCAAAGTGTAATCGTTAAAATATTAGTAGCAGTGTCAAATGAACTTGGAATTTGCTTCAAAGAAGACTGTGCCGGGCCATTAATTACCGAACCGTCCAGTTCAGAATACTTAGAGCCATGGCATGGACATGATATTGTCTTTGCAGAAGTGTCCGGGTCATCAACCATGCATCCCTCATGAGTGCATTTTGACGAAAGTACAAGGAAATTCCCTGCGGATTTCCTGATAATTATCACAGGCATGTTTTCATTTAAGCCTGTAAAAGAAATTTTGACAGCACCAAAGTCATTTTGCAATTCAGGATATTGTGAAATATCAACTTCTTTTTTTACTCCTGTGTTAACAGGGCTTTCGTTTTGCTGGCAGGATGTAATTAATCCGGGTATCGCTGCTGCCGCTATACCTATACCTAATAATGAACCGGCCTGTATGAGAAAATGACGTCTTTGTAACGTAGAATCTGATAATTCCATAAACTTTTCTTTCGTTAATTAATATATTCTGTTATTTATATCAACAATACTTCGGACAAAAATAATAAAAAATCAGGCAGCAATAGTCCCGTAA
>MHAY01000087.1 GCA_001804705.1 Ignavibacteria bacterium RIFOXYC2_FULL_35_21
TACTGATATTTAATCGCTACGCGATAGAATTGTTATTTTAATTTAATTTTTAATTGTGAATTCTTTTCGTAATTCGTAATTCGTAATTCGTAATTGATTACACGTATTCGACATTATGAGGCAGGTAAACAGTAGCAGTAGTTCCTTTGTACAATTCACTTTCGACATTAATTTTTCCGTTCAATTCCTCGACACAAGTCTTTACAATTGTCAAACCAACACCAAATCCGGGGCTTAAGCCAATGTTACTACCCCTAAAGAATGAATCGAAAATGTATGGTTTTTCCGAAGGCGAAATACCAATCCCCAGGTCAATAATTTTAAATTGGATACCATCTTTGGCTTCCGACAATTCTAATCTAATATCCTCATTGCCCGGAGAATAATTTGCGGCATTGAGCAAAAGATTAATTAATATGGAATGAAGCATAATCTCATCTGTCTTTACATTTTCAAAATCGCCATTAATCAACAATTCGATATTATGAGCGAACTTATCAATTATCTGCACCTCCTCGACGGCCTGCTCGCAAAGCTTTTCAATATTGCAGATTTTGAGTTTTGTCCTTACCGAACCTGTCTCACCCTTACCGACTAAGAGGACATTCTCGAGCATCTGAGCCATGTTCTGCACTGAGCTTTGGACCATCTCGATTTTCTCGCCGAATTTTTCCGAATCCTGGATGTTGTAATACTTTTCCAGCAGAAATGTCGAGGTCATAATAATTGTCAGGGGAGTTCTGTACTCATGCGAAATCATAGAGATGAATCGTGATTTAAGGTCACTGAGTTCTTTTTCTTTATTGTAAGCATTAGTAATTTTTTCTTTAGCATCCGTGAGTTTCTTTTCTGCTTCCTTCCTAAGCTCGATTTCTTCGTTTAGTTCGAGCAATGATTTCCGAAGCATAGCAGTTCTTTCCATTATCTTATATTCGAGGCTCCGGTTCAGATTATTGATTTCTTCTTCTGCTTTTTTTCGCTCTGTGATATCATCGAGAATTTCACAAAAGATAACCCTGTTCACAGTCTTAATAGGAAAAACGAGCGTAGTAATCACTCTTTTCGTTCCGTCTGTTAACTCGATATTTCTTTCGACCCATTTCTTCTCCCATGGATAAATTCCTGTTTCAAAGTAACTGATAAATGAATTTTTCAGATTTTCATAAACATCGGGATTTTTCATCTCTGCCGGAGAGACATTAAATAAGAGGTCATATATAGGCCTGCCATTAATCTGTTCAAATTTAAATCCGAGGATATTTTCAGCCGCCTGATTACATTCAATTATTTTTCCTTGTTCATTCATTAACAACAATCCGTCGAGAGACTGCTCAAACATGCTCCTGAATTTCTCTTCGCTGGCTCTGAGGTCTTCTTCGCTCACTTTTTTCTCTGTTATATCTTCAGAGAATCCTAAGAGAAATATCGGATTATTTTTTTCATCATAGATTGGTACTTTGATTGTATGCAGGTATCTCCTGCCTATGAGAGGACTTTCTATCGGCTCTTCGGTAATATCAATTAATTTGCCTGAATGCAAAACTTCATTATCTTTTTGCCTGAAGAAATCAGCCTGTTCTTTCGGGAAAAAATCATAATCTGTCTTTCCTAAAGCTACTTCAGATTTTAAGCCGAATATTTTTTCACATTTTTTATTCCAAAGAACAAATCTTCCTTCTTTTGCGTCTTTAACAAAAACTGTAACAGGTAAGTTGTCAATAATCCCTTCGAGAAAACGCTTGGTTTTATTTAGCTCAATTTCAAGCTCATTCAGTTCATCTTCATTTTCTAAAGTAACCCTGAAATAATTTTTACCCTTCAATTTAAATAACTCGACATCTTGTTTAAATTCTTGAAAGCCATTCTTTCTGTACTTGAATTGAACTTTTTCCGGTTTATACTTTTTTGTTTTAATTAAATTTTTTAATTTTCTTTTAAACTTTTCAACCTCATCATTTTTAAGAAGAGAAAAGTAATTATGATTTAATAATGAATCAATATTGGACATGAGTCTTTTGTAAAAATTATCATTTGCATATTCTATGTTCCCGTCAATACTAATTATTGCATAACAGGATGAATCGAGGCTATTGAGTATGTTCTTATAGGATTCGGAATCAAGAATTGCCTTATGCCTTCGAGTAGCGTTTTTCCCGGAACGCCAATCAGGCTTATCTTCCATAATAATAACAGAATCAGCCAAAGTTTTTGCTTTCCTTGACATAATTTCTCTTTTATAATTAGTAACTAATTGATATTGATAACAATAATCATACCCATTTAATCAATATAAAGATTAACCTGGGGTAAATCGGACATTATAAATAATTATCACAGAAGTAAGTATATATTTTTAGAATTACTTAGGATTTATTAATTCATAATAAAGCTCTTCTATTAGCTTCGTAAAACTTCCCCAGGTATATTTTAGTTTGAATTTTTCAATGTTTGCAGAATAATGAAGATAAAGCCGGTTTCTAAAATAATCTAATATGCTTTCTTTTATTGAATTAACATCGGCATGGCTGATGACTGTACCAGTACCGAATGGTTCGATTACTTCCCTCAATCCTCCTACATCAGTAGTTATAACAGGCAATCCGAAATGATAGGAAACACCAATAATACCGCTTTGGGTAGCACTTCTATAAGGCAGTACACATACATCAGCCGCTGAAAAGTAAGGAGCAACATCATTATCATTAATATATTGATTAACGAATTTAACTCTGTTTTCTATTCCTGGTTCTTTGATAATATTCAAATACTCATCCTCTTTTCCATAAACTTCACCAACTGCGAGTAAATAGAATTCATCGGTCAACCCGCTTATTGCCTGAATCAGTAAATCCAATCCCTTGTATTTTCTTATTAATCCAAAGAAAAGAATAACTTTTTTATCCTGAGGAATACCAAGAATTTCTCTTGCTTTTTCCTTTGGTATTTTTTCTCCGAAATGTTCATAATTGGGATGCGGGTGAGTACGATATTTTGCATCGGATTTTAATTTAATCAAATCCTTTCTGACTGAATCGGCAAGTACAATGAATCCATCACAACGATTGAGGAAATACTTAGTCAGGATAATATCTCCGGGTTTTTTTTCATGCTGTATAACATTACTTAATATTGCTATAGTCTTAATACCTTTTTTTCTTAATTTCTTGCTTATGTAACCAAAACAGGGGGCAAAAAAAGGCATCCAGAAATCAATCAATAACAGGCCAGGATTGTATTTTTCAATTTCGCTCACAGTCTTTGAAAAGCTGATTGGATTAATGCTGTCAAGAATTTGTATAGAAGGAATTTTATCAGCCGTATCATTTTCACTAACCAACTGTGTTTTACCGGGGAAAAAAACTTTGGGATACAATCTTTTAAAATTAAATGCCCGAATTTCATTTCCTTTTTCCAGGGCTCTAAAGACACAGGCATTGAATTGTGAAATACCACCGCGGTAAGGATAAAAAACAGATAAAAAAGCTATTTTCATTTTATGATAAATTTCTATATCAAAAAATAATAAATGTTAAAACAAGTCTTAATCCACTGGATTCCTGCTTTCGCAGAAATGACACTTTTTACAAAAATACCATAAAATAAATGAATAATTTATATGATACAATATCCGGGTCACAGATTATCATTGATTCGGCAAAATATTACTGGAGCTATCAGTACAAACTCTCAAGGGAAGTCATAGTTCCATACCTAATTAAAAATAAAGTTTTTTTAAAAAATTCAACCGTGGTAGAAATTGGCTGCGGCGAAGGTGGTGTGCTAACAGCATTAGTCGAAGCAGGAGCAGAAAGAGCATTAGGTACGGATATTGACCCCGGCAGATTGAATATTGGAAAAAAAATCGCAGAAATTGCTTCACATAATATTGAATTCGAAACTCATAATATTACAACGGACAATCCCCTGGAAAAATGGAGTAATTCAGCAGATTTGGTGATTCTGCGCGATGTGATTGAGCATCTTGACGATACCAAAGAGTCTCTTTTAAACCTAAAAAAAATCATGAAAAAGACCGGTTATCTCTATATCACTTTCCCTCCATATCAAACACCTTTTGGCGGGCATCAGCATATCATAAAAAAATTCCGGGGAAAAATTCCTTACATACATCTTTTGCCAAATTTTATTTTCCATAAATTGATTTCCGTAGGGCATCCTTATGATGTTGCTGAAATAAAAAGGCTTCAAAAAATCAGACTGACACCCAAAAAATTCATGAAAGCTGCTAAAGAAGCAGGATTGGAAGTCATTAAATCCGAGTATTACTTTCTCAGGCCTGTTTTTAAAATTAAATTTGGATTGCCTCCAGTAAAACTAACTCCATTAGCATTTTTACCATTAATCAAAACGTTTTTCAGCCTCGAGGCGTCTTATATTTTGAAATGCAAAATGTAGAATGTAGAATTTTTAAGCATTATTTGACCATTTATAAATTATTTTTATTTTGTTCGTAAAAAAAGTAGTTTAATTCGTTATTTTACATAATAATTAGGAAAATTTAAAGAAAAATAAGAAATTTGCTAAAGTTTTAGGTAAAAATACCGATTATAATACAAAAGATGAACTGATTACTCCATAAATTAAGGAGAGAATTATGACGATAGATAAAGTAACAGAACAGGAAGTAAATGCGACTGAAAAGCCACAGATTACAGTTCAGAATGAAATTCAGAAAGATGTAATTAAAGAAACAATGGATGCTGAAAGCACCCAGAAACAGCTTTTGCAGATATTAGCTTCTGCACAGCCGCAACAGCAGATACTACAGACGGCAAAAGACCAGATAGAAAAAGGATATCTTGACGTCAAGGTGTGATTGACAATTAATAACTGAAAATTGATATTTTTTGATATCTGTAGGGATAGAACAATGTTCTGTCCCTACTTTTTTTTATTTAATTATTTAAAAACATCCGAAGCAAATTCCTGAAAATTCAGAGCAGAACTTACCTTACGGGCAGCATCATAATATTTATTTGCATTCCCGCTTTTGTTTTTATCCATCAAAAGAGCAATGTTCGAAAGTGTGAGCAATCTAAGCTCAGGCGGTAATGACAGAGCCTTACGCGATGCTTCTATCAAATATTTCATAGCAGAATCATTTTGATTTTTCAACGAGTATAAAATGGAACATACATTGTAAACAAAGCATTCGCCAATGTTATCCGGTGATTTTTCAAGCAAATTTAAAGCTGTTTCACAAAAATTTGTTGCTTTTTCAATATCACCAATTTCTATATAAGATTTAATAACTAAAGCATAAAGCTGTGATTTGTCAGAAACAGTCAGTCCATCCATTTGAGACTCAATGTAAGAATTGGCTAAATCACAAGCAGAACTAAAATTACCCTTATGATAATAATCAACAATTGTTTTTCTGATAGCTAAGAAATCCTGTGATTCGGATTTTATTCCATTATTTTCAAAAACTTCTTGATTTCCATTATCAACAGATTCAGCTAATTTAATCTGAGATTTTCTTAAAATTTCAACAAGAGCTTCTTCTTCGGGATTGTTCTGAGTCTTATCGGCATCATCCTGAACAATTGATGAATAATTGTCATAGAATTCCTGAATAATGCCTGCGTTGCCAAACTTCTGAGCAGATTGTGCGGCAATCAGGAGCATTGATTTTGCAGTTTCTTTATCGCCTGATTCGGCACTGTGTGCTGCCAAATATGGAGCTATTTCCTGTTTTAATAATTCTGATTCAGCCTCTTCATACCTTTGTTTTAGAATTGAAGCAATCTGGCTGTGAAGGGCTATATATTCTTCATATTCGAGGGATTTTTCAAATAGGTTATGATAATATGCCTGGGTAAATTCATAAGATGTGGATTTGATGCCATATCTTAGTTGAGTACCTATGCTTCTAATAATCCCCGTTTTATTTTGCAGACTTCGTAGCTTCTTTATTGTTGTTAAAACATCCGTATTTAGAAGTTGGGATATCATGTATGCAGTAAACTCCCTTCCTTCAATACTGCAAATTGCTAACGTATTTGATTCTTCATCGGATAAATTGCCCACTATCTGAGAAAATGCTGTTTGAACAGATGTCGGTATATTTGTATCACTAAAGAAATCAGGCCTAAGGTTACCTTTTTCATCAAAAGGAGATTTATTTTCAAAATATCGAATAAATTCACTTACTGAACCCGGGATACCATCAGTCTGTGAATAAATCCAATCTTCAAATTGTTTATTCTCCTTGTATCCTTTAAAAGAAGACTTTATAAATTTATTACATTGCTCTTTCGAGAAACCTTCCAACACAATGTTATATATTGAATTTTTATTTAAATGAACCTGGGTAAGAAAATTATTCAAGGGACTTGAATGACTTTGTAAAATACTTTTTCTGTAAGCTATCACAATTAGAATCGGAATCTTATTTAGACTTTGAGAGAATAGGGATAGCAGTTCGACCGATTGTACATCGCACCAGTGCATATCATCAATCATTAAAACAACAGGTATGTTATCGGCAAAAGCAACAATGCTGTCATAATAATCAGCAGTAACAGTGTTGATATTTTTAAAAGACAGAGAAGATTTATCTTTTTTGTACTGTCTCCAATCTTTACTCAACTCTTTGACAGCATAAAACACCTCACCGGCTAACGGTAAAGTAGCAAGGATAGTCATACCGATGCTTTTAGCAAGTTTTTTTTCTGCGGATTTTTCTTCTTTAGTTTTTGATAATATTTTCTCAATAGCCCTGGAAAAGGGCTGCATAGGCTGGAGATTTCCAATTTTAAATGTACCGATTGGAGCATCGCATTGCACATAAACAGGAGCCACGCCGGAGTTTTTTACCCCGGCTTGCTCCAGATAATTTTTGAGTAAGTGAGTTTTTCCAAATCCGGTTTCACCTGAAACACATATAACAGAACCTTTTCCTTTTCTTACTTCATTTAAGCAAGTAGCGAACAGTTCATCGAACTCATTAAAATTTATATTAATATTATTCAAATTCATTAATCACTTCAAAATTGAGAATACTTTGGTACAGACGCTTTGCGAAGCGTCTCTTAAATTATTTATTTTCAGAAAATACGTACCTGATTGAAAATTCATAGTATTAATTGAAAAACTATTTGCTCTGCTTTGACACAAAACAGTAAATGAGCCAATTCGATTACCAATCAAATCAAGAATATCAATTACTGCACTTCCATCATTTGGTATATTAAACTCAATGTTTAAATAATTATCAGCTGGATTTGGATATAATTTATTTATACTAAGATTTTGATTAGTTTGATTCCCATCCTCAATCTTTGTTATAAGATGTTTGTTGTAATACAAGTCTCTTCCATTGTTAACACTTGTTAATAAATTAGCTACATCAGGATTCGAGCCGTCAGCTTCTCCCCCGCTTACAGTATTGGCAAAGTTGAGCATGAAAGCACAAATAGCAGTATCATTCGGATTAAGGTGGAAGGGACCAGTAGCCATGAGAACTCTAATATCTTCATTCTCAATAAAAAAGGACTTATTATCGCTTGCTAAATTATCATAAAGATGGTTAAAAATATTTGTGTCGCTTTCGATAGGAAAGAGTTTTAAAGTCTTAAGTCCGAGTTGTTCTTCGGGATTATAAAATTCTTTATCTTTTCTGATGTATCCGTTTTGGTCAACAGCAGGTGATTCAAGTAAAGAATTACCGATATAACCAAATCCTTTACCTAATTCTCCTTTATCAGTTCCACTCCATGTAATTGCCAAATTCAATGTTTGGTCTGTGAAATAATATTTAGCATAATCGTTAACCTGTCCTGAATCGGGGCCTAAAACTTTCAAATCATTATCGGAAACCATACCGAACCAGCAATCCCGCAAGGAATCAGTTGACATGTTGATTATTTTATATCTTAATATAACCATATCCTTGTAAGCCTCATCATCAAATAAATAGGTAGTCAGTTCGTACTGGATTGTCAATGGATGGCCTTGTGCCTCTAATGCTTGTTGGCTCCCTTCATAAACGCTTAACTTAGTATCTTTAAATACACAATTAATGTCCTGGCTCGATATCATAGCCGGTCCTAAAGAATTCGCAGTTAAATCCCTCTCTTCTTCATTAAAAATATATGACCCGAGTTTACCCAATAATGAATTATCCTGTTTCCATAAGGGCCAACTAATACTTACATCAGGATCTAATGGTTCACCTGTAACTTTATCAAATTCATCAGAAAAATATACCTGGTATTTTTCTCTTTTATTTGTATAAATATCAAAACCATCTTCAATTCTACCGGAAACAAGCCAATCCCTCCCGTTATTCGGATTATAAGATATATGAAACAACTTGTTGGTATTCCCTTGATAAACTTTTTTTGCTCCGAAACAAATTCCCATACCATAAATATAAGAATTTTGAGAACCCCTTGGCCATGTACATCCCGGAACATTAATTGTTTGTTGGCTTGGTAATGTAGAATCTTTATGTGCTACAGACCCCATATTTGAAATAATGATTTCAACATTGCTTTTTGTAGAGTTTCGAAAATCCACTAATTTAATATCCCGTTGAATCTCATCTTGAGTATATTTTGTAGAATTCAGTGCTGTTTTTGATATTACTTGCATTGATGTAAAACTTAACAAAACAGCTAAGACGATAGTAATGAGTCCTCTTTTCATAGCAACCCTCTTTTATAAATAAATAAATAATTATTTCCGAAAGACAGAATTTTCAATTTTCAATTTTCAATAAATTTAAAATGTTAAATTTTAAAATTAAAGAAGTATATTTTGTTCTATTTTATTATCATTTAAGAAACTTCTGAAAAATTGAAATATTATGCTAGATTGTCATTCCTGCGAAAGCAGGAATCCAGTTCTGGAGCAACATTACGGATACCCGCTTTCGCGGGTATGACATGTTGAGAATATTTTTCAGATGTTTCATTTAATTAATAATATTTCATTTGTTTTTACAATTTGAAAATTGTTTCATTAAAAATTCAATGAAAATTGAAAATTATTAAATTGAAAATTTTAACTACAATTATTCACTATTCACCAGAAAAGTTTTTAAACATTTTCTATTACCATAGCAACAGCCTCGCCGCCGCCAATGCAAAGTGAAGCCAAACCATATTTCTTATTATACTTTTTCAAAGCATAAATTAATGTAGTTAGAACTCTCGCACCTGAAGCACCAATCGGGTGGCCCAAAGCAATTGCACCGCCGTGAACATTAATCTTTTCAACAGGAATCCCAAGGTTTCTATGAGTAACAATTGCAACGGAAGCAAAAGCTTCGTTTACTTCGAATAAATCAATATCTTCGAGTTTCATACCGGCTTTGGCGATAGCTTTTTTAATAGCTTCTATAGGGGCAGTCGTGAACCACTCAGGTTTTTGTGAATGAGTTGCATAAGCGATAATTTTTACCATTGGCTTTGCCCCGAGAGATTTTGCTTTCTCTTCCGATGCAACAACTACAGCCGAGGCACCATCATCAATCGAAGAAGCATTTGCAGCAGTAACTGTCCCGTCCTTTTTAAATACAGGTTTAAGAGAAGGAACTTTGTCAAAATTCACTTTTTCGGGTTCTTCATCTTTGCTAACTGTTATTGGTCCCTTCCTATCTTCAATTGTAACAGGAATAATTTCATCGGTGTAATAACCGTTTTTCTGTGCTTCGAGTGCCCTCTTATAACTAAGAATAGCAAACTCATCCTGGTCCTGCCTTGTGATGTTACACTCTGTAGCACAAAGCTCGCCAGCCATACCCATGTGGAAATTGTTGTAAACATCCCACAAGCCATCGTTAATCATTGAATCTACAAGTTCTCCATTACCCATTTTGTAACCTGTTCTTGCCTTAAACAAAAGATATGGAGCATTCGACATTGATTCCATACCGCCGGCAACCGCCAAATCAGAATCGCCAAGTCTGATGGACTGGTCTGCCAGCATCACAGCCTTTAATCCGCTTCCGCAAACTTTGTTAATCGTCATGCAGGGAACCGAAACCGGAAGGCCGGCATAAATTGCAGCTTGCCGGGCAGGAGCTTGTCCTATTCCTGCAGAAAGGACATTACCCATAATAACTTCATTAACATCATCATTTGAAATGCCGGCTCTTTTGATTGATTCAGAAATAACAATTGCACCAAGCTTAGGAGCAGATAATGAAGATAATGTTCCCATAAAAGCACCGATAGGTGTTCTTACTGCCGATAAAATAACTGTCGCCATGTTCATTCATCCTTTTTAAAATTTATAAATTTTGTTTCTTAATAAATTAAAGCGTTCAAACTCACTTAATCAAATATATTAATTCATTTATGAAAAAAACAAATTAAATAAATAATTAAAGACAGACAAAAATAATGTTTCGGAGCTAATTGAATAAGCCTTTTTTAGTATTAATTGAATAACTGTGGAAAAATATAATTTTTATTTTCCAAATAAAAGGTTATAATTTTGAAACCTAATAATTGACTGATTTAATAATGATGCAATCATTATAATAAAATACATGGAAATTATTCCGTTTGAATGTGGCCCATTGGCTACTAATTGTTATCTGGTGATAGATAACTTATATGTAGGGGTAAATTCTGGAACTGCCCCTACACTCATTATTGACGCACCACCTGATGCTGCTTTGCACCTTTTACCTGTTATTGAAGAAAGAAAATTGAAAGTAGAGAAAATCATTTTAACCCATACACATTGGGACCATACATTAGATACAGCAGAATTAAAAAGAAAGACTAATGCTGCAGTTTATGTACATAAAGAAGATGAGTATAGATTATTGAATCCAAATGAAACATCAATATTCAAGCTCCCATTTAAAATTGAACCGGTGAAGCCGGATAGATACTTATTTCATGGCATGAAAATAAACTGCGGTTCACTGGAGTTTGAAGTTCTTCATACTCCAGGCCACACTGAAGGCGGAATCTGCCTGATTAACCATGAAAACAGAATAGCTTTTACAGGTGACACTCTGTTTTGCAGGAGTGTTGGCAGGACCGATTTCCCGGGAGGCTCTTGGGAACTGCTTTTGCAGTCAATTGAAAAACATTTGTTACCATTACCGGATGGCATTAAAGTTTACCCGGGACATGGCATACCGACAACGATTGGGGAGGAAAGAATGTATAATCCATTTATAGAGCAAATAATGGAGCAGAACGGCGTTATGCCGGTACTTAATAATAATAATTAATGGTTAGAAAAAGTTAGAACAATTTAAATAATGAATAATATTTCATTTTTCCGTAATATTTTGCTTAACATTTCTTACTTAATTTGCATGTTTGTATTGGTGCATATTTCCGGATGTTATTCGTTTACGGGTGGTTCAGTACCGGAACATTTAAAAACATTGTACATACCATCGGTAAATGACAAGAGCGGATATGGAAATCCACAATACAGAGAGCAATTGATGCAATTGCTGATTGATAAATTCAGAAGTGACGGACGCTTCAGCCTTATTGAGAGAAACGGCGACGCAAGGCTGTCAGTCAGCATCAGCTCGATTAGGGATGAAACGATGACTGTTAATCCCGGTGAGCTGGAAAAAGAAAGAAAGATAGTCGTTCTTTGTCAGGTTGAATATTATGATGCCGTTAAAAAGACAACAATATTCAGCAAAAACTTCACTGCCTTTAATATATACAGCATAGCAAATGCACAGGCAGAAAGAAATCAATCATTAGAAAAAGCCCTGGAGCAAATCTCAGACGATATTTTACTGGGAGTGGTTTCAGGCTGGTAATGAAAAAAATATAAATGTTATATTTTTTGTTAAATATTATTTTTAACAATGGGGTGAGGTAAATCTCCGCCTATGGAATATTTTATACTTATTATTTATTTAATTTCGTTGACCATTCTTTTTGGGTTTGGAATCCACGGACTGATAATGCTATACTACTACCACAAAACACTAAAAATCAAACGTCCAAACTCCGAACTTCCTAAAGATTTTCCGGTTGTAACGATACAATTGCCAATGTACAACGAAATGTATGTTATTGAACGTTTAGTACGTTCAATATGCGACATTAAATATCCTAAAGACAGGCTTGAGATTCAGGTGCTGGATGACTCGACAGATGAAACTCAGGAGCTTGCCCGGAGACTCGTTGATGACTACACCATGCAGGGTTATGACATCAAGTATATTCACAGGGTAAACCGTCAGGGATACAAGGCAGGTGCTTTGAAAGAGGGGCTTGAACAAGCCCGCGGCGAATTCATTGCCATTTTCGATGCTGACTTTGTACCTCATGATGATTTCCTATACAAAACTGTATCTTATTTCAAGGACGAGAAGGTCGGTTGTGTACAGACAAGATGGGAGCATCTCAATGAGAATTATTCTTTCCTGACAAGGGCTCAGGCTCTTGCACTCGATGGGCACTTTGTAATAGAACAACAGGTTCGCAACAAAGCCGGGTTCTTTATTAACTTCAACGGTACTGCCGGTATCTGGCGTAAAGCGGCTATTTATGATGCAGGAAACTGGCACTCTGACACATTGACCGAAGACCTTGACCTAAGCTACAGGGCTCAGCTCAAAGGATGGAATTTCATTTTTCTTAATGAAGTAACTTCTCCTGCTGAACTTCCTGCTGATATTAATGCACTTAAAACACAGCAATTCCGCTGGACAAAAGGTGCAGTTGAAACTGCAAAGAAGATACTCCCGGCTGTGTTAAAATCAGACTTGTCTTTGAAAATGAAATTGGAATGTATCGTTCATTTGACAAGCAACATTGTTTTTCCATTTATTATTGTCGTTGCTTTACTAAATGTACCTCTCGTTGTGATTAAAAACACTATTGGGGGATTTGATGAATATTACACATTGATGTCAATATTTGTATTAGCGTCAATCTCGACATTCCTTTTCTATATGTACGCACAAAAAGCAATACATCTCGACTGGAGGAAGAGGCTACTTCTGTTCCCTGTATTTCTTGCAGGAAGCATGGGTTTTGCAGTGAACAACACTAAAGCTGTAATGGAAGCATTGCTCAATATCAAATCAGGATTCTCTCGCACTCCGAAATATCAGATTGTTACAGATGGTGATGAATGGCGAAAGAAGAAATATGTACAGAAGAAAATCAGTCCGACAATTTTCATCGAGCTTTTTCTTGCTTTATATTATGTGATAGGTATAGCAATTTCTGCTTATTACCTCGAAATTGCCGCAATACCATTCCAGTTAATGTTTCTTATGGGATTCGGAACAGTTGGGTATATGTCATTGAGACATGCTTTGAGTAAGTAAAATAATTTTTTTATAACAAGCCCGTTTCGTCAGATACGGGCTTTTTTTTTATGGAAATGATGTATAGAATTTTTATAATATTTTTATTATTAATTTGTTTTTACAATGTAACCTTTGCACTGGAAAAACCTGAGTACGATTTGTACACACAACTATGCATGAAACCCGGCATATATTTCGATAATCTTTCAGACATCAATAAAATCATAACTGAAAATGGATTTCCTGCGATTGAATCTGAACATGTTTATTATATCGGATTTAATTATGCTTCCAATCATTTCCCGTTTCCATTCTATCATATTCCTAATATTTTTATTTCATTAGATGTAAGAATTCCTTTTGAGAGAACCATTGAAAATGGAAATAAATCAACTTCATTAAAGACATATTCTTTTTTTCTCGAATTAGAAGGATTCCACGATTTAATCAATAATATTGCTATCTATCCAATAATTGGTCTTGGTTGTTCTATAACACATTTGGATTTGAGAAAAGATTCATTAATTGAATTTAAGGATTTTCTTTCAAATCCTGGAAACTCAAGATTTACAAAATTCAATTTGCTTCTGAATCTTGGTGGGGGTATGGATTATAAAGTCAATCTGGCAGAAGATTATATGAAAAAAATTAATCTGCTGTTTGGTTTGAACATCAGATACTCACTCAATCTCGATGTACTGGGACTGTATGATAAAAGATGGACTTCTGCAGGTCAATACATTGACGGACTGCCTGAATACCACGCACCAGGACTTTCGATAGAGATGAAAGTTGGAATAGAGAAACTTGAAAAAATTAAAAAATCAAACTAAACGGGCATTTCAAAATTTTCTTTACATTCGGGACATTTAAGGTATTTAATCCAGTTTTCGTCAACCTTCTTAAAGTGAACCTCAATATAATCATGCCCGCATTTCTCACATTTCTTGTCAACTGGCTCATGATTAGAAAGGTAGTTGCAGTCAGGATAACGCGAACAACCCCAGAATTTCTTTTTGGATTTTGGACTGAACCTTTCTAGAATAATACCTTCTTTACACTTCGGACAACTTATATTAGTTGAAATAGGTTTTGTACCTTTGCATATGGGATAGTCAATACATCCATAGAATTTACCGAATTTGCTAGAGCGGATGACCATCTGCTTGCCGCATACATCACAGAAAACACCTTCTGCAATTTCAGGCTCTGTTTTTTCAGCTTTCTCTTCTTTTGGGAGTGGTTTTGTATTTTTACATTCAGGATAGTTTGAACAGCCAAGGAACCTGCCTCTACGGCTAACCTTGATTTCCATAGGAGCACCACATTTGTCACAAATTATTTCGGGTATATCGGAATGTTCGTTAGCATGTTGCAAAGAATCTTTGAATGGTGTATAAAAATCATTCATAATTTCAAGGTATGACTTTGTTCCATCTGCCACAAAGTCGAGTTCTTCTTCCATATCTGCCGTGAATTTCACATTAAATAAATCAGGGAAATTTTTAATCAGAATTGTGTTGACATCAAAACCAAGTTCAGTTGGAACAAAAGATTTCTTATCCTGATTTATATACTCTCTATCGAGCAGGGTACTGACAATAGCAGCGTAAGTGCTGGGCCTGCCGATTCCGAGTTCGTCAAGCTCTTTCACAAGGCTTGCGGCATTATAACGTGAGGGAGGTTTTGTCTGCGATTTAACGGATTCAACATCTTTCAGGCTTAATTTCATATCTTTTTTCAAATTCTTCGGTAAAGATGTTGTAGTGTCTTTCCCGTTGCCATTACCGTTTTTATCATCTTTGTCATCCTCGTACACAGCAAGGTATCCTTTGAACACGACGACCGAGCCTGTGATTCTGAAAAGGAATTCTCCCCCTGAAATTTCAATTGATGTTTGCTCATAAACCGCTTCTTTCATCTGAGAAGCAAGAAAGCGATTGTAAATTAATTCATACAATGCAGCGTGTTCTTTGTCGAGCAATTTTTTTACTTCGGCAGGGGTGTATTCAAGGCTTGTCGGACGAATAGCCTCGTGAGCATCCTGTACATTCTTTGATTTAGTAGTAAAAACAGGAACCGATTCAGGAAGATAATCATTTCCGAAAACTTTCTGAATATGTTCTCTTGCGGCTTGCTGTGCTTCAGGGCTTAAACGGACAGAGTCAGTCCTCATATATGTTATTAAACCGACTTCTCCTTCTTTTCCAAGCGAAACACCTTCATACAATTTTTGTGCAACAGACATAGTTTTCTTATTCGGGAAGCCAAGTCTGCGTGAAGCTTCCTGCTGGAGACTGCTTGTTGTGAATGGTGCGGGTGCTTTTCTGTTTATTTGTTTTTTAATTATATCGCCGATAGAATAATTCTCTTTTTTTATTCTATTGATTAAATCATTAGCCTCTTCCTCGGTCTTAATGAAATTCATTGAAGCAAGTTTATCATCGAGGAGTTTTTGTTCGGTCTCGTTTCCGGCTCTGGCTGAGCCATCCGGACTGGTAATATTTTTCCCATTGATTCCAACAAGTTTTGCTTTAAATGTTTTCTTGCCATCGGAAGCAAATTCACCGAGTATAGTCCAATAATCAATAGGAAGGAAATTCTGAATTTCATTTTCGAGCTTACAAATTAATCTTAATGCTACGGATTGCACTCTTCCTGCCGATAATGATTTTGCAGTTTTGTTAATCATCGCCCTCGATACAAAAGGAGAAACCTGGTAACCGATTAACCTGTCCATTACTCTGCGAGCCTGTTGGGACATAAAAAGATTCTCATCGAGTTCCCTCAGTTCCTTCAATCCTTTTTCGACACCTGTTTTTGTAATTTCATTGAAAAGAACTCTTTTAATATTTTTATTTTCATCTTTAATTTCTTCAGCTATGTGCCATGCAATAGCTTCACCTTCGCGGTCAGGGTCTGTCGCAAGTAATACGCTTTTTGAAACTTTCGATACATCCTTAAGCTTTTTTATAACTTGTGCCTTGCCTCTAATTGCAGTATAGAGAGGCTTAAAGTCATGCTTTACATCTACGCCGAGACGAAATGAAATAAGGTCTTTGATGTGTCCCACAGACGCTTCGACTATATAATTTTTACCTAAATATTTATTTATGGTTTTCGCTTTTGCAGGTGATTCTACAATTACAAGTGTTTTATCTGCCATTTTAATCTCCGAACAACTTTAATTTCTATTTTGAAAAAAAATGAACTGCAAATATACAAAAGTTATCTTTTTAATGAGACACTAAACAATTTTGCATTACGTTAATTGCACAAAACGGGATTCAAAAATTTTTATTTCTTTTCGTTTATCTTCAATCAAAAATTATTTTATTAATAAATTTTAAAAAGCTGATTTCACACGGGAAACTTCGGGGAATTACGAAATTCTCAAAGAAGAAACAGGTTATGCACTTCGCGGATTATATATAATTGACCCTAATGTGATTCTTCAATATAGTGTTATTCATCCTGAAGATGTAGGAAGAAATTCAAAAGAAGTTTTAAGAGTAATTAAAGCATTACAGACAGGGAAGAGAACCCCTTGCAATTGGGAAGCAGGACAAAAGACTTTGAATTAATTCGATTGAAAAATAAATATAATTTCAAAATAAAAGCTGTTTTTCCAGCTTTTATTTTACCTAACAATAACCAGTTTACTTGACTTTACGACAGAAGAAGTAATAAGTTGATATTCATAAATACCAACAGGTAAACTTTTCAGACTGAAAGGTACTGTATGCTCTTGACCAGGGAACTCAATATTATCAATCAAGGTTAAGACTTTATTCCCTTGTAAATCATATATGATGAGTGATATATTTGTTTTGTCCTTTAATTTAAATTGGAAGTATGTTAAATCATCTGCCGGATTCGGGTAGCTTGGAAAAAGTTCAACACAACCACAAGTGTCCTGATTTATATAAACGGTACTTATGGATTTACCATCCCAGCCGGCAAGACGTGCAAGCATCCACCAAACTGCTTTACCCTTCTGTTTGCAATTTAAAGGGTGTGAAATTGCACAGTTACATTCCTCACATTCCAATGGATTTCTTGCACACCATTCTTCAGCCCAATTGTGTATCTCATCATTTATCCTATAATTGCAGGCATCGTCGCCCCTTTTATCGAGATAATAATTGCCATCGGGGTCATAGCTCTCTATGTCTGCAAAATCAAAAAGAATTTTTCCATTGTCGCGGCAGTATTTACGAATGATTTCGTTTCTTACATTTACATTGCCGTCACTACCTGTTCCATTTAAATGTGCAGTCATATAAATAAATTTGACATTCGGATATTCATTTTCAAGCTGATTCAATATCTGGCAATATGTGTCAAAAACCGACAAATCCATATCGAAGACACAGCACCAGGACCACATGATAATGTTAACACCGGGATTTGAATTCAGATGATTTCTGATTTCGTCCGCAAAAGCCGGATTGGAGAGGTCTTTTTTGAAAACCGTATCAGTAATTGTAAGAGTACCGGGTCCTGAATTAAAAGCAAAAATGATGTTTTTATTTCTAAGTAATTCCATCCCTGTAATTAGCTGACTTCCATGGGCTGTTGTTCCATATGCTATATTGAAGGTCTGCCTTGCAATGTCTATATATTGGACGGGTATTTCATTAATATTACATGAATTATGGTTAGCAATTATAGCTGTTTTTTGAGCAAACGTAAACTGAAAAGAAATATAAATGATAAATAGTATTAGTACTATATTTTTCATAAATGTAAACTCCAAAAGTTTTTCATATAAAACTAAATTTAAAATTATGCAATTTTATACAAATGCATTAACAAAAAATTTGAGTAAAGGTTACATTAGAGTTGACATTAAATAATACTTATTATTGCAATACAAAAGCCATATGATTTTAGCAAAGTCATTGTTTATTTATTGAAATACAGATATATTTGTATTCTTTGATTTTTACGCAAATAAAATATTTAGATAAATTCAGCGGAGGATTTTTAATTGAAAAAGTATTTTGGAAAAATATTGATTATAGGAATTCCTATAATCGCTGCTTTTCTCCTTTTATATCCCACTTATGAATCAACAAAGCTTGAAGAAAAAAAGCAGGAAGCATATAACAGGGCAAAAAGGGACACATCAACAACAGATTCACTTGTCAGATTAGAAAAATTCGAAGAGAAATACGGAAAAGACCTTGAATCGGCAAAGAATAAAAGACTTAAACTTGGATTAGACCTTCGGGGTGGCATGTATGTAACATTAGAATGCGATATTGTAAAACTAATCGAAGAATCTGCACAAAGAGAATCGGTTGACGATATATTTAACGAGGTCATCGAAAAGACCCAGCAGGATGCCAAGCTAAGCGATGAATCAGTATTAGATATTTTCCTTAATAATTTTAACAAGATTGCAAGGCCTCGCGGTAAATCGCTGATTTCTTACTTTGATATTGGAGATTTGCGCGAAGCTTCAGAAGATAAAATTATTGAAAGATTAAAAAATAATTCAGATAATGCTATAGACCAGGCTCAGGAAGTAATCCGACAGAGAATTGATAAGTATGGTATTGCCGAACCGACAATACAAAAGCAGGGTGCACGCAGAATTATGCTCGAGCTACCTGGTGTCAATAATGAAATAGAAATGAGAAAACTTTTGCAGACAACAGCAAGGTTAGAGTTCAATCTTGTAAAAAACAATAAAGAAATTGTTAAAACATTTGCAAAAATTGATAAACTTTTAAGCGAAAAGGCAAAAAGGGCAAAAGGCTTAATGCCTGATTCATTAGCAGATTCATCAAATACTATGAGTCAGGATTCTGCAATTAAAACAGCACATGACACAACAAAATCGAAAAAAGATTTGGCAGTTAAAGATAAGAAGAAGAGTAAAAAAGATAAAAAATCAGAAGTAACAGACACTTCAAAAATCCCAGTAACTGATACCGCTACTACAAAACCTGCCTCAGATACATCCGACCCTTATGCAGGATTGCCTGAGGAAGAAGTGAGAAGAAGGTATCAGGAAGACCATCCATTCACAACTCTGTTCCAGACATATTATGTGCAGGATGATGACAGAGGCGGAAAGTCAACACCGGTAGGATATTCTATACCGATAGAACAATTTCCGGAGGGTGAATATAGTTTTATAATACCTGACCAAACATTAAAGAAATTCAATAATATACTTGCAAGGCCTGAAGTCAAAGCATTAATACCTTTTGACCTGAAGATTGCACGCGAAGCTAAACCCGACCCAAGAGTCGAAAAACAAAGCAAAGAGAAAATATATAATTTTTATGCCATTAAAAGAGAACCTGAAATTACAGGTGAATATGTAACAGAAGCAAGAGCAACTTTTGACCCACAGACAAACCAGCCAATGGTGCTGATGGGTATGAATTCGGAAGGTGCGGATAAATGGGGAAGAATAACAGGTGCAAATCTAAAGAAAAGAATTGCTATAGTTCTCGATGACCAGATATATTCTGCTCCTGTCGTGCAGAGTAAAATTATGGGCGGGAGTTCGCAAATCACAGGCATGGCTAATGTCGAGGAAGCAAGACTACTCGAAATCGTTTTAAAAGCCGGTGCATTAAAAGCTCCCGTACAAATAATAGAAGAAAGAGTAGTAGGACCCTCACTTGGAGAAGATTCAATAAACGACGGCTTATTAGCAAGCGGTGTAGCATTAATATTCGTTGTCTTATTCATGTTGATTTATTATGCCAAAGGCGGATTGATAGCAAATATTTCAGTCTTGCTGAATGTTATACTGATACTTGCAGTATTATCGGCATTTGGAGGCACTCTGACTTTACCCGGTATATCAGGTATTATACTTACAATAGGTATGGCCGTTGATGCAAACGTTCTTATCTTTGAAAGAATAAGGGAAGAACTTTATAAGGGGCGTTCACTGAAATCGGCAATTGATGAAGGTTACAAGCATGCATTAAGTGCTATTCTCGACTCAAATATAACGACCTTTATAACCGGTTTGATTTTATATTTCTTTGGTACTGGCCCAATTCAGGGTTTTGCTCTTACCCTGATGATAGGAATTATTGCTACTCTGTTTACACAGATTGTAGTATCGAGAGCGATGATTGAAATATCAATAATGCGTGGAGCAACCACTTATAATTTTGGTCAGCCAAAGTCACTTACTATATAAGAAATTAAGAAAGGTAAAAAATGCAATTTTTTCATGGAACAAACATAGATTTCGTTGGTAAAAGAAAATTCTTTGTGATATTGTCAACATTAATTAATATTACAAGTATATTTGTAATTATCTTCGTTGGAATTGAATTCGGAATTGACTTTGAGGGTGGAACTGAAATAGCGTATCAATTCTCCAAACCAGTACATGCAGATGTTATTCGAAATGCAGTTGAAAAAACAGGTATTAAAGGTGGCGAAATCAAATCCTTTGGTAAAGAAAACCAATTCCTCGTGCGTACAAAAGAGACTGAAAAAGCCGATACAATAATATTGAAAGCATTTAATAAATATCTGCCGGATATAAAAACCGAAGTTATTAAGTCTGACAAAATCGGTCCGAAGATTGGTAAGGAATTGAGAGGACAAGCATTTCTTGCAGTTCTTATTTCAATAATTGCCATCATGCTTTACATAGCATTCAGGTTTGAATTTACATATGGATTCGGGGCTGTTATTGCATTGATACATGATGTCATTTTAACATTCCTGGTGGTTATTGTGGTTAACAAACTTGGATGGATTGACCTTGAATTCAATCAATCAATTCTTGCGGCTATGTTGACAGTCGTTGGTTTTTCTGTAAATGATACTGTTATTATTTTTGACCGTATTCGTGAAAATAAAGATAAGATGAAAGGGACTCCTTTTCTTAAACTAGTAAATGTCAGTGTTAATGAAACTTTATCGCGAACAATCAATACGGTTGTAACAGTATTTATCGTACTATTAACAATTGTATTACTTGGTGGACCCGTTCTTCAGGGGTTTGCATTTACCATGCTTATAGGTATCATTACTGGTACTTATTCTTCCATCTATATAGCAAGTACATTCGTTCTCTGGTACACGCATACAGTTAAAAAGATACCAATTGATTATGAACCTGATAAGAAAACCGAGTTGAAAACTGCAAAAGTTTGAAATAAAATTATTTTCTTATAAATTAGTAAAAATATTTTTATTATGAGCAGTTACAAATATAAAATAATCGAGGGGAAGCCTCAAATTGCAAGCATAGAACTCAATGAACAAGTGCTGGGTGGAAACGATGCATTAGAGTTCTCTGCAATACTATATGAACTGTTTGATAAAGGACTCACATGTGTTATCGTTGATTTGAACAAAGTTAAGGTGATGAATAGCTCAGGTTTAGGCATGATGGTGAGTGGATTAAGTTCACTAAGGAAAAATAATATTCAAATGGCACTTGTATCGGTTCCATCAAAAGTGATGTCATTACTCGTAATGACACACCTTGATAAAGTTTTTCAAATTCATAATAATTTAGAAGAAGCATACGAAAAATATTCGTAAATTAGTGATGATTGGACAAAGCTCCGGTCTTAATAAAAGCCGGGGCTTTTTTTTGGTTAAGAAGAAATAATTAACGAAAATATATATAAGTATGGTAATCACATGAGTGTTATTGTTGTCGTTGGTTCTCAATGGGGAGATGAAGGTAAAGGAAAAATTGTAGATTTATTATCACAATCAGCAGACATTGTAGCCCGCTATCAGGGCGGAGCTAATGCCGGACATACAATTGTAATTGACGGAAAACAATATATTCTTCATCTTATTCCTTCGGGAATCTTGTCGAAAAATGTCATTTGCATCATAGGAAATGGCGTAGTGATTGACCCTGTTGCATTGATGGATGAAATCCATATGCTTGAAAGCCACGGCGTTCAGGTGAAGGGAAGATTGTTCATAAGCCATAAAGCTCATCTTATAATGCCATACCATAAATTACTTGACCAGGCAAGCGAAAAAGAAAACGGCAAAGCAATTGGTACTACAGGCAGAGGAATAGGGCCGGCTTATTTAGATAAAGCAAAAAGAACAGGGATTAGAATTGTGGATTTACTTGACAGAAAAATCCTCGAAGATAAGCTTAGGACAAACCTTGATGATAATAATGCTGTCCTGCAAAAAATTTATGGGTTTGAAGAACTTGATGTTGATTCAATCGTCAAAACTTATTTAGAATTTGATAAACTGATTGACCCATATATTAAGGATGTAACCTTGATGTTAAACGATGCCATAGTAAATGGAAAAAAGATTTTTGTCGAAGGAGCCCAAGGTGCTTTGCTTGACGTTGACCACGGAACTTATCCTTTTGTTACAAGTTCAAATCCTACCGCAGGAGGTGCATGCACAGGTTTAGGGATTCCTCCAACATCTATTTCTAAAATAATTGGTGTCGTAAAGGCTTATACAACACGAGTTGGAAATGGGCCATTCCCAACGGAACAAAAAAATGAAATCGGGGAAAAGTTAAGGGCAACCGGAGTTGAATTTGGTTCGACAACAGGAAGGCCCAGAAGATGCGGGTGGCTAGACCTTGTTGCCTTAAAATATTCAGTAATGATTAACGGAATCTCAGAAATTGCTATTACAAAACTGGATGTACTCGATGATTTTGATGAGATTAAACTCTGCACAAAATATAGTATAAACGGAAAGGAAATCAGTTATTTCCCGGCTGATTGCCCGTCGCTAGAAAAAATTATCCCTATTTATGAGACTTTACCGGGATGGAAAAAATCATTAAGAGGTATTAATAATTTTGATGAGCTTCCCGAAGAAACTAAAAAATACTTCAGGGTTATTGAAGAATTTACAGGTGCAAAAATTACAATTGTATCTTTAAGCCCCGATAGGGAAGACACAATTCTAATTTAATTTATTTTTTAATTAAACCACCACCGCCATAGGCGGTGGATTTAACAAGGATAAATAATTATATAATAAGGTATAACCAAAATCGGTTATTACTACCGCCAAAGGCGGTAGATTTCTTTGATTAAAACTAACCAAATTAGTGTTCACTTACAATTGCCATTATAAACAAGGATAATTAAATTGCTTATGAGCAATTTAATCGAATTTACAGTCCAAACTTTCACTGTAAACAAACAGTAATAATCTTATTTAACTATTGATGCACTAATCAAGAATAGGATTAGAATTATCAGCATCAAGCTGTTCTACCCTGTTCCTGAATTGTTTACCGGAATTCAAAAAACTCTGTACAGGTTCAATTTTAATAACCTGAGATGAGTTCATCTTATTTAAAGATTTTGTACCGGCATCAATTAAAGCATCGACATCCGAGATGCTTTGGGTCGAATTAGGAATAAGTACCTGCAGGTACCACAGTATCGCAATAAATAAAAACATATATACTCCATTTAATTTTTTCATAAAATAAATTTTAGCAATTAATATGCCATTTCATCAATCAAGAATCGGGTCCGGCGGCGGATCTTCCCATTCTTCGATGATTTTTTTCCATTGGTTATTAGTCTTATTATTATAATCATTCATAATCTGTGTTGTTTGCTGAACATCCTTTTTGACTGAATGAATGGCTTTATTGTTTTCCTGAATCAGATTGTTAATATCTGACTGGGTGTAAGTAATACCAGGAATTAAAAGCTGTAAGTACCATAAAATCGCTATTAATATTTCCATTGATATTCCTTTTATTTTTGTTTAACAAATTTTTTCTTTTATTTACTTAATTAATCAAGAATCGGGTCCGGCGGTGGATCTTCCCACTCTTCAATTATCTTT